>JANYHK010000004.1 GCA_025359105.1 Myxococcales bacterium | reverse complement strand
GGCGCGCTTGCAGAGACGCGCATCCCCGAGGCGAGCATTCGCGATCTCCAACGGAACCTCGTGCGCAGCCACGCTTGTGGCGTCGGGCCCGATCTCGGCGTCGCCGAGGTGCGCGCGATGATGCTCTTGCGCGCTCAGGTGGTCGCGCTCGGCTACTCGGGCGTGCGTGCCGAGGTCGTCGATCTGCTCGTCGCGATGCTGAACGCAGGAGTGACTCCGCGCGTGCCTGCCCAAGGATCGGTCGGCGCCTCGGGTGACCTTGCTCCGCTTGCGCACCTCGCGCTCGCGCTGATTGGTGAAGGCGAGGTCTTGGCTCCCGAGGGACACGAAGAGAGCGCCGAGGCGCTGTCGCGTGCCGGGCTCGTTCCACTCGAGCTCGCAGCGAAGGAGGGCCTCGCGCTCATCAACGGCACCCAGTACATGGCCTCCCTCGGCACGCTGGCGGTGCTCGAGGCGGAGCGGCTGGCCACGATCGCGGACGTCGCCGGCGCGATGAGCCTCGAAGCGAGCAAGGGCTCGAGCCGGCCGTTCGACGCGCGGCTCCACGCGGCGCGGCCGCACCCCGGACAGGCGCTCGTGGCCACCAACATGCGCGCGCTCCTCGCGGAGAGCGAGATCGCCGAGAGCCACGTCAACTGCGGCAAGGTGCAGGACGCGTACTCGATCCGCTGCATGCCGCAGGTGCATGGCGCGACGCGCGACGCCCTCGCCTGGATCCGCGAGGTGCTCGCCCGCGAGGTGAACAGCGTCACCGACAACCCCAGCGTCTTTCTCGACGAGAACGGCAACGCCGACGTCATCAGCGGCGGCAACTTCCACGGCCAACCGCTGGCGCTGGCGCTCGATCTCGCGGCGATGGCGGTGGCGGAGCTCGCGAACATCAGCGAGCGCCGCGTCGAGCAGCTGGTGAACCCGGCGCTCTCGAGCGGCCTCACGCCGTTCCTCGCAGCCGGCAGCGGTCTGCACTCGGGCTTCATGATCGCCCAGGTGGCGAGCGCGTCGCTCGTGAGCGAGAACAAGGTCCTCTGCCACCCGGCGAGCGTCGACTCAATCCCGTCGTCGGCAGGGAAAGAGGACCACGTGAGCATGGGGAGCATCAGCGCGAAGAAGCTCGTGGAGGTCGTACGCAACACGAAGTCGGCGCTCGCGATCGAGATCATGACGGCGGCGGCGGGCATCGATCAGCGCCGCCCCCTCAAGCCGAGCAAGGGCGTCGCCGTCGCGCAGTCGTGCGTGCGCGAGCTCGTCGCGCCGATGACGGAGGACCGGCCGCTCTACCGCGACATCGAGGCGGTGACCGCACTGATCACCACCGGCGCTCTCGTTCGCGCGGTCGAGAGCGTCGCCGGGCCGCTGCGCTGATCGTCACCTGTCCTTCCAGGGTCAGGGAGAGGCGCGATTCGGTGCCGCCGGCTACGGGCGAATGCCGACGAGCTCGTCCTTGAAATCGCGGGTGACCAGCATCTTCAGCGCCTCGAGCAGCGGTCGCCCCTGGTGGAGCACGTGGTACACCTGCTCGGTGATCGGCATGTCGACGCCGCGCTTCTGCGCGAGCGCGTACGTGGCGGCGCTCGTCCAGTAGCCCTCGGCGACGGAGCGTCGGCCCGCCAGGAACTCCTTCGGATCGACGCCCTCGGCGACCTTCAGGCCGAGCTCGTGGTTGCGCGACAGGGCGCCGGTGCACGTCAGGATGAGATCGCCCACGCCCGCCATCCCGAGGAAGGTCAGCGGATCGCCGCCCATCGCCACGCCGAGGCGCGTGATCTCGGCGAGCCCGCGCCCGATGAGGGCGGCGCGCGCGTTCAGCCCGAGCCCGAGGCCCTCGCACGCCCCCGCGGCGATCGCGACGACGTTCTTCACGGCGCCGCCGATCTGCACGCCGATCGGATCCTTGCTCGTGTAGACGCGGAACATCGGGGTGTGGAACAGGCGCTGGATCTCGCTGGCGGCGGCCGGATCCTTGGACGCGGCGACGACGTCGGTGGGCAGACCGGTGGCGACCTCCTTCGCGAAGCTCGGGCCCGAGAGAAACACGATCTCTTCGGGCTTCACCCGCGGGAGCGCCTCGGCGAGGACCTCGCTCATCAGCTGCAGCGAGCCCTCCTCGATGCCCTTGGAGGCGACGACGATGCGCGCGCCCTTCTCGAGGTACGGCTCGATCAGCCCCGCCACGCTGCGCAGGTGCTTCGACGGCGGCACGAGGAGCACGACGTCGGCGCCGCGCACCGCGAGCGCAGGATCGCTCGTCGCCGTGAGCGCGGTCGGGAGCGCGATGCCCGGCAACAGCGGCGTGTTCTCGTGCTTCGTGTTCACGCTGAGGACGACGTCGGCCTCGCGCGCCCACCCTCGTACGCTGTGGCCCAGCCGCGCGACATGCGACGCGAGCGCCGTCCCCCAGGCGCCGAAGCCGACGACGGCGACTGCCCTCGTCACTTGTCCATCTCGCTGAGCGCGAACGCGTACTCGTCGGCGAGCTTCTCGACCCACGCCTTGACCATGTCGGCGCCGCCGTGGCCCGCGTTCTTCTCGATGCGCAGGAGGACGGGCCCGCCCGTCGACGCGTCCTGCATCGCGGCGGTGAACTTGCGCGCGTGGAGCGGGTCGACGCGGTCGTCGCTGTCGGCGCTGAGCATGAGGATGCTCGGGTATTTTTTGCCCTTGGTGACGTGGTGGTACGGCGAGTACGCGAAGATCGCCTTGAAATCCCCCTCGTCCTCGCTCGACCCGTACTCCTCGACCCACGTCTTGCCGCTGCCGAATTTGTGGTACCGGACCATGTCGAGGAGGGGCACGTCGCACAGGACGACGCGGTACAGATCGGGCCGCTGCGTCGCGGCGGCGCCGACGAGGAGGCCGCCGTTGGAGCCGCCGGTGATGGCGGTGCGACCCGGCGTGGACCACCCCTCCTTCTGCAGGAACTCCGCGGCGCCCTCGAAGTCGTCGAACACGTTCTGCTTGTTGCGCTTCATCCCGGCGCGGTGCCACTCCTCGCCGTACTCGGCGCCGCCGCGCAGGTTCACGAGCGCGAAGAGGCCGCCCTTCTCGAGCCACGGGAAGATGCTCGCCCGGAACGTGGCGTTCTGCGACGACTGGAAGCCGCCGTAGCCGTTGATGAGGAGCGGCGAGCTTCCGTCCTTCTTGGCGTCCTTCGCGTGGACGAGGAAGAGCGGAATTCTCGTCCCGTCCTTGGACTTGAAGAAGAGCTGCTCGACGGCGTACTTCGTCGGGTCGACCGGCACCTTGAGCTTGAACCAGGGTTTGTTCTGCCCGGTCTTCACGCTCGTCTCCTGGATCTCGGTCGGGAAGGTGAGCGAGGTGAACGAGACGTACGCCTCGTCCTCGTCCTCGCGGCCGGAGATGCTGGCGGTGCCGATCGCCGGCAGCGCGATCTCGCGCACGAGCTTGCCGTCGAGATCGTGCACCTCGAGCTTCGTAGCGACGTCCTTCAGGTAGTCGAGGACCAGCTTGCCGCCGAGGATCGACGTGCCGTCGAGCGTCGCGTCGGCCCGCTCGGGGACGATCTCCTTCCACGCGGCGCGCTCGGTCTTCTTCGGATCGACGACGTACACCTTGTACTTCGGCGCCCCGTCGTTGGTCTTCACGTAGAAGCGGCCCTGGTAGGCGTCGACGTCGAAGAGCGCGTCGGTGCCGGTGACGAGCGGCTTGAAGCCGAGGTCCTCCTTCGCGCGCAGATCCTTGAAGTAGACGTCACCGCGCGACCAGCCGTGGGTCACGTAGACGAAGAGGTACGCGCCGTCCCTGGAGATCGACGTCGAGAGGAACGTCTTGGCGTCGTGCGTCGCCTCGTAGATGCGGGCGTCCTTCTTCGGATCGGCGCCGACCTTGTGGAAGCGGATCTCGGCGAAGCCGGGGCGCTCGGCGGTGGGGATGTCTTTGTCGACGGGGAGCCAGGTGTAATAAAATCCGTCGCCCTTCGGCGTCCACGCGGCGCCGGCGTACTTGGCGCCCTCGATGACGTCGATCTCGCTCTTCTTCCCGGTCGCGACGTCCATCAGGTACATCGTCGCTTCGTCGGAGTTGTTCGACTTGATCTTGTAGGCGACGGTCTTGCCGTCCCAGGTCGGCCACCAGCCGCCGAGCGACACGTTCGTGCCGCCGGCGCTCCAGGCGTTCGGATCGAGGAGGATCTTCTCCGCGCCGGTCTTGGCGTCCTTGCAATAGACGATGCTCTTCTCCTTCGTCGCGTCGCGCTTGCTCCAGAAGTAGCGGGCGCCGCGGTGCACCGGGATGCCGACGGAGTCGACGTAGAAGAGCTCCTTCAGACGCGCGGCCATGGCATCGCGGCCCGGTCGCTTGGCGAGCTCACCGCGGGCGAGGGCGTCCTCTTCGTCCATCCACTTCTTGACGTCGTCGGATTTTACGTCTTCGAGCCAGCGGTACGGATCGGGGACGGTGGTACCGAAGAGCACGTCCTTCGCGTCGCCGGCGCGCGTGACGGGGTAAGGCAGGGCCTTCGCAGCGGGCGTCGGCGTCGCGATCGCTACGGGCGTCGGTGCCGGCGTGGGCGTCGGCGTGGTCGGCGCGACGGGCGGCGGCGCCTCCCCACCGCAGGCGAAGCCGGAGGCAACGGCGACCGAGGCGAGCGAGGCGAGGGAGAGGCGGGCAAGCGACACGAGCTTCATGGCCGCGAATGCTATCATCGCTGGGCGTCGTAGCGAGGCCCCTTGGCGGAACGGTATACGCAGGAGATTTAAAAGCGTCGCAGGCCTCCGCGGATTCCCCGCACATCGAGAAAACAAGCCCGATCGGCGATCCGAGCGCTGCCGAGATTTCTCGAAATGGGGCAACGCCGGGGCAATCATCGGGGCCTTCCTGTGACCTCGCCGCCGCCCTGAGGGCGAAGCTCGACGCCGCCATCTTGGCCGAGGCGTGGGATGCCGTGAAGGCCATCGGCGAGCGCATCCGCGAGCTCGATCGCGTCGGCGTCGTCGACCTGGCGGCTGAGCGCGCTCGTCGGCGATGATGGCGGCGATGGCCAAGCCGAAGTTGCCCGCCGTGGACGAGCGCACGGTGTTGTGGAAGTCAAAGGCGACGGCCGACAACGTGCAACGCTGGGCCCTGCTCGAGCATCGCGCCGTCTTCGAGGAAGACTTCGACGACGAGAACTTCGTGTGGCTCCGCCGCCTCGCTATGGCCGCCTCGGGCGACGTTGAGCGCGAGACCTGGCCGATCCCGAGGGCGCTACAGCACCTGGCGGAGGTGAAGGAGATGCGCGCCCGCATCCGGGAGAAGCTGGATGCCCTGCGCCGCGCCGCTCTCGACCTTCAGGCGCTCTACCTGGCGACCGCGGGCGCCACCGAGGGCGACATGGAGATCGCCTTCGAGCTGGACGTGGCCGGGGTGTCACGCGTGCTGAAGGCGCTGCCGGCCGAACTCCTGAGCGACGCCCCGCCGCCCTGGCGTGCGACGCGTCCGACGGACGGCCGAGCTTTTCTAGCGAGCATCGCCGTCTCCCACTACGGCATGGACCTCACCGATCGCGAGCTTGCCGTGATCTCGCTGGCCTGCGGCAATTTCTCCGACACCGCGAAGACCGTCGGCCAGGCATTCACGCGCGAGAAGGACACGTTCCGCAAGATGCGCGCGGCGCGCGGAAACGGCGTTTCAACCTAGTTTCCGCGCCTCGCGACGTCGCACGGTCGCGCATCGCGACTCATGGTGTTCGTCATGAGCACCACGAGACAAGCACTCGAGTTGGCGGTGCGGGCGGACGTCGATCCCCGCACCGCGAAAAAGGCACTGGAGCAGGGCGTCGGCGCTGTAAGGGGCCGTGCCGGGGAGCGCGTACGGGATGCGCTCGCCGAGATGGGCATCCAGCCGGACCCGGCGGCGGCGAAGGGTGAGCCGTGACGCCCCCGACGAAGCCGACCACGCTGTCGAACGACGCCTACGCGGTGCACTTCTGCCCGGTCCACAAGAAGCACATTCACTTCCTGAAGACGAAGCAGGCCGAGGGAAGGTGCTGGGATTGCCTGCGAGACGCCGCCGCGAAGGCGGTAGCCGGGCGGAGGAGCGCGTGACCCCGAGCGCCGGGCAGAGCGGGGCGCACCGAAGGTATACGCCAGGCCACAACGGGCCCGCGCAAGCCCCACCGCCAGCGACAACAATTGGCGTCCCGGGTACGTGCAACGCGCGCCGCAGTAGACCCTCGCGCATGTCGCCCAATCCAGTTCGTCGAGCGCCTCGCGGTTGCCGAATCCACCACAGCTTGATCGCGTGGCTCGCCGTCCAGGTCGAGCGCGCCGGAATCAACCCCCTCTCGCGGCGCCTCAACCTGCCGAGGGAAACGATCGCCAACGCGCTTGCCGACCGCCCAATGATCGAAGGGAACGCGGCCCTTCTGGTCGCGCGCGCCGTTGCCGCCGGCTACGCGCCGCCCGCGTCGTCCCCTTCCGAACCGCCCCCTTCGCCGGCTGCCGCCTGAATCACCGCGCCCTTGCGGGTCGCCCAAATAGGGCGCGCCCGCACTCCGACCAGGGAGCACGGGCGCTTCGGAGACAACGTGAACCCTACACCGAAATCCTCGCCTCGCAAGATGAAGCCGCGCGCCACGTTCGCCGTCGCGCCGCTCGTCGTCACCGTGTTGAACTGCGCCGCCACGATCGGATGGGACGCACGGCGCTTCCGCGAGAGGTTGCTCCCTCTCTGCCCGTCGGCATTCAGGAGCGGCGCGATCGCTGGCGCCCCCGCCGACGAAGTACTCGAGGCGCTGCGCGAGCTCGGCGGCGACGACGCTCCACACGACCCGCGCGAGGACGACGATGAAGACGACGTCGACCAGCCTCGCGACGAAGGGGCCGTGCTCGCGCGCATCGGGCTCAGGAAGGCGGCGCCCCGGTGAGCGGCGCCGTGCGCATCCGGGGCGGCGTTGTGGCGGTCCCGATCGCGGCACTCACGCCCGATCAGATCCGCGAGGACGCCGCGAGGCTTTCGGTGGCGAACCCCGCTCGCGTCCAGGCCGACCGCCGCGCCGACCCTCGCGCCTTTGCGATTCCGGCGCGCGTATCCTCGCTCGTCGTCGAAGACGACCACGTCCTTTACCCAATCGGCGCCCCCGGCGTGTGTCGCCCGCGGTGCATGGGGCTCAGGGTCGTCGACGACCGGCCTACGTTCGCGGCGAAGCCGCTCCCCTACCGCGGAGAGCTGCTGACGTTCCAGCGCAAGGCCCTCGACGCGCTGCTTTCGAACACGACCGGCGTTCTCGTCGCCCCCTGCGGTTCGGGCAAGGGTGAGAAGATCGTCGCCGCCATCGGCGAACTCGGCTTGCCGACGCTCGTCCTCTGCATGCAGATGGACCAGGCCGTCGAGCTTCGATCGCGCGTCACGTCGCGGCTCGGTGTCCCGTGTGGGCTGATTGGGGGCGGCGAGCGCCAGGTTGAACGGATCACCGTCGCACTCGTGCAGGCGCTCGACGACAAGGCGATTGCCGAGATCGCCCCGCTCTTCGAGGTCGTCATCGTCGACGAGGCGCACCACGCGGCCGCCGAGAGCTACCGGCGGCTCCTGTCGCGCCTCGGTGCGCGGCGGTTTTACGGCTTCACGGCGACGATCGATCGTGTCGACGGCCTGACAGCTTTCGTGCATCACCATCTCGGCCCGGTCCGGTATGCGGTGACACGCGCGCAGCTCGTCGAGGCGGGCCGGTCCGTCACGCCGCGATACGTGCAGGTGGAGACCGCCTTCGCTTTCGAGTACGCCGACCGGCGCGACTGGGCGCCGTTGCTCGATGCGCTTGCCGAAGATGTGGCGCGCGACGAGCAGATCGTCGAGTTGGTGCTCGAACACGGCGCGGGCGAGCTCTCGGCGGTTCTGCTCGGGCGCGTCGAGCATGCGGAGCGTCTGGCCGATCGACTTCGTGGGCGCGGGCTTCGCGCCGTCGCGCTCACCGGGCAGAAGAAGAAGGCCGAGCGCGCGCAGATCCTGACGGACGCTCGCGAAGGACGGCTCGACGTCATCGTCGGGACGCAGTTGCTCGACGAAGGGATCGATGTCGCGCGCCTGAGCCGAGTCGTGCTCGCGTGGCCGAGCAAAGCGGAGGGTCGTCTGATCCAGCGCATCGGACGCGCACTCCGCATGCACGAGACGAAGGCCGCGCCACTGGTCCTGGATCTCGTTGACGTGAACGTCGGACCCCTGAAGTGGCAGGCGCGCGCGAGGCGCGCGGCGTTCGAACGAAACTTCGCCGCAATCTCGGAGGCGGCATGACAACGAAGTCTAAGAGAGCGCGCGTTACCCTGCCGTGCGACGTCTGCGGGCGCGACCTGGTGCGCCTGAAAAACCTCAGCGAGGGGTGGGTGTCGTGGTGGACGAAGGACGCCGGCATCTACGACCACCACCGCGTCGAGCACTTCTTCGTCACCTGCCACGCGACCATTGGGTCTTGCTCCGATCGCGTCGAGGCGGAGATGAAAGCGCTGGGGCTCCTGCAGTGGGACCACCATCTTTCCGTCTTTGCCGGCAAGCACGCCATGCGACGGATGCAGGGACTCCTCTGGGATTACGACTGGGTGAGGCGCTCGGACGCCCACCGAAAGATGCTCGACTTCTTCGCGGTGGCCGCGTTGCTGCTCACCACCGCCCATGGTGACGAGTGCGAGGAGCTCGACCTATGACCGTCGCGCCGAACATGCGGCATACGAAGCAACGTCGGTGCCCGATCTGCGATGGCGCCGACCAAGATCCGCGCGGCCAGGGCAGGCGATGCGCGGGCTTCACGTCGAGCGATGGCGCGTACGTGCACTGCTCTCGCGAGGAGCTCGCGGGCCCGCTCGATCTCGATGGCGCCGGCACCTACGCGCACCGGCTGCACGGCCCCTGCAAGTGCGGGACGACGCACGGCGAGAGCACCCGCCCCGTGAACGACGTGGAAACCGCGTACTCGTACCACGACGAGCACGGCGCCCTCCTCTACCAGGTCGTTCGCAAGCCCGGGAAGAGGTTCCTACAGCGCCAACCCGACGGCGCGGGGGGCTGGATCTGGAACATGACCAACGTGCAGCGCGTGCTCTACAGGCTGCCCGAGCTCGTCGGCGACGACGCCGACCGAACCGTCCACGTCGTGGAGGGCGAGAAGGACGCGGACACGCTCATGGCGCGCGGCATGCTCGCCACGTGCAACCCTGGCGGAGCGGGGAAGTGGGCTGGCGTTGCCGAGGTCGCGCGGCGCGTGCTCGCCGATCGCGACGTGGTTGTAGTCGCTGACGCCGACGACGTCGGGCGCAGGCATGCCGCCGAGGTCGCGTCGAGCCTGCGGAGCGTCGCCAGGTCGATCCGCGTGGTCGAGCCGCCCGCGCCCTACCACGACGTGACGGACCTGCTGAACGCGGGCAAGACGATCGCCGACCTCGTGCCGATGGATCCCGACGACGCGCCGCCGGCTGAGGAGAAGAAGCCGGAGCCGGCGCCGAGGTACGTCATCGAGGAGACGGTGGAGATCGCCGCCCCGCTGCCCCCGCTCGTGTGGCTCTGCGAAGGGCTGCGGCTGGCGCGCGGCTCCCTCACGATCGTCGGCGGCTACGGCTACGGGCGCAAGACGCTCTACGCGCAGGCGCTGGCGCTGGCGATCGCCTCGGGTAAGCCGGCGCTCGGCGTCTACAGCGTGGTGCGTGCCCCCGTCCTGCACATCGACTTCGAGCAAGGGCACCGCATCACGCGCGAGCGCTACCAGCGGATGGCCCGCGCGAGCGGCATCGACCTCGGCGAGATCACGGAGCTGCGAACCGTTACGTTTCCGCCGTTTCGGCTGACCGATCCGGACGCTCGGGACGTGCTTCGACGCCTGTTCGAAGAGACGCGCGCCGGCTACGTCGTCGTCGACTCCCTGAAGGGGGCGACTCGGGGTGTCGATGAGAACAGCTCCGAGATCCGCGAGTACATCGACGTGCTTGGTCAGGAGATCAAGCGGGTCGACGCCGCGGGCAAGCTGCTGCACCACGCGAAAAAGCCGGGTGAGGGCAAGAGCGCCGCCAGGTACAGCCTGCGCGGGAGCTCGGCGATCTTCGACGCGGCCGACGGCGTGTTTATCTTCGCCGGCGAGAAGGGTGAGCCCACGACGGTGGAGCACGAGAAGGACCGGCTCATCGGCACGGAGCTGCCGTCCTTCGGCCTGGGGTCAGAGGACGTCGAGCGGGACGGAGACCACAGGTGGGGGCTTCGCGTCGTCCACCTCGAGGGCGCCCAGATGCGCCAGCAGGACGCCGACGACGCGGCGAAGGTCAGCGCTGAGGCGCGCGGCGAGTGTGCCGACAAGATTCGTGACTACCTCCGCACGCTCCCCGACAGCACGTGGAAGGGCAACCGCACCAACCTCGCGAAACAGGTCGGCGGCAAGCACGCGAACGGGATGACGACGATCGCCCACCTCGTGTCGACCAAGCGCATCGAGGAGACGACCAAGGGCCACACGATCCTGGGCATCCGATGGGTCGGGCCGTGAATCAATACCCTCAATACCCTCAATACCCTCAATACCGGGAATTACGGGTATCACCAATACCCGATTCCCTGGGGTCTGGGGTACACCACACCGCCGACGGCGGGTATTGGTGGGCGGTAGAGGAGGAGCCCGAGGAGGCCATCGAGGAAGCGCCCGCCTCGACCCGGAATCCGCCCCTGGCGTTCCACACCGGCGCGTGGACGATGCCGCAGGCGACGAACGCGAGGCCCGCCGCCGTCACGCCGATCGCGCTCCGCTACGGACTATTGATCCGCTTCCCCGCAGCGGAAAACGCGGCACGAAGTGGCACGAGGCGAAGCGAAAACCCCACGAACGGCCCCAAACGCCGCCCGTTGCCGGCCTGGAAGGCCACGCCGAAGCGCATGCCGCGCTCGTCGCCCCCGCCCCTCGCGCCTGCCCCGCGCCGCTCGCTCGTGACCTACGTCGCCCCGTTCGCCGTCCGCTTGGCCCTTGGGGCCTCGACGTCTCCCGACGCGTCTGCGCGCCTCGTAGGCGCCCCTCGCGCTGTAGGCCCTCGACGAAGGAATCGCCCATGACCCATCCCCTCGCCCATGCCGCCGCCGTCAACCTCGAAGCCGTCCTCGAGCGCCGCCGGTGCGCCCGCGCCGTTCGCGCCGCTCGGGAGCGTGTGCGTCTCGCAGCGTGCGCCGTCGAGGCTGCGCGCGCCGGCTTCGAGCCCGTGCCGCCGCCCGGGGGTCGCTGATGGCCCTCCGCAAGGGCCACGGCACGGGCGCGGGTGTGCCTCGCATCGAGGTGCTGCCCGCCGACGAGCTTCCGGCGCCGATTCCGGCGGATCCGGTACCGGTCTTGCGCCGGAAGAACGGCACGGTGGCCGATAGCGCGTCCGCAAAGGCGCTGGGGGCACGCGGAGGCCCCGCGAGGGTCGCGCGCGCGCGCCTGGTGTCTGCGCTCGGCCTCGTTGACCTCGACGCGCAGGCGCCTTTCGCACCGTATCGCACCGCCGGCGACGCCTTCGTCGAGTCGCACCTTGCCGAGCTCGCGCGTCAGGCCGGCGGCGAGGTTGGCCCGGGCCCGTCGAGCATCGTCGCGAGCGCCGCGGTGCAGCTCACGGCCTCCCGGTTCTTTTCTGACAAGGCGGCGACGACGGGTGACGCGAGCCTCTTCGCCCTCGCGTCGTCGCTCGCGAACGCCTCGCGGCAAAACTTGTTGGCCGCGTACGAGCTCGCCGTGCGCGAGGCCGAGGCGCGCCCGCGTGGCCCCGTCGATCCCCTCGCGGCGTACCGGCTACCCGAGGACACGAAATGAGCCTGCTCCAACATCTCCCAGCGCTCGAGCGCCGGCTCGAGGCCAAGGGCTTCACGGTCACGTCCCCATGGTGGCGCGCGACGATCGAACGCTTCTATCGCAGTGCGTGCCGCATGATCGTCCTCCGCGTCGGGCGCCGCGGCGGCAAGAGCTCGACCCTCTGCCGCATCGCGGTGCTCGAGGCGCTCTTCGGCGAGCACAAGATTCCGTTTGGCGACCTCGGCATCATCGCGATCATTTCGGTCAGCCGTGACGAGGCGTCGCAGCGCCTCCGGACGATCCGCACCATCCTCGACGCGCTCGGCATCGCGTGGCGTCCCATCGATGGGGGCATCGAGCTCACCGACAAGCCGATCGCCTTCAAGACGTTCACCGCGAGTATCGCCGGCGTGTCGGGCTTCACCTGCATCGCGGCGATCTGCGACGAGGTCGCCAAGTGGCGCGACGCCGACAGCGGGAGCAATCCGGCGAGCGAGGTGCTCGCGTCCCTCCGCCCGACGATGGCGACGCAGAAGAACGCGCGCATGTTCCTGTCGTCGAGCCCGCTCGGGAGCGAGGACGCGCACGCGACCGCGTTCGACCTCGGCGATAGCTCGTTCCAGATCGTCGCCTACGCGCCCTCGTGGGAGGCGAACCCCTCCATCACCGAAGAGGGCACGCACGCGCTCGAGCCGGACCTTCGGATCTGGTCGCGTGAGTACGGGGCGATTCCGCAAGCCGGCGTGCTGTCGGCGTTCGACCCTGACGCGATCGACCGCGCCTTCGCGCGCAAGGTGAGCGGCTCCGCATCCGCATCGGCCATGGTGATCGACGCGAGCTCCGGTCGGAAGGACGCGTGGACGTGGGGGCTCTGCCGATGGGTGCGCCCCGCCGACGCCGAGATCGGCCGGGCGGTCCTCGAGTGGGGGCTCGTCGACGGCGTGGAAGGCGCTTTCTGGACGCAAACCAAGGGCGAAGAGATCGTGGCCGGTCTTGCCGGGATGGCGCAACGGTGCGGCATCTACGAAGTGCACGCCGACCAGCGCGAAGAGCTGATGCTCGCGAGCGCGTTCTCGCGCCACGGCGTCGAGCTTCGGCCACACCCGTGGACAGCGGCGACGAAGCCGGCGGCGGTCGCGACCGTGCGTAGGTGGTTCGCGGACGGCACGATCGCGCTGCCGCCGCACGAGAAATTGCGGCGCGAGCTCTTGGCCTTCGAAGAGCGAATCACCGCGAGCGGTTCGTTCACGTTCGGCGCGCGCGGCTCGGGGCACGACGACTACGTGAGCCTGCTTTTGACCGCCGCGATGGCCGACGGCGAGGGGATGCTCGACGGCTCACCCGTCGGCGGATTCAGCGACTACGCGGCCATGATGAAGGCCGTGGGAGGGAGCTTCTGACATGTCGCTTTTCTTTTTCCTCCGCACGATCGCGCCGGCCCCCGTTCAGACCCCGGCCCAGCGCGGCGCGCCACCGGTGCCAGTCGCTCGCGGCGCCCCCGCTCGGGCCGCGCCCAGGCGCGCCGCGCTCCCGGTGACGGCCCTGCCGCTCCTGCTCCGCATCGCGCAAGCGCCCCCGCGGCCGGCACAACTGCGCGCGGCGACGCGGGGCGCGG
>JANYHK010000132.1 GCA_025359105.1 Myxococcales bacterium | reverse complement strand
TTGGCGGCGAACCCGTTGGTGTTCACGTCGTTCATGATCCCGGTGACGACCTGGTCGAGAGTCTGCCCGGCGGTGTTACCCCCGTGGCAGAAGAACCAGTCGCCGATCCGGGCCGCCATGGGCAGCCCGCGGAGCCAGGCTCCGACTCCGAGCGAGTCGTTCCCTGCGGCGACGTCGGCCGGCACCAGGCCCGCGGCGGTGAGCTCGTTCTCGAAGTCCACGGCCTTCGCGTTGCTGCCCGCGCCGGCGAGGAACTCGGCCTCGTGGTTGCCCATCGTCACGACCACGCCGCCGCCAACCGAAGCTGCAGCGATGGAGAGCGCGCTCGCGAGGCGCACCACGTCGACCGCGTCGGGGCCCTTGTCGATGAGATCGCCGACGACGACGACGTACGCGGTGCCGCCGGTCCACTTCACCGCGGCAGGGGCCGCGGGCGCGGCGGCGATGAGCTTGGCGGCGAGGAGCAGCTTCGTGAACGCCGCGTAGTCGCCGTGAATGTCGGAGAGAACCCAGAGCTCGCTCGCCGCCGCGACGTTTGCCACGGGCGGGAACTTGCCCCAATCGCGCGCGCAGCCGCTGCACGGCGCCGCGTCCGTCGTCGCACCGTCGCCGTTACCTCCGTCCGCGCTGCCGCTGCTGCTCGCACCGCTGCTGCTGCTCGCGCCGCCGCTGCTACTGCTGCTGCCGCCGCCGCTGCTCGCGCCGCCGCTGCTGGCGCCGCCGCTGCCTCCACTGGTGCTTCCGCCGACGTCGCTGGAGCCGCCTCCGCACGCGAACGCAAGTAGCGCAGGAAGAACGAGCAGGCGCGCAGCGGCGAGGGGTCGCATGGAGCGCGGAACATGGCCCACCGGGCGCCCTCGCGCAAGGCGAAGGCTGCTTTACCGACGGATCGAGCCTCCGCGGGTCCCTTCGCCTCAGGGCTGCAGGACGCACCCGCCGATCACCTTACCGCCCCACTTCGCGCGCATCGCCGCCTTGAACTCCGAGAGCGGGAACACGTGCGAGACGTGCGGGCGGAGCCGCCCTTCCTCCGCCCAGGCGAGCACCTGCCGGAGACGCGGCGCGCGGGTGCTCGGATCGTTCAAGGTCGAGATGGCCGTCGGACATCCGAGCACGTCGAGGCCCTTCATCATGACGAGGTTCGTCGGCAGCATGTTCGCGTTGGGCGCGCCGCGCTGGCCGCCCCCGCGCGCGACGAAGGGGGTCGACGCCCAGCCGACGATCAGAAACCGCGCGCCGAAGCGGACGCATCGAAGGCTCTCGAGCGAGATCTCGCCGCCGACGCCGTCGTACACGACGTCGACCCCGCGGCCGCCCGTGAGCGCCTTGACCTCGTCGCGGAAGCGGCCCGTGGCGAGGATCACGTGATCGGCCCCCTGCGCCTTCACGACGTCGAGCTTCGCCTGCGAGCGCCCGGTCGCGATGACCGTCGCGCCGAGAATCTTCGCCACCTCGACGGCGGCGAGCCCGGTGGCCCCCGACGCGCCGTGGACGAGCACCGTCTCGCCCGCCGCGAGCCGCCCCCGCGCGACGAGGCAGTGGTACGCAGTCTCGTAGCTGCCGAGGAGGGACGCCGCTTGATCGAAGGAGAGCTTGCCGGGGATCTTGCGTGCGGCGACGGCGGGCGCGACGACGTACGAGGCGAAGCCTCCCCACGCCTGGTAAGCGCCGAGCGATCGGGGCCCGGCGAGGAAGCCGTCCACGATCACCGCGTCACCCACCGCAAGCTCGCCGCCGGCAGCGTCGCCGACCCACACCACCTCGCCGGCGGACTCGAGCCCGGGCGTGTAGGGCGGCTGCGGCATGTGCTGGTACTGCCCGCTCGTCATGAGAAGATCCACCCAGCCGACGGCGGCGCTCTTCACGGCGACGATGACGTCGCGCGGGCTCAAGGTCGCCGGATCGGGCGCATCCATGGCGACGAGCGACATGCCGGACTCGATGGCGTCGGGCGGGCTCTCGGCGAAGGCGGAGACGACCACGCGAAACCCGGGCGCCAGGCTCATGAGACCACCTCGCTCACGAGCACGTCGCCCTCGGCCACGCCGCGGCCCATGACCCACTCGGCGCCGCGGATCGGTTTGCGCCCCTCGGGCTGCACCGTCACGAGCTCCACGGTCCCCTCCGCGCACGCCACGAAGACGCCGGTCTTGTCGGCGAGCACCACCGTGCCCGGCGCGGCGGGCCGCGCGAAGCCGGCCACCTTGGTCGCGAGGATCTTGAGCGTCTTTCCCCGGAAGCGCACGAAGGCGCCGGGCCAGGGCGTCATGCCGCGGACGTGATCGTGCACCGTGCGCGCGGGCGAGTCGAAGGGGACGAGCCCGTCCTGCTTGTCGAGGATCGGGGCCGTCGTCGCGAGCGCTTCGGGTTGCTTCACCGGCACGTAACCGCCGGCCACGCGCTTGGGCAGGCCGCGGAGGACGAGCTCGGCGCCGAGCTTCGCGAGCCGTACGGACAGCTCGCCGGAGGTCTCGGCGTCGCCGATCGTGAGCGTGCTCTGCTCGAGCATGTCGCCGGTGTCCATGCCGGCGTCCATGTTCATCAAGGTCACCCCCGTCTCCTTCTCGCCGCGGACGATCGCCCACGTGATGGGGGCCGCGCCGCGGTACTTGGGGAGGAGCGAGGCGTGGACGTTCACACACCCGAGGCGCGGCCCTGCCAGCACGTCCGCAGGGAGGATGCGGCCGTAGGCAACGACGAGCGCGACATCGACCCCCTGCTCGCGCACCCACGCGCCGAACTCGCCGGTCTTGAGCTTGGTTGGCTGGACCACGGGCAGCCCGAGCTCGAGCGCGCGCGCCTTGACCGGCGGCGGCGCGAGCGTGAGGCCGCGCCCCTGGGGCTTGTCGGGCTGGCAGACGACACCCCGAACCTCGGCGATCTGCACGAGGGCGTCGAGGCAGGGGACGGCGAAGGCGGGGGTGCCGAAGAAGAGGGCTCGGAACATTCCAAGTCACGCGTTAGCACACAGGTGGCGCTGCGCGAGGGGGCCCGCCTCCAGAATGCTTCGCAGCTCGTGCTTCGCACGAGACCAGATTCCTAGCGCGCAGGCGCGAACGGCGCAAAGATACCCGGCCCCCATGGCCAAGGACGCGCTCGCTCGATTTCACCCCCCGGTGCGGACTTGGTTCCGCTCCGCGCTGGGCGAGCCCACGCGCCCGCAGGTCCAGGGCTGGGCGCCGATCGCCCGCGGCGAGTCCACGCTGCTCCTCGCGCCGACCGGCTCGGGCAAGACGCTCGCGGCGTTCTTGTCGGCGATCGACAGGCTGGTGTGGTCGGAGGAGCCGGCCAAGAAGGCGCGCTGCCGCGTGCTCTACGTGTCGCCGCTGAAGGCGCTCGCCGTCGACGTCGAGAAGAACCTCCGCGCGCCGCTCGCAGGCGTCGTCAGCGAGGCGACGCGCAAGGGTGACACCACCGTGCGAACCCCAACGGTCGTCGTGCGGACCGGCGACACGCCCCAGGCCGAGCGCGCGCGGATGCTGCGGACGCCGCCGGACATCCTCATCACGACGCCCGAGTCGCTGTACCTCCTGATCACGAGCAGCGCGCGCGAGATCCTCACGTCGATCGACACCGTCATCGTGGACGAGATCCACCAGATGGTCGCCAGCAAGCGCGGCGCGCACCTCTTCGTGTCGCTCGAGCGACTCGAGGAGCTGCGCGCGCAGACACCAGGCAAGCCGCCGCTGCAGCGCATCGGCCTCTCGGCGACGCAGCGTCCGCTGGACGAGGTCGCGCGCCTCCTCGGCGGGTTCTCGAACGGTGCACCGCGGCCGGTCACGATCGTCGACGCCGGCGAGAAGAAAAAATTCGAGCTCACGATCGAGGTGCCCAAGGTGGATCTCGGCCACCTCGACGAGGCCGAGGTGCCATCGGGCGACGCGTCCAGTCACGGGACCGGGCACGGCTCGGTCTGGCCGTTCGTGCACGAGCGGATCGTGGAGATCGTCCGCAAGCACCGGTCGACGATGATCTTCGTCAACAGCCGGCGCCTCGCCGAGCGTCTGGCCGGCGCCCTCAATGAGCTCGCCGGCGAAGAGATCGCGCTCGCGCACCACGGCTCGGTGGCGCGCGAGACGCGCGCGATGATCGAGGATCGGCTGAAGCGCGGCGATCTTCCCGCGATCGTGGCGACGTCGTCGCTCGAGCTCGGCATCGACATGGGCGCGGTCGACATGGTGCTCCAGGTCGAGGCGCCGCCGAGCGTCGCGTCGGGGCTGCAGCGCCTGGGGCGCGCGGGCCACGGCGTCGGCGAGACGTCACGCGGCGTGATCTTCCCGAAGCACCGCGCCGATCTCCTCGCGTGCGCGGCGGCGTCGGGGGCGATGGCGGAGGGCGCGGTCGAGGAGACCTTCTATCCGCGCAATCCCCTCGACGTGCTCGCGCAGCAGATCGTGGCGATTTGCGCCTCCGCGAGCACGGACGTGGACGCCCTCTACGATCTCGTGCGTCGGGCCGCACCGTTCGCCGAGCTTCCGCGGGGCGCCTTCGACGGCGTGCTCGACATGCTGAGCGGTCGCTACCCGTCCGACGCGTTCGCCGAGCTGCGCCCGCGTCTCACGTGGGACCGCGCGCGCGGCGTCGTGCACGCGCGGCAGGGGGCCCTGAAGCTCGCGCTGCTGAACGCAGGGACGATCCCCGATCGCGGACTCTTCGGGGTGTTCTTGCCGGGCGGCGCCGCGACCGGTGCCCGCGGCAAGACGAGCCGACGCGTCGGTGAGCTCGACGAGGAGATGGTCTTCGAGATGCGCGAGGGGGATATCTTCCTGCTCGGCGCGTCGTCCTGGAGGGCCGACGAGATCACGCGTGACCGCGTCATCGTGACACCCGCGGCCGGCCAGCCGGGGAGGATGCCGTTCTGGCACGGCGACCGTCCGGGGCGGCCGCGCGCGTTCGGCGCCCGCATCGGCGAGCTCACGCGCAAGGTCGCGCACCTGAAGCCCGCCGCGGCGCACGCGCTCCTCGTCGAGCGCCACGCCCTCGACGACAACGCCGCCCAGAATCTCGTCGACTACGTACATGAGGAGATGGTCGCGGTCGGCGAGGTTCCGTCCGATCGCACCATCGTGGTCGAGCGCTTCACCGACGAGCTCGGCGACTGGCGCGTGTGCGTCATGACGCCGTTCGGCGCGCGCGTGCACGCGCCGTGGGCGACGGCCGTGGCGGCGGCGCTCCGCGTGCGGTTTCCCGGCGACATCGACACGGTGTGGTCGGACGACGGGATGGTCTTTCGCGTCCCCGAGGCCGACGAGCCGCCGGCGTGGGACGCGTTCTTCCCGCACTCCGCCGACGTGGAGCGCATCGCGACCGAGGAGCTCTCGGGCACGTCGCTCTTCGCCGGGCGCTTCCGTGAATGCGCGGGGCGCGCGCTCCTCTTGCCGCGCCGCCAGCCCGACAAGCGCACGCCGCTCTGGGCGCAGCGCAAGCGCGCGCAGGATCTACTCGCCGTCGCCTCGCAACACCCGGAGTTCCCGATCCTGCTCGAGACGTACCGCGAGTGCCTGCGTGACGTCTTCGACCTGGCCGGTCTCGTCGAGATCCTTCGCGGCGTCGAGTCGCGGCGCATCCACGTGACCACGGTGCAGACGAAGAAGCCTTCGCCGTTCGCTGCGTCGCTCCTCTTCGCGTTCGTGGGCAACTTCATCTACGACGGCGACGCCCCCCTCGCCGAGCGCCGCGTGCAGGCGCTCAGCATCGATCACGCGCAGCTGCGGGAGCTGCTCGGCGAGTCGGAGCTCCGGCAGCTCCTGGCGCCGGACGCGATCCGCGAGCACGAGGAGATGCAGCAGCGCCTCACCCACAAGGCGCGCCACGCCGACGGGCTCCACGACGCGCTCCTCTTCGTCGGCGATCTCTCGGCGGCGGAGGTGCGCGCGCGCTGCGATCCACCGGCGGGCGCGAAGGCGTGGACCGAGGAGCTCGCGGCCGCGCGGCGCGTCGTCGAGGTCCGCGTCGCCGGCGAAAAGCGGCTCATCGCCGTCGAAGACGTCGGGCGCTTCCGCGACGCGCTCGGCATTTCGCCCCCGCGCGGCGTTCCCGATGCGTACCTCGCGCGCGTCGCCGATCCGGTCGGGGATCTCGTCCACCGCTTCGCACGAACGCACGGTCCGTTCACCCCCGCCGACGTCGCGCGCCGCCTCGGCCTCGCGCCCGCGGTGGTGGCCGGTGCCCTCGACCGCGCCGTCAAGGCCGGGCGCATCGTGACCGGCGCCTTCCTTCGCGACGGCGCGGGCACCGAGTACTGCGACGCCGAGGTGCTGCGCGTGCTGCGTCGCAAGTCGCTCGCGCGCCTGCGTCGCGAGGTCGAGCCGGTCGACGCCGCCGCCTACACGCGCTTTCTGCTCGACTGGAGCCACGTCACCCAGCGCCTGCGCGGGCACGACGCGCTGACGACGGCGATAGGTCAGCTCCAGGGGTGCCCGGTGCCGGCGTCCGTGCTGGAAGACGAGGTCCTGCCCGCCCGCATCGACGGCTTCCGCCCCTGGGATCTCGATCTTCTCTGCGCGCGCGGGCAGGTGGTGTGGGCGGGCGTCGAAGCGCTGGGGCCGAGCGATGGGCGGATCGCGCTCTTCCTCGCCGAGCACGAGCCGCTGCTCGCGACGACGCCCGTTCCGGTGGACGGCGAGGTGCACGCCCGCATCCGCGCGGTGCTCGAGCGGCGCGGCGCCGTGTTCTGGGACGAGCTCGCGCGCGAGGCTGGCGGCTTCCCCGGGGCGACGCTCGACGCGCTCTGGGACATGGTGTGGGCCGGCGAGCTCACGAACGACACGCTCGAGCCGCTCCGGGCCTGGCTCCGCGCCCGCGCGCCCGATCGCCCGCGCGGGCGCCCCGACGTTCACGCGACGCGCTCGTTTCGCGCCGGGCCGCCGGGCAGCGAGGGGCGCTGGTCGCTCCGGCGCGCTCGGTGGGGCGAGCGGCCGACCGACACCGAGCGCCGCGCCGCGCTCGGCCGGGTCCTGCTCGAGCGCTACGGCGTGCTCACGCGCGAGGCGACGCACGCCGAGGGGATCGCCGGCGGTTTCTCCGCGGTGTACGAGGTGCTGAAGGCCATGGAGGACGCCGGCCGCGTGCGGCGCGGGTATTTCGTCGCCGAGCGCGGCGCGACGCAGTTCGCGCTCCCCGGCGCCGACGATCGCCTGCGCGCCGCGCGCGAGCCGACCGAACCGCCGCGCGTCGTCGTCCTTGCCGCGACCGATCCGGCGAACCCCTACGGCGCCGTGCTCGCGTGGCCCGCGCGCGACCGCGACGGCGACGGCGACAAGGGTAAAGGCGACACCGAGGATCGCCGCGGCCGCCCGCAGCGCGCCGCCGGATGCCGCGTGATCCTGCAAGGCGGCGCGCTGCTCGGCTTCCTCGGCAAGCGTGAGGAGCAGCTCCTCACGTTTTTGCCCAACGACGAGCCACTGGCGAGCGCCGCCGCACGCGATCTCGCCGCGGCGCTCGCCGACCTCGTCGACAGCGGCCGCCGCCGTGCGCTCCTCGTCGTCAGCATCGACGGCGTGCCGGCGACGAGCCACGCCCTGGCCGAGGTGCTGCTGCGCGCGGGTTTCACCAAGAAGGCCACGGGCCTCTGGAAGCGCACGAAGTCGGCCTCGCTCGAGCCGCGGGTGCGCGGTCGTGACGCCGAGGAGCGCTGATGCCGGAGGGGGACACCATCTTCCGGGCCGCTCGCCGGCTCTCGCAGGTCCTCGCCGGTCAAGCGCTCGTGCGGTTCGAGCTTCCGACCCACGCCGGCCGCGACGCGGACACGAGCGCCGCCGCACGCGTCGTCGCCGTCGAGTCCGTCGGCAAGTACCTCGTCGTCCGCTTCGACGACGAGCGCGTGCTCCTCACCCACATGAAGATGACCGGCAGCTGGCACGTCTACGCGCGTGGCGAGCGCTGGCGCAAGAGCCCTTCGCGCGCGCGCGCGGTGCTCGAGACCGCACGCCACGTGGCCATCTGCTTCGACGCACCGGTCGTTCGCCTCGTCAGCGCGACGCAGGCGAAGCGCGCCCTCGCGTCGCTCGGCCCCGACCTGCTTGCCGCGTCGCCGGAGCTCGCACAGGCGGCCGCCATCGAGAACCTCCGAGGCGCGCCGGCGCTCTCGATCGCCGAGGCCCTCCTCTCGCAGCGCCTCGTCGCCGGCATCGGCAACGAGATCAAGAGCGAAGCGCTGTTCATCGCGAGGGTCGATCCACGCACGAAGGTTCGGGACCTGCCCGACGCGGCGCTCGCGCGCGTGCTCGCCGAGAGCGTGCGCATCCTTCGCATCAACGTCACGCCTGGCAAGCGCGGCCCCCGGCGCTCGCGTGGCGGCAAGAGCCCGACGTGGGCCTACGGTCGCGCCGGCGAGCCGTGCCTGGTGTGCAAAAAGCCGATCGCGCGCATCTACCAGGGCCCGCTCGGCGCGAGACGGTCGACGTATTTTTGTCCGTTTTGCGTCGCCGGGCCCGCGCCGTGACGGTGCTCACCGACGCGCTGCTCGCCGAGATCCGCGCCGAGTTCCCCGGCTTCGCGATCAGGAAGAAGCGGACCAGCCTGCTCCAGAAGGGCATCCACGTCGCGCTCGTCGCGATCACGCTCGGCGGCCAGCGCAGCTACATGACGCGTTACCACACCGTCCTCTGGGGAACCTTGTGGGTCCCCGACGCCTGGGACGCCATGGCCGACGACGCGCGCTACATCCTGCTCCGCCACGAGCGCGTCCACCTCCGGCAGCGCGCGCGCATGGGAGACGCGTGGATGTCGTTCGTGTACGTCGTCCCGTTCTTCCCGATCGGCCTCGCCTACGGCCGCGCCCGGATCGAGTGGGAGGCGTACGTCGAGACCCTCCGCGCCACCGCCGAGGTCCACGGGATCGCAGCCGCCGAGGGCCTCCGCGCCGGCCTCGTCGAGCGCTTTACGGGGCCAGATTACGGCTGGATGTGGCCCTTCCCGCGGGCGATTCACCGCTGGTTCGACGAGGCGATCCGGGACCTTCGAGCCGAGCGCGAGGGCTAGAGAGGGGGTCGAGAGGGGGCAGACCCACGAAACGGGACAGAACGCGCGGTAACGATTAGACTAACGCCCCTAGATGAGCGTCGTCGGCATCGACCTCGGCACCACGAACACCGTGGTGGCCTGCGTAAAAATGGGGCGCGTCCACGTCATCGCGGACGAGCACGGGGAGCGTCTGCTCCCGAGCGTCGTCAGCTTCCACCCCAACGGGCAGGTGCTCGTCGGAGCCGAGGCGAAGGCGCGGCTCGGCGTCGACGGCAAGAACACCATCTCGAGCGTCAAGCGCCTCATCGGGCGATCGTGGCACTCCGAGGAGCTGACGAAGGCGCGCTCGCGCTTCCCGTTCGAGATGCGCGAGGGCCCCGGCCAGGGCCCGCTCGTGCTCGCGCGCGGGCAGGAGTACACGCTGCCGGAGATCAGCGCGTTCGTCCTCAAGAAGGCCAAGCAGATCGCCGAGGCCGCGCTCGGCGAGGCCGTCGACAAGGCCGTCATCACCGTGCCTGCGCACTTCAACGAGCTTCAGCGCGCGTCCACCAAGGTCGCCGGCCGCGTCGCAGGGCTCGAGGTGTTGCGCATCCTGAACGAGCCCACCGCGGCGGCGCTCGCCTACGGCCTCGGGCGGCAAAACAACGAGCGCATCGCCGTCTACGACTTCGGCGGCGGCACGTTCGACTGCACGCTGCTCGATCTGTCGGGCAACGTCTTCGAGGTGCTCGCGAGCTCCGGCGACACCTTCCTCGGCGGGGACGACGTCGACACCGCCATCGCCGAGCGCATGGCCGAGTCCTTCTTGCGCCAGTACCGCTTCGACCCCCGCACCGATCCGCAGGCGTTCGCGCGGCTGAAGCTCGCCGCCGAGCAGGTGAAGATCGAGCTGTCCACCACCGATCAGACCCAGATCAGCTTGCGCGAGATCGGTTACGGCGTCGGGGGTACCCACCTCGACCTGACCTTCGGCCTCAACCGCGGCGAGCTCGAGTCGATCATCGAGCCGATGGTCGAGCGCAGCTTCAAGGTGACGCAGGACGCGCTGTCCCTTGCGCGCCTGACGCCCAGCGCGTTCGACCACGTGATCCTCGTCGGCGGCTCCACGCGCACGCCCGTCGTGCGCCGTCGCGTCGAGTCGTTCTTCGGCATGGCACCGCTCGATCGCGTGAACCCGGACGAGGTCGTCGCCATCGGCGCGGCGATCCAGGCCGCGGCGCTCTCCGATCAGCTCCGACGCCGCAGCATCCCGCCGCCGCCCGATCCGGGGCCGGCGCAGGCACCGGGCGGCATGCGCGTGCCGCCGACGCAGCACGTCCCGACGCGGCGCGGCCTGGCGGACGTCTCGGTGCGCAGCCCGCGCGGGCCCGAGCCCGAAGAAGTCACCTCGACGCACAACGTTCAGCACCGCGTCGACGCGAACACCGACGTCACCGGCCAGGACGCGACGCTGAGCCTGCACCCCAATCAGCCCGCGGCGCCGCAGGCAGAGATGGAGACGGCGCCGACGCCGGCGGCCGACTGGATGCCGCAGGGGCCGATGTCGCGGACGCTCCCGCTCGATCAGCAGGCGCCCCCGCAAGGTGCGTTTGGAGACGGGCAGGCGACGATGTCGCGCCCGTCGGCCACCGCAGCCATCGGCACGCAGCGCCTACCCGGGGCGCCGATCTCCCCCGCGGCCGGTCGACCTCCGCGCTCGATACCGCCGCCGCCGCGGACCGCTCCCAACCGGCCGGCCCCAGGCGGCCGCACGACGACCGCGCCGCGTCTACCGCCGGAACCTCCGCAAGAGGATCCGTCGATGACGCAGGAGTTCCCCGATCTGCAGGAGCTGCCGATGGGGGAGCGGCGCAGCGGTCGGCCGATCCCACCGCCCCCCAAGCGTGGCGGACCGCCGTCGGCCGCGCCGTCGACCACGCCCAATCAACCCAGGCCGCCGAGCCTGAAGCCGAACACGCCGTCGCAAGGCTTCGATGCCTTCGGCGCGATCGACGAGATGCCGTCGATCATGAGCATCAGCCAGTCGGGGCCTGGGGCGAAGGTGCCGTCCCTTCCCGGCCAGCCGAGCCCGCTCGGCACCGATACGATGCCCAACCCCGCGGCGGGGCCGCGCATCGTGCCTGCGGCCGGCCAGCCGCCGCCGCCGCCGCAGCAGCAGCAGTACCAGACGGGCGGCCGAGGACCGACGGCGCAATCGCCGCAATACCAGCAAGCGCCGCCCCCGCAGCAATACGCGGCGCCGCTCCCGCCGCAACAGCAACCGTACCCGCCGCTGCCGCCCGACCCGTTCGGCCCTTTCGGCGCGCCGCAAGGGTACGGCGCACCGCAGCCGCAGGGTGGCTACGCGCCGGCGCAGCCCGTCCAGATGGCGCCCTACGCGAACGCGAACCCGTACGGCGCCACGCAGTCGAGCGCGCAGATGCCCGACATGCGCGCCCCCCCGCCGATCAACATGAACGGTCCGCCCGGCATCGCCGTCGCGCCTTCGCTCGGCCCCGGTGGGCGCTCCGAGGTCTTGCCCCCGGCGGTCGGTGGCTTCAGCGTGTCGCCGGGCGGTCAGGCGCCGGTGCTCGTCGACGTCACGCCGCGCGCGCTGGTCGTCGAGGTCGTCGGCGGCTACTGCGACACGGTCATCCCGCGCAACGCGAAGATCCCGTGCGAACGCCAGCGTCAGTTCACCACCGGAAGCGATTACCAGAGCGTGGTCCGCGTCCGCGTGGCACAAGGAGAGCACGCGCAGTTCATCCAGAACACCTACTTGGGGGAGGTCGAGCTCAGCGGAATTCGCCCAGGCATTCGCGGAGAGGTCACCATCGGCGTCACCTTCGAGCTCGACGCCGACGGCTCACTTCGCGTACGCGCCCGGGACGTAGGCACGGGGCAGGAGGCCATCGCGACACTGCAGCTCGTCGGTCTCGCCTCCGATGAATCGTCGATCGTCATGATGATCGACCGTATGGCGCAGCAACAGATCGCGCACTGAGGCACGCCCGTGGATTGGGAATTCATCGAGCAGTGGCTACAGGTGTTGGACACGTTGTCCTACTACGAGATCTTCCGCGTCGAACAGGGCGTCGGGGCCGACGACCTGCGCGCCGCGTTCTATGCGTTCGCTTCCGACTTCCACCCCGACGCGCACACCGGGCGCCCTCGCCAGGAGCGTGAGGCCATCTCGCACATCTTCAAGCGCGGCAACGAGGCGTACCGCATTCTGTCGAACCCCAACCTGCGCGTGCGCTACGACGAGGCCCTCGCGGGTGGAGAGGTGCGGCCGCAGCACCTCCTGAGCATGGGCTCCGCGCCCTCCGCGAGCATCATGCCGCCGGTCGCGAAGGGCGCCGACCGCATGCGCAACCCGAGCGCGCGCGCCTTCGTGAATCGCGCCGAGGAGCTGTTCAAGAAGAACGATCCGAAGCAAGCGAAGATCCAGCTCGTGCTCGCCATGCACATGGATCAAAACAATCCCGCGCTCGAGGCCTTCCTCAAGGAAATCGAGGGCGAGATCTCGCGCCGCAACGACGAGGAGAAGAAGAAGTGGCAGAAAAATCAGTGAAGCGCAGCGCGGGGGACCTCCTCTTCTTCGCGCTCGCCGCGACGACCGCGGTGCTGGTCGTGTGGACGCTGCAGATCGTCGAGCGGGCGCCGGTCGAGAAGACGATGGGCGTCGTGCAGAAAATCTTCTACTTCCACGTGCCCGCCGCGTACTCGATGTACCTCGGCGCCGCCGCGTGCTTCGTCGGCTCGGTGATGTACCTCGTCCGGCCGAGCGACGTCGGCGACGCCCTGGCCCGCGCGGGCGCCGAGCTCGCGGTCGTCTTCGGCGCGATCGTCATGACGACGGGCCCGCTTTGGGCGGCAAAGGCGTGGGGCTACTACTGGACGTGGGACCCGCGCCTCACGACGTCGCTCCTCAGTGTGCTCATCTACGTCGCGTACCTCGTGCTCCGCGCGTACAGCGGCGACGGACCCGGCGAGCGGCGCTTCGCGGCGGCGCTCGGCGTGCTCGGCGCGGCGAACCTGCCCATCATCCACTACAGCGTGCAGAAATGGGCCGGCCAGCACCCGACGGTGATCACGTCGAAGGGCGGCGGCCTGCAGCACCCCGACATGAAGCTCGCGCTCGGCCTCGCGTTCGCCACCTTCACGCTCTTCTGCGTCGTCTTGCTCTGGGCGCGCGTGCGCCTCGAGCTCGCGCGCAGCCGTCTCGCGCTCGCAGAAGAAGACGCCATCGACCTCGGTCTCGACGATAGGACGGAAGCATGAGCTTCGATCTCGCCCCCGGTCCCCGCGTGCATCCTCCGGGGCCGCCGCCGCCGGACACCGCTGCTCAGACTGCCCCGAAGCCGGCGGTCGCACCTCCGCCCCCGACCGCCACGCCAAGCGCGACCGCGACCGCGACCGCGACCACGACCACGACCGCGACCGCGACCACGACCACGACGCCGACCGCGACCGCGGCGCCGACCGCGAGCCCCGACACGCGGGCGACGTCGTTTCAGGCCGTCACCGATGAGCCCGAGGCGCACAGCGGCGGGGCGCTCCTCGTCTCCGCCTACTCCGTGCTCTGGGTCATCCTGATGGGCTGGCTCGTCCTCGTCTGGAAGAAGCAGGCGGGGCTCAGCGTCCGCCTCGACGGACTCGAGCGCGCGATCGATCGCGCCGTCGCGAAGGCCGAGAAGGCCGGCGACGCGGCGACCGCGAAAAAGGCGAGCGAGGCGTAGCGGCCATGGGCTTTCCGGGACCGGAGCATTTCCTGTTCATCCCCGGGGTGCTGCTCATCGGGATGGTGCTGGGCTACGTGATGGGCTCACGCGCCGCCCGCGAGGCCGGCGACCGCAAGCGCAGGCGCGCGCGGGAGTAGAATTCGCGGTCGTGGTCGCGGTCGGGGTCGGGGTCCCCTCTCCCCCATTTCCCTGCTACCCTCCCCGCTCGAGGTTTTCCCATGTTCGACTTCGAAATGACCGAAGAGCAGCGCGCCCTCGTCGACACCGCGCGGCGCTTCGCCAAAGAGCGCATCATCCCCATCGCGGCCGCGTGCGATCGCGACTCCCGGTTCCCCCGCGACGTGTTCGAGGAGGCGCACAAGATCGGCCTCGTGAACCCGACGCTCCCGACCGAGTACGGCGGTGCGGGACTCTCGGACGTCGACTCGTCGCTCATCACCGAAGAGCTCGCCTACGGGTGCAGCGGCATCCAGACGAGCATGACGGCGAACACACTCGGCCTCACGCCCATCAAGCTCGCCGGGTCGGAAGAGCAGAAGAAGAAGTACCTCGGGTGGCTCGCCAGCGAGCCCATCTTCGCGAGCTACGCGACCACCGAGCCGCAGGCCGGCAGCGACGTCGCGGGCCTGCAGACGAAGGCCACGAAGGACGGCACCGGCTGGGTCCTCAACGGCCAGAAGATGTGGATCACCAACGCCACGATGGCGAGCTTCTACACGATCTTCGCGACCGAGGACCCGACCAAGCGCCACAAGGGCATCGGCGCGTTCATCGTGCCGCGCGACACGCCGGGCCTGAAGGTCGGCCGCCACGAAGACAAGCTCGGCCAGCGCGCCAGCGACACCGCCGCGGTCATGCTCGAGGACGTGAAGGTCCCCGCCGCAAACGTGCTCGCGCTCCCCGGTCAGGGCTTCAAGCTCGCGATGGAGACGTTCAACCAGACGCGCCCCGACATCGGCGCGATCGCGTGCGGCCTCATGCGCCGCTGCCTCGACGAGTGCGTCGCCTACGCGAAGGAGCGCAAGACCTTCGGCGTCCCCATCGGGCAGCACCAGCTCGTCGGGGCGATGATCGCCGAGATGGCGATCCGCATCGAGGCGACGAGCCTCCTCGTCCGCAAGGCGGCGTGGAACCTCGACAAGGGCATTCGCAACCCGATCGTGAGCTCCTACGCGAAGGCGTACGGCGCCGACAGCGCGATGGCCACGGCCGTCGACGCGGTGCAGGTCTTCGGCGGCAACGGCTACGTGAAGGACTACCCCGTCGAGAAGCTGATGCGCGACGCGAAGATCCTCCAGATCTACGAGGGAACGAGCCAGATCCAGCGCATCGTCATCGCCAAACACGTGCTCGGCGGGTGACGGGGCGCGGATGACGCGCTTCGCGGGCCTCGGCGCGCTCGGCGCGGCGGCGGCGCTCCACGTGACGGCAGGGCTGTCCACGTGCGCGGGGCCGTCGCGCGACGTCGTGCCGGACACCCACGAGCTGCGCGTCGGGCCGGGCGTGGACGCCGGCGCGGCCGCCCCGCCGCCGGAGGGATACGTGTATGTCGCAAAGAGGCCGCACGGGCTCGTCGCGCTCGCCGAAGCGCGCGGGCTCGACGACGGCGCGGCGCGCTCGGTGATCGATCACCTCGCCGACGAGCTGGAGGGGTGCGCGACGCGCCTGCTCGCCGAGGGGCGCCTCGCGAAGGACGGCGCCGGGCGCGTCGTGGCCGCGATCGCGGCCGATGGATCGATCGCGGGCCTCAACGTGAAGGCGGCGCCGGGGCCGCAGACCACCGCAAACCTTCTCATGTGCGTCGTCTCGCCGCTGAAGCTCGTCACCTTCCCGCCCGACGCCGCCGACGCCGGCGCGCGTCCACGCGGCGTCGCGATCGAAGCGACGTGGGGCACGCCGTAGCGCGGTTCAGAACGCGGCCCCGATCCCCGCGCGAAACGCGAAGACGCGCGGCGCATCGGACGGACCGGCGACGGGCATCATCGCGGCGAGCGTCCCCTTGAGGCGACCCAAGCCAATGCCGGCGTCCACCTGCGCGAAGGCCGCGGTCGACGAGAGCTCCTCGCTGCGCATGTCGGGATCGGGGATCGCAACCCAGACCTCGGCGCCGACGACGACGCGCTCCGACAGGCGCGACTCGTTGCGAAGCCCCGCGAGCAGGTTTCCCGGCGACTTGCGGCCGGTGAAGGAGAGGCGTGAGTCGGCGCCGACGTAGGGCTCGATCGTCCCGGGGCCGGCGTGGATGCGGAGGCCGATGTGGCTTCCCAGCCCGAACCGATGCGAATCCCACATACTGCCCATCGTGTAGCCGCTCGCCGCGCGCGCCGCGGCGTGGAGCGCCCCGCCGACGAGCGCCGAGTCGCTGAGGCCTTGCTCGGGCCCCCAGGCCGCCGACGGCTGCTCTTCGGAGGTCCCCGTCGGAGCGGAGATGCGCAGCGTGACGTGGAGGTCGAAGTGGGCCCCCAGCCCCCACATCTGGTCGTTCTTCAGCGAGAGGTTGCCGGTCCCGACACCGGTTCGCGAGCCGGCGACGGCACCGAGGAGGAGCGGGTTCATGAGGACCAGCGAGCCGTTCTTCGTGCGCAGGCCGAGGGAGGGCGTCAGCTCCTCGATCGTCACCGGCGCGCGCGACACGGACCCGGAGGCGCCGTCGGCCGCGCGCGTTCCGACACGCAACGCGCCCGCACCGAACGCGCCGTCGAGTGACGCGACGAACGGCGAGGCCTTCTTCGGCGGCGGGGCGGCATCGGGCTCGACGACGGGCGGCGGTTCTTCGGCGCGCGCCGAAGAAGCAGCGTGAAGCGCGGCGGCGACCACGACAAGGCGAAGAGCCAGAAGATGCGAGCGGCAGAAGCTCATCCTCGGTTCATGTGCAAATCGAGCGCCACGCGCACGGCCACCAAGTGCCGGCCCAATTTCGCCCTGCGCCGTCGTGCGCTGCGTCTGCGCGCCTCACCGCCTGCCATCGATTGCCCCACTCCACCTCACCCGTTCCTCCCCCGAGGGCCTCCTCCCACCGGGCACGTGATAGGACCAATCCGATGATCTCGAAGAAAGCATCGGGGGCTTCGACGTGCGTTCTCGCGGGTCTCGTGGCGAGTCTCGTCGGTTGCCCGACGCAACCGGCGCGCCCACTCGAGGGCGGCCCCACCGCGTCGAGCGCCCCGACCCCGGCCACGCTCCCGACCGCGACCGCGACCGCGACCCCGACCCCGACCGCGACCGCGACCGCGACCGCGACCGCGACCGCGACCGCGACCGCGACCGCGACCGCGACCGCGACCACCACCCCGACCTCCCGCACGACTCCTGCGCCGATCGGCGCATGGACCTCCGCGTCGTGCGGAGCGCGCCGCTACGAGCGCAGGATCGCTCTGGACGCCGGCGGCACGTTCACAGCGCGCGATCTCGTTTCGCCGTGCCCGCCGCGCGCCCACTGCATCTGGTCCGGCATCGTGGATCGCGACGGCACATTCGTCGTGAGCGGCGCCACCCTGGCCCTGACGACAACCAAGGTCGGCACCGGCGCTCAGGGCACCTTCCCAGCATCTCTCACGATCGACCCCACGACCGGCGCCCCCGTCGAGTTGGACGGGTCAACGCGCTGCGTCTTCTCCAAGCTCACGGGCGGGATCTAGAGCGAACGCCGGAAGGGGCAAACGACGGTCGCTACCAAAAGGAGGCCACAGCAACCGTTCCATCCAAAGGACGATTGCCATAGCGCAGTCGCGCCCGAAACCAAAGGCTTGGTGGGCTCGCCTCTCCTTCGCCGCGTTGAGCGTTAGCGCCGGCGGGCCCGCGAACGCTAGGCGCGCATAGCATCCGCCGGCGCCCCCGCCCCCTAGACGCGGCGAAGGAGAGGC
>JANYHK010000068.1 GCA_025359105.1 Myxococcales bacterium | reverse complement strand
ATGACTCCATTCGCGAAAACAAGGAAGTCCAGCGCGAGGCCGTACACGTCGAGCCGCTCGTGATCCAGCACCATGCTGCCTATCGGCTCGTACTCCTCGATGTTGCGAGATTTCGCTGCCGGATTCGGGCACGGGCACGGGGAAGAGGCGTGACCGATATAGGGACAGGCCCTTAGTACTCGGCGGTTTTCGGCGCGCGCGGGTAAGGGATCGCGTCGCGGATGTTGGCGAGACCGGTCACGTAGACCAGCATGCGCTCGAAGCCGAGCCCGAAGCCGGCGTGCGGGACGGTGCCGTATTTCCGCAGGTCGAGGTACCACTCGTAGTGCTTCTTATCGAGCTTGAACTTCTCCATGCGCTTCTCGAGGAGATCGAGCCGTTCTTCGCGCTGTGAGCCGCCGATGATCTCCCCGATGCCGGGCGCGAGGATGTCCATCGCGGCGACGGTCTTCTCGTCGTCGTTCATGCGCATATAGAAGGCTTTGATCTCCTCGGGGTAGTTCATGACGATCACCGGACGACCGATCTTCTCCTCGGTCAGGTAGCGCTCGTGCTCGGTCTGCAGATCGCTCCCCCACGTGATCGGGAACTCCCACTTCTTCCCGGAGGCCGCCAGCAACTTCACGGCCTCGCCGTAGTCGATTCGCTCGAAGCTCGCCTCGATGAGCTTCTCGAGGCGCGAGATGGCCGTCTTCTCGATGCGGTCGACGAAGAACTTCATGTCGTCCGGCCGCTCGGTGAGGACGGCCTTGGCGACGTACTTGAGGAAGGCCTCGGCGAGGTCGGCGTCGGCCTTCAAGTCCGCGAAGGCGATCTCGGGCTCCACCATCCAGAACTCGGCGAGGTGGCGGGTCGTGTTCGAGTTCTCGGCGCGGAACGTGGGCCCGAACGTGTAGACCTTCGACAAGGCCAGGCAATACGACTCCACGTTGAGCTGCCCGCTCACCGTCAGGTAGGCCTGCTTGCCGAAGAAATCCTGCGCGTAGTCGATCTTGCCGTCGGGCGTCTTCGGGAGGTTGATCATGTCGAGGGTGCTCACCCGGAACATGTGACCCGCACCCTCGCAGTCGCTCGTCGTGACGATGGGCGTGTTGACCCAGACGAAGCCCTGCTGGTCGAAGAAACGGTGCATCGCCTGCGCCATCGTGTGGCGCACGCGCGACACGGCGCCGAAGGTGTTGGTGCGCGGACGCAGGTGGGCGATCTCGCGCAAGAACTCGAGGCTGTGGGGCTTGGGTTGGATCGGGTACTTCTCGGGATCCTCGACCCAGCCGACGACGCGGATGGTCGAGGCGGCGATCTCGAGCTTCTGCCCCTGCCCTTGCGAGGCGACGACCTCGCCCTCGACCTCGACCGCGCAGCCGCTCGTGATCTTGAGGACCTCGGTCGTGTAGTTGGCGAGCGCGTTCGGCGCCACGACCTGGATCGGGTCGAAGCACGAGCCGTCGCTGACGTTGACGAACGAGAGGCCCGCCTTCGAGTCGCGGCGTGTGCGGACCCAGCCCTGGACCTTGACCTTGCTCCCCGCCGCGACGGAGCCGCGCAGGATTTCACGAACGGACGAGACGCTCATGGCGGCGGACTCTACCACGCGTCGCCCGCGGCCGAGCCACGGCGCGAGGGGCGACTACTCGCAGACGAGAGGCACGAGCTTGGCGGGGTCGTCCCCCTTCAGCACGGCCATGGCCTGCTCGACGAGGGTACGCGTGGCGGTCGTGTCGAAGCGGACAATCGTGGTCGTGCGCCGCGGCGACCCGTCGGGATCGTCCTGGTGCGAAATGACGCCCACGAGATCGCCGGCGGCGCGCTCGACGACGGGGCCGCCGACGTCGCCGCGGCACAAAGGAACGTCGATGATCACAGCGTCGGGCTCGGAGCTGAGCACGGCGCCGATGCGCTCGTGCACGCCGCGCGTCTCGCCCGCGCACTTACCGAAGCCGAGCGCCTGCACGCCGCCGCCGGGGCCGGGCGCAGAGGTGACCTTGAGCGGCTTCACCCAGTCGACGGGCTCTCTGAGGACGATGACGGCGAGGTCCAGCTTGTGCCACTCGCACGCCGGGACGATCACGTGCGACGCCTCGCGGTTGGTCCACGTGAGCGTGCTCGAAGCGACCTCGATGCGGTGCACGCCGCTCGCGACGTGGGGCCCCCGCGCGTCGGGGGCGACACACTGGTGCGCGGTCAGGACCAGGCGCGGGCCGATCACGACACCCGAGCAAATCGCCTTCGGCGCGTGGATGTGCACGAGCGCCCGCTCCTGCGTGCTGCCGACCGCCGGGTGGTCGGGCTCGACGATCTGCTCGTCGCTCGGCAGCTCGATGGTGCTGTCGTTGTGGGCGTGAATTCGCGCGTTCGGGTCGGGGCGCTGGGTGGCGGAGTAGGCGGGATCCTCGGCGCCGATCACCTTGACCTGCGACGCGCCGCACCCAGAGAGGAGCGCCGCAGCGAAGGCGACGAGCGAGCGAGAGGTCATCCTGTCCAGGGTAACAGCGAACGCGCGACCACGGAGAAGATCGTCTCCTGCCCCACGGGCTCGCTCAGGAAGAAATGTCCACCGTCGACCTCCACGAGCTCGAACGAGCCACCGGTGCAGTCAGCCCACGCGCGCACGTCACCGACGGGGATGTCGCGATCGCGCGCCCCCGCGAGCGCGGTAACACCGCAGTCGAGCGTCGGCTCGGCGCTTCCGTCGTAGGTTTCGACGAGGGCGAGATCGCTCCGCAGGATCGGCAGCGCGAGCTCCATCAGCTCACGGTGCTGGAGAGCCTCCGGTGGGGTCCCGCCCCACGCGCGCAGCTCCGCGAGCAGGTCGGCGTCGCTCATCGTGCTCCAGTCGCGGGACGCGCGATCGACGTGCGGCGCCGGCGAAGCGGACGCGAACAGGTGGACCACGTTCGCCTCGCGGCGACGCGCGAGCTCGAGCGCGATCCGGGCGCCCATGCTGTGACCGAAGACGGCGACGGGCAGATCGAGCAGCGGGGCGAGACCCGAGACCAGATCGTCGACGAGCGCGCGCATCGAGGTGGCGTGCGGCTCGCGAAACCGAGCCCCGCGTCCCGGCAGCTCGACGGGGCACACCTCTATCGCTTCCGGAAGCGAGGCGCTCCACGAGCGGTACGCGAGGGCGCCGCCGCCGGCGAACGGCAGGCACAGCAGGCGAAGCCGTGGCGCGGGACGCACGACCCGAAAGGGCACGCGGGAGCTGAGAGGATTGGGCGCCGCCATGAGCCGTGACGAGAGGAAGGCTATCGCAGATTGGCGACCCGCCGCGCGCACCCACGCGCGCCTACACCCTTCCGTCGCCCCGCCGTCGACACCTTCGATGCTTGGGAGACCACTGGCATGCACGGAGGAACAGAATCTCGCGGGATTTAGGCGGCATGGTGCATGCTAAGAACCATCGTGCGTCGCTTTCGACCCCCGGCGCGTCCGCCGCATCCCGACTCTCCGCGCCCCGACGGGCGCGCGACTCCTGCCGCCGTGAATCCGCCTCCTCCCTCCCGACGAGTTCCGCCCGACGCCGAGACGCGCGATCGCGAGTCGATGCTTGCCCCGAACCTGCTTCGCTCGAGCGACAACGTGCTACGCGCGCGGAAGACCGCCGCCGACGGGCTCATCGGGCAGCTCGTCGGCGGGCGTTTCCGCATCGCAGGCGTCATCGGCGCCGGCGGCATGGGCGTCGTGTTCTCCGCGCGTGACGTCGACAGCGGGCAAGAGGTCGCGCTTAAGGTGCTGCATCCCTCCGCCTTCAACCAGGAGAACCTCCGCCGCTTCAACCGCGAGCGGCGCGCCGCCCACGCCCTTCGCCACCCCAACGTCTGCCTCGTCGTAGGGAACGGCACCCTCGGCGACGGCTCCCCGTACATCGTCATGGAACGACTGTATGGAGAGACGCTCCGCACGCGCATCTACGAGGCCGGCCCCATGGCGCTCGGCGACGCCATCTCGATCGCGCTTCAGCTCCTCGACGGCCTCGCGGCGGCGCACGCGCGCGGCGTCCTGCACCGCGACGTCAAGCCGAGCAACGTCTTCGTGATCAGCCCGCGCGGGCAGGCCCCCATCATCAAGCTGATCGACTTCGGCCTCGCCAAGCTCCTTCCGCAGTGGATGCGCACGAGCCAATCGGAGGACATGAGCGCCATCACCGAGACCGGCGTGATTCCCGGGACACCGCACTACCTGTCGCCCGAGCAGCTCGACGCCCCCAAGAACCTCGACGAGCGGTCCGACGTCTGGTCCGCCGGCCTCGTGCTCTACGAGACCTTGACCGGGCGCCGCGCGTTCGACGCGCCGAACTACCACGCGCTCATCGCGTCGATTGCGCTGCGTGAGCCCGAGAGCATCCGCGGCACCCGGAGCGACGTGCCGCCCGAGCTCGAGCAGGTCATCGCGCGCGCGCTGACCAAGCTGCGCGCCCGACGGTACGCCAACGCCGCGGCGTTCCGGCAAGCCTTGCTCGAGTGCTGGGCCAAGATCCGCGCGGAGAGCATCGCTCGCGGCACGCAGTTCTCGCGCGGCCGTGAATCCGTCGCGGTCGGCCGCGAGACGTTCACCTCCGAGGCCGAGACCGTGGTGACCCTGCCGAAGTTCTTCGAGTCCGGTACGAGCGCGCCGACCACGCACGTGCGAAAGCCCAAGCGCTGACTCTCCGGAGGTCGAGCTAGAGTACGACCCGCAGGTAGCGCGACGGATCTCCGGACCACTGCCCGGAATACCCGAGCGACACCTCTTCGAACCGGACGCCGTCGTCGTGGTGCGTTCGGCGGATGTGGAGATGACCATAGACGACGGCGCGCGCGCGGAAGCGAACGTGCCAATCCTCCGTGCGTCGCGTGCCGCACCAGATGGAGAAGCGCGGAATCATCGGAAGCCGTGCGTGCGCGCGCCGGAGCGGGAAGTGGTTGAGCAGGACCGTCTGCACGCCGTCACCCAGCGCAGCGAGGCGCGCCGCGGTGGCATCGCAGCGGGCCTCGCACCAGGCGTCGCGCGACGGGTACGGCTCATGGTGGAGGAGCTTCTCGTCGGCGCAAAGCAGATCGTGCTCGAGCGCCCAGGCCAGCGCTTCCTCGCGCGGTACGTCGTCCGGACGGAACGAGTAGTCGTAGAGGAGGAAGAGCGGGGCGATCACCGTGGGTGGTCCCTCGCCGGGCCACACCGGGTACGGGTCCTCGGGCGTGACGACGCCGCGCTCGCGGCAGAGGGCGACGAACCGCTCGTACCTCTCCACACCGCGCGGGCCGCCCTGCGGGACGGTCCAGAGCTCGTGGTTGCCCGGGATCCAGAAGAGCTTTTCGAACTTCGGGGCGAGCGTGTCGAGGACGAATGCCAGATCGTCCTCCCGCTCGCAGATGTCCCCGCCGAGGACGAGCCAGTCGCCCGGGTGCGGTGCAATCGCCTCGACGAACGCCCGGTTCCCCGGCGACCGCACGTGAACGTCGCTGATCGCCAGGAGCCTCAAGACCTTCAGCGTAAGCCGAACTCGCGTCCGCCGAAATCGGGTATCTTCGGACGATGCCCCCCGTCGACGAAGAAGAGGACACGCGAATCTATACCGTCGTCATCAACGACGAAGAGCAGTACTCGATCTGGCTCGCCGATCGTGACGTGCCCAGCGGCTGGCGCGCCGTCGGAAAGACCGGGCCGAAGGCCGAGTGCCTCAAGCACGTCGGCGAGGTATGGACCGACATGCGGCCGCTCAGCCTGCGCAAGTGGATGGCCGAGCAAGAAGCGAAAGACAAGAGCCCGTCCGCGTCGTGAATGACTGGCTCTGGGTCCTGCTCGGCGCGCTCTTCACGCTCGCGCTCGTCGTCGCGTATTTCACCGCGCCCGCGGAGGAGGCCAAAAGCCAACCGGAGCCGGCGCCCCCCACCCCCCGGGAGCGCGCTCCGACCCTCGGCGGGCTGCCTCGCATCGACTACGAAGAAGACGAGTCGATCGATCCTACCAAGGTCGGCGCCGATCCCTCGAAGGCGAGCCTGCAAGCCCCGGCGACGGCGATCGTCTACGACGAGGAAGCGGGGACCGACGAGCCGACCCAGGCGTCCGCCCTCATCCTCGTGAGCGCGAAGGCGCAGACCGACAAGGGCAAGCGACGCAAGGCCAACGAGGACAGCCTGCTCGTCGACGAAGGTCACTCCACGTTCGTCGTCGCCGACGGCATGGGCGGCTACCGCGGCGGCGAGATCGCGAGCAAGCTCGCCGTCGAGACTATCGCGCGTGCGTTCGAGAGCGAAACGTTCGATGGGCCGGCGCACGACAACTTGCCGCGGCGCGCGTCGGAGCTCGCGCGGGCCATACAGATGGCCAACGTCGCCGTGCTCGCGAGGGCGGGCAAGGACAAGGCGCTCGCGGGCATGGGGACGACGCTCACCTGCGCCCGCTTCTCGCCGAACAAGCAGCGCCTCTACATCGGGCACGTGGGCGACAGCCGCGCGTACCGAATGCGCGGCGGGGTGCTGAAGCGCATGACGACCGACCACACGATGAAGCAGCACGGCGTGAAGGGAGCCGAGGGCGGTCACCTTTCCCGCGCGATCGGGGTCTGGCCGGTGGTGCCGATCGACATCGTCTTCGCCAAACCGCTCCCCGACGACGTCTACCTCCTCTGCTCCGACGGCCTCAGCAAGATGGTGCCGAGCGAGGGAATCGCCAAGGTGCTCGTCGAGGAGAAGCAGCCCGAGGTGGCCGTGGAGCGCCTCATCGAGCTCGCGAACGCGAAGGGCGGGCTCGACAACATCACCGCGATCCTGGTGCGCGTGTCCTCGCCGTCACATTTGTGAGGCAGGCGCGAGCGAGGCGTCAGCGCGCGGCTTGCGGCTGCCCGCGCGCCGCGTTGGTGTTGGCGTCGATCTTCGCGACGCAGCGCCGGGCATAGGCGCTGTAGCCACTCCGCGGCTTCACCCGTGAAAAGAAGAACATCGCGTCGGCGTACGTCCTTCGCTCGAAGCGCTGCCGACCGATGAGGTAGTTGAGCTTGGAGGTCAGCGCTTCGTTGGCCTTCGCAGCGGCCACGTCGGCGTCGTCGAACGCACCGAAGTAATGTGCGAGCCCGGGATGCGCGGCGGTGGCGTCGCCAAGCCAGAGGAGCATCTCGCCGCGCGCCGCGTGGGCTGGGTCTCGCGCGATGACACCGAGGAGCGCCTTGGCCTCGCCGTCCTGTCCCAGGAAGAGGAGCGCGACGCCGAGCCGGAACTGGCACAAGTCACGGTTGGCGCGATCGTCGCCCGCGCGTCCGCTGGCGGCGTTGCGAAGCAGGGGGACCGCCGCCTCCCACTTTCGCGACTTGTAGAGGCGCGTTCCTTCTACCCCGGCGTCGCTCAGCGCCTGGCTCGCGTGGCGTGCCGGCTCGACCGGCGCGTCGGCCGTGAGGAGGTCGCCCGGAGGAAGCGCCCCGTCGCAGGTCAGCGCCTCGGGGAGCGCGGCGGCCTTCCCCTCCGCCGACCCTGCAGGCTTGCCTCCCCCGCATGCGAGCATCGCCCCCACGACCACAGTCGAGACCACCTTTGCGACGCCCATCGTTCTTCGAACCATCGCCGCCGCACTATGCGAATTGCGCGCCATCCCGCCTCTTGCTCCCGTGGTCAACGTTACGTTCCTTCCGTCGTGTGCTGCAGCGGGACGACGTCGTGGATCGCCACGCGCACCAACCCTGCCCCTTGGACGCACAGCGCGACGCGGTGACCGTCCACGTCGATCGTGCGGAGCATCCAGGCTCGACCGTCGTCCAGGGCCGACGCGACGAGGACCCGCGGCGCCTCGCCGTCGCCCCACCGCAGCGAGATCTCCTTCGGCGGCAGGCTCATGCCCATCCCGCGCGCCTTCATGTACGCCTCCTTGCACGTCCACAGCGTCACCGCGCGCTCCCTGGCGTCCGCCGGCGGCAAGGTGCGGAGTGCGGCGATCTCCGCGTCCGTGAAGACGGTGTCCGCCACCTCGAGGATGTCCGCGGCGCGCGCAAGGTGCTCCACGTCGACGCCCAGCTCGCGGTGCTCGGACACCGCGCACACCACGAGCGAAGCGGTATTGGAGAGGTTGAAGTGCAACCCGCACGGCGGAGTGATCGCTGGCCGCCCGTACTCGCCCTTCGCGAAACGCCAGTCCGCTGGAGCGACCTCCCGGTATTCGGACAGGGTCGTGCGGACGAGCGCGCGGGTGACCAGGAACTCGTGGCGATGCTCTTCGAACCGAAAGCCCGCCGCGCGCTCGGCCTCGTCGGGCGAGAGTAGCGCGCGGTAACGGGCAACGAGCTCCGCCCCGCTGGCGCTCGCAGGCCGGGCGACCCAAAGGTCAACGGTGGCATCGTCGTTGGAAACGGACCGAGGCATCGCGCACGCGCACGATACGCGCTCTAGACTTCCCCTCCCAGGCCCATGCTCGTCAGCGGCGGGAGCTCTCCGCGAGCCAGGACGATCCCGCTCTCGACCGGCGGGCTCGAGCAGTAGCGGTGGTGGGTGGGCGCCCACGCGAAGCTCAGCTCCGAGCACTCGTCGCAGAGGGAGAGACCCTCGTAGTCGCGCGGACGCGTGAGGTAGTCGGCGACGAAGAGCGATACGACCCGGTCGTAGAGACGCATCCCCTCGACGTCGAGCGGCGCGTAGCCGAGCGCGCCGCCCGCGTCGGTGACGCCGAAGACGAGACCCGCATCGACCGCGTGCCGCGCGAAGCCTACCGAGCTCCACTCGCGCGTTCCGTCGGCCAGGAGCTCGATCAAGCGCTCCCGCGTCCGGAGGAGCACGCGCTCGACGCCTCCCTCGGACAGCGCAGCATCGGCGGCCGGGTTGGACCTTGTCGCCGGCTCCCGCTTCGTGGCGAGCCGATAGGCCCGCACGAGCCACACGCCGAGCTCCATCCGACCCCATCCGCCGGCGGTCCCCTCGAGGAAGGCGAGCGCCGCGGCGCGACTCGCGTCCGCGACGTCGAGCACACGCACCCCGTGGAGCTGCACGAAACGGCGCCCGGGGGCCTTCGCGAAGGGCTTCGTGGGGACCATTGACCGGTTCATGGAGCAAGCCGCGTTCCACGTCCAACTGCCTGAAATGGCGCCGCTCCCGTGGACCGCGCGGCCACGACGTTGGGCGCTTGTCGCCTGACCCGCCTCATTCCGGTCCGTGCGCTGTGGACGGCGGAGACACGGTATACTCACTGACCAATGCCTTACTCCGAGCCGCCGCCCGAGGAGACCCAGCTCAATCAGGCCGCGTTCGCCCCGCAATTTCGCAGCCAGCCGCGCGTGGAGTGGACGGACGCGACGGGCCGTCACGCGCGTCTGATCGAGGCGTCCCTCGTGGTCGGCTCGGCGCCGGGCAGCGGTCTCGTCGTGCAAGACCCCACGGTGTCGCGTCTCCACGCCGAGTTCGAGCCGCGCGAGGATGGGCTATGGCTGCGCGATCTCGGCAGCCGCAACGGCAGCTTCGTCGAGGGGCTGCGGGTGACCGGCGCGCTCATCCCACAGGGAGCGCGGGTGCGGCTCGGATCGACGGATTTTCTCGTCGACTACCACGCGGCCGGCAAGCGCCCCGTCGATCTGTGGCCGCACGATTCGTACGAGAAGCTCGTCGGCCGCAGCATTCCGATGCGCGAGCTCTTCGCGCGACTCGCCAAGGTCGCGCCGATGGACACGTCGGTCTTCGTCCAGGGAGAAACGGGCACGGGCAAGGAGCTCGTCGCGCGCGCCATTCACGACGCATCGCCCCGGGCGACCAAGCCCTTCGTCGTCGTCGATTGCGCCGCCCTGCCCGAGAACCTGCTCGACGCCGAGCTCTTCGGACACGCGAAGGGGGCCTTCACCGGCGCCGTCGGCGCGCGGTCCGGGGCGATCGAGTCGGCCGACGGCGGGACCGTGTTCCTCGACGAGATCGGCGAGCTCCCGATCACGATGCAGCCGAAGCTCCTGCGCGTGCTCGAGTCGCACACGGTGCGGCGCATCGGCGAGACGAGCTACCGCACGGTCGACGTGCGCTTCGTCTCGGCGACGCACCGCGATCTGCTCACGATGGTCAACGCCGGCGAGTTCCGCGAGGATCTCTATTTCCGCCTCTCGGTGCTGCCCGTCTCCGTGCCGCCGCTCCGGGAGCGGCGCGACGACATCGAGCTCCTGGCGAACCACTTCCTGCGTCAGACCACGGGCGGCGGTGTGCTCGCGCCCGAGGTGATCCGGGAGCTCGTCGATCGCCCGTGGCGCGGCAACGTGCGCGAGCTCCGGAACTTCATCGAGCGCATGCGCGCGCTCGGCGCGGCCGAGGCACTGGCGATGGCGGGCACCGCGCGCGAGGCCGCCACACAACGCGATGGACCTGCCGCCAGCCCGTCGATGAGCCCCCCCACGGCCGCGTCTCCGTCGATGGCGCCGCCACTCCCGCAAGGTGGCACGTCGGGCCTCGCGATCGACGATCCCCACATGTTCGACCTCGCGTACAAGGACTTCCGCGAGTCGTGGATCGACGCCGGCGAAAAGGAGTACGTGCACCGCCTCCTCATGCGGCACAACCGCAACGTCTCGGCCGCCGCGAAGAAGGCCGGCATCGATCGCACGTACATCTACCGGCTGATCCGCAAGCACGAGCTGTAACCATCATCGCGAGGTGCCAGGTGCCAGCTAGCAGGTGCCGGTCGCGTCAGCGGATGCCGAACGCCACCGCGAGCGTCACCAGCGCGACGACGAGCGCCAAAACGAGCAGCGCCTCGCGCGGGATCCGGATCGCGTTGCGCGGGATGCTCCCGGCGCCGAGCGCGGGCGGCAGCGCCTTCGCGTTGGCGTGCAGCTGCGTCGGCGCTTCGTCGGCGTCGTCGTCGTCCGGCGCATACGGGCGAGGGATCTCCTCGATGGAGGAGTCGCCGAGCTCCATCGAGGCTTCGTCGTCCTCGCGCTGAACCTGCGCGAACGGCGCTTCTTCTGCATGCGGGGGCGGCAGTGGAGGCAGCGGCGAGTCGCTACGCACCGCGATCTTGGAGGCGCTCGGCGCGATGGCCGGTGGCCGCACGCTCTTCGCTGCGGGGCTCTTCGCGTCAGGCGGCAGCGCTTCGGGGCTCTTGGCTTCCGCGCCCTTTCCTTCGGGGCTCTGCTTTTCTGGCGGCGGGGGCGGCGCAGGCGGGGGCGGCGGTACGTCGATTACGGGCATCCGGGGCGGCTTCAGCGTCGAGACCGCTACCTTCGGTACGGACTTCTTCGCGCCGTCGACGCTAAACCCCGCGCCGCGCATCGCCTCGAGCACCTCAGGCGGCATCTCGCCTACCCGCGTGGGGGCGCTGTAAGCGTCGTCCTCGCCGGGCGGGGGTGGCACGGTGTCGACCCGATGGATCGCTTCGTCGTCGTCGTCCTTCTTTTCGTCGTCCGACATGAGCGGCAGGGGGAACCTCAGGCAGGTTGACCTAGGGTACGTGAAAACACCGGGCACCACCAAACGATGCGGGCGGCATCCCTCAAGAGGTGTGGACACCGCGTCCGCTTGTGGAGGTCCAGGCAACGCGTCTGACCAGGTAACCGGCGGAAACTTTGTGGGGGCATAGGCGTTGCTCTATGGAGAGCTTGGCCTCCGTGTGGCGTCCCTGTCCACACATGCGTCTTCACCGATCTCAATGAGAGTCAGCCCTCTTCGATGACTGCGGTCCCGACCGAAACGCTCGTCGCGATGCTCGCCGGTGCGCTCGCCGCGCTCGTCGTGATCACGCGTCTCCTTTTCGCGGGCAGGCGGAAAAGGGCGCCGCACGAGCTGAAGCAGGAGGTGCGCAGAGACGTCGAGACGTCCCACGCCGAGCCCCCCCTCGGCGCCCACCCACCCACCCCGCACCGGGCGGACTCGCCCCGCGAAGTGCCGGAGCCGCTCAAGTCCGACATCCGCGCCCTCTCCAGCCTGCCGCGAATCGAATACGACGAAGACGCCGACGCCGATCCGACTCTCGTAGGCGAGACGGCGCAACGCCCGGCGGTAGCCCCCTCTACGACCAAGATCGTCTACGACATGGACGCGGAGCCCGAGGAGCCGACGCAGGCCAGCGCCCTCATCCTCGTCAGCGCGACGGGGCAGACCGATGCCGGCAAACGCCGCAAGCGCAACGAGGACAGCCTGCTCGTGCTGGAAGACGCAAATCTTTTCGTCGTCGCCGACGGCATGGGCGGCTACACGGGCGGCGCGGTCGCGAGCAAGCTCGCGGTGGAGACGATCGCCCAGGTCTTCAAGGACCAAGCCTTCGGCGAGAAGGACAACGACGAGATCCCCAAGCGGGCGCGAGAGCTCGCCCGCGCCGTTCAAAAGGCGAACGAGAACATCTACCGCGAGGCTCAGAAGGACCGTGCGCTCTCCGGCATGGGCACGACGGTTTGCGCCGCGCGCTTCTCGCCGAACAAACAGCGCCTCTACCTCGCCCACGTCGGCGACAGCCGCGTCTACCGGATGCGCAACGGCCTGCTCAAGCAGATGACCGCCGACCACACCATGAAGGATCTGGGCGTGGGCGGCTCGTCGGCGACGCACTTGAGCCGAGCCGTAGGCGTGTGGCCGCGTGTGTCGATCGACGTCGTCCTGGGCAAGCCGCTGCCGGGCGACGTCTACATGCTGTGCTCGGACGGTCTGTCCAAGATGGTTTCGGACGAGCGCGTGGCAGAGGTGCTTCGCGCCAACCCCCCGAAGGAGGCGGCCGCAGCCCTGATCGCGGCAGCCAACGCGAACGGCGGCCTCGACAACGTGACGGTCATCGTGATCCGCGTGGACTCGGTCAAGTCGACACGCGCGGCGTGAGCGTGCTCGGCTCCTTCGCCGAGACGGGTTCCACGAGCTCGCGGTAGAGCGTGAGGTAGGCGCGGGACGACGTGGTCCACGAGCTGTCGCGGGCCATCCCTCGGGCGCGGAGCTCGTGCATGGCCTGCGGGTCCTGGTAGAGCGTGAGCGCGTCCTCCACCGCGAAGGCGAGCTCGACCGGATTGGCGCGCGCCGCGACGATCCCGGTGCCCTCGGCCTGCGCGGCGCGCGCGGGCACGACGGTGTCCTTGAGGCCACCCACCGCGGTCACGATCGGTACGGCCCCGTAGCGCATCGCGTACATCTGGGTGAGGCCGCACGGCTCGTAGCGCGAAGGAACGACGAAAAAATCGCTACTGGAGTAGCAGCGCCGGGCGAGCGCGCCGTCGAACGTGATGCGGGCGGCGACGCGCCCGGGGTAGCGTGCGGCCACCGCGCGCAGGCTCGCCTCGAGCTCCGGCTCGCCCTGACCGACGATCGCGACGCGCGCGCCGCGATCGACCAGCATCGGCGCGACCCCCAGGAACAGGTCGACTCCCTTTTGCGACGTCAGGCGCGTCACCGTGGTGAAGAGAGGGGCGGCGAGGTCCTCGCCGAGACCGAGCTCTGCCAGGAGCGCGCGCTTGCACGTCGCGCGTCCGTGCTCGAAGGTGACCGCGTCGTAGCGCTCGGCGAGCGTCGGGTCGAGCGCGGGATCGAACCTTTCGGCGTCGATGCCGTTCAGGATGCCCACGAGCTTGTGCGCCTGCTCGCGGAGAAATCCATCGAGGCCGAACCCCGCCTCGACGGTCTGGATCTCGCGGGCATAGGTGGGGCTCACGGCAGTGACGCGGTCGGCGTACGCGATGGCCCCCTTCATCAAGTTGACGCCGCCGAAGTGGTTCATCGCGCCGGAGAGGAACGCGTCGCGCGGGATGGCAAGGCGGTCGAGCGCGTCGAGGCCGAGCGAGCCCTGGAAGCCTAGGTTGTGGATCGTCATCACGCTCTTCACGCGCGCCCAAGCCGCGCCCATCGTGAGGCGCGCGTAGACGATCGCGAGCGCGGCGTGCCAGTCGTGCGCGTGGATGACGTCGGGCTCGGTTCCCCACGCGCGCGCGGCGATCTCGAGCGCGCCGCGGGACAGGACGGCGAAGCGCTGATCGTTGTCGCCGAAGGTGCCGTGGGCGTCGCCGTAGATGCCGGCGCGCCCGAAGAGCCTGGGGTCGTCGAGGAGGCAGACGCGCAGGCGGCCACCCTCCGCGCGCGGAAGCTCGACGACGCCGACCTGGCGCACGTCGTCCTCGCCCCAGCCGGTCCGCACCCCGACGGTGCCCTCCCAACGCGTGCATCCTGCAGGTATCTTCGTCACCCCGTAGAGCGGAGTCACGACGAGGACGTGCGCGCCAGAGCGGGCGACGTGGGCGCTGACGGCCTCGACGACGTCCCCGAGGCCGCCCGTCCGCGCGAGCGACTCCATCTCGGCGGACACCATGACGATGCGGAGCGGGGGAACGGCCATCGTTGTCCGCCGCTGTTCGTAACACACGTGGCGCGTGCCGGCGTCGTCAGTCGCGCAGGCCGAACACGCGGCGCCCGACGAGCGCCCCAACGGCGGCGAAGATCAGCACGGGAGCCACGTGACCAATCGCGACGTGAAGCGCGTCCGAGACGGGGCAGTGCAGGTCTCCCATCACGCCGGCCCATGCTCCGGCGACCGCGCCTAGGGCCGCGCCCGTCGCGCGCGGGTGCACCGGATCGCTCGCCCGACGGATCGCGGCGAGCGCCAGGAACGGCCCTGTCGCCATCGCCGCGACGATGGCGAGGCAGACGAGGTGTGCGCGCATCGGCGCGTGGTAGCCAATCGTCCCCGGCCACAGGCTCGTGCCAACGAGCATCCAGGCGAGGAGCCCAGGTCCGGTGGCGAGCGCCGCCGCGAGGAGGAGCGCGCCGCTGCGTCCGAGCGTGCTACCGCCCCGCGCCGCGCCGATCCAGGTGGCCGCGGCCGCGATGGCGACCCAGCCGCCCGAGGTCATCGCGAGGAAGGCCGGCGGGCGCGTCTTGGTGTCGGCGCCGCCGAGCGCGAAGAAGACGAGGAGGAGCGCCGCGACACCGACACCGAGCGCCACGAGCGTCGCGCGCGTCACGGCCGCGCGCGCCGGCGCGGGTCTCGATTGCGCCGCGGCGAGCACGCGCGCGCGGAGCTGCGGGGGCAGCGGGGCCAGCGGGCTCGTCATGTTTCCCCCAGGATCCCGCGGAGCGCTTCGTAGGCGCGGTGCGCGCGGAGCTTGACGGCGGTCACGGTGGTGCCGAGCACCTCGGCGGCCTGCGCCACGCTGAGCCCCTCCTGCTTGATCAGCTCGAACGCCACGCGCTGGTTCTCGGGCAAACGCGCGAGCTCCTTCTGCAGACGATCGCCGAGCTGCTGCGCCTCGACGAGCTCGTCCGCCGGAGCATCGGGGGCGGCGGGCTCGCTCCCCTCCCCGTCGGTCCCTTCCGTTCGCAAGACCTCGCGCTTGCCTCTGCGCATTCCGTCGATCATGAGCCGCCGGGCGATCGCGAACGCCCATGGCGTCACCTGCGAACCCGGAATGAACCTTCCGCGCGCGGCGTGCATCTGCAAGAGCGTCTGCTGGAGCAGATCCTCCGCGCGCGCGCGATCGCGTGTCTGCCGCATGAGGTAGCCGAAGATGCGGGGCGCGAGCAGATCGTAGAGCTCGCCGAACGCGGCGTCGTCGCCGGCACCGTACCGCTCCATGGCGGCGTCGACGGGGGCCGTCTCGCGGCGCGGGTCGCCCTCTTGCACGCCCGCGCTTCTAGCACGGAACAGCGGGCGCACCGGCCGGCCGATCGCGAAGGCAAAGGGCAGCGCGGCCAGCATGAACCGTCTACGCAGCAAGGGCCGCGTGGTTTCGCGGCCCCGGAGCGATCGCGCGAGGCCCCCACCTTTGCTTACCCTGCGCGCCCTGGGGGGCGCACGCGGAGGGGCCTTTTTGGCGCAGGATCGCTGGTGAGACGCGACGGACCGAAGGGGAGACGCTATGGGATCGGACCTTCATGCGCGACTTCCTTCGACCGCAGCACGCCCTGGCCCTGGCTGCCCTTCCACTCGCCTTCGCGGCCTGCTCGACCGTCGTGACCAACAACGCCCCGGGCGGCAGCGCCGACGCGGGCCTCGATGCCGCCGTGGACGACGACGGCGCCGCCGACGCCGGCCACGACGCGAGCGATCCCATCGATCCAACCTACCCTGCAGCGCACACCGCGATTCCGCCCGTCGACTTCAACGGCGGCCGCGTGCTCACCGCGCCCAAGATCGTGACGGTGACGTTCGGCGCCGATTCGCAGCGCGCGTTGGTCGAGCAGCTCGGCGACACGCTCACCTCGTCGACGTGGTGGGACGCCGTCCGCGCCGGATACTGCGCCCCGCAAGCGAGCGCCAACTGCGTCGGCAAGGGAACGGGGGGCGGCCACGTGAACTTCCCGACGACCGGCCTGCCGACGTCGTTCACCGACTCGGCGCGCGGCGGCCCGTCGACGATCCAGGAGTTCCTGCAGCAGCACATCAATGACGGCTCGCTCCCCGCGCCGACGGACCAGACGATCTACGCCGTGTACCTGCCGGCGGGGGTCTCGATCACGGTCGACGCCGACGCGAGCTGCCAGGTGTTTCTCGGCTACCACAACACCTTGTCGGTCACGCCCGAGGCGGGCGCGGCGATCCCCGTCGCCTACACGATCGTCCCGCGCTGCAACTCCTCGACGACCAACACGACGCTGAGCGCGAGCCACGAGCTCATCGAAGCCGCCACCGATCCCGACGTCGGCCTGAACAGCGTCGGCTACTACATGCTGAACCGGACCTGGGCTTTCGGGGGCGGCGAGGTCGGAGATCTCTGCGTCGACGTCACGAACGCGGGGGGCGATCACTACAACGAGAGCGGGCTCATCGTGCAGCGCTCGTGGTCGAACGCGTCGGCGAAGGCTGGCCACGATCCGTGCGTTCCGATCCCGCCGGACCAGGTCTTCTTCGGCGCGGCCCCCGGGGCAAAGCAGCAGGAGATCAGCCTGGCGGTGGGCGCGAGCACCACAATCGAGCTCACCGCGTTCTCGGACGCGCCGATGGCCGACTGGACCCTCTCCGCCGTCGACTTCGGGCAGTACCTGGGCACCGGAAGCCACCTCGGCTTCTCGTTCGACAAGACGACCGTGCACAACGGCTCCAAGGTGCAGCTCACCGTGACGCTGAAGAGCGCGCCCGGGCAGGGAGGCGCGCAGCTCTACGGGATCCTTGCCACGAGCGGGGCGCAGCGGCACTTCTGGCCGGCCGCCGTCATCAGAAAGTGAAGAGGAGACGCCCGTGAGCCGCACCTTCCAGAGCCTCGCCGTCGCGCTCGCCCTCCCCGCGCTCGCACTGCCCGTCACCATGTTCGCGTGCAGCGGCGGAGACAGCCCCGCCGCGCCCGCCGACGCCGCCGCGGACGCCGTCGACGCGGCCCCGCCGCCCGACACGGACGCCGGACCCGATGCCGAGCAGCCGCCCGACATCTACCCGTCGAACCACGCGCCGATCCCGCAGCTCGACAACCAGGGCGGCCCGGTGCTCGATCACATGAAGCTCGTGACGATCACCTTCTTCCACGCGCTCGCGGTAGACGGCGGCGTGGTAGACGGCGGCGACGCAGGCGCGGTCGACGGCGGCGACGGCGGCGTGACGGGGCGCGTCTCCGACGAGTGGCGCGACTCGCTGCGCGGGTTCGACGACTTCATCGTAGGTTCCACGAGCACCTGGTGGAGCCAGACGATGGCCGGCTACAAGGTCGGCCCCGGCACCGGCGGCCTCTACGCCGAGCTCGACGACGCAAAGGTGGCGAGCAAATCGATCACCGACGCCGACATCCAGAAGATGCTCGCCGACGGCATCGCTTCCGGCACCGTCCCGCCGCCGCAAGCTCAGATCCTCTACGCGTTCTACTTCCCCGCCTCTACGCAGATCAGCAGCTTCAATGCCGCCGCGTGCGCCGATTTTCTCGGCTACCACGACGAGATGGCGGTCACCTACAACGGGGCGCCTACGCAGGTCGCGTACGCCGTCATGCCGCGGTGCCCGGCGTCGACGAAACAGGCCATGAAGGACCAGCTCACCGTGACGGCCAGCCACGAGCTCGCCGAGGCCGCGAGCGATCCGTACCCGGAGACGAACGGCACTTACCGGATGATCACGAACGACGCCTGGGTCCCGCTGCTCGGCGGCGGCACTGCCGGCAACGAGAACGGCGACGTTTGCATCTTCGCGCCGAACTACGACGAGAGCGGCTACAAGGTTCAGCCCATCTGGTCGAACGCCGCGGCCGCCGCGAGCAAGGAGCCGTGCCAGCCGCAGCCGCCGCTCGCAAGCCCGATTTACTACGGCGCCGCCGTGCAGACCCCGAAGCTCAAGGACCGCGGGCACCCGGCGCTCGGGTACCTCGTCGTGTCCCCCGGCGGCTCGGTGACGGCGAACCTCGACTTCTTCAGCACCGCCAAGCTCCCGGCGGACGCGCGGCTCTTCGTCGGACGCGACAAGGGCACCGGCGATCCGACCGACATGCGCGACATCGCCGATGGCATCAAGGCGACACTCTCACGGACCGAAGCGCACAACGGCAACGCGTTGACGATGACTCTGACGGCCCCCGCCAACGCGGTGAAGGGCGATTTTCATTTCGTCGTGCGCTCCGTCCTCGAGACCACGGACTTCCACGACTGGCCCGTCATCGTTCGCGTTCAGTGACGGTGCGCGCGGCGGAGGGGAGGCGCACTACCCCACGCTGTGAACGGTCAGCTGCTCATTCGCCGATCCATGTCTGAGGGCGCTGACCCTCAGCTGTGAACGATCCGTGGCCCGGCGCACACACGACGGGCGGCGGCGTACATCCCTGATTTCAGCCACTTTTGCGTAGGGCAGGGTGTCTTGTCCGCACATTGGGCGAGGAAAGCGCGAGGGCACGCGCCTTGCTGATTGCTAGCGGCGGAGCCAGTCGACACTCTTCGATTGGGGCCCTGGAGGTTTGATGCCCGGAGTCGGCGGTCGGTTGCTCGTGACGGGGATGGCACTCGCGGTCTCGTTGTCGATGGCGTCGGAAGCGCGGGCGGAGTCCGTCGGCGGGCTCTCCACGCGCCTGACCGTCGACTGGGCCAGCGAGCTCGGCAAGGGCGTGACCTGGCTCGCCGCTCAGTCGGAGCATGGGCCTGAGGCGCCGGCGCGCCCGACCGAGCTCGGCAGCGCGACGACCACGACGTCCTCCGGCGAGCTCGGCAGCGCATGGTTCGGGGTCGCGCCGCGCGTGTCCTTCGTCGCCCGCGACTGGGGTGGCGCAAAGAGCCTCGCAGGAGGCCCCATCGCCGTCACCGACGCCATCCGCGTGAGTCGCTCGAGCCGCATGGTCATGTCGCGTATTCGCCTCGGCGAGGGGCGCGTGGTCCCGTTCGCTCAGCTGGGCCTCGGGCAGTGGCGCGTCGATACCGAATGGATGCCGCACCTGCCGCGCAACGTGGAGGTCGCCGGGCAGTTCGGCGCAGGCGTGGAGGTCCATGTCGCGCGCAACTGGGAGATCGCCGCGGAGACCGGCCTCACCGTGCTCTACCGTGAGGTGCACGAGCCGCAGCAGCTGACGACCCCGCGCATGTGGGGCACCTTCCTGGCGTCTCGCGTCCAGTTCTGAGCACCGACAAGAAGAACGAGCTCAGAAGCGAACGAGCGGCGCCGGCAGCTGGCCGGGCGCGATGGTCCCCTTGTCCGCCGACCTCTCGGTGAGGAGCGCTGCGGTGACGACCACGCCGCCTACGACAACGACGCCAATCGTGGTCCAGAACCACCACTTCGACGTGAGCGGCGCGCTCTTCGTGAGCTTGATGTCCACGGTGCGCCTCGCGTCGCCGACGGTGACGAACACAGCCACCTGGGCGTCGTCGTAGCCGTCGCGCTGCGCGAGCACGGTGTGCGGGCCCGCGTTGAGGGGGACCTCGAGCGGCGGGTTGCCGGCCCTTGTGCCGTCGACGAAGAGGGTGGCGCCCGGCGGGGTCGTCGTCACCACCACCGTGCCCGACGTCGCCTTCGTGAGCAGGCGGCACGCCAGGCTCCTGTCCTGGGTCCCCGGCAGAGGCATCGTGCGTACGTCCTCGCGGTAGCCCTCTGCCTCGATGCGGATGCGAACAGGCTCCGGCGAGGCGTCGACCGCCGTCCGCGCGAGGGGCGCGTCGCCGATGAGCTTCTGGCCGACGAAGACGCGCGCGCCGGGAACGTCGCACGTCACCGCGAGGTAGGCGACCTTGGCCCGCGCCTGCGCCTGGAGTTGGTCGAACTGCCCACGAGCACGAACCTCGGGCGTGGCGCGCTTGCCGAACTCGTCGAGAGCGTCGAGCGCCTCGACGTTGTGGCCGAGCAGGCCGTGGGCGCGGCCGATGTTGAAGTAGAGCGCCGCGTCGTCGGGCGTCTGCTTGAGCGCGGCCTTGTAGTCGTCGAGCGCTCCGACGAAATCGAGCGCGTCCATCTTGTCGTTGCCGCTCTTCTTGAGGTCGCTGGCGGTCGGTTCTTGCGCCCTCGCCGGGCTCGCCAGCGTCAACCACCCCAGCCCCGCGAGCAGCGCCGTGCGCGCCAACAACCGTCGCATTCACCTTTTAGTATCACATATGCAAGGGCGGCTTCGACGAGGGCGGGGCGGGCGGGGCGGGCAGCGTGGACGCCGGTGGGGTCGAAGGCGGACCGGCGGAGCCCGCGGCAGGCCCCGCGCCGTGGACGGGGGGCACGAGCGCCGGTCGTCGCGTCGGCGGCGCGCTCGCCGCCTTGACCGCAACCGACGCCGAGCCGCTCGGCATGGCGCCGGCGACGGAGCCGAGCGGTGGATCGGCGGGCGGCGGGAGGGTGGGCGGTGCGAGGCTGCTCGTGGCCGTCCCCGGTGCCGCGAGCGCGCTCGGCTCCGACTTCGCGCCGCCGCCGCCCGATCGCGCCACGACCACGATGGACACGAGGACGGCCACCGCGGCCACGGCCGCCGAGAGCGCCGCGCCGAAAAGAAGGCGGGAGCGATCCGTGGCTCGCTTGCCCGAGGCCGTCGACCACCCCGCGGTGGTGGCCCCCGCCTTGTGGCGGTGCGACGCCGGCTGGCCCAGCTCCGCGCCCGAGCCCGAGTCGGGCAGCAAGCTCAGCACCGTCGGCGCGTTCCCGAGCGACGACGACGCGCGCATTCCGGTCGACACGAGCGACACCCCGCTGTGCGCCGCGCGGAGTGCGCTCTCGAGCGAGGCGCGCCCGAGGCTGTTCGGGCTGTCGCAGAACGGGAGCAGAGCGCTCGCGAGGGCGCGGACGTCGGGGTAACGCTCGGCCGCGTTCTTCGCGAGCGCCTTGTGCAGGATGGCCTCCACCTCGGCCGGAACGTACGTTCCGAGCTCGGCGAGCGGCGGCACGGGATCGGTCACGATGGCGGCGGCGACCGACGGACCGCTGCCGACCCATGGCGGCCGCCCGGTGAGGAGCTCGAAGAGGATGATCCCGAGCGCCCAGACGTCGGTACGCGCGTCGACCGTCCTCGCCGAGCGCACCTGCTCGGGCGACATGTAGAGCGGCGTCCCTATCGTCAGCTCGGTCGACGTGAGCTTCGACGCCTCGTCCAGGATCTTCGAGATGCCAAAATCGAGGATCCTGACGATGCGACGATCGCCTTCGTCACACAAAAACAGGTTCGACGGCTTCAGATCGCGGTGCACGATCCCGATGTCGTGCGCCTCGGCGATGCCGGTGCACGCCTGCAGGACGTAGTCGACGGCCTCCTCTAGGGGGAACGCGCGGCGTCCCTCGAGCTCGGTCTGCAGATCGTGCCCGTCGAGGAACTCCATCACGAGGTACGGCAGGTGACCGGGCGTCAAGTCGACGTCGAGCACGCGCGCGACGTGGCGACCGCGGAGCCGCCCGGCGGCGCGCGCCTCGCGGTCGAAGCGGGTCATGACCTCGGCCGATTGGGACGCCGACGGCTTCAGCACCTTGATGGCGACGCGCTGACCCATGCGGACGTGAGACGCCTCGAACACGTGACCCATCCCGCCTTCGCCGATGGAGCGCAGGATCCGGTACTTCCCTGCGATCACGTCGCCGGGCGCGGGGAGTCCGAGCTTTGTCGCGGCTTCCGACACTCGCAAAGAGTATCGCCTACCCGCTACGGCGACCAAAGGCGTTCGACCCGCGAGAACGCAATGGCGACCGTTCCACGACGAGGGACGGTTGCTTCAGGTAGGTCGGTGTGGGGATGCGCGAGCGCTTCATCGACGGCGGAGGCGAGGGTATACGATGGGCCCACCCATGGTCCCCGCGCCCGAGCTCGGCCCGCCCGCACCGCTCGACACGCAGCGTGTCGAGTGCGCCCACGCCGATCGCTGTGGCGGGTGCCCGATCATCGCTCTTCCGTACGGCGAGCAGCTGTCGCTGAAGCGTGGGCGCGTCGTGCAGTCCGTCGCGCGCTACCCGGCCCTCGAGCTCGTCTACACCGAGCCTGTCGTGGCCGCCGATCCCATCGTAGGCTACCGCACGCGCGCAAAGCTCATTGTCGCCACGGGTCCGAGGGTCGGGCTGTTCGCGAAGGGGGGCGGCCACCAGGTCGTCGACATCCCCGCGTGCCGCGTCCTTTCCCCCGTGCTGGCCCGCGTCGCCGAGACGCTGCGCGCGCGGGCGGCCGTGACCAGCGAGGACGCGGGGCTGCTCTCCCCGTTCGATCCGAGCGGCGGCGGCGCGCTCCGCGCAGTGGATTTACGCGAAGTGCGAACGGGCATCGACGAGCGCGCGCGCGTGCTCGTCACGATCGTGGTCCAGCGTTCGCGCGCGCCCGACATGGCGGCGCTGCGCATGGCGGCGCAGAGCCTCGCCGAGGCGGTCCCCGAAATCGCCGGCGTCGCGGTGAATTTCCACGACGGCGAGGCGCCTCAGATCCTCGGGAGCGAGACGGCGCACCTCTTCGGCGAGTCCGCGCTGCCCGACAAGCTCGGCGCGTCGGTGCACCTCGCCACCTTCGGCTCGTTCGTCCAGGCGCACCGGGGGCAGGCCGAGCGGATTCACCAGATGCTCGTCGAGAGCACGGGCGTGGGGCGCGCCGCAGCGCAAGGCAAGCGCTTGCGCGTGCTCGACCTGTACGGCGGCAGCGGGGCGATCGCGCTGGCGCTGGGCGCGGCTGGGGCCGACGTGCACCTCGTCGAGTCGTTCGGCCCGGCGGTCGAACAGGCGCGCGCCGCCGCGCGATCGCAGGACATCCGGCTCACCGCCGAGCACGCCGACGCCGCGGCCGCGCTGCGCATGATGCTCGAGCGCGGCGAGAAATTCGACGCCGCCGTCGTGAACCCGCCCCGACGCGGCATGAGCGCGCTCGCGCGTGAGTGGCTCTCACGGTACGACCTCACCGTGCTCGCGTACGTGTCGTGCGATCCCGACACGCTCGCGCGCGACCTCGACCACCTCGCCCGCCTCGGCTACTCGACCGCCTCGCTGAGGCCGCTCGACATGATCCCCCTGACCGACGAGGTCGAGACCGTCGCGATGCTCCGCCGCGGCTCGCTCCCGACGCCGCGCGTCGCCTACGAGGACGAGGAGATCCTGGTCGTCGAGAAGAGCCCGCACGAGCCCACGGCGCCTCAGGGCGAGTACGCGAGCTCGCTCCAGGCCCGCACGCGAAGGCTTCCGAACGCCGACGCCGCCGTGCCGGTGCACCGCATCGACATCGGGACGAGCGGCCTCGTCATGTTCGTGCGGCGCGCCGAGCTCGTCCCGAAGTGGGCCGCGACGTTGGCATCCACGGCAGCGCGGCGCATCTACGTCGCCGCGACACGCGGGGTGACGCCGTCGAAGGGAGCCATCACCCGCGAGCTCCGCGAGGAGGGCAAGCTCTTCCCCGCGCGCACGCGCTACCGTCGGCTCGCCGTCGCCAGTGGGCACAGCGTGCTCCGCGTGATCCCCGAGCAGGGGCGCACCCACCAGATCCGCCGCCACCTGGCGGCGATCGGCCACCCCGTCCTCGGTGACGATCGCTACGGCCACGGCCCGACCAACCGCTTCTTCGAGGAGAAGAACGGCCTCGACCGCGCTTTTTTGCACTGCGTGCGCATCGAGATCGATCACCCCGATCGGGGCAACCGGCTCATCGTCGAGGCTCCACTCCCCGGTGATCTGCGCGGGGTGCTGGAGCGCACCAGCGGCCCCGGCACGCTTCGTTTCCTCGATCACAAGAACGCCCTGGGGACGAGCACCTCGAGCCTCCCACCGCCGCCCGACTCGCAGCACGAACGCGGCAGCGCCCTGTCCATCGAGAGCAGCGGGCTCACGCTACGCCCGGAGATGACCGGCGACGACGACGACAGCGGCTCGAACCTCACGTGAGGCGCTCGTGACGACCCCGCCCGCGAACGCGCCGCGCCTCGAGACGGAGCGGCTCGTTCTCTCCGCGCACGCCCTCGCCGACTTCGACGACTGCGCGCGCATGTGGGGCGACTCCGTCGTGACCCGCTACATCGGCGGACGCCCGTTCACGGTCGAGGAGGTCTGGGCCCGCCTGCACCGCTACGTCGGGCACTGGTCACTCCTGGGGTTCGGCTACTGGGCCGCGCGCGAGAAGGCGTCGGGGCGCTTCGTGGGTGAGCTTGGCTTCGCCGATTTTCATCGCGAGCTGACGCCGTCGTTCGAGGGCAAGCCCGAGGCCGGTTGGGTGCTGGCCCCGTGGGCGCATGGCCATGGCTACGCGACCGAGGGAATGCGGGCGGCGCTCGCGTGGGGCGACGCCCGGTGGTCGACGACGCCGACGGTGTGCATGATCGCGCCCGAGAACGCCGCGTCGATCCACGTCGCGGCCAAATGCGGCTACCGCGAGGCGACGCGGACCCTCTACAAGAGCCATCCGACGGTGCTCTTCGAGAGGCCTCCTCAGAGCGACATCGTCCGATAGCCACCTTCGTTCGGCGACCATCGGCCAACGAGCGCCACGAGGCGGACCGCGTGCTCGAGCACCGCGGGATCGCGCTCGACGCCGCGCCACTGGAGCGCCACGACGCCCTCCTTGTAAGTGAGGCCCGCCAGCGCGTGACCGAGGAACGCGGTCAAGAGCGCGCGTGTCTCCGGCTGCAGGAGCGACGCTGCAGCCTCGTGGGGGCGGGCGCGGATGACGAAGGCGCGATCGAACGCGGCGTCGCCGATCTCGATGTCCTCCTCGAAGTGCGACTTGACCCAGTCGAGGAACCCCGCAGGGCTGGTGTAGACGCCGACCTCGCAGCTCATCGGCGTGAGCGCGTCGGCGAACGCCTGCGTGTGCGCCCACCCCTGCTCGTCGCGGACGACGCGGACACGGAAGCGGACGCCGTCGAGGACGCCCGCGAGGAACGGCAGCGCGCTCGCCGTGGTCCCGGGGGGCGGGAAGCCCATCCGCGAGGCGAAGTCGGCCCAGAGCTCGCCCGCCATGCGGACGTTCTGCTCCTGCGTCGCGCGCGCGGCCTGCGTCGCCGCGGCCACGGCGGCCGCCCCCGCTGCTCCCGCCACCATGCCTTCAGCGTATCACTTCGTCGCGGCGCGGCGGAAGACCAGGCGGCCCTTCTTCGGATCGAGCATGGCGATCGTGCGATCGTCGACGAGCTCGATACGCATCACCGTCCCCGCCGGGATAGGACGCGACGCCGCGTGGAGACCGGTCGCGGGGCCGAGGGTGCGCGCGGTCGCAAACTGGGCGGAGTCGCTCGTCAGCGCGACCTGGACTTGGTGGTAGACGATCTCGGCGCCGTTCTCGGCTCCGTACGAGATCCAGGTCACCTGCCCCTGCGCGTCGGCGTCGAAGCGCAGGCCCTCCTTGCCGGCCTCGCCGCGGATCTCGTCCTTGCACGCCGTCTCCTTCGCGGCGTCGCCCTTGCCGGCCTCCGCGCACTTCGACTTGAAGCCTGCCCAGACCTCGGACTCTTCGAGGACGAACGGGTAGCGCCCGCTGATCTTCGGAGCCGCCGTCTCCTGGGAGCTGCGGGTGGCGGTCGTGCCCGTAGCGTCGGGCGCCGAGGCGCTGGCGCAGGCGACGAGCGAAGCGGAGGCGACGAACGCGAAGACGAACGATTTCATGGGAGCTCCTGGCTGGACGGCGCCGCGCCGTCGCTGCTGGAACAACGCACGCGCAGCGGGGGTGTGACGAAAAAAGAGAGGCGGGTCAGTCTTGCCGCATCGCCCCGAGCTCGCGGCAGAGATCGTCGACCAGCTCGTCGAGCTCGGCGGCGCGGCCTTCGGGGGACGCGAGCGTGAGCTCGCCGCCGCGTTCGGCGAACACCTGGGCGAGTCCCTCGCTGGCCTCGACGATGCCCTTCAGGAACACGACGTCGCGGCTGCGAATGACCAGCCGGCGCGTGATCATGCCGGGACCGATGCACGGGGGGACGCTCTTCTTCACGTGAGCGGGTCCACGACGTCGGCGTCGCGACGCGCACGCTTCTCGCGCAGCCGGACCTGCACGTACTCGACCAGGCGCTCGACGTAGGCGGCGAACGGCGGGCACACGACGCCCGAGCCTGCGAGCAGCTCCTCGGCCCCGCTCGTGCTGTAGCGGACGGGCGTCGCGATGGCGTCGAGCAGCGCGCGCGGGCTCTTTGCGAAGCGATCGATGCCCGGCGTCCGCAGGAGCGCCTTGGTGAGGTTCGCGGGAATGAAGCCGCGCGGCATACGGCGACCGCCGGCCTTCGCGACGAGCTCGAAGCAGCGCCGAACCGTCAGGGGCTCGGGATCGGCGAGGTGAAACGTGCGACCCGGCGCGCCCGGATGCCGCCCCAGCACATGCGCGGCGCGGACCACGTAGTCGATGGGCACGACGTGCAGGAGCGCGTCGCCGCGGCCGAGGAGCGGGAGCGTGAAGTCGGCCGGTGAGGTCACGATGAGGAGGACGAGGAGGTAGGGCCCGTCGAAGCGATCGATCTCGCCGGTTTCGGAGTCGCCCACCACCATCGTCGGACGCACCACGCATATGGGGAGCTTGCCCATCTCCGCGCGCATCATCTTCTCTGCGCGCGCCTTGGTCTCCTCGACGACGTTGCGGAACCCCTGCCCGGCCGCGAGCTCCTCCTCGCGCACGACGCCGGTGCGATCGCCGGAGACGTGCGCCGTCGAGTGGAAGACGAGGCACTTGAGCGACGCGCAGGCAGAGGCGAGCTCCAGGATCTCGCGCGCGCCGCCGACGTTGACCTGCTCGGCGGTGGCGCGTTCGACGCCCATGTACGAGACCTGCGCCGCGTGGTGGATGACGTCGATCTCGCGCGCCAGGCTGCGGAACTCGGCGCCGCTCAGGCCGAGGTCCATCGACGCCGCGTCGCCGTCGATCAGGTTCACGCGCTGGCGGGCGTCGAGAGGGAGCTCGTCCTTCGCGCTCTGGGCTTCGGCGGCGAACTTCGCGCGCACGACCGCGTGGACGAGCGTGCGCTCCGGACCGCGCACGAGCTCTTCGCACATCTTGCGGGCCGCAAACGAGGGGTACCCCGTGAGGAGGACGACTTCGTCGTAGCCGGCGCGGGACATGGCGACTGGTGTACGTCTAATGGCGCCGGCGGGCCAGCGCGACGACCGAGAGCTGGGCGGCCAGGCAGAGCACGATCGTCGCGCCCTCCGGCCAGTCGAGCCTGCGGGCGACGACGAAGCCCATGAGGACGCCGAGCACGCCGAAGCCCATGGCCCACATCACGACGCTCGCGAGGGTGCGCCCGAGCACCCGTCCCGTCGCCGCCGGGATGACGAGGAAGGCGCTCACGAGCACGACGCCAGCGAGCCGGATCGCCGCGACGACCACCGCAGCGAGGAGCGCGAGCAGCGCGCTCTCGAGCCACCCGACCTCGATTCCGGAGAGGCGCGCGAGCTCTTCGTCGAAGGTGGCGTACGCGATGCGCGTCCACGCCAGCACGAAGAAGAGGAGCGTGACCGCGGCGATGCCGAGCACGAGGTACAGCTCGTCGGAGCCGACGAGGACGATGTTGCCGAACAGGAGCTGCTCGGGATCGAACGTCGCTTCGGTGCGAGTGGCTTTGCGGAGGAGCACCGCGCCCATCGCAAAGCAGACGGCGAAGAGGGTCGCCATCGCGACGTCGGAGCGCATCCCACCCTTACGGCGCAATGCACCGATGCCGATGGCGGCGAGCGCGGTGAACGGAATGGCGACGAAGAGCGGCGACGACAGGCCAAGGAACATTCCGAGCGCGATGCCGCCGAACGCGGCGTGGGAGAGCCCGTCGCCCAGGTAGGCGAGCCCGCGGGCCGTCACGAGCACGCCGAGCATCGCGAGCAGCGCCGCGAGCACGCTCCCCGCCGCGAGCGCGCGCTGGAAGAGCGGGATCGTGAGAAAGGCCAGATCCATGCGTCAGAGACCCGCACGCATCTTGATGAGCTCGCGCACGAGCGCGAAGCTCCCGTCGACGCGGAAGTAGGCGTTCTTCTCGCGCTTCCCCCACGCCAGGACCGCGGGCGCCGCCGGCTTTTGGGCGCGCGCGGGGTCGAGCTTGAGCGGCTGCACGACCGCGGCGAACGTCACCGTTTTCTCGAGGGGACGCAGGAGCGCCGCGATCGCAGGCTCGTCACCGAGCTTCTTCGCAGCAGGCGCGGGCGACGCCGGCGCGGCGGGCAGCGTCGTCAGCGACACGGCGATCTCGCCGCCCTTCGCGCTCCACGCGAGGCTCGCCTTCTTGGGCGCAGCCCCCTTCCCCGGAAGATCGCCATACGCGACCTGCGCGGTGCCAGTCCCGACGCCGACGCTCATCTCTCGGATGCGAAAACCATCCCGCAGGGGTGGCGCACCGGCGAGCGCCAAGAAATTCCGGATCGCGCGATCGGCCCCGTCCGCATCGACGACGGGCGCGCGGAGAAAGAGCCCGTCTTGCCCGACGAGGCCGAGCGTCGTCCAGTCGCCGCGGGCCTTGGTCCAGCCATCCACGGTCGCGTGCAGGCGCTTGGCGTCCGGCGCGGTCATCCGCTCGCCGAGCGCCTTCTTCACCGCGTCCTCGACGTCCGCCGCGGTCTGCGTGCGACCGGCGACGTCGTCGTGGAAGAAGACCGCGAGCGGCGAGTCCGCTCCTTCGAGGAGGGGCGAGGCGTCGCCCGGGCGCATCGCGCTGAACGCGGCGGCGCTCGGCCCATCGCCGGCGGCCGGCGTCACGAGCAGATCGCCGCGGAGGCTGTCCTCGAGCACGTCGACGACGAAGCGCGCGCCCTCGAGATCGCCGAGGAGCGCCAGGCGGCTCTCCATCGCGCCGTCGAGGAGGGCCAGGATGGCGCGCGGATCGGCGTAGTCGGGCGCGCGTCCGCCGTGCGCGGCGCGCTGGGCGTCGTCCTTCCTGGCGAGATCGGAGCGCGCCGCGCCCCACAACGAAGCGAGCCGAGCACGGAGTGGGCCCTTGAGCGCGGCCGGTGGCGCGTCGAGGACGAGCGCGCCGCCCACGGGCGCCTTCTTCGTGGGCACCGTGCGAAACGCGTAGGGTCCGAGGCGCGCCAGGTCCGCTTCGTTCCGCGCGACGACGAGGTAGCCGCCGCCGCCCAGCGCCGCCGCCAGCGCCATCGAGCCGCCGCCCTTCGGCACGAGGAGCGTCATGTCCCCCACCGCGCGCGGCGTGTAGCGGGCCGTCTCGCCGTCGAAAAGGAGATCCCTCGCGCGCCGCGGCTCCACGATCTTCATCGCGATGGCCCACGCGAGGTCCTTGGGATCGTCGGCGACGGCGCCGGTCACGAGGGCTGTGCCGTCGATCTCGGGGCCGAGGTTGGGATCGAGCCCGGCCAGCGCGCACGCGAGGCTGCCGAGCGTGGAGGGCAAGATCCCCAGCGTGCCGCCGACCTTGCGCTGCAGGCTCTGCCAGGTCGCGTTGGGCGTCGTCAGGAAGACGTCGACGAGGAGCCCGTCGGGCGCCGGGACGGGCGCGAGCGCGGCAACGGTTCCATCCTCGGCGGCTAGGAGGACAGCGCCCGGTCCCTTGGTGCTGCTGCTGCCGTCGTTGCACGTGCACCCGGGCGCCGCGGCGAGCGTCGCGGCGAGGAGAAAGACGAAGGAGCGCGCCACGACGTGGTCTTACCACGACCCGCTCACGTGGAGCAGCGCACGCCCTTCGCGTCGCTCACGCAGCGATTGAAGCTCGCGGCCTTGCACGGGTAGCTCCGCGGGCGCCCGGCGGCGCAGTACTTGATGGTCGCGCCTTCGCATCGGGCGGGAGCGGAGAGGTCGCACTTCGCCCCCTTCTCCGGCGGCGGCATCGTGCACACGCCGACCGCCGCGCCCGACGCCGTGCCGCACGTGAGACCGCCGGCCGCGCAGTCGACACGCACCTCGCGGCCGTGGTGGCACCCGATCGCGACGTTGCCCTCGCAGCTCGTCGCGCTGGCGCCGCCTCCCGCGCCCGCAGCGCAAGCGGCCGTGTCTGGCGCGCACGCCGCCGCTCCGCTGCTCGTGACGCACTTGAGCCCGAAGGCCCCGCAGTCGAGGCTGACGAGCTTGCCCTTCTCGCAGCGCAAGATGCGCGTCCCCGAGCCGGAGCACGCCGGCGCCGCCCCTTCCTGGATCTCGGCTGGGCACGGTCCGAGCGCGCAGTACGCGTCGCCGCCGCGGACCGCGCACTGCTCGCCGCCGCGCGGGCAGTCGCGCACCGCGAGGACCTTGTCCTTGAAGCACGACAGCGCGCGGCCGTCGCCATCGCAGAACCCCGCGACGCCCTGGCCGCCGCGTCCCACGCACGCGTCGGGCTTGGCGCCGCGCAGCGCGCACGTCCGGAGCTCGGCGCAGGTGTTCGCGCGGAGGCCGCACTCGCGAATGGTGAGCGAGAACCCGATGCCGCTCGGCTTCGCCAGCTCTTCGCTCATGGCCCGGACGCATTTCGGAAAATCCTGAGGGATCATCCCCTGCGGCACTGGCACGCCCTCGCACGACGCGAAGAGGGCGCACATCTGCTCGACGTCGTCGAGGACCGGCGGCTTGACCTCACCGGCCTTCGTGGCGCCGCCCGCAGCGAGGCAGAGGCTCGCGAACCCCGCGGCCGAAAGCAGTCGCCCGCTCCACGACAACCTCGCGCTCATCGCTCCTCGGCGGGGCGAAGGTACGCCTGAACCATCCCACCGGGTAGACGTTCCGCCGCCGCCGGTCATTCTGACATTTTCCGCCTTTCTGCGCCTGCGGGAGGGTCTTGCGAGCAAGCCTCTGGCAGCTGGCGGCCGTTCGGGGGTAAGGTTTCTCCCGCGCGACAGGCGGCGCGGGAGAAACACGGCGATGCTGAACGACGTCCACAAAGAGCTGCAAAGCGCCATCGCGAAGGCGCATGAGGTGCTCAAGCGCGATCTGGCCAAGCTCCGCGCAGGGCGCGCCAACCCGGCCCTGCTCGACGGCGTGAAGGTCGACTACTACGGCACGCTGACCCCGCTCGCCCAGATGGCGAACATCAACGTTCCGGAGCCTCGGCTCATCACCGTCAAGCCGTGGGACAAGAGCGCGGCGAAGGCCGTTGAGAAGGCCCTTCGCGAGACGGATCTCGGGTTTAATCCGCAGCTCGACGGCGACATCATCCGAATTCCGCTGCCGCCCCTCACCGAGGAGCGCCGCAAGGAGTTCGTGAAGATCGCCCGCAAATACGGCGAGGAGTGCAAGGTCACGATTCGCAAGGCCCGGCACGAGGCGCTCGACATGCTGAGCTCGATTGACTCCGAAGGCGGCGCCAGCGCGGACGAAGTCGACCGCGCCAAGAAGAAGGCCGAGGAGACCGTGGCCGAGGGTGGCAAGGCGGTCGACCAGATGATCTCGCACAAAGAGAAGGACATTCTCGAGGTCTGAGCCGGCAGCCGGCTTTTTCTCCCGAGGTGCCTTTCGCCATTTTCTCGCCCCAGGTGTGCCTTACCTTGACACCCATGGTGGGGGATGAAATCCTTTTGCTTTCGCCGGAGGAGCAAGTTCGTTCATGCGGGCCATCGCAGCGGGGCTGAGCGACGTAGGGCTCCAGAGAGAGCACAACGAGGACTCGTTCATCGTGCTCAAGGAGTACGACTTGTACGTTGTCGCCGACGGCATGGGGGGTCACCGCGCGGGTGACGTCGCGAGCAAGCTCGCGACCGAGACCATCAGCGAGTTCTTCAAGTCCACGGCGAACGACGACGTCACCTGGCCGTTCCACTTCGACACCAACCTGTCGGAGGAGGAAAACCGCCTTCTGACGGGCATCCGCGTCGCGAACCGGCAAATCTTCGAGCGAAGCACCCGCTCGCGCGAGTACCACGGCATGGGAACGACCGTGGTGGGGGCGATGTTCAGCCCGCGCAAGAAGCGGATGTACATCGGCCATGTCGGTGATTCGAGGTGTTACCGCGTGCGCAGCGGTGGGATTCAGCTTCTCACGCGCGATCACTCGCTCATCAACGACTACCTGCTCGCCATGCCCGACCTCACGGAAGAGCAGCGGAGTGAGCTACCCAAGAACGTCATCACCCGCGCGCTCGGGATGCAGGACCAGGTCGTGGTCGACCTCCAGCACGACGAGCCGACCATCGGCGACGTGTACCTCCTCTGCTCCGACGGCCTGTCGGGCATGGTCTCGGACGAGGAAATCCAGAAGATCGTCGGCGGCGCCCCCGACATCCGCGACGCCTGCAAGAAGCTGATTCAGAAGGCGAACGAGTCCGGCGGCGAGGACAACGCCACGGTCGTTCTCATCAAGATCGAGGAAGCCCCCGAAGGGGCGACCGACGATCCCGCCAGCGACAAGCCCGTCTCGAGCCCCCCCCGCCCGGCCGCGGCCGCGAAGAAAGGCACCGACGACGACGACGGGGCGCTGGGCTTCGCGGAAGAACCCACCGCTCCTGGGGTGCTTCCCAGGCGCTGAACGTCGCGGCGCCTCGAAGCCCCGCCGCACTGGCCGCGTCCGACCGAGAAGGCTTTCTTGACCTGAACCGGGGACAGGCTAGAAAGGCGCCTCCATGGTCAAAGCCATTTTTGCAGTGCTCGGCGGCTTCTGTGTCCTCGTCATGGGGACCCTCGGCTACGCCGGGATCGCGCTCCTCATGGGAATCGAGAGCGCATGCATCCCCCTGCCGAGCGAGCTCATCATGCCCTACGCGGGCGCGATGACCGACCCCAAGACGAACGCAGAGCTCGCCAGCCAGTACGGCCTGGCGCTCCCGCAGTTCTCGCTCTTCTGGGCGGCCTTCGCCGGCGCGATCGGGTGCAACCTCGGCAGCGAGGTGGCCTACTGGGTCGGCGCGAAGGGCGGGCGCAAGGCCATCGAGAAGTACGGGCGCTACATCCTCATGAGCAAGCACGAGCTCGCGATCGCGGATCGCTGGTTCGAGAAGCGCGGCGAGGCGATCATCTTCATCGCGCGCCTGCTGCCCGTCGTGCGCACGTTCATCGCCTTCCCGGCCGGCGTCGCGCGGATGAACCGCACCAAGTTCCACGTCTACACGTTCGCGGGATCGCTCCCCTGGTGCTACGGGCTCGGCTACGTCGGGCAGTACCTCGGCATCGAGCTGACCAAGGAGACGAGCCCGCTCAAGCACTTCATGCACAAGTTCGATCTCGTGATCGGCATCGTGATCGTGCTCGCCGCCGTGTGGTTCATTCGTAGTCGCCTGCGCGCGCTGAAGGCCTACCGCGAGGCCGATCGCGCCGCCGCCGCAGAGAGCAGCGCGACGAAGGCGGCGAGCGCGAAGGACTGAGGAGGAGCAGCTCCTCGCCGGCTCGGCTACTGGAGCTTGATACGGACGACCCCGTCGATCGCAGCGACGACGGGGCCAGAGAGGTTGCACCAGCTCTTGCTCGCCTCGATGAGCGACGGATCGCTGGTGGCGACGTTCGCCGCCTTGCGCAGCGCGCCCTTGGGATCGGGCAAGAGCTCCACCTCGACGGCGACCTTCCACTTCTTCGCCGACGCCAGGAGCTTGTCCTTCAGCGCCGCCGTGTCCGGGCGTGCGGCGTCGAGGAGCCACCGCGTCTTCGATGGGCGCATCTCGCGGAGCACCGGCCCCACGAGGAGGAGCGCCTCGTCGACCCGCTCGGGCACTCCGCCGGGGGCGAGGGGCTGGACCGTCTGATCCATTCCCTCGAGCAGCGGCTTGCCGGCTAGCGCGCTGGTCACCGCGTCGACGACGTCATGACCATCGACGAGGAGCGGGCGGCGCGCGATGTCCTCGGGCAGCATCTCCTTGGCCGCGCGCGCGCGGTACTGCCCCTCGGAGCACACGCTGCGATCGAGCAGCTCGAGCTGCTCGGGCGCGAGCTGCCGCGTCTTGGCGACGAGCGCGCGCACCTCGGCGGCGTCGTAGCCACGGCCGGTCAAGAACGCGATCTCCGCCGCCGCCATGCGGAGCCGCTCGAGCGCTTCGCCTTCGAAGAGGGCCGTGGTCACCGAGAACCTCGTAGTGCAACCGTCCCCCGGATGGAACGGTTGCCAGGTCGCCCCCACCCCCCGAGTGCGCTAGATTCCGAGTCATGTCGCTCGACAGCTTCCCCGGCCCGCGCAAACCCCTGATCACACACGGCAAAGACGCCGAGGACGTGAGCGCCGACGGCGAGGCGCCCGGCGATCTCGCCGCGCTGCGGGCGGCGACGGCGGCGTGGCGGGCGGGACCCGTCGCCCGGAGCGAGGCGAAGATGCCGCCCCGCGCCGCGCGGTTCTCGACGTGGAGCGATCTCGACGTCCCCGATGTCCTCACCCCCGCGGACGTGCGTGTAGACTACACACAAGACCTCGGCCTCCCCGGCGAGTATCCGTTCACGCGCGGCGTGCAGCCGACGATGTACCGGAGCCGCCTCTGGACGATGCGGATGTTCGCGGGCTTCGGCACCCCCGAGCAGACCAACCTTCGCTTCAAGTACCTGCTCGCGCAAGGGCAGACGGGGCTGTCGACGGCCTTCGATTTCCCCACCCTCATGGGCTACGACTCCGACAGCCCGCGCTCGCTCGGCGAGGTCGGCATGTGCGGCGTCGCCGTGGACACGCTGCGCGACATGGAGGTTCTCTTCGACGGAATCCCGCTCGAGAAGGTCACCACGTCGATGACCATCAACGGTCCGGCCATCGTCCTCTTGTGCTTCTACATCGCGCTCGCCGACAACCGCGGCATCCCGCGCGACAAGATCGGCGGCACCGTCCAGAACGACTGCTTGAAGGAGTTCATCGCGCAGCACGCGTGGCTCGTGCCGCCGCGCCCGGCCATGCGCATCGTGACGGACATGATCGAGTACTGCAGTAAGGAGGTCCCTCGCTGGAACACGGTCAGCATCAGCGGCTACCACATCCGCGAGGCTGGAGCGACGGCGGCGCAGGAGCTCGCCTTCACGCTCGCCGACGGCATCGGGTACGTCGAGTCGTGCCTCGCGCGCGGCCTGCCGATCGACGAGTTCGCACCCCGGCTGTCGTTCTTCTGGGACGTGCACAATGACTTCTTCGAGGAGATCGCCAAATTCCGAGCGGCCCGGCGCATGTGGGCGCGCTTCATGAAGGAGCGTTTCCACGCGACGAAGGCCGAGAGCATGAAGCTCCGCACGCACGCGCAGACCGCCGGCGTGAGCCTGACCGCGCAGCAGCCGTACAACAACGTCGTGCGCGTGGCCCTGCAGGCGCTCGCGGCGGTGCTCGGCGGCACGCAGTCGCTCCACACCAACTCGCTCGACGAGACCTACGCGCTCCCGACCGAGGACAGCGTCACGATCGCGCTGCGCACCCAGCAGATCATCGCCGAGGAGACGGGCGTGGCGGGGACGATCGATCCGCTCGGCGGGTCCTGGTTCATCGAGGACCTGACCAATCGCATGGAGGCCGAAGCGATGTCCTACATCAAGCGCATCGACGAGATGGGCGGCATGGTGGAGGCCATCGAGAAGGGCTACCCGCAGCGCGAGATCGCCGCGAGCGCGTACCGCTTCCAGCGGCAGCTCGAGGCGGGCGAGCGCGTGATGGTGGGCCTGAACCGCTACGCCACCGACAACGATCCCAAGATCCCGCTCCTCAAGGTCGACGAGACCGTGCAAAAGCAGCAGATCGACAACCTTCACCGCGTGAAGGCCTCCCGCGACGCCGCCCAGGTGAAGGCTTGCCTCGAGGCCGTGCGCGCGGCGGCGGCGTCGAAGGAGAACCTGATGCCGCCGATCATCCTCGCGGCAAAGGCGTACTGCACCAAGCAGGAGATCTGCGACGTCCTGCGCGGCGTCTACGGGACGTACACCGACCCCGCCGAGTTCTGAGCGGTCGCTCCTTCAGCTCTTTCCAGCTCTTTCTAGCTCTTGCGCGGTGGGGAGGCCGCGGGCGCGGCGTCGAGGGCGGACCACGTCGGCACGTCGGTCGCGAGCCTCCGCTCGAGCGCGCGCGCAGGGGCCGCGGAGGCGACGGCTGCCGACCGGGGGGGCACGGGGCCAAGCCGGCGCCTCGACTTGACACGCGTTGCCTTAGACATTATCTATACAAGAGTTAGACATACGATAGACACTCAGTCCAGAAGGGACTCGCGCATGCGAGGCGCAAGGAACAGGACCACGAGATGAAGACCCCGCACCCACGCTCACCTCTGGCGGCCCTCCTCGTGGCGGCATGCGCCCGCTCGAGGTACCCGGCGCGGCAGGTCACCATCTTCGGCGTCTCGCGCGACTCCGAGGCGAGCCACCGAACGTCCGACGTCGACCCAGGCGTCCACGCCGACGCGGTGCTCGGCGCCGCGGCGACCGAGAAGTCACCATGAAGATCGCGATCGTGGGGACGGGCATCGCCGGCAACACCGCGGCCTATCTGCTTTCGGGCGAGCACGAGCTCACCGTCTTCGAGCAGAACGACTACGTGGGCGGCCACACGAACACCGTGCGCGTCGACTCCGAGGACGGCACGCTGAACGTCGACACCGGCTTCATCGTCTTCAACGACGAGCGCTACCCGAACTTCGTCAAGTTGCTGGAGAGGCTCGGTGTGCCTTCGCAGGCGACGATGATGAGCTTCAGCGTGCGCTGCGACGACGGCGGCCTCGAATACTCGAACCGAGCGCTCTTCGCCCGCCGAAGGAGCGCGCTCGAGCCGTCGTTCTACCGGATGATCGCGGACATCGTCCGCTTCAACAAGACGTCGCGCCGGCTCCTCCTGGACGCCGACGACAGCGTCCTGCTCGGGCCGTTCCTCGAAGAGCACCGCTACTCGCGGGCCTTCATCGACCACTTCCTCTATCCGATGGGCGCCGCGATCTGGTCGGCGGATCCGCGGCAGATGCGGCAGTTCCCCGCCCGATTCTTCGCGCAGTTCTTCACCAACCATCGCTTCCTCGACATCCTGGGGCAACCCGAGTGGCGCGTCGTTCGCGGCGGCTCGCAGAGGTACGTGGAGGAGCTCACCCGGGGCTTCCGCGATCGCATTCGCCTCTCGAGCCCGGTCACCTCCATTCGCCGCGCCGCCGACCACGTCCTCGTCACGCCGCGCGGGGGAACGCCGGAGCGCTTCGACCAGGTCGTCATCGCCGCCCACGCCGACCAGGCCCTGGCGATGCTGGCGGACGCGACGCCGAAGGAGCGCGAAGTCCTCGGGAGCTTCCGCTTCCAGGAGAACGTGGCCGTGCTCCACACCGACGTGCGGCTGATGCCCAAGCGGCGACGCGCCTGGGCGTGCTGGAACGCGTACGTGCCTCGTGACGAGGCGGGCGGGGTGGCGGTGACCTACGACATGAACCTGCTGCAGGGCCTGAACGCGACGAAGGAGTACCTCGTGACCTTGAACCGCGCCGGCGACATCGATCCGCGCGCGGTGCTCGGCACGTACCGCTACCACCACCCGGTCTACTCGAGGGACGCGGTCCTCGCGCAGAGGCGCCACGCGGAGATCAGCGGCGCGGACCGGACCCACTTCTGCGGCGCGTATTGGGGTTTCGGTTTCCACGAGGACGGCGTGACGAGCGGGCTCGCGGTCGCCCGCCGCTTCGGGAAGGGGCTGTAGCCATGGAGAGCGCGATCTTCGAAGGCAAGCTGCGGCACCGGCGGAGCACGTTCCCGGCGCGGAGCTTCACGTACTCGCTCTTCATGGCGTACCTCGACCTCGGAGAGCTCGAGACCGTGTTCGCGGGGCGCTGGCTGTGGAGCGCCGGGGCACCCAACCTCGCCTGGTTCCGCCGCGCCGACCACTACGGCGATCCGAACGTGCCCCTCGACGACGCGATCCGCGCGCTCGTGGCGGAGCGAACCGGCGTGCGTCCGGAGGGGCCGATTCGCCTTCTCACGCACTTGCGGTACTTCGGCCACGGATTCAATCCGGTGTCCTTCTACTACTGCTTCGCGAAGGACGGCCGCACCCTCGAAACGGTGGTCGCCGAGGTGGCCAACACGCCGTGGAACGAGCGGCACATGTACGTGCTCCCGGAGGCGGAGAACCTCGACCGCGCGGGCGGTGGCGACAAGCGCTACGCCTTCGCCAAGGCGTTCCACGTCTCACCGTTCCTCGCGATGGACATGGACTACGGCTGGCGGTTCGGAACGCCGCCCGAGCGCGACAACCAGCGCCTGTGGGTGCACATGGAGAACCGTCAGAAGGGCGAGCGCGTCTTCGACGCGACGCTCGCCCTTTTGCGTCGTCCCATGACCGGTCTCGAGCTCGCCCGCGCGCTCCTTCTCTACCCGGCGATGACCATGCAGGTGGTCGCCGGCATCTACACGCAGGCGATGCGCCTGTGGCTGCGGCGCGCACGAGTTCATTCGCATCCCGGACCCCTTCCCTCGAGGCAATCATGAGAGCCACGTCGCAAGCGCTCGTCGCACGTCCTTCCCGGTCCTTCGATCCGCTGGCCATGATGGACGGATTCGTCCGGAGGCGCGCGCACGATCTCTTCTCGCGGCTCCAGCGCGGCTCGCTCACCTTCGTGGAGGGGAACGAGCGAACGACCTTCGGCCAACCGGGCGGCCTGTCCGCCACGATCACCGTGCACTCCCCCTCCGCGTTCCGCGCGCTTCTCCTCGGCGGGAGCCTCGGCGGCGCCGAGGGCTACATGAACGGTCACTGGACGTGCGACGATCTCGCGGCCCTCGCGCGGATCCTCGCCAGCAACCTGAGCGCGCTCGACGGGCTCGAGAGCGGGACGGCGCGTATCTCCCGCCTCGTAAACCGGATCGCCGCCACCGCGCGGCGCAACACGCGCGAGGGCAGCCGCCGCAACATCGCCGCCCACTACGATCTGTCGAACGACTTCTTCCGCCTGTTTCTCGACGAGAGCATGATGTACTCGAGCGCCGTCTTCGAGACGGAGGCGAGCACGCTCGAGGAGGCGCAGATTGCCAAGCTGGATCGCGTCTGCCAGAAGCTCGCGCTCGGCCCGCGCGACCACCTGCTCGAGATCGGCACGGGCTGGGGCGCGCTGGCGATCCACGCGGCCCAGCGCTATGGGTGCCGGGTCACGACCACCACGGTCTCTGCCGAACAGCACCGCCTCGCCGCCGAGCGCGTGAGCGCGCTGGGGCTCGAAGGTCGAGTCCAGGTCCTCTACCGCGACTACCGCGACCTCGAAGGGCAGTTCGACAAGCTCGTCTCGATCGAGATGATCGAGGCGGTCGGCCACGAGTACCTCGGCGATTTTTTCCGCACGTGCAGCGAGCGCCTCACGCCGCAGGGCGTGATGCTCGTACAGGCGATCACGATCGCCGACCAGCAGCAGGCGCAGCATCGCGCGAGCGTGGACTTCATCAAGGAGTACATCTTCCCGGGCAGCTGCATCCCGTCGGTGACGACGATGGTGAGCGCCACCACGCGCCATACCGATCTGCGGCTCTTCCAGCTGGAGGATCTGACTCCCCACTACGCGCGCACACTGCGCACCTGGCGTCAGCGCTTCCTCGCGAACGCGGACGCCGTCCGGGGCCTCGGCTTCGACGACGCCTTCATTCGTATGTGGGAGTACTATCTTGCGTACTGCGAGGGGGGCTTCGAGGAGCGTTATCTCGGCAGCGTACAGATGGTCTTCACCAAGCCCGACGCCCGCCACGCGCCCAGCCCGCCTGCCGTCCGATGAGCGCGCTGGCTCCGCTCGTGCGAATTCTCCGGTACGCGACCGATCCGATCGCACCGTACTCGTTCAATCGGATGGGCTTCGAGCTGAACCGGTGCGGCTTTTACGACGATGATCTCCCCGTCGATGTGAAGGGAAGGGTCGCGCTCGTGACCGGCGCAAACTCCGGGATCGGCCGCGCCGCGTCGCTGGATCTCGCGCGACGCGGCTTCGAGGTGTGGCTCTTGTGCCGGGACGGCGCGCGCGGGGAGGAGGCGCGCGCCGCCATCGCGCGTGAGGCGAGCAGCGATCGCGTGCACCTCGCCGTCGTGGACATGTCCAGCCTCGCGTCCGTTCGCGACTTCGTGGCGACCTTTCCGAAGGAGAGGATCGACGTCCTCGTGCACAACGCGGGTGTCCTGCCGCTCGAGAAGAGCCTCGCCAAAGAGGGCGTCGAGCTCACCTTCACCACGAACGTGCTCGGCCCCTTCGCCCTCACCGGGCTCTTGCTCGCATGCCTGGCGCGCTCGGACGACGCGCGGGTCGTCTTCGTCGCCTCCGGCGGGATGTACGCGCAGCGGCTCGACCTCGGGATGCTCGACGTCGAACCCGCCCAGTTCGATGGCACGAAGGCATACGCCAACGCCAAGCGAGCGCAGGTCATCCTGGCGCACATGATCGCGGACCGGGTGGGAGGCGCCGCTCCAATCACCTTCGCGAGCATGCACCCCGGCTGGGCCGACACGACCGCGGTGCGCACGTCGCTCCCGAAGTTCCACGAGACGATGAAGGGTGTTCTCCGAACGGCGGAGCAGGCAGCCGACACCGTCGTGTGGCTCGCCGCCAGCGACCGCCCCAAGGGGACGCACGGCAAGTTCTGGTTCGATCGCAGCGTGGCGGTCGAGTACCCGTTTCCGTGGACCCGCGAGGCAAAGGAAGCGCGCGCGCGCCTCTTCGCATTCTGCGAGGAGAAGTCCGGCGTGACCTTCCCCACCGCAGAAGGGACCTGACGATGCGCGTCGCGATGGCCATGGCCGGCCTCGGCGCCCTCGCGATGACAGCGCTCATCGCGCAGGCCCTCGTGTACGGGCGCTTCGGCGACGAGGGGAGCATTCTCTTCGCGCTCGCCTGGGGCAAGGTCACCCTCGCCGATCTCTACGCCGGCTTCGCGCTCTTCTCGGGTTGGGTCCTGTTTCGCGAGGCGAAGACCGCGCGAGCGCTCCTGTGGATATTGCTCGTCTTGTCGCTCGGCAACGCGTTCACGATGGTCTACGTGCTCGTCGCGCTCGCCCGCAGCGGAGGGAGCTGGCCGCGCTTCTTTCTTGGCGCGCGCGCGCCAACGCCGCTCGGCGGCGTGGCATGATCCGCCCGATTCTCTCGTTCGTCTGGCTTCAGATCGCGTGGTTCGCGTGCGTTCTCGGGCCAGTTCGAGGGGTCCCCTGGGTCGGGCCCGTCGTCGTGCTCGTCGGGCTCGTACTTCATATGCGCAAGCGGGAAGCGAAGGGGCGCGAGATCCTCTTCCTCGCAGCGGCGACGCTCCTGGGCTTCGCGGTCGACACGACGCTGCTCCACCTGGGCACGCTCGTGATCGCCGGCGCGACGGTTTCGCCGCTATGGCTGGTCTCCCTGTGGCCGAACTTCGCGGCGGCCAGCGCCAGCGGCGGCAGCCTCCACGCGCTCACGCGGCGTCCTGCTCTCGGGGCGCTGCTCGGCGCGCTCGGCGGGCCGTCGGCCTACGCGGGTGGTGTCAAACTGGGCGCCCTCGCGCTCGGCGCGCCTTCCAGCACGTCGCTCGTGACGATCGGCGTGGTCTGGGCGATCGTCGTCCCGGCGCTCTTCACCATCCGTCGCCGGCTCGACGAGGCGCTCATTCCACGCGTCGGTACGTGAGCGTGTAGACGACGGGCGCGCTGAGCTTGGGGCTGCTCAGGGTGGCCTTCATGAACAGGAACTTGCGGTCGGAGCTCAGCGTGAACTCGTTCTTGCGCGTCCCGCCCTCATCGGCCACGAAGACCTGCACGAGGCGCGAGCCTTCGAAGCGCTGCGTGAGCGTGATGGCATCGTCGTCCACGCGATAGGGAGCAGGGCTGCCGGTCTCCGGGCTCACAGCGACGGCGTGTCCAGGCACCGTCGAGCTTATCTTTCCTCCCGAGAACTCGAACTTGCACGTCGGCATGATGCGCGTGCGGTCCGTGATGGCGGAGCGCGCCATGCCGCGCACCGCGAAGAAGAAGCCCTCGACGGCCTTGTCGATCGCGTCGAGGCGCGCCTGCTGCTGCGCTGCGTCCCCCGCGTAGCGGTAGGAGCCCGCGTACTGGGTGCGGAGCTCCGCGATCGAGGGGGTGACTGTCACCCGGAGCGCTGCGGGGACGCGCTCCTCGGCGCGGCTGACGGGGCTCGCAAGGGTGGTCGCCGCGAGCACGCAGGTCATGGCGCACACGCGAGCGGCCGCGCGGGCCGTGGTTTCTCCCAATCGGGTGCCGGTATTCGAACGGGACATCGCGTCTCCTCCAGTGAGGGTTGCCGCTGCGGCTACGCACTGCGCGTATATGTATATATATTGTCCAAGTTTCGTCTAGTCAAGCCAGTCAGGACCTGCAAACGTTTGCCTACATTGTCGTACCTCAGTACCCTCTGTTCCTGGGAGACCGACTGCCATGCCGTCCGTTCCGGTCCGTAACTCGTTTCGCCGCTACGTCCGCCTGCCCTGCGAGGTGGTCCGTGAGCACGACTTCAAGCTCGTCGGGGACCTGGCCCTCGACCTCTCGACCCACGGCATGCTCGTGCGCGCGAAGGAGCGCGTGCTGACCGGAGAAGAGGTCGTCGTGGCCTTCCAGGCCCCGCGCTCGAACGTCTGGTTCGACGCGCTGGGCATCGTCACGCGCGTCCTGCACGGCCGCCGCCCCGGCGACGACCACGGCGTGTGCCTGGGCGTCGAGTTCTACGGGATGCACCCGCGCACCGAGCGCGCGCTCTTCGAGCACCTTCGCGGGCTCGCCGGTCCCGAGGCGCTCCGCCCCCTCCGCACACTCGTCGCGGCCTGACCCCCCGCGGGGCCGTGTTTGGCGCGATACTGAGGCCGCGTTTGGTGCGATACTGAGGGCGTGAGGGCGGGCGACCGGATCGCGAACAAGTATGTCCTGGTCCGCCCGATCGGCAAGGGCGGCATGGGGGCGGTCTGGATCGCCAGGAACGAGCTTGTCGACGCGAGCGTCGCGCTGAAGGTGCTGGGGCCCGACCGCTCGGAGGCCGCCGACGACGCGAAGAGATTCCGGCACGAGGCGCGCCTGGGCTCGAAGCTGCGGCACCGCAGCATCACCCGTGTCTTCGATCTCGTGGAGGAGCCCGACGGGACGCTGGCGCTCGTCATGGAGCTGCTCCGCGGAAAGACGCTGGAAGCGCGCCTGCGCGAGCCAAGGCCGGTCTCGCCGGAGGAGGCGGTGGCGATCGCGGTCCCCATACTCTCGGCGCTCGACCACGCGCACGAGCAGGGCGTCCTGCACCGTGACGTGAAGCCGGCGAACATCTACCTGTCCGTCGAGCCCGACGGGCAGATGGTGCCCAAGCTCCTCGATTTCGGCATCGCGAAGGGGGGTGGCAAGCCGGACTTCTCGACCGTCGATGGCAAGGTCCTAGGGACCCCAGGCTACATGTCCCCCGAGCACATCCGCGCCAGGGCCGGCGAGATCGATGGGCGGAGCGATCTGTTCTCGATGGGCGTCGTCCTCTACGAAATGATGGCCGGCGCGTCCCCGTTCGACGCGCCCGCACCGTCTGCGCGCCTCGCGGCCGTGCTCGAGACCGACGTAGACGCCGACCCGCGGATCCCACCCAAGCTCTGGATCGAGGTGCAGCGCGCCCTCTCGAAGCGCCCGAGTGAGCGCCACCCGTCGGCGCGCGCGATGGGGAACGCGTTGGCCCTGGCGATCGGCCAGGACGAGGCCTCGCTCGCGAAGCTCCTGCGTACGGCCCCGCCGCCGAACGAGGCCCGCTTCGACAACCGCACGGGAGACGGCGTCGAGGCTCCCGTCGCGCCGACTGTGCAGCCTTCACGGTCGGGGCGATGGATTGGTGCCGCCCTGCTCGTCGCGACCATCGTTGCTGCGGCGCTCGTCACGCGTGCCCGCGTCGCCGCCCCCACGGCCGCGACCGCGACGCCGACCGCGACGCCGACCGCGACCGCAACCGCGACCGCGACCGCGACCGCGACGCCGACCGCGCCCGCGACGCCGACCGCGACGCCGACCGCAACCGCGACCGCTATGCCGACCGCGACCGCAACCGCGACAACCAGCACGACCGCGAGCGGTGCGCCGGCGGCGGCGTCGTCGGGGCTCGCCGCTAAGCGCCCGCAGGTGCCTGGGACCCCTCCCCCGCCCGAGCCGGCGCCAGCCCCGAGCGCGACGACCCCCCAGGGCTTCGCCCCCAACCCGGGCTTCTGATTCAGACCAGACTAGGGGCTACGACGCGAGCGGGCGCGCGAGGACGGCGCGGGCGGTCTCTTGCGCGAGCTTGATGCAGTCGGGAATGCCGATCGCGAAGCCGCTGCCCGTCACGTGCAGGCCCGGCGACCTCGCGAGCTCATCGCGGATGTGACGCACGCGGCCGAGGTGACCGAGGGTGGGCTGCGGGCTCGCCTGGCGGAAACGAAAGACGTGAGTGAAGACGGGGCGGACGCGGATATGCATCATCTCCTCGAGCTCGCGCGTGGCGAGCTCGACGAGCTCCTTGTCGCCGAGGTCCACGACCGCCTCACGGCCGGCCCCGCCGAAGAAGGTGCGAATGAGGACGTGACCCTCCGGCGCGCGGTTCGCCCACTTGCTCGACACCCACGTCGCCGCCATCGTCGAGCGGCGCTCCGAGCGCGGCACGATGTAACCGACCCCATCGAGCGGATGGTCCACGTCGTCGCGCCGTAGCGCGAAGAACACCGTCGCCGTCGTGGTGTAACGGAGCGTGCCAAGCGCCGCGGCGAGGCGCGGGTCGAGCGCCCGCGCCGCATGCTGCAGCGCCGTGGCGGGGCCGGCGAAGATGACGTCGTCCGCCGCCGCGCGCTCGCCGCCCTCCAGCACGACCGTCCACGCGTCCTCGGTGGTCGCGCGGGCGATGGCGTCGACGCGCCGCCCGAGGCGCAGCTTCGCGGCCGGCTCGAGCCGAGTCGCGAGCGCCTCGACGAGCGAGACCATCCCGCCGCGGAGCGACGTGAACGCCCCCTTCGGCTTCTCGCCGGTCGCCGCAGGCTTCTTCGCCGCGCGCATCGCGCGGACGAGTGACCCGTGCGTGCGCTCCGACTGGATGAACTGCGGAAACGTGGCTTGCATCGAGATCTCCCACGCGTCGCCGGCGTAGATGCCGCCGAGCATCGGCGCGATGAGCTTGTCGGTCACCTCGTCGCCGAGCCTTCGTGAGAAGAACTCCCCGATGGACTCGTCGGTGTCCGACTGGCGCGCCGGTATGAACGGCTCGAGCGCCATGCGCAGCTTTCCGTCCCACGTGAAGAGCGGCGTCGTGACCATGGGGCCGAGCTTCGTCGGGATGCCGAGGACGAGGCCGTCCGGCATAGGGAGCAGCTCGCCCTTGTGGGAGACGTAGACCTTGCGGCTCGCCCCCTCGGTGTCGATCAGTTCGCCCGCCAGGCCCAGCGCGCGCGCGAGCTCGGAGGCGGCGGGCTTTGTGTTCACCCACGAGTCGGGGCCGCCATCGAGCGTGAAGCCCGCGGTGTCCACGGTCACGATGTTCCCGCCGAGCCGTGGCGCCGCCTCGAAGAGCGTAACGTCGCACGTCGGTGCGAGCGCGTGGGCCGCGGTGAGGCCGGAGATCCCTCCGCCGACGACGACGACGCGCCTCCTGCTCATGGCCCCCCGAGGAGCGGTCGCGCGACCTCGATCACGGCGCGTACGAGACCGTCACCGTCGTTGAGCGACTCGCTCCGGTGGAGCACGATCTTGCGCTCCTGCGCCCACCCCTTCGCCTCGATGTCGATGTCGTAGAGGATCTCGACGTGGTCGGCGAGAAACCCGATGGGCGCGACGACGAGGTGGCGCATCCCGTCGTGCGCGGCCGCGTCGATAGCGGCGCGCAAGTCCGGACCGAGCCACTCGACGGGCTTGCCGCCGGGGCCGGGGCCGCTCATCCCCTGGCTCTGGAACGCGACGACGTAGTCGGGCGCGTTGGGGCCGAGGCGGAGAGCGATCATCATGGCGCTCGCCCGGACCTCGTCCTCGTAGGGATCGCCCTGCTTGATGATGAACGTCGGCAAACTGTGCGCCGTCATCACGATGCGCGTGCGAGCGCGCTCCAGCTCGGGGATCTTCGCGACCGCCTTGTGGATGTTCGTGGCGTACGCGTCGAGGAGCGTGCCCTTCCTGCCCCAGTTGGACGCCGCGGCAATCTCGATCGTGGGCCCGCCATCCTTGGCGAGGGCGGCGGCGGCGTCCTTCATCGCCGTGCCGTAGATCGCGGCCGAGTGCTGCGCGAGCGGCACGACAGCCACCTTGGTCACGCCCTCTGCGCCGAGGGCCGTGAGGACGTCCTTCGGGTACGGGTGCCACAGCCGCATCGCCACGCGCGTGGGCACCGAGAGCGCGCGCTCCACCTTGGCGGCCACGTTCTTGGTGATGCCGAGGAGCGGGGACTTTCCACCGATCGCCTCGTAGCGACGGCGCACCTCGGCGAGCAGCTCGGCGTTTACCGGCTGACCGCGCCGGATGTTGCCCAGAAACTCCGGGAGATCGTCGAGTTTGTCGACGGTGCCGTGGGCGATGAGGACGACGGCCTTCTTGGTCATTGCTCGTGAACGAAGTCGATGACGGCCTGGACCGTCTCGACGGGCGTCTCCGGCAGGATCCCATGGCCGAGGTTGAAGACGTGGCCCGGACGTTTCCCCGCCGCGTCGAGGACGCGCTTGGCGTGCTGCTTGGCGATCTCGACAGGGGCGAAGAGGACCGTCGGGTCCATGTTCCCCTGGACCGCGCGATCGTAGCCGATGCGCTTCCATCCCTCGGCGAACGGCGTGCGCCAATCGAGGCCGATAGCGGTGCCGCCGGCGTCGCGCTGCAGCTCGAGGAGAGCCTGCGTGCCCGTGCCGAAGTGGATGACCGGAACGCCCGCCTTCTCGACGTCCTTCAGAATGTGCGCGACGTGCGGCTGAACGTAGTCGCGGTAGTCGTCGGGCGAGAGCTGGCCGACCCACGAGTCGAAGAGCTGAACGCAGTCGGCGCCGGCGGCGATCTGCGCGCGCAGGTACTTGCGGACGACCTCGGCCAGCTTCCCCATGAGGGCGTTCCACGCGTCCGGCTCGGCGTACATGAGGCGCTTGGTCTTGGCGAAGTGCGCGGACTTGCCCCCCTCGATGAGGTAGCTCGCGAGCGTGAACGGCGCGCCGGCGAAGCCGATGAGGGGGAGCTTGCCCGTGAGCTCCTTCTTGATGCTCTTGATGGCAGCGAGCACGTAGCCGAGCCCCTCCTCGGGGTCGATGACGCGAAGTTTGTCGATCTGCGCGCGGTTCGTGATGGGCTCGTGGATGACCGGTCCTTCGCCTTTCGCGAACTCGAAGGACGCGCCCATCGGCTCGAGCGGCAACAGGATGTCCGCGAACAGGATGGCGGCGTCGACGCCGAGGCGCAGCGGCTGCAGCGTGACTTGGGTGGCGAGCTCCGGTGTCTTGCACAGCTCGAGGAGGGTGTGCTTGAGGCGGAGGGCGCGGTACTCGGGCATGTAGCGGCCGGCCTGGCGCATGAACCAGACGGGGGTAACGTCGGTCTTTTCGCGGCGCAAGGCCCGAAGGAAGCGGTCGTTCATGGGGGTCGGGACAATGTACCACTGGCCGCGTATCATGTGCGCATGCGCGATGGGCGCCTCGCGGCTCGGGCTTCGCGGTGGGGCGTGGCCCTTGCTGCGGCATGCCTCGCGGGTTGTGCGCTGGACTGGTCCTTCCAGGTCCCCGGCAAGGGCGGCGGCGACGGCGGCGGATCCTCGAGCGGCGCAAGCAGCAGCGGCTCGACTGGAACCTCCGACGGATCGACCCCCGCCGACGCCGGCCCCACGTGCGGCGCGAACGCAGACTGCCCGCTCGGGACCGTCTGCCACTTCTCCGACCACCTCTGCGGCCGCGGGCAACCCGGGCACTGCCGGGTTCCGAGAACGCCGTGCAGCTCCGCCCCGTCGGTGTGCGCGTGCGACGGCATCGTCGACGCCGACGAGTGCGCCGCCAATGGCCGCGGACAGGACACGTCGAGCGACGCCACGTGCACCCCTCCCGGTTTTCGTTACCGCTGCGGCCCTATCTTCTGCATCACCGGCACCCCGTTCTCGGAGTTCTGCGTTCGCCACACGGGCACGGGCGAGCAGGCCTACGCGTGCCAGAACGCGTTCGACTTCTCCTGCTCGGAGGTGTCGTGCGCGCCGACCGCGAAGTGCGACCCGCACGGCTGCGCGTGCAATCCGATCGCCGGCGGCGCGCGGCTCGACTGCCCGTGAGCCTGCCCGTGCCTAGTCTCAGTCTTGCCCGCGTGTGCCTCGTGTCCGACCGCCGGTAGACTAAAGTCCGCACGTTTCCCGCCTCCGCTGCGCCAAGCATGCAGAAGGACGCGCGGCGCGCGACGGCACGGCGGTTGCGATGTGTCCCCACGAAGGGAGACACGAAAGATGCGAAGCTCGCTCTGCCCGCTGCTCACCGCACTGCTCGCCATCGCGGCGTGCAGCAGCCCGTCGACGTCCACCTCGGCCCCGCAGGGGCAAGGCAACGGTGCACCGCCGGCGCAGGATCAGACGACGATCCTCGGCGGCACGAAGGTCGACGCGCCGCCCGCGAACGGCTTTCAGGTCGTGCTGCCGATCGTGAAGGGGATAGCTCCGCAAGCGAGCGAGGAGTGGTGCACGTGGACCGACCACATCGCCGATCGCGACCTGGACGTGCAGGAGGTCGACGCGTTCCAGTCGAAGACCGGTCACCACGTCGTCCTCTTCTACACGGAACGCCCGCAGCCGGCCGGCACGACACGCCTCTGCACCGACGACGACATGGCGTCGTTCCGCTTCGTGAGCGGCGGCGGCGAGGGGGCCGCCGCGAAGCTGCCGGGCAACCTGGTCGCGCGCGTTCCCAAGGGCGCCCAGATCGTCGCGAACCACCACTACTTGAACCCCGGCATCGCGGCCGTCGACGCGCAATCGGCGGTGAACGTGCGCTTCGCCGACCCCGGCGCCCCCGTCACGCGCTCGAGCGCGGCGACCTGGCTCGACACGAAGATGCGCGCGAAGCCGGGGCACTCGACCTACGACGTGCACTGCACGATGAAGCAGAGCATCTCGCTCTGGATGCTCCAGCCGCACATGCACGCGTGGGGCGAGCACATCCTCATCGAGCGCACGCGCGGCGGCGAGGTCGACCGAATCTTCGACATCGACTGGGACCCGGCGTTCGTCTTCCACCCGCCGGAGATCCGCCGTGATCCGTCCTCGCCGTACGAGCTGCGCGCGGGCGACGAGGTGCACGTGCAGTGCCGATGGAACAACACGACCGACCACGACCTCCCCTTCGGCCTCGAGATGTGCGTCGCCTTCGGGCAGACGGTCGACGGCGCGGGGCTCGGCAACCTCCTCTGCGACGGAGGTCACTGGGGAACGTTCTAGCGAACGTCGTCTGCACGGAACGAGCGCGAACGTCGTCGGCTGTAAGCGGCCAGACGACGGCAAATCGAAATCCAAACGGTACAAGTTGAACCATCAGGAGCTAGAGACATGAAGACCAACAAGCAGCTCGTCGTGTTCGGAACGTTCTCGGCCTTCGTCGTGCTCGCGGCGGTCGCGTGTGGCGGCAGCGACGGGAGCGGCGGCAGCTCGACGCAGTCCGAGACGAAGGGGACGTCGAGCTCGGGCGGCTCCAGCTCGGGCGGCTCCAGCTCGGGTGGCTCCAGCTCGGGCGGCTCCAGCTCGGGCGCTTCCAGCTCGGGCGCCTCGAGCTCGGGATCCACGGGCGACGCATCCACGAGCTCGTCGAGCGGCTCGAGCGGAGCGAGCGACGCCGGCTACGCCGTCGACTCGGCCGGCTTCAAGGGCTGCGGCCACCCCGGCGATCAAGGCAACTCGATCGGCGTCGGGAAGTACTGCAACAGCTTCGGCGACTGCCTCGGCAACTCACAGGCCGTCCTTTGCGCCACCCTCGGGGATCCCAATGCGCACTTCTGCACGAACGCCTGCCAGCAGGGAGACCCCACGGCGTGCGGCGAAAAGGCGAGCTGCGTGTGCCAGGGCAGCCAGTGCGGGTGCTTCCCCGACGCGTGCAAGTGAAGACTACGTCGAAGGTAGGGTAAGATCGCCGAGGATGCGTGGGCCGACCGAGAAATCCCGACGGACCGCGACGATCGCCCTCGGCCAGCTCGAGCCGCTCGGCGTTGTGGTGCGCCTCCTCGGAGGCCGCGGCGGGCCGGTGTTTCGCCTCACCGAGGGGGCGTGCGTCGTCGGCGGGCAGCGCGGCGCGGACCTCGTCATTCCCGATTCCACGGTCTCGCGGCGGCACGCCGAGCTCACGCTGGTCCCTGAAGGGGTGAGCGTGCGCGACCTCGGGAGCCGCAACGGGACGTTCTACCTGGGGCAGCGCGTCGACCGCATCATCGTGGCGCCGGGAACGCGCCTGCGCCTCGGCTCGGCGGAGATCGCGATCGAGCCGGACGCCGAGCAGCTCGAGGGCCCTGCCCCCTACGACGCCGACTCCTTCCGCGGGATGGTGGGGCGCTCCGAGCAGATGCGCCGGCTCTTCGCGATCCTGTCGCGCATCGAGGGCTCGCTCGTCACGGTGCTCGTGACCGGCGAGTCGGGCGCGGGCAAGGAGCTCGTCGCGCGTGCGATCCACGAGGGATCGGCGGTCGCGAGCGGCCCGCTCGAGATCGTCAACTGCGGCGCGCTCGCGCGCGAGCTCGTCGCCAGCGAGCTCTTCGGTCACAAGAAAGGCGCCTTCACCGGCGCGCAAGAGGCCCGGCGAGGCGCCTTCCAGAACGCCGACCGCGGCACCCTCTTTCTCGACGAGATCGGCGAGCTCCCGCTCGATCTGCAGCCCGCGCTCCTGCGCGCGCTCGAGACCGGCGAGGTGCGCGCGGTGGGGGACGACAAGACCGCGCACGTGAAGGTCCGCGTCGTCGCCGCGACCAACCGCGACCTCGAAGAAGAGGTCCGCGCCGGCCGCTTCCGTGAGGATCTGTACTACCGCCTCGCCGTCGTGCGGCTGCACGTGCCGCCGCTGCGCGAGCGCCCGGAGGACATCGAGCCGCTCGCGCGCCTGTTCGCGAGCGCGGCAGGGCTGCGCGAGATCCCAGGCCCGACACTGGAACGCCTCAAGGCGCACGCGTGGCCTGGCAACATCCGCGAGCTGCGCAACGCGGTCGACACGTTCGCTGCGATCGGGATGCTGCCGATGCAAGCCGGGGCCAAGGGGCCCGCGATCGACGTCGCGCTCGAGAAGATGGTCGACGTGGAGCGAGCCTACGGCGATCAGAAGGACGATCTCGTCGAGCGCTTCACGCGCATGTACCTCCGCGCGGTGCTCGCGCACACGAACGGCAACCAGGCGGCAGCCGCGCGCATCGCCGGCATCGATCGCACGTACCTCGGGCGCTTGCTCGTCAAGTACGGGATGGTGAAGTGATCTCCCGGCCGCGGCGCCTCGCGTTCGCACTGGCGGGGGCCCTGCTCCTCGCCGCCGCGGGCGTTGAAGCAGCCGACGACGATTCGGTCGCGCTCGCGCGCGCGGCCTACGCCCGCGGCGCAAAGGCGTACGACGCCAAGGACTACGCCTCCGCCGCGCGCGAGTTCAGGGCGGCCGACGAGCTCGCGCCGAACCCCGTCGCGCTCACGTTCGCGCTGCAAGCGGCCCTCAAGCTCGATGACGCCGTGCTCGGGATGGGCCTCGTCGAGCGTGCGGCGCAGGCAGGGGGAGTGGCCCCGGCGCTCGTGCTCCAGGCACGCAGCAGGTTTGCCCACAGAGCCGGCCGGATCGCACTCCAATGCCCCAACGGAACGAGCTGCCGCGTACGCATCGACGGCGACCCCGCGAAGCCCGTCACCTGGGTCACCCCCGGCTCGCACGCCGTCGAGTGGGACTCCAGCGGCCGCACGACCGTCACCGTCGCCGCGGGTCAATCCGTCGACGTCAACCCGCCGCCGGGCGCGCAGCCACCCTCCGCGACTCCGACTCCGACGCCGACTCCGACTCCGGGAACGGAAAATTCCAGCGCCGCCGCAGGAATCTCCCCGACATGGTTCTGGGTGGGGATCGGAGTCACCACCATCGGCCTCGGTGCCAGCATCGCGTCGGGGGTGGATACCCTCCATCGCCACGAGACCTTTGCCGCGCTGCCCACCTCCGCCGGACAGCAGGATGGGCGTTCCGCCCAGCTTAGAACCAACGTGCTTTTCGGCGTCACCGGGGCCTTCGCCCTCGCGACCGCCGGCATCGGGATCTTCGCCGTGGGGTGGGGCCACGGACAAAAAGCGAGCACCACCGTGGACCTGCAAGCACGTGGTCTCGGGATTGCAGTGACATTGCGTCGTTGACCGCCGTAAACATCGCCCCAAACGAGAAAGATCTGTCTTCACGGGACAGGCTCGCGCCCGGCTCGCGCTACGAGCTGCTCGCGCGGATCGCCTCGGGCGGCATGGGGACGGTGTACCTCGGGCGCCTGCGCGGGCCCGCGGGCTTCCGGCGACTCGTCGCGCTCAAGCGCGCGCACGAGCACCTCGTCCACGACGAGGGCTTCGCGCGGATGTTCCGCTCGGAGGCACGCGTCGCCTCCCAGATCCATCACCCCAACGTCGTCGCGGTGCACGACATCGAGGAGCTCGACGACGAGCTCATCCTCGTCATGGACTACGTGCAGGGCGGCGCTCTCTCGTCACTGCTGTCGGCGACGCGCAAGCAGCCGCTCGATCCGCGGATCGCGCTGCGCATCCTGCTCGACGCCGCCGCAGGCCTCGAGGCCGCGCACACGCTGACCGACGATCGCGGCCGCGCGCTCGGTGTCGTGCACCGTGACGTATCGCCGGAGAACGTGCTCGTCGGGACCGACGGCGTCGCGCGCCTCTCCGATTTCGGCGTCGCGAAGATCCTGCGCGCGACCGCCGGCGCGACCGACGGGCGCGATCTCAAAGGCAAGATCGCGTACATGGCTCCCGAGTGCGTGCGCCGCGGCAAGGTCGACGCACGCAGCGACGTCTTCGCGCTCGGCGTCGTCGCGTGGGAAGCGCTGACGGAGCGGCGCCTGTTCCGCGCCGCGAGCGAGGTCGCGACACTCCAGCGTGTGATCGGAATGACGCCCGAGGCGCCGAGCGCGCTCCGCCCTGGGCTGCCGCCCGAGATCGACGCCGTGGTCATGCGCGCTCTCGACAAGATCCCGGACGCGCGCTGGCCGAGCGCGCGCGCCTTCGCCGACGCGCTCGAGATCGCCGCGCGTGAGGGCGGGCTCGCCCCCGCGACGCACGGTCAGGTCGGCGAGCACGTCTGGCGTTGCGTCGGCCACATCCTCGACGCGCGCCACCGCGTGCTGCAGGAGACTCGCCCGCCGGCCGACGAGCCGCTCGACGAGGCCTCGGGCGTCCGCATCACGACGAGCATTCCGCGGGCAATGTCCGCCGATCCCGACTCGGTGCCATCGGGCCTCGTCGCCCCCGACCCGAGCATCCGGACCAGCCTCATGACTGCGCCGCCCGCCACGTGGTCCACATGGTCGGCACGGGTGACCCGCTCGGCGTGGTCCATGCACATCTCGCGAACCAAGCGGATCCTCGCGTCCGTGGCGACAGCGCTCGCGCTCGTGGCGACGATCGCGCTCCTCTCGACCGCCGATCCTGCGACGTCGTACACGATCGCGCGCCGCGTCCTCGCCACCAGCGTCCAGCAGCCCGCCGCCGAGATGGGCGGCGTCCTCCCCGAGGTCGCGCTGCCCGACCTCCTCCCCGCCCCGGCGCGCGCGATCCCTCGCGTCGAGCGCCCTCGACCGCGCCCCGTCGTGCACGCCCCGCCGCCGCGCGATCTCGCCGCTCCGAACCCTTACGGTCCCACGCCCTCGAGCTCCGCCCTGAGGTAGGCGAGCGCCTTGGGCAGCCCCCGGCGCAGACCGAGCGCCGTCAGCTGCGCGAGCAGCGGGACGCGGCTCGACAGCCGGATAGACCACGTCACCCGGACAGCGCCACCTGTCTCCGCCAGGCGCACCTGTCCGCGGTGATGATCGACCGGCAGCCCCCGGATGATCGCGTAGTCGAACGCGGTCGGCGCGTCGTAGTGGACGACCTCCTCGTCGAGCGTGATGCCGCTGACCTTGATGCGGCGAACGGCACCGAGGCCGTTGCGCGGCGTCCCCTCCTTGACGAGACGGCACGCGCCAATGCCGGGCCATTTCGCCATCCCCTCATGGTCGATGAGCCGCTCGAACACCCGCGCGATCGGCGCGCGGATCGAAGCCTCGATGTCGACGGCGCCTTTGCCCATGGCGAGGAGTCTCTACGACGCGAACGCGCGACGCAAGCGGGCGATCGCGGCGGGGAGCGCCCGCACCTTGAGGTGGGTTCCGGTCTCGTCGTACCGCTCCGCCAGGACGCGCGCGCTCTCGTAGACCGTGCCCAGGAGCGCCTGCTTGGCGTACGGGATCGTGAGCTCCTCGTCGGTCATCGCCGCTTCGAAGTGGTCGATGATCGTCTGCCGCAAGCGGGCGATGTCCGCCGGATCGTGCGCGGACAGCTGGATGGCATCGGGGTGCACGCGCGCAAGGGCCGCGCGCTCGTCGGGACCGAGGCGGTCTATCTTGTTCAGGAGCACCTTGCTCGGAACGACGTCGGCCCCGATCTCCTTCAAGACGTCGCGCGTCACCTGTAGCTCGGCCTCGTGCGTCGGATCCGACGCGTCGACGACATACAGGAGGAGCGACGCTTCGAGCGCTTCGTCGAGGGTCGAGCGGAACGAGGCGACGAGATCGTGGGGCAGCTTCTGGATGAAGCCGACGGTGTCGCTCACGAGCAGGCGCGGCTTCGTCTCGGGGTGGAGCGCGCGCACGGTGGTGTCGAGGGTCGCGAAGAGCTTGTCGGCGACGAGCACCTCGCTCCCGGTCAGCGCGCGCATCAGGCTGGATTTCCCGGCGTTCGTGTAGCCCACGAGCGCGACGCGGAGCTGATCGCGGCGGGCGTACCGGCGGTTGTCTTGCTGCTTCTGGATCGCCGCGAGCTCTTCTTTCAGCTCGGCGATGCGATCGCGGATCTTGCGGCGGTCGAGCTCGATGGCCGCCTCGCCCGCGCCCTTGCCGCGCTGCCGCTCCTTGCCGCCAGTGGACTCGCGCAGGCGCGGCGCGACGTAGTTGAGGCGCGCGATCTCGACCTGGAGCCGCGCCTCGCGGCTCTTGGCGTGGCGGTGGAAGATGTCGACGATCACGCCGGTGCGGTCGAGCACCTGGGCGCCGGTCGCCTTCTCGAGGTTGCGGGCTTGGCTGGGGGTGATCTCGTGATCGACGACGACGACGGTGGCCTTGCCGGCGGCGACCGAGTCGGAGTCGGAGACGGAGTCGGAGTCAGAATCGGAATCGGAGTCGGAGTCGGAGTCGGAGTCGGAGTCGGAGTCGGCCGCCTCCTTCTTCCAGCGCTCGCGCGCCTTGTTCTTCACTTCCTTCGCCGCGGACGGCACGACGCCGTCGCCGCCGGTGAACGCGGCGAGGTCCTTCAACTTCCCTTCTCCGAGCACCGCCGCGGCGGCGAGGGCCTCGCGCTTCTGCGAGACGGTGCCGACCACGTCGTATCCGAGCGTGCTCACGAGGCGGCCCAGCTCGGCGAGATCGGCCGCGTGCTGCACGTCGTCGACGTCGGGGAGCTGAACGGAGACGAGGACAGCGAGCGGCCGCGCTGCGGCTTGTTCGACGAGGTGACCGGACATTCGCTCGCGCAGATAGCACGAACGCGCCGGGGGCGCGCGAGGACCGCTCAGCTCTTCTGGTTGTAGTTCGTGTTCTCGAGGAGGATCACGTTCGTCTTGCTGCGCGTCTCGCCGACGCTCGTGATGTAGACGGCCGGCTGATCCTGCACCGGGCACACCTTCTCGCAGGCGCCGCAGCCGATGCACAGGTTGGGGTCCACGTGCGGGCGCTGAAGGTGCACCTTCTTCATCGCCGGCTGCTCGCCGTTGGGGCCGGGCTTGTCGTCGCGCACCTCGGCGTCGACCTCCTCGACCCAGATTGCCTTCGGTGACGTCGGGCAGAACTCCTCGCAGACGATGCACGGCGTCTGCATGCTCCACGGCAGGCAGCGCCCGTGGTCGTAGAACGCGGTGCCGATCTTGATCGGCGGCACGCCCTGCCCCAGCTTCTCCTTCTCGGTGATCTTCTGGATGGCCCCCGTGGGGCACACCTGCCCGCAGAGGACGCACGAGTTCTCGCAGTAGCCGATGCGGGCGATGAGGATCGGCGTCCAGATCCCTTCGATCCCCGCCTCGAGGAACGCCGGGTGGAGCGCGTTGTTCGGGCACACCTTCATGCACTCGGCGCAGCGGATGCAGCGCTCGAGGAACGCGCGCTCTTCGACGGCGCCCGGCGGGCGGATCACCTTCGGGTGGTAGTTGACGTCGAGCGAGTCGGCGATGCGCGCCACAGGGATGAAGGCGGCGCCGGCGGCGGCGGTGGCCAGCAGCGTGCGTCGCTGCGTGTCGGGCACGACGACGGTGCTCTTCCGGTTCGGGAGGAACTTGAACTTGATCACGTCCTCCGGGCACGCGGTCTCGCAGTTCATGCACATGTGGCACTCGTCCTGCCGCCACTTCACGCCGCCTTGCGGGGAGTCGGCGCCCTGGCAATTGACGAGGCACAGGTTGCAGTCGGTGCACTTCGAATGGTCCTTCTCCATTCCGAAGATCGCGAAGCGCGAGAAGATCCCGAGGAATGCGCCGAGGGGGCAAAGGACGCGGCACCAGAAGCGCGGGATGAAGCGGTTGGCGAAGAGCACCGCGACCAGCAGGAAGACGATGAACCACGTCTGGTGGAAGTAGAACTGGTGACTCTGCCAAACCGTCTGCGCGAGGTAGTCCTGCGTGTGATCGGCGGCGCTCTGGAGCGGACGCGAGTGGATGTCCTGCATGGCGCCGAGGCCGCGGCCGGTGAGGTACTGCGCAGCCGGGATGACGCCGAGGCCGATCGACCGCACCGCGATGCAGATCGGATCGAAGAGCCCACCGACCGCGCTCCCGGCCACACCGGCCAGGAGGAACGCGTACATCAGGTAGTATTTCACGCGCTGGTAGCTGTGGGTCTTGTTCGCCTCGACGCGGTGCCCACCGCGCCCCTTCGTCGACGGAAGAATCCAGCCGAAGAAGTGGTGCAGCGTCCCGAACGGGCAGATCCAGCCGCAGAACACGCGCCCGAAGACGAGCGTGAGGCCGAGCAGCCCCACGCTCCACAGGAGGCCGCGGTAGATCGTGTGCGTCGAGAGCACCGTCATCGCCGCGACGAACGGGTCCGCGAGCAGGAACGCCTCGACCGGGAGCGGCAGTCTCACCGCCGTGTCCGCCTTCGCGGCGAACGAGCCACGGAAGCCCGTCTGGAAGAGGAAGTACATGAAGACGGCGAAGAACAGGATCTGCGAGATACGGCGCACCCAGACGAGGCTCTGGATGACGGTGCGCGCGGGAATCCCCGACCCCGGCCGCTTCTTCTTCGGGAAGCGCTTACGGAAGGCCGCGAGGATGCCCGTCCTGGCGGGGGAGAGGGTCACGGGCGGCGACGCTGTGGCGGTCGCGGTCGTCTTTACGGTCGCGGTCGTCGGCGCGGTCGCGGTCGTCGGCGTGGTCGTCGGCGCGGTCGCGGTCGCGGTCGTGGTCGTGGTCTTCCGCGCGGTCGACGACGCTGTTGCCGGCGGGCGCGCGTTCACGTTCGCCGCGTCGAGAGCCGGCACGATCCCCACCACCCCCAGCCACGGAATCGGCGCGACGTGCGCGTGCTCTTCCGGGGCGTTGTCGATCTTCTCCCGATCGAGCAGCGCGCTGGCATGGGGCTTCGGCTGGGCGGCCATCGCTCACACCTCCTTCATGCGGAGGTTCTCCCAGAACATCGTCCCGAGGCCTCGCTCGTGCCCCATCTTCAAGTACGGAAGGTTGTCGCGGTGCTGGCCGATGAGCGTGCACCCGTAGGCGTCGGCGGCGACCTGATCGGCCGTGGCGATGATGGTGCTCATCACCTTCGTGTCGTCGATATTGCCGCCTTGCGGGCCGTTTCGCACGAGCACGCGCATCGCGTCGACGACGACGAGCGACGGGCACATGAAGTTCGCGAGGTCGGCGATCGACACGTCGATGTTCTGGTGCAGCCGGTTTCGGCGGCCGCCCAGGACGCCGTACCAGTTCTTCATCGCCGCCGTGTACTTCGCCAGGTTGTGGTGCTTGGCGACAGGGACGTTGATGACCTTGTCGGCATCGACGAGCGTGGTGAAGATCGGCCACTCGTCGAGGATCTCGCCCCTCATGCGCGTCGTGCGGAAGCGGTGCTCGGCGGGCAGGACGACCTCGGCGCCGAGGGAGTAGGCCTTGCGCCAGATGCCGGAGCGCTGGAAGCAGCGGTTCGGATCGTTGCAGGAGCCATCGGCCACCACGACCTTCTTGGCGCCTGCTTCGAACGCGAGCTGGATGACAGCGCCTACGACGTCGGGGTTCGTGTTCGCCGCGTGGATCGGCATGCGATCCCAGCCGATGTTCGGCTTGACGACGACGACGTCGCCGCGGCTGACGAACCGTCCCATGCCGCCCATCGCGTCGACCGCGCGCCTCACGAGCACCTCGGCGGTCAGCGCAGGCTCACCGTCCTTGGCTTTTCCGCGCGCGACGGCGATCTCCGCCACGTCCTTCGTCGCGCCCTTGACGCGGTAGTCGCGCACCTGGCGCGGCGCCGTCGACTCGGACGCGCCGAAGCCGCCCTTGTCCCATACGGCGCGCCCGAGCATGCCGCTGCCCGCGAGGACGCCGGCAGCCGCCCCTACGCGGGTCAGCATCTCGCGACGCGAAGGCTTCTCGGTCGGCGAAGTCACAAGGGATTTTTACCCCCGGGGGCCCCCCGGCGGCAACTAGGACACTCACTATTTACGACCGGTCGCCGTGACCATTGGACATTTAGGCCTCGGAGTCCCGTAGATCAAGCCTGCATGCCCCAATCGCGCCGCATCCTGGAGGGGCCGCTCGCGCGCGAGGTCGCCCGTTTCGGGGCGCCGCTCGCCGTGGGCATGGCGCTGCAGACGACGTTCAACCTGGTCGACGCGTACCTCGTCGCTCAGCTCCCGCCTGCCGAGGTCGGACCTGCGATCGGGGCGCTCGGCATCTGCGACCAGATCGCGGCGCTCGGCACGATCCTCAGCTACGGCGTGTCGACGGCGGCGGCGGCGCTGCTCGCGCAGCACAAGGGGGCGGGCGACGCCGTCGGCATCCAGCGCACGGCGTGGCAGTCCATCCTCGTCGTCCTCGTCCTCTCGATCGTGTTCGGCGTCCTCGGCGTCGGTCTGGCAGGGCCGATCGTGCGCGACGTCGTCGGGGCGAAGGGCGAGGTCGCTATCGTCGCCGAGCGGTACCTGCGCGTCATGGTGGGCGGGAGCTTCACGATCTTCTTCCTCTTGCAGCTCACGACGATCCAGCGCGCGCTCGGCTCGAGCAAGACCCCGGTGTCGCTCCTCGTCGGCGGCAACGTGCTCAACGTCGCGCTCGCGATCATCCTCATCTACGGCCCCGGCCCCGCGCCGGCGATGCTGTCCTGGGGCGCGCCCGTAGCACGCGCGCTCGGGCTTCCGCGCATGGGGATGCTCGGCGCGGCGTGGGCGACGATCCTCGCGCGCGCCCTCGTCCTCGTGCCCACGGTGGTGGTGCTCGCGCGCAGGCACGGCATCGTGTGGCCGGCGCGCGGCGAGCGAGGCTTCGACGGCGGGGAGATCCGGCGCCTCCTGGCGCTGGCGTGGCCGACCAGCGCGCAGTTCGTGCTCCGCATCGTCGCGATGCTCCTCGTCAACTCGATCGTCGCGCGCGCGTTCACGACCGAGGGGGATCAGACGGCCACGACCGCGATGGGGCTCGTGTTCCGCCTCGACACGATGGCGCTCTTCGTCGCGATGGGCTGGGGGAGCGCCGCGCAGACGTTCGTCGGGCAGAACCTGGGGGCGGGCAAGCCGGCGCGCGCGGTGAGGAGCGGCTGGATCACCGCAGCCTACGACGTCGTGACGAGCCTTCTCATCGTGGGCCTGGTGTTCGCGAGCGGCGAGGCGATCCTGCGCGTGTTCGACGACGAGTCGGGGCCCGTCCACATCGCCCTCGTCTACCTGCAGATCGTCGCCCCGAGCTACGTCGGCCTCGGCATCGGCGTCGTCCTCGGCAACGCGATGGCCGGCGCCGGCGCGACGCGGACGACGTTCGCCATCGACGCGGCTGTGATCCTGGGGCTGCAGTTTCCGCTGTCGATCGCCGCGGTCGCGGTCTTCCACGCCCCGGTCGAGGTGCTCTTCCGCTGCGTCGCCGCGACGAACATCATCAGCGCGGTCGTCTACGCGATCGTGTACGGACGCAAGCGGTGGCTTCGCCGGGTCAGCGCGGCCTTACGATCGTGACCGTCTGCTCGCCCGCGCTCGAGAGCGGCGCGTGCTCGGTGCCGGCTACGTCGGTCACGTCGTCCCAGCTCTCGACGGTCTTCTGGGACGCGCGGAGGCGCGAGGGCGAGATCGCATCGTGCTCGCCGGTCGTGAGAACCGTGCGCAGCGAGTACGCGCCGTCGCTGTCGGCCTGAGCCTGGGCGGCGCGGATGGCGCGCTGCATTTCCTCGGCGGTCTGGAAGCGCTCGCGCGGATCGCGCTTCATGGCGCGGTAGACGAGGGTCGAGACCGTCGGGGCGAGATCGGGCCGCAGCGCTCGGGCGTCGCGGAGCGGAGCGCCCAGGATCTCCTCGAAGAGCGCGGCGGCGTCGGGCGCGGTGAAGGGCCGCATGCCGGTGAGCAGCTCGTACGCGATGACGCCCGCGGCGTACACGTCGGAGCGCGCGTCGGTGGGGCGGTTGCCTCCGCGGATCTGCTCGGGCGCGAGGTAGTGCGCGCCGGGGCCCGCGCGATCGGGCACAGGCGCGGTCAGATCCTCGCCGAAGGCGCAGAGCTTCACGAGCGGCGCGCAGCCGAGCCGACGAACGAGGAACACGTGCTCGGGGCTCAGCGCGCCATGCACGAGGCCGCGCGCGTGCGCGGCGGAGAGCCCGGACAGGATCTGCAGCGTCAGATCGAGGGCAGCGCCGATGGGGTGGGCCCCCTGGACGCGGATGCTCTCGTCGAGCGTCTCGCCGGCGAGCAGCTCGGTGACGACGTACGGGGTGCCGTCCTCGAGGGCGCCCATGTCCGACGCCTCGCGGACGTTGGGGTGGCCGATCGTGGCCGACATGCGCGCCTCGCGCTCGAGGCGGCGGCCCGCTGCGGAAGCGGGCCCGAGGCCCTGTCGGAGCACGCGCACGGCCACCTGCCGCCCGACGCGCTTGTCCACAGCGTGGAACGTCGTGGTCGTCGCGGTCTCTTCGACGAGCTCCTCGAGGGAGTAGCGGCCGCCGAGGCTGGTCCCCAACCACGTCCGCGCTGCAAAACCACCTGACATTTGGTTGCGTGTACGCCCTTGGCGGACGTTTCCTCCCCTTGGCTCCACATTTTCGTCCCAGCGCCGACGACGAGTGGTCAGAATGCCACGAAGACGATGACCAAGGTTGCATCTTACACAGAATTCGAGCCCCTCGAGATCGGGCCGGGCCAGCGCCTCTTCGTGCTCACCGGAGCGGGGATCAGCGCCGAGAGCGGCATCCAAACGTTCCGCGATTCGAACGGTCTCTGGGAGCAGTTCCGGGTCGAGGACGTCGCGTCGCCCGAAGGCTGGCGGAGGGACGCGGCGACGGTCTGGCGCTTTTATTCGGACCGCCGCGCGCAGGCCAAGACATGCGCGCCCAACCCGGCACACCAGGCGCTCGCCACGCTCGAACGGGCGCTCGGCGAACGCCTCTTCTTGTGCACGCAGAACGTCGACCCCCTGCACGAGCGCGCGGGCTCGAAGCGTGCCGTGCACATGCACGGTGAGCTCTTCAAGAGCCGGTGCGAGGACGACGCGTGCGAGACGACTCCGTTCGTGGATGCCGGCGAGTACCGCGGCGAGGGTGCCATCCCTCGGTGCCGATGCGGCGCGCGGATCCGCCCGCACATCGTGTGGTTCGGCGAGGTGCCGTTCGACCTCGCGACGATCGGCTAGGCGCTCGCCGCGAGCGCGGTGTTCATGACGGTCGGCAGCTCCGGCGCGGTCTACCCGGCAGCCGGCTTCGTCCGTGCCGCGCGCGCAGCGGGCGCGCGAACGATCTACGTCGGCCCCGAGCGCCCCGACAACGCGAGCGACTTCGACGAGTGCCGGCTCGGCAAGGCCGGCGAGGTCCTCGCTGGAGTCCCGAGTCCGTGGTTCCTCTCCTGACGTCGACGAACCACGGTAAGGACGCGAGTCCGCGGCCCTTGGTGCACCCGTTGCGCGAAGCGCAGGTTGCGCGCGTTGCAGTGCGCTTCGGGCGAGTCATTTCGCGCGCTTCGTGCTGGCGTCCCGCTTGCTCTCCGTAGGCGTGAGGAGCCCCATGCAAAATCTCCACGTCCGCCGCTACATGACGATGACCCCGCTGACGATCGACCGCCATCTCCCGCTCAAGACGGCCGAGAAGCTGATGCAGGAGCACAAGATCCGCCACCTGCCGGTCGTCGACGGCGAGACGCTCGTCGGCATCGTCGCCTTGCCGGAGCTCAGTTTCCTCGCCGCGCTGGCCGGCCTCGAGCCCGACCGGATGCCCATCAGCGAGGTGATGACACGCAAGCCCTACGTCGTCACACCCGACACCGATCTGTACCAGGTCGTCACGCACTTTCTGGAGCAGAAGGAGAGCTCCGTCGTGGTCGTCGAGGAAGGTAAGGTGGTCGGCGTGCTCACGCTGATCGACGCCCTCCGCGCGCTGGTGGATCTCCTCGCCGAGGCGCGGCGCGTCACGAAATGAGCCGTCGCAGGCGCGTGGCCGCCGATCGCGTTACGCTGAGTGAATGCGTCGCCGGCTCGCCATGGCCTCCTCGTGCCTCGCCGTGGCGGCGTGCGGCCTCACCGTCGACGGCGCGCTGACCGGGGACGCCATCTCCGACGCCGGCACCGACTCCACCGCACCCGCCGACTCCGGTTCCGACTCCGACTCCGGTTCCGACTCCGGCTCCGGCTCCGACGCCGGTTTCGACGCGCGCTCCGACTCCGGGCCTGGCTCCGATGCCGCGACCGACTCCCGCGCCGACGCCGACAGCGGCGCGCCCGACACCGGCGTCGTGCACGCAACGAACGCGCTCCTCTTCAACGGGACGAGCCAGTACGTCGACGTCGGCGCGCTCGCGATTCCGACGGACTTCACCGTGGAAGCGTGGGCCCGCCCGGCCGCGTTCCCCGCCGAGCAGCTCCTCGTCGGCAAGGATCGCTCGGGTCAGGGAGCGAGCCAGTTTCGCTTTGGCTTGCTGCCCAACGGGCACGTTTTTTTCATGATGAGCGACGCGACCGGCAACGATCACGGGCTGTACACGTCCGCCTACCAGCTCACCTCTCCCCAGGCGGTCACCGCCGGGCTGTGGACGCACATCGCCGTGACCAAGAGCGGCGCGGCCTTTGCGCTCGTGGTCGGCGGCGGGCAGGTTGCCACGCTGACCGCGAACCAAGCGTTCACGCACGGCGGCACGCAGGCGCTGCGCATCGCAGCGCGCACGGCGTCCGACGGCACGAGCCCGGCGAGCTTCTTCTCCGGCGCGCTCGACGAGGTGCGCGTGTGGAACGTCGCGCGCACCGCCGCGCAGATCGCCGCCGATTCGAGCACCACGATCGCGCCCTCGCACCCGCAGCGGGCGAACCTCGTCGGTTACTGGCGCTTCGACGAGGGCGCCGGAGGAACGACCGCGGACGACACCGGCGCGCACGCGGGGACGCTGCTTGGCGCGCCATCGTGGATCGTGTCGAACGCGTTCTGAGGGCCGCCGCGGCTACTTCTTCTTCCCGTGCCCCGGCCCGAGGATCTCCTCCATCTTCACCTTCGGATCGAAGCCCTCGACGTGCGGCGAGTGGTGGCAGGACAAGCACATGTCCGGCTTCGGCTTCGGCACCGGGATCTTCACCTTGTCCGGTGACATCGCGTGCCGCGAGCCGGGACCGTGGCACTGCTCGCACTGCACATCCTTGAGGCGGTCGACGTGCGTGACCGTGCTGCCGCCGGGCATGTCGTAGCCCGTCACGTGGCAGCTGACGCAGTCCAGGTTGAACTCCTTGAACTGCGTCGACAGGGTCTCGTAAGCCTTCGCGTGCTTGGTCTTGTCCCAGACGTCCTTCGCCTCGTCGTGGCACGTCGCGCACGAGTTGACGCCGATGTAGACCGGCTCCTTCCCGTCGTGGGGGCGCGGCTTGCGGTCGGCAAAGGCGACCTTGTTCGCCTCGTTGACGCGCTTGTAGTAAGCGCGCAGCTGCTCCTCGAGCTTGGCGTCCTTGCCGAGCGAGTCGCGGATCTCCTTCACCGTGTAGCGGAAGTAGCTGCCGGTCTCGGGGGGCTTGGCGACGTCGAGCTCGGCCTTCTCGGCCTCGAGCCTGGCGAGATCGGCGCGGCGGGCGTCGAGGTCGGCCTTGGCGACCTTGTTCTCCTTCTCCCAGTTGGCGATCTTGACGTGCAGATCGTCGGCGCGGCCCTGCAGCTCCTGGCGCTTGCGGCCGAGCTCGAGGCCGGTCGCGTCGGCGAACGTGCCGCTCCCGTCGCGGACGTACAGATCGAGCACCGCCACCGTCTGCAGGTGGTTGCCGGTCTCGGCGATGAGCACGGTGCCGACGCGCTCGGGCGGCGGGGCCTGCGTGTTCGAGTCGCCGCTGCCGCCCGTCGAACCGACGAGGATGGCCGTGAGCTCCGGCACCACGTCGGCGATCCGCTTCGCCTCGCCGCGTCCGACCGACGCGAGGGCGATCAGGATCTTCGCCCCCTGCCCCTTCGCCGCCTGGGCCGCCGCCTTGATTGCGTCGGCTGCCGGGGTGGCGACGACGCCGGCGACGTCCGGGTTGGCGACGCCGAGAAAGGCGACCTTCACGCCCCCCAGCTCGCGGACGACGAACGGGACGGCGCCGGGCACCTGCGCGTTGCCGAAGAGCATCGCCGCTCCGCTCGCGTCCTTGAGCTTGCCGAGCTCCTCGGGCCCCGCGGCCCACTCGTTCTTGGCCGGCGCGAACGCCGCGAAATCGAGCTGCTTCAGCACCGCGGCGAGGGTCTCGGCCTTCTGCGTGTCCTGGCCGACTTTCTCGGGCTTGAGCGTCGGATCCATGAAAAAAAGCGGCCCCGCCGTGACGAGCGCGGACGCAGGAGCCTTGGCCCGCTCCTGCGCGATCCACGCTCCGGCGTGATCGAGGCCTCCGAGCTGGTCTTTCGAGCAACCGCACGGCTCGATGGCGCCGGCCAGATCGCTGACGAAATACAGTCGAACCGTCGGGGGGCCGGCGACGAGCGGGCCTTTGGCGGTCGAGGCGGTGTGGCAACCGCTGCAAGACGCCGCGCCCCCGCACAGGCCGAGGGCGGTCACAAAAAGGATGCGCGAGAAGAGCGGCATCATGAAGTCCTATCTACTGCATTTGTCAGGGAGCGTTCGTCCGATACTCTTGGCGTACATGAAGGATCCCCCCCGCGGCATGAGCAGCGGCATTCGGTTCGGGCCGTATGTGCTCGATACGCGCATCGCCGTAGGGGGTACGGCAGAAGTCTACCTCGCCCACCCGACGGATCCACGGGCAGAGCCCCAGCGCCTCGTCGTCAAGCGCCTGCTTCCGAACTTCGCGATCGAGGCGGAGGGGCGGACGATGTTCGAGCGCGAAGCTCATCTGCACCAGGCCGTCGAGCACGAGAACGTGGTGACGGTCTTCGGCGCGGGCACCACCGAGGACGGCGAGCCCTACCTCGCCATGGAGTACGTCGACGGGTGCGACCTCTACCGTCTCCTGCGACGGACCAAGCAAGAGGGGCAGACGCTGCCCGTCCGGCTCTGCGTCTTCATCATGTGCGAGGTCCTGCGGGGGCTCGAGAGCGTCCATGGCGCGCTCGACAAGAGCGGCGTGCCGATGGGGATCATCCACCGCGACGTCACCCCGTCGAACCTGTACCTGTCGCGCGAAGGGCACGTGAAGCTCGGCGACTTCGGCATCGCGCGGTCCACGACACGCTCGACGTTGCGCAGCGAACAGAGCGCGGTCCTGAAGGGGAAGTTCGGTTACCTGGCGCCCGAGCAGGTCGCGGGGGAGGCGTTCGACCACCGGGCCGACCTCTTCAGCCTCGCGACGGTGCTCGCCGAGGCGCTCCTCGGCAAGCCGCTCTTCCCGGGCAGCGGCCAGCTCGCCGTGCTCCTCGCGATCCGCGACTGCCGCATCGATGCGCTGACGGAGATCCGCGGCGGGCTCCCGCCCGGCCTCTTCGAGGTGCTCGAGAAGGCGCTCGCGCGCGAGCCGGGCCAGCGCTACCAGACGGCGACGGGTCTGGCGGCCGCACTCGAGCGCTTCGAGCCCGACGACGTGACCGCGCGCGCCGAGCTCGCCGCGCGCGTCGCGTGGGTCATCTCCAACCCCTCGACGGACGCGATGGCGGCCGTGCGCGAGAGCATCCGCGCGATCCGGGCCGCCGCCGCCGAGACCGACGCGGCCGACGGCGCCGAAGAGAAGAAGACCGCGCCGGCGCCCCCCCGCGCGACCGAGGAGCTCGTGCTCGACCTCGGCGACGACAGCGACCTCGAAGACGTCGAGGACGACGACTCCCCGTTCGGCCGCAAGACGGGCGAGTACGGGCAGCTCCCGTCCTTCGTCGAGACCTCGGTCGGTACGCGACACGGACCGTGGACGTTCGCCCGCCTCATCGAGGCGTGCGTGACCGGACAGATCGGGCCCGGTGACAAGGTCGACTTCATGGGACGCGGCATGGTTCGCCTCGAGGAGATCGACGAGCTCGCCCGCTTCCTGCCGCCCGCCTCGGCAACGACGAACAAGCTCGCAGGCCCCGGCAAGCCCGATTTCACGCTGGATCTCACCCCAGCGTCGCTGCTCTCGTCGCTCCTCCAGGTTCTGGGCGGGCACCTCACCGGCGTCCTCTTCGCCGAACGCCCCGCGGGCGAGGCCGGTGGGGGCGCGCGCAAGGAGCTCTACTTCATCGAGGGAAAGCTGAACCACGTCGCGTCGAGCGACGCCACGGAGCTGCTCGGCGAATACCTCGTCCGCCGCGGCAAGCTCGCGCGCGAGGAGCTCGATCTCGCGCTCGCCGTGTTGCCGCGCCACAACGGGCGCATGGGCGACACGCTCATCTCGCTCGGGCTCGTCGGCTCCGTGGACATCTTCCGGGCGATCCGTGATCAGGGGCGCGATCGCGTAGCAGACCTCTTCCTCTGGCGCGGCGGGACGCTCACCTTCTACCGCGGCGGCTCGGCGAAGCACGTCGAGTTCCCCCTCGAGCTGGACCTCCCCACGCTGATGCTCGCCGGCCTCGAGTCGGCGATGCCGTCGGAGAGCCCCCTCGACCGCTACCGCAATCGCCTCGACGAGGTGCTCGCGCCGAGCAAGCCGACGCTCGGCGACATGACGTGGCCGCCGCCAGTGCAGCGCCTCCTGTCGATCGTGACGTCGCCGAAGCCGCTGCGCGAGGTGCTGAAGGCGGCCACACGGACGGGCGCCTCGACGGCCGGCGACGCGCTGCGGGCCATCGAGATCCTGCTCGCAGCGGGCGCCGTCAGCTGGACGTGACTACTTCGTCACGGCACCAGCCGAGCCGCTGAACGGCAGGATGGTCTTCAGGTCGTCGTCGGTGAAGCGCAGCTGCAGGCCGAGGAAATAGTCGCGGCGATTGGGCAGGAAGAGGTGGTCGACGCCGCCGAGTAGCCACAGTCGGTGGATGAACTCGTAGCCGACCCACACGCGGAAGCGCGGCTGGAGCTCCTCGCCGAAGCCGAAGAGATCGTTCGAGACCTCGAACCGGTTCTGCAAGAGGTGCATGTCGAGCCCGAGGCCACCCGTCGACTCCTTGATCCCGAACCGGCCGGTGAAGGGACCGAGGCGCCGCGCGAACATGAGCGAGAAGCGGAACGCGTCCGTCGTCGTCGTCGTCACGGTGCGGTAGTGGGCGGGCGCGCGCGGATCGGTCGTGTCGGTGTCGGTCTGGGTGAAGCTCGTCTTGCCGCGCGGATCGTTGACGAGCTCGATGAGATAGTACTTGTCCTCGCGCGGCTGGAGGCGCACCTCGACGTAGCTCTTCACCGTGTTCGCGAGGAAGTTGTAGTCGCTGCGGAGACCTACGATCGTCTGCAGGCGGGAGATGTTCCCGACGTAGTCGTTCACGCCCTCGGCGACGCCCTGCACCTCGTTGATGAGGGTCTCGTCCTTGCTGAGGCGCCCGAGCGTCCCTTCGCCCTTGTCCACGCGGTCGGCGACGTGGTCGATGTGCTCGAGCGCGCTCTCGAGGCTCTTGGACGCGTGGTTCAAGCGCGAGACGGTGTCGCGGATCTCGCCGCCGCCCGACTTCGGATCGCCGGTGTTTTGCGCGACGAGGAGGCGAACCTCCTCGGTGATGACGCGCATGTTCTCGAGAATTTTGTCGATCTGCGGCTGGCTGTGCGCCGTGATCGTGTTGACGTTCTTGAGCGTCTCGTTGATGTAGGTGCGGTTCTCGCGCACCGTCATGTTGATCGCTTCGGTCGCCTGGGCCAGGTTCTCCAGGATGGCCCGCATGTTGGAGCCGCCCTTGTCGGTGCCGACCGACGCCGCGAGCTGCTCGGCGACCGCGCGGATGAGATCGGCGATCTTGCCGACCTGCTCCTTCAGGTCCTCGACGCTGCGGGCCTCCGCCATCGTCTCGATCTCGTCGCCATCCTTCTTCTTCGGCTCGTCGGTGCCGGCCGTGAGGACGACGATGTTCTCGCCGAGGAGCGACGCGCTCTTCACGCCGAGGCGCGCGTTCGAGAAGAGGACGGTGTCCTTGGCGACGCGGACGTCGACGCGCGCCCGCCCGTTGTCGAGCGAGATCTTCTCGATCGACCCCACCGGGATGCCGGCGATGGCGACGCGCGAGTGGTTGGCGATGCCCGTCGCGTCCTTGATGTACGCGTGCACCACGTAGCCGCCGCCGCCGCCGACCTCTTTGCTCACGGTGCGGAAGATGACGAACCCGGCCACCGCCGTGCCCACGAGGAACAGGCCTACCTTGGCCGCCTGGGTCACCTTCGCCATCGCGCGCGCATACGGTAGCAGATATTCGTGGGGGTATGCGGCTCCTGTCACCGCGGGCTTTCCCGTACCTTTTCGCCACACTGGCCGCGCTCGCCATCGCCGCCTGCGCGGGCGGGCCGACTCCAGCTCTCTACGCCGCGCGCGTCCCCTCCGGCGACGTCGACGCGATCGCCGCCTACGTCGGAGCGATGAGGGGTGGGGCGCCTGCCGGGCGCATCGTCGCCGAGCGGCTCGACGACGCTGCGTTCCTCCGCCGGCTCCACGCGCAGGACGTGTGCGGCGACGGACCGCGGGGGCGCGCCGGCGCCGGCGCGACCTGGACGGCGTTCGGGCTGACCGCGACCGAGGGCGAGGCCGAGCGCTCCGCCACCAATTTGCTGAACGCCGGGGTCTCCGGCTTCTACGATCCGGATACCAAGCACCTCGTCGTCCGCCAGGTGGCCCGGGGCGATCGCGAGCAGAACGCGTTCACCATCCCCCACGAGATCGAGCACGCACTGCAAGACGCGCGCGTGGGGCTCCGCAGCACGTGCGACCGGGACCAGGACGGCCGACTCGCCGGGCGCGCCATGTTCGAGGGGGACGCGACCGTCACCTCCGCGGCCTACGAGGCGCGGCACCGCGGTGAGACCGACGCGCACGCCATCGCCCGCGTCGCCAGGCGGCTCGCGACCCTCAGCGACGAGGAGCTCGCGCGCGCGACGGGCGGCGGCCTCCCGGTGAAGGCGGCCCCCAGCGTGCGGGCGCTCTTCGCGTGGCCGTACATCCAGGGCGCGGTTCTCGTCGCGCAGCTGTACCGGACCGGCGGGTGGCCGCTCGTCGACGCGGCGCTGGCCCATCCGCCGGTGACGACCGAACAGGTGATCCACGTCGAGAAGTACCTGGCCGGCGAGCTTCCGATCGTCGTCCTCTGGCCGGACCTCCCGGCGGGTATGCGCGGGCTCGCCCGCGGCCGGATGGGCGAGTTTCTGACGAGCAACTTCCTCGCGCAGTGCATCAAGGTCGACGCCGCAAACGAAGCGTCGAGCGGTTGGGGCGGCGACGCCTACACGCTCGCCGATGCCAAGGATGGACGCCGCGTCCTCTTTTGGAGCACGGCGTGGGACGACGACGCGGCCGCGGCGCGCTTCGCTTCGGCGCTGGAGGCGCGTCGCGCGTGCGCCCAGGCACCCAAACCGTTCACGGTCGTGCGGCAGGGCTCCCGCGTGAGCTACGTGCAGGGGCTCGAAGAGGCCGCCGCCACGCCGCTCGCGACGAAGCTCCTCGCGGGCGTGGGCACCGCGCCGGCCGCGACGCCGCCGCTGGGTGACGTGGTCCTTGCGCCGCCGACGTACAGCGACGTCGACTACGAGGGCCAGGGGCGCGTCGAAGGCGGGCGCTACCGCAACACGTTCCTCGGGCTGCAGGCCGACGTCTCGTCGTTCACGCCGGTCCCGCTGCCCAAGCGCGCCGACTTGCGCGGCTGGGGGCTCGAGCTCCTCGTGGAGCGGCGCGGCGCGGCGATCGGGATGCGCTTCGCGTGGGCTCCGCCGAGCGACGCGCTCCTCGAAAGCGAGACGCAGTCGTGGGTCGACTCGCTGCGCCACACGAGCACGTTCGCGGGCATGCCTGTCTACGACATCGGCCGCGCGCCGATGAAGGTCTCGTGGACGACGGGGCAGATGCGCGTTCTTCGCTTCGGCGAGAACGTCTACTCGCGCGTCGTGCTCGTCCCGATGTGCGAGGGGCGCCTGACCTTGATCCTCGATCTCTTCTGGCACGTCGAGGGCGGCTTCTCGATCCTCAAGGACTGGCTCGACAGCCTCGTCCGCATCGGCCCCGCCGATCCGCCCATGTGCGCGGCGGTTCGGGGCGCGCGCTAAGGGCGACCGTGGAGCTCAGGCTTCAGACCGCAACCTTGCCCGGGTATTTCGACTCGTAGTGTTTGATGATGAGCTGCCCCATCGTCTCGATGGCAAGTCCGGCGATGACCCCCTTGATGCCCCAGCCGATGACGGGGATGAAGCCGACGAGGTACCTGGCGGCGTGCTTCAGACCGGTGCTCCCGACCTCGAGCCCGGCGGCGAGCATGATGGTGTCGGTGTGGCTCGGCGCCTCGCCGTACATGCGCGCGATCCAGTAGATCATGTGCGCCTCGAGCGCCGTCAGCGCCGGGCTCGTCGGGATCGGGATCGGCAGCATGGCCCACGCGGCGCCACCCGCCGCGTATTTGTGGACGAGCACGCGCGCCTTGTCACGGCACAGCTCCGAGGCACCGGCCGGTGCGACGGGCGGCGAGACAGCGGGCGTGGGCTCGGGGGCCGGGGTGGGCTCGGGGGCCGGCGGCGGCGCAGCGTCGGTCATGCCCCCTAGCGTAAGCATCTCGGGCGCGCCGTCCACTGCCCGGGCGAAGTCGCACAAACCACGAAGCCTCCGAAGCGCGGCTCCGGAGGCTCTTTGGTAAGGCCGAAATCGGCGACGGCGGACTAGACGCGCGTAGCGTTGTGATTCGCCGCGAGCCTGCCGGCGCGAACCGCCGACTTCACCTTCACACCGCTATGATTCATGGCGATTTTCCCGGAGTGGACGTTCGATTTTACCTTCATGGAACTAGTCTATAGCCCACGGCCGTGGTTCGGCAACCGTCTTTCCCCGGGCGCGCGCGGGAGCGCCAGGAGCGAAATCGCCGCGAGAACGGCGCTCGTGAGGGACGTCGCGAGCGCGATCCCTCGAAGCCCCAGGTACGGCAGGAGGAGGACGTTCCCCGCGAGGTTGAGCGCGGTCCCGATGAGGCCCAGGCGCATGAAGATCGGGCCATTGCGCAGCGCGACGTGCGCGCGCGTGGCGATGAGCAGGGTCGCGAAGGGCACGAGCCCGAGGAGGTGGTACGGCAAGATCGCCGCCATCGTCGCCACGCCGCCGGCGTCCATCGTGCCGTGCAAGAAGAGCAACCGGAGGAGCGGCTCGCGCACCCCATACACCAGCAGGGCGATCGCGGCCGAGCCCGCGGCCACGACGGCGACGGTGCGGGCGACCGTTCGCCTTACCCGATCGACGTCTCCACTGGCCGCGTCCTCCGAGAGGTGCGCGAGCAACACCGGGAAGAGCGTGGCCTGAAGCGCGGACGTCGGCGCGGTCGCGACGTCGTAGGCGTAGCGAAGGAGCGTGCCGCCGCCGGCGATCGCCACGGCCGACGCCATGAGCTGATCGACGAGCGGGTTCACGCGCCCGATGGCGCTCCCGAACCCTTCTGCGCGAAGGAGGCGCCCGAGCTCGCCGAGCTCCGGGGGGATCGCCCACGCGGGTCGAAACCGAACGACGCGCCGGAGCGCGACGTAGAGGACCAGCGCGGCGGCGATCTCTCCTGCGAGCGCGCCGAGCGCGAGCGACACGATGCCCATCGGTACGTGCGCGAGGACGAGCACGCAGAGTTGAACCGCGAAGGCGACGATCGAGGCCACGGCTGGCGTCCGGTAGCGGTGGTGCGCCTGGAGACACGTGGCGAAGAGCCCGCGCACGGCGATCGCGACGAGCTGGACGCCGAGGGCCGCGGCCAAAAGACGCACCGTCGTGCGCTCCGCTCCCTGGTAGCGGAGCGCGACCACGCCGGCGAAGAGCGCGATCGAAGCGCCGGCCGCCACGCCTCCGTAGGCGAGGGTTCGCGCGAGCACCGCGCCCACGAGCGCGCTGACGCGCCCATGCCCCTTCGCGCGAGCGAGCGCGAGAATGGGCACGAGCGCCGAGTCGTGGAAGATCTGAAACCCCAGCGCGGCGGCGAGCGCGAACGCGGCGCTGACGAACACGTAGGCGTCGGTCTCACGGGTGCGCCCGAACCACGCGGCGAGGAGGAGCGGCAACGTGGCCTCCCCCGCCCGCACCGCGATCTGGAGCGGCGCGAGCGCCAGCGACGCGCGAACCATGGAGCGTCTCGGCGGGTTGGCACTCACGCGCGACGGCACAGGTAATAGACCCACCGGTCGTCGCACACCGGCACCGCGGGGGCGGCGAGCTCCACGCCTGCGAGACCGAACACGCTCACGTCGACGAAGCCGGCTTGCTGGATCTGCAGGACCTGCTCTGTCGGAGTGATGTGGTAGTGGTAGCCCGCGAACGCATTCCAGCCGTCGTTCACTGCCGCGTACGGTGACGCACACAAGATCTCGAGCGACGGGTTGTTCACCCGGATCCGCACGTAGCGAACGGCCTCCTCGAGCGCCTCGAACGGCCCGCGGGGGCTGCCGAACGAGAAGAGGGCCGCGACGCTCCGCAGGTTGTGGGCCGAGAAACAGAGCACGCCGCCCGGCGTGAGCACGCGACGTATTCCTGCGAGCGTTGCGAGCCGCTCGTCGTGGGCGACGCAGTCGAGCCCGTTGAACGAGAAGAGGACGAAGTCGAACACCCCTTCGCCGAACCGGCCCAGATCGCGTGCGTCGCCGAGCTCGAAGCGTGCGGGTGCTCCGTCGAAGCGCGCGAGGCACGTCTCGACCATCGCGTGGGACCAGTCGAGGCCCAGATAGCTCCGCACGAGCGGCGCGAAGTGGAGCGCCGTCCGGCCCGCACCGACGCCGAGGTCGAGCATGCGCATGCTCCCGAGCCGCGGACGAAGGCGCTCGAGGATCGCCGCTTCGGGCGGCTGGAGCTGCGTGTTTCGCGCGTAAAAGCGAACCGTCGGAGCCGATTCGTACGCCCGTTGCGCCTGGGCGAGGGGAAGTGGGTCGGGCGAGCTCTTCATGGCTTCGCAGGATCGTTTTGCAACCGGCACGCCACGCGCGACCCCGCGGAGTCAGGTGACCGGCGACCGCGAAACTGTGGTGGCGGTGCGTCGGGTGTTGCGCGGTCGACGCGCTTTGCCCGTTTTCGTCACAGCTCGCCGCGCACGTGACCCTCGCGCCGACCGTTCGCGAAGGGGTCAGCGTCCGGCGACGAGAACGAGCCAGAGTGCCCCAAGCGCCGTCGTCGTCACCGCCACAGGAATTCCGACCTTCGCGTATTCCCGGAAGCGAAGGCCACCCACCTCCTGCGATTTTTCGCTCACGATGATGTTCGCGACCGAGCCGAGGAGCGTCAGGTTGCCCGCGAACGTCGACGCCATCGCGAGCAGCTCCCAGCCCAGCCGCACGTTGGGGAGCTTCGCCATCTCGGCCTTCACGAGCAGGATGAAGGGGACGTTCGTGACCACATTGCTCCCTACGAGGAAGAGCGCGCTCGTCCGCGCGTAGGCGGCGATGCCCTGGGAGCCCACGAAGAGCGGGACGTGCTCGAACACGTACTCCGGCGCGCCGCTCCGCACGAAGCCGTCGACGGCGACGAAGAGGCCACCGAAAAAGAGGAGGACGGACCAGTCGATGCGCACCCACACCTGCGCCGGATCGACGCGGTGGAGGACGAGGAGCACCGCGAACCCGGTGAGCGCCGTGTAGGCCATGTTCGCGCCGCCGGCGTAGAGGACGACGGTGAGCGCGATCGTGGCAATCGTGAGCGTCGAGCGCCAGGTGAAGAGCGGCGCGCCGTCCTCTTCCGCGGGCAGCGCGCCCCGCAGCTCGCGGCGAAAGAGGAGCGCGAGGATCGCGTGGTTCGCGGCGAGGCCGAGAAGCGCGACCGGCAGCATGTGTGCCGCGAACGGCGCGAAGTCGAGCTTTCCGAGGCTCGCGCAGAGCATGTTCTGGGGGTTACCGACGAGCGTGGCGACGCTGCCGGTGTTCGACGCCGTCGCGAGGGCGAGCAACAGCGGCAGGCGCGGCAACTTCCACCGCTGGATCCACGTGACGACGAGCGGCGTGAGCAGCACGCACACCGCGTCGTTGGTGACGAGGGCCGAGAGACCGCCGGCTCCCCACACGAGCGCGGCGAGCAGGCGCGCCGGCGTCCGTGCCCGCGCGACGAGGCGCACCGCGACGCGGTCGAAGAACCCGTCGATCGACAGGAGCGCCCCCATCCCCATCACGCCGAGCAGGAGAATGAGCGTCGAGTGATCGACCGCCTGCGACGCCTCCTCGGGCTTCACGCTGCCGATCGCCACCGCGAGCACCGCGCCGATGATCGCGCCGCTCGCGCGATCGATCCGGACCCAGCGGAGGCGACGCGACGCGATCATCACGTACGTCACCCCGAACGCGATGCTTCCGAGGACCATGCGCTCGCGATCCACACCCCTCGCGTAGCAGGATCACGGTGCGCGCGCCGGTCTTTGGAGGCGCCGGCGGCACCTGCGCCAGGCGCCGTTGCGTGATAAGCCACCGCCATGCGCGCGCACAGCACCGCCGTTCTGGTCTCCGTCGTCGCCTTCGCCGCGTGCACGTCGAAGGGCGGGAGCACCGCATCCGGCACGGACGCGGGTGGAGCTCCGCTCTCGTACGCACCCGCCGGCTGCGCGTACACCGTCAGCCCGCCCGAGGTTCGCGCGTTCTTCGACATGGCGCTCGACGACGCTTCGCCGTTCGCGGATCTCGCCGCCGCGACGCCGACCCGCGTGCGCCTCGGGCTCGGCGGCTCCACCACCGCCGGCGCGCCCGGCTACGCCGATCCGACGACCAGCATCGCCTTCGTCTGGGAGACGGCCGGCTCCACGCGCGCGGCGAAGGTCCGCATGGGGACGACGCCGGGCGCGCTCGGCGACGTGCACGCCGGCTTCTCGTTCAGCATCCCGCCGCCCACGGTCGGCTTCGGGCACGAGGAACCTCCCGCGCGCCTGCACGAGACGCACGTCTGCGGCCTCAACCCCGGCACGACGTACTACTACCAGGTCGGCGGCGGTGCGCCCGGCGCCGAGGTGTGGAGCGCCACGCAGTCGTTCACGACGGTGCCGCGCACCGGGCCTGTCACGATCGGGATCTCCGGCGACTCACGCGACTCGATGGACATCCTTCAAGCGGTCCAGCAGCGGATGCGCGACGCCGCCGTGAGCATGCAGATCTTCAGCGGCGATCTGGTGTTCTTCGGCACGCAGCAGTCGCAGTACACGAGCTGGCTCGACAAGGCGTGGAAGGACGACAAGGGCTTCCTCACGCTCGGTCAGCAGCTCATCGTGCCTGCCGCCGGCAACCACGAGGTCGAGTCGCCCCAGTTCTTCGGGAGCTTCGCGCTGCCCGGCGACGGCCCCTATGCGGAGAGCTTCGGCTCGTTCGACGTCGGCAACGCGCACGTGGTCTTCCTGGACGACGAGGCGATCGCCACGATGGGAGAAACCGACGAGGCCAAGGCGCAGCTGGCGTGGCTCGACCAAGACCTCGCCCGCGCCGACGCAAACCGCGCCGTCCGTCCGTTCCTCGTCGTCGATCACCACCGCGGCAACTATTCGACCGCCGATCACGCCGACGAGCCCGACGTGGTCGCCGTGCGCCGCGCCCTCGTCCCGATCTGGCAGGCGCACCACGTCGATCTCGTGATCGCCGGGCACGAGCACGAGTACGAGCGCTCGAAGCCCCTCGGCGGCACGCCCGACGCGCCGACGGTGCAGGCGGGAGGCCCCACCTACGTCGTGTGCGCCGGTGCTGGAGCCTTCGCGGAGGCGATCAGCACGGCGCCAGCCGAGCACCGCGCCCTCAACGTCGCCTACGGACGCGGTACGTCGTACGTCGGCGTCTACGGTCTCCTCACGCTGGACGGCAAGACGCTGACCTTCAAGGCGTTCGGCGTGAAGGCGAGCGGCAGCGACGACACGATCGACACGTTCACGCTGACGCGCTGACGCGAGCCGCGCCTTCTGCCGCGCTCAGGCAGTGCCGGCGTTCACATCCAGGATGGCTTGCCTGAGCTCCGCCATGGCGAACGGCTTCTGCAGGACGCGATTGGATACCGACGCGAGGAACTCGTCGGCTTGCGGCGTGAACGCGCCGCCGGTCATGAAGACGAACCGCGGCAGCAGCTCGGGCCGCGCCGCCCTGACGCGCGCGTAGACATCCATCCCCGAGACGCCGGGCATCATCACATCGCAGAGCACAGCGTCGAAAGGCGCGTCCTCGAGGAGCGCCCGGCACGCGGCCTCGCCCGTGGTGGCGGTCGTCACGTCGTGCTCACCCGCGAGAAGCAGGCGGAGCGAAGAGACGAGCGCCTTCTCATCGTCGACGATGAGGATGCGTGCGCGTGAAGCGCTACGGGGCGCGTCGGCCGGCTGGCCCGCCGGGATCTCCTTCGCCACCGCGCCCGCGGGCACGAGGTGGACGCGAACGGTGGTGCCGCGGCCGACCTCGCTCTCTATGCTGATTTCCCCGCCGAGCCCCGTCACGATGCCGTGGCTGATCGAGAGACCCAGGCCCGTCCCGTCGCCGACCGGCTTCGTCGTGAAGAACGGATCGAACGCCCGGCTCAGCACCTCGGGGGGCATGCCCGGGCCGTTGTCCTTCACCTCGACGGCGACGCGGCCGTCAACGGCGACGTACGCGCGCACGTCGATGCGGTTGTCGGAGCCGCCCTCGCGCATCGACTGCGCTGCGTTGAGCAGTAGGTTCACGAAGACCTGCTCGAGGCGGCGCGCGTGGCCCACCACCGGCGGAACCGCGTCGTAGCGCGGAATCACCGCGGCGCTGTGCCGGATCCGGTGCGCGGCCATTCGCTCCGCGGCGGTGAGCACCGCCACTACGTCGGTCGGGCCCGGGGCGTCGCCGTCGGCTCGCGCGAAGGCGCGGAGCTCGCCCACGATTCCACCGATGCGGTCCACGCTGCTGCGGAGCTCGGAGAGCAAGCTCGAGATCTCGCGATGCTCGTCCGGCACCAGTCGGTCGATCGAGCGTCGCAGCCGAAGGTCGACCGCCTGGAGCCCGAGCGCCATCACCGTCAGCGGGTTGTTGATCTCGTGGGCAACCCCGGCCGCGAGCGTTCCCAGTGCGGCCAGGCGCTCGCTCTGCGTGAGCTGCGCCTGGAGTCGCAGGCGCTCCGTCACGTCGCGCGCGAAGGCCATGACGGCCGGCTTGCCCTCGTGCTCGTAGGGTACGGACGTGATCTCCGCGGTCATGCGCAAGCCGTCGGCCCGTCGCGCCTCGTAGGCGCGTGGCGCGAGGCGCGCCCCCTCACGCGCGGCCGCGATGCGTTCGCCCATCACCTTGGTTTCCACTGGCGACAGCAGCGCCCGCAGAGAGGTGCCGATCAACTCCTGCGCTGCGGCGAAGCCGAGCATGCGCGCGGCGGCCGGGTTCGCCTCGAGCACCACGCCCTCACGGGAAACCACGATGCCGTCGGGCGCCGACTCGAACAGCCGCCGCAACCGCGACTCCTCCGCGCGAAGGGCGTCCTCCGCGGTCCGCCGCGCAGAAATGTCCCACAACAAGGACACGCGCGCCGGCCGTTCGCCGAGGGTCACGTCGGTGACGACGTAGGTGATGGGCACCTCGCGCCCGTCCGCGCGCACCACCACCGTCTCGATGGTCGAATCGACCCCGTCGCCGCCGAGGCGGCGGTCGCGCAGCTCGCGCAACCGCTCGCGCTCCGCGGGGACGATGAAGTCGAACGCCGAACGCGAGAGCAGCACCTCGCGCGAGTGGCCGAGGATCTCCACGGCCGCGTCGCTCACGAGGACGTTGCGCGACACGCCTTCCACCGCCACCGTGACGCATACGCCGATCTTCGCGATCCGCAGCGCGTCGAGGATCGCCTGCGGGTACTCGACCAGAACCCGCCCCCCAGCCTCGTCGTCGTGCGTCCCCGGCATCGTGCTCGATCCTACCTGCGCCGAGGATCCAAATCATGGACCATGAACATGCTCCACGATTTGCCCTTCGTCTCGTGGAGGTCCGCCTGCTCAGGGCGCGGCCTGAAGGACCTTGCACGATGCGCGGGGCCGATCAGGCGCAAAGCCAGACCGCGCGAGGTCGCCGCGATCGGGCGGCGCCTCGCCCCATACGAGGCACACGCGCATCGGCGACGCGCCGCGGAGGAGAAACGCGCCGGGCAGCGGGACGTCGTTGCCGCACGCGAGCGACGCGGGCGCGTCGAGGGGGAACGTCGCGCCGTGGTCGTCGTAGACGACGAGGTCGAACCGCGTCCACGTGCCAGGCGCGCAGGACACGAGCGCCTTGAAGCGGTCGCCGTCGCGGAACGTGCCGCCGGCTTCCGCGAAGAGCGTGTCGTCGTCGCGCACGAGGGAGAACACGACCTCCGCGCCCTTCGTGCGGTCGGGATCCTCGGGGACGCGCGGCCCGCGGCCGACGACGAGCACGACGGCCGCCGCGAGCGCGACCGCTGCGCCGCCCGCGAACATGGCCCGGCGCCACGGCGGAGGCAACGAACGCGGCGAACGCGCGCGCAGCTCCGGCAGCTCCGTCCCTGCGTCGGCCTCGATGCGTCCGAGGCACGCGCGGCACACCTCACAACCCTCGAGGTGGCGCCCGATCTCCTCTGCGTCGGGGGCCTCGCCGAGCGCGTACCGCTCGAGGCGTAGCCACGAGATGGGCTCGGAAACGCAGCGTGCGCTCATGACACTGCCTCCCCGGCTACGCGGGTCGCGGCGTCGCGGATGGCGTCGAGGCGCCTGCCGATCGTCTTGCGGCTGAGCCCGGTCATCGCGGCGATCTCCTCCTGCGTCATGTCGTCCAGGTACCGGTATGCGAGCACCTCGGCCTCGCCGTCACCGAGCGCGGAGACGAGCTTCACCAGCAGATCCATCGACAGCGCCGCCTCGTCGAGCCGGACGCGCACCGGCGCCAACGCGTCGTCGTGCATGGCCAGCAGGCGCGCGCGGTTTTTCTCGTCGCGCAGATGCCGGAGGCATCGGTTGGTGACGGCGCGGTACAGGTACGGCAGGTCCGCGGGCATGTCTCGTTCCTCCAGCATGTCGGCGAAGAGCGCGTGCACGACGTCGCGCGCGTCCTCCCGGTTGCGCAGCATTCGTGCGGCCTTGCGGAGGAGGGCGGGCCCGTAGCGCTGGTACGCCTCCATTCGACGGCCTATTCGCAGTGCCCCGCGCGGACCCGATCCGGGAAGCAGTCGAGCGCACCCGCTTCCGGGCAGTCGCTCGGGCGCGCGTAGGTCACCCCGGTGCATGCGTGCGACGCGCAGTCGGCGGCATCCACGCAGGGCTCGCCTTTCTTGCCGCGCCCGAGCCCGGGGTCGCAGAGCTGCGGAAGGAGCGTGCGGTTCGCCTCGGCAGCGGGGACATCGGCGTAGGCGCAGGTCTGGCCCGTCGCGCAGCCGCGCCCCTGGTCCTTGCAACACGCGGAGCACACCTTGCCGCTTCCGACGCCGCAGCAAATACCCGACCCGCACTCCTGGTCCGCGTCGCATGCGGCGCCGACGCCGAGCCCCGTCGTCTGCACGCGCGACCCGGTGCAGGTCGTCACGCGCTGGAGCCGAATTTCCGCGAGGACCGAGCGACCCGGTCCGTCCTTGCGGACGATGAAGCGCAAGCGCTTGGCGTAAAGGGGCCCGTAGATCAGCGCCTTGGCGGGGCGCCAACCGGTCTGGGCGATGGGCACGTGGTAGTCGGCGACTCCGTCCAGGTCGAAGTCGACCTCGACCGACGTCTGGCTCTCCGCCGCGACGTCGGCGATGGCGGAGAACTCCATGCAATCGGAGCCCTCGCCGGTCTCTTGCGAGATTTGCGTCGGCGCGTCGCCGAGCTCGACGCCGTAGTCGTCGGGGTGCCACGTCGGCACGCGCTTCACGTGCCCGGCGTCGAGGCGCCAGTCGCAGAGCACGTCGCCGCACCAGAGGCGGAACGTGGAGTCGGACAGGACATCGCCGTTGCAGCCCGGCGCCATGCAGGCGACGCCCGCGACGACGACGGCGAGCCGAAGCAGCCAGGGGGATCGAAGGAGCTTCATCACGGCACTTCTCCCAGGCGAACACGAAGACCGAGCGATGCCCCGAAGCCGCCGACATCGTGCGCGTCGCCGAGCAGGTTCCGCATCGCCGGCGCGCGGTCGTACGAGGCCTGCAAAAATCCGCCGAAGCGCGCTTCCGGCGCGACGATGAGCCCGCCGGCGAGGCCGAGCAGGTAGCCCCACTGCGTGTCCTTCGCGGTGTACGGGCCGCGCTCGTCTTGGGTCGCGAGCCAGGTGAACGCGAACGAAGCCCCGCCGCCACCCTGCGCGTACACCTGCAGGAGGCGCGGCACGACATCGGCGTGCGCACGAAGATAGGCGCCGACGCCCCAGCCTTTGTAGGTGAGGGTGTCGGTGGTGGTGCCGACGTCGCGAGCGAACGAATCGCCGGCGAGCGACTGCCCCTGAACGACGATCGAGAGGTGCGGGGCGAGCGTGCGGGTGACGGCCAGCGAGAGGCGCGCGGACGGCAGCTCGACGAGATCGGGCCTGCGGGTGTAGCCGAAGTCGCGCACGCGGGCGTTGTACGCGTCGTCGCTGCGCCCGACGAAGCCGAGGCCTCCCTCGATCGCCCAGCGATCGAGCTCGCGGAGCCCGTCTGCCCTCGGCGCGCCGCTGGGCACGTCGGCCGGCGCCGTCTCCGGCGCGTCGTCGTCGAATCCCTTGGGAACGCCGTTGGCGGCCGCGATCTGGCATGTGCCGAGCTCGATGGCCGTCACCTGACCATCGGTGAGCGTGAGGCTGCACGCGAGGATCTGACCGCGCGCACGGACGATCGCGTCGTACGCGCCCTGCGGGAGCGCGAGACGAAGCGGCGGCCCCGGCGCCTTCACGAGCTCGGCCACGACGCTGCCGCTCGGGCGGTGTTGCACGATCACGCGCGCGTCGAGCGCGCCCGGCAGCTCGAGCCGCGCGCCGGCGTCGGCGGGGTAGGTGACCGGCACGTCCCCCTGCCCCGACAGATCCGTCTCGAGCGTCGCGTGCTGGGTCCCCACCCGTGTGCGCGCCGTCGCCGCGAGCGTGCGGCGGTAGGCGTAGCGGTACGCCTCATCGAGGCTCACCTTCCCGTCGCCGTCCTGATCGCCGGCGCCACGCAGGGCGACGACCAGGTGGTGGGTGAAATAGGACGATTTGAGCGCATCGGACTCCTGGCTCAGCTCCTGTCCCGTCGACGACGCCATGACCGCGATCCCCTTGGTGGTGAGGCGCGCGACCGAGTTGAACGAGAAGTCCGCCGCCGGCTCGGCGCCCTTGGTGCGCGCGAACGCGCCGGACTGACAGGCGTCGAGGACGACGAGCGTGAGCGTCGACGGCACCTGGCGAAGGCGCTCGCGCAGCAGGGCAAGGGGCAGCTCACCGTCGCCGAGCGTGAGCGCGCTCGCCTTGGCGTGGCCCGAGTAATAGAAGAAGAACGTCGCTTGCTCGCCGCGGTCCGCGTGCTCTTTCAGCTTGGGCACGAGCTCGTCGACGGTCGCGAGGATCTTCGCGACGTCGGGGTGCGTGAGGACCCGCAGGTCGCTCGTTCCAAAGCGCCCGAGATCGCGGAGGACGCCAGCGACGCGCTCGGCGTCGTCCTCGGCGTAGCGAAGGGGCTGCTGCCCGGCGCCGGCGGCGTTGCTGCCGACGATGATGCCGTAGGCATGCGGGTGAGCAACGGTGGGCGCATCCGCCCGCGCCGGCGACGCCGACGAAAGCGCCGCAGAGGCCGCGGCGAGGGCGACGGCAAAGGAGGTGGAGGTCCTGCGAAGGGAAGGCATTTGGCGGTCTCGAATGGGTTAACTCGCCAGCCTCGGAAAATGGGAGCTCTCTCGCAAAAATTCCTCAGGACGGGCTACGGCGCCTCGTCGAGCACCGTGTCCTCGGGCCCTGCATCCGCTGCCGGGGCCGCGGGCGCCGACGCAAACGCCGCTACCCCGGCGTCCGCGCCGCTCATCGGGATGGCGTCGAGGACGCCGTCCAGTTCCATGCGCGTCTTGGTGAAGTCCTCGCGGTCCTCCGTCGGGAGCACGCGCACGCCGTCGAGCTTCAGCCCCAGCGGATCCATGAAGATGTCGCCGCGTTTCACCGCGAAGTGCAGGTGCGGCCCCGTCGCGCGGCCCGTCTGCCCGACGAAGCCGACGAGTTGCCGCTGCTCGACGTGCTGGCCCGAGTGGAGCGCCGGCGCGAACCGCTGGAGGTGGCAGTACGCGGTCGTCAGCCCGTTCGCGTGCTTGATCTGCACCATGTTTCCGCACGGCCCGCCGTCGCCGACGGAGGACACGCTCCCCGCGGCCGACGAGTAGACCGGTGTCCCCGGCGACGCCGCGAAGTCGATGCCGTTGTGCGGCATCACGACGTGGAGCACCGGGTGCATGCGCCGCGGGTTGTAGCGCGAGCTGATGCGCGCGAGCGGCACCGGCGTGCGCCAGCCCCCGCGAAAGGGTCGCTGCGCCTTTGCGTCGTAGAAGCCCGGGGCCTTTCCGGTGCCCTGGTGGTAGACGCGGACCGGCGGCGCGCCGCTCGCGGGCGTGTACTCGACCGCGTCGATCTCGACGTAGCGCGTGAACTTGGCCTGCACGCGCTCCTCGGTCGCCACGACACGCAGGCGCGCGCCGGGGCGGAGATCGGCGAGCTCGGCGTGCCCCTCGAGCGCGTCGTCGAGCTGGTCGAGCAGATCGTCGTCGAGCCCCGCCTTCACGACGCTCGCGCGCAAGTCGCCCTCGACCACGACGCCGACCGCGACGCGCACCCGCTCGACGACGAGATCGAGCTTCTTGCCCTCGAGCACGCCGGACGATCCATCGCGCGCCTGCCACACGTCGCCGGGCGAGGTCGCGAACTCGAAGGCGACGACGTGGCCGGTCTTCTTCTCCTTCGCGACCGTGAAGGTGTCCTTGGGGCCGACCCGATCGAACGATCGCACGTCCTGGAAGGCCTTGACGATGCGCTGCATCTCCGCGCGACCGATGCCGGTCACGATGAGCGCCGTCGAGAACGGGCGCTTGCCCACGATGCCTTCGACGAGATCGACGCTCGGGTCACCCTTCATCTCGACGACGCGCCACACCGGCACGATCGGGGCAGGCGCCGCATCGACGCTCGCGGCGGAGTCCGCGGCCTCGTCCGCGGACGCGTCGACCGCGCCGATGAGCAGCGCGGGCGTCGTCACCATCGCGGGCGCGGCTTGCTCGGCGCGCTCGTGCGCGCGCTTGGCCCGCGCCTCCATCGTGTAGACGATGAGCACCGCCGCCGCCGCGCCGACCAGGAACGATCCCGCGATCTTCACGATTCGCGGCACGCCCCGCGCGGGCGGCGGCGGAGGTGGAGGCGCGTCGCTCGTCGGGATCAAGGACGGGCTCGCGGGGTCGAGGGCGTCTCCGGGCTCGATGCCGCCAAGACGAGGGGGCTGAAGGGGCTCCTGCTCCGGCACGACCGGGGGGGCATAGCCGCAGGTGGACCGTGGCGCAATCCAGGGCGGAATTTTCGAGCAATTCTCGCGCGTGACGGCCCGCATCCGGTGCTGTTACCCTCGCTGCCATGGATGAGGGCGTGAAGCAGCTCCTGCTCGTCGGTCGGGAGCACTATGCGAACCGTGACTTCGAGAAGGCCGAGGAAGTCCTCCGCCAGGTCCTCGAGAGCGACGATCGCTTCGCAGACGTCCACGACATGCTCGGCGTCATCTGCCACTCGCGCGGCAACTTCATTCAGGCCGAGCGCCACTTCGAGCGCGCCCTCGAGATCAATCCCGCTTACACCGAGGCGGCGCTGAACCTCGCGGTCACCTACAACGATCGCGGCAAATACGAGGCGGCCAAGCAGGTCTTCAAGCGCATCAAGGGGAGCCCTACCGGCAAGGTCGAGGGGCTCGATCCTTTCGCGCGCGGCAAGCTCGCCAACATGCACGCCGATCTCGCGCAGGCGTACGCCGACGCGGCGATGCCGCACGAGGCGATCGGTGAGCTCGAGAAGGCCGTCAACCTCTGCCCGCAGTTCGCCGATCTGCAGACGAAGCTTGGTGGGCTCCTTCGCGACGTGCACAACCTGCCGCGCGCCAAGGAGCACTACGAGGCCGCGCTCGCAGCCCGACCGAACTTCGTGCCCGCCCTCCTGCAGCTCGGCGTGACGCTCCTCGCGATGGGGGATGCGAAGGGCGCCGAAGAGAAGTGGCACAAGGTGGAGGGCCTCGAGCCCGACAACACGCGCGCCAAGATGTACCTGCGCATGCTGGCGGCGGGGCGTTCGAGTCCGCCATCGGTCGTCTGAGGACGGCGTGAGGGCAGGCGCACGCAGCGCGGTTGGCGCGGCGTGGGTGAGGCTGCGCGGCGGTGAGATCACGGCGTGGCGCGCGGCCGCCAGCGTCGCCGTGGGCGTCTTCATCGGCGTGACGCCGCTGTGGGGGACGCACATCTTCCTCGTGCTCGCCGTGTGCCTGCCGCTGCGTCTCGACGCGCGCGTCGCGTACCTCTCTGCGAACGTGTCCCTCCCCTTCTTCGCACCGGTGATCACGCTCGCCGAGATCCAGCTCGGCGCGCTCGCGCGCACGGGCGGGACTTTGCCGGTCGATCGCGCCGCCCTCCACGCGCACGGCCTCGCGGCGTTCGCGCTCGATCTCGCGGTGGGGACGGCCCTCCTCGCGCCGGTCGCGGCGCTCGTGACCGGTGCGCTCACATGGCTCGCAGTGGCTGTCGCGCCGCGCCGAACGGAGCGAGGCGCCCTGATCGAGAAGGTCGCGCAGCGCTTCCCGCCACGGGCCGCGCGGATTCGTGCGCGGGCCAAGCTTGCCACCGATCCCGTGACGGCCGCGCTCCTCGCCCTGGGGCCGCTCGGCGAGGTGTGCGACGTTGGCTGCGGCGCCGGGTACGTGTCGGTACTCGTCCTCGTCGCCGGCCAGGCCACGCGCGTCGTCGGCTTCGACGAAGACGGCGACCGAATCGCGCTCGCGACGGCGGCCGCCACGGATCTTCCGGCGCGCTTCTTCGTCGGCGACGCGCGCGACGCCGAGATCGCGCCGTGCGACACCGTGCTCCTCGTCGACGTCCTCCACTACGTGACCGAGGCCGAGCAGGACGCCCTCCTCAGGCGCGCGGCGAAAGCAGCCCGCGCACGGGTCGTCGTCCGCGAGATCGACCGGCGCGCGGGCTTCTCCAGCGCGCTCACCCGCCTGGCCGAGCGAACGCGCGCCGCGCCGCACGCGCGCAGCGGCGGGGAGATCGCTGCGGCCCTGGAGCGGGAAGGCCTGCGCGTGCGGGTGGAGCGGTGCGATGAGGGAACGCCGTTCGCCAACGTTCTGGTGATCGCGGAGCGCTGAAACGCGCTCAGGTCGCGGTCGTAGGCACGGGCGCGGGCGTCGTCGAGCCAGGAACGAATGCGCATGCGGCATCCTCATCCTCGCAAAAGCAATCCCTGCGCCACGCGTGCGTCCGTGCATGGTTCCGGGAGCCAGCACGCACCGTTTGCGCGGGTCCGGCAGGATCCGCGCACTCCTGATCGGCCCTGACACGACAGGGCCTTTTCCGCTTCACGCTGCTGGCCGTCTTCAACAAAGGAAGAGTCTCCACGAGGAGGCCGCCCCCAGGAAAAATGAACGACGGCCCCGCCTCGAAGACCGAACGACCCGCCCGCATCCGCAGGTGCGCGATCTGCACGGTCGACGCGCCGTCCGTGCGCACCCTCGGTACCCTCGCGCAGCACGGCTGGCGCCTGCGCGTCGTGGCGCTCGCTGATGGGGCCACGCGGACGGAGTACTGCTGCGCGGCATGCTGCGAGACGCTGACCGGATCCGCGCCGCTGAAGACGCGCTGAAGTCGCTGCAGCCGCTCTACGGGCAGCGCATCGCGCCCTCGAGCTTGCGGCTCGACGCGCGGTAGACGAGCCCCGACTCGACGCTGTCGAACGCGCGCCTCTCGTCGTTCACGTCGACGCACAGAATGGCTTGGTCGACCGGCGAGTCCCCGGTGGCGAGGTCGAAGTCCAGCTTTCCGGTCGCGCCGAGCAGATCGATGTTCTGGCCTCCCCGAAGGGTCGTGAACGCGTCGAAGATACCAGGGGGACCGACCTCGATCGGCCTGCCGGGGGGCAACAGCCTCCCCACCGTGGACGCCAGCCCCGTGCCGGTGACCGGCTTGTCGCCGAGCGCGTAGGTCGCGTAGGCCAGCATGTAGAACGCATCGTACGAAGAGTTGGGCGAAATCGTGCGCGTGATCTTGTCGTGGAAGACTTCGTTGTAGTGCATGACGAAGCGCGCGTTCGTCGGCGTCGCCGACACCGGAGTCAGGCCGAAGAATCGGCGCCGCCGCGACGCGTCCTTCCCGGCGAAGCGGAAGACCTCCCGCGTCAGCACCGTCATCGTGAGGTAGGTCGGGCGATACGCTCTCGACGCGGGCCAGGCGGCCTCGAGGGGCTCGAATGCCTGTTTCACCACCGCGTCGTCGCCCTGGAACACGATGACGTGAGGCGCAAACCCTCCGAGGCTCTTGGCGATCGCCGCGAGGCTCTCGTCGCGCTCGTCGCCGTCCTTCCACACCAGCTCTCGGTAGTCGGTCCCGTTTTCGAGCGCGGACTTGCCGTTGAACGTGAGCTTGTCGAAGAGCGCGCTCGAGAAGCCGAGCGCGCCGGTGTTCTTCGGCCTCACCAGCGCCACGCGCGTAGGGCCGTCGACGCCCTGAGCACCCAGTCGGGGCTCGAGGACGCTCGAGACCAGCAGGCTCAGCGGGGTCGCGGTGTCGGCCATGTTGTACGTCGTGCGCCACACCATGCGCGGACCGGGCGGCTGCGGGATGCCCGCGACCTGCGGGCTGGTGTTCAGCGCCACGACGGTCATCACACCGCCGGGCAGGAAGGTCGAGGCCGCGAGCTCCACCGCTTCGGCGCCGGTCCGAAAGCCGATCACCGCCGGCACCTTCACGTCGTCGACGAGGTGACGCGCCGCGCGCGCCGGATCGACCGCGTCGTCGCACGACACCAGCCCCAAGGGGTGCACGACGCCGTGCGCTGCCTGCGTGGAGAAGCCGGCCATGGTCTGGGCGAAATCCTGGCGAGCGAGCTCGACGGCTTGCGCTTCGACGAGGCCGAACGCGGCGGCGTCCGGGCCGGTCAGCGGGTACATGCTCCCGAGCCAGACCGTGTCGTCGCTCTCGAGATCGCGCGGCTGCGCGAGGACGCGGCAATCGGGGGACGCCAGCGCGACGCACTGCCCGTCGTCGGGGCGGCATCGGTACGCTTCGCCGCCGTGCGCGGCCGAGCACGCACGGTTCGAGGTGCACCGCGGGCCTTCGATCTCACTGCCGGCGACCGGCGCGCGAGACAGCGTCGGCGCGGGCGCGACGGCCCGTGACCTTTCCCGGACGGCATACCCCGACACGCCGGTACCCACCGCGAGCGCGAGCACCGCTGCCCACGCCGCCGTGCGCCGCGACGCGGCCGCCGGCGG
>JANYHK010000070.1 GCA_025359105.1 Myxococcales bacterium | reverse complement strand
GAAGCGGGCGATCCGCACTGGCCGCCCGATCGCCGAGGTGTGCGGAATAGCGATGTGACGCGTCTCGATCTCACGACGTCGACAAGAGCGAGTCGACGTCCTCGGTCTCCGGCGCGCGTCCGTCGATGAAGTCGCGGACGTACTTGTCCTGGGTCTCCTTGAACTCGTCCTTGGGAGCGGTCATGAGGACGCGACCACGGCCGATCATCGCGAGGCGATCGGAGACGGCGAACGCCGTCCCCATGTCGTGCGTCACGACGATGCTCGTGAGGCCGAGCGCGCGCTTGATGCCGTTGATGAGGTGATTGATCCGGGCGGTGTTGATGGGATCGAGGCCCGTCGTCGGCTCGTCGTACAGGAGCACCTCGGGCTGCAAGGCCAGCGTGCGCGCCAACCCGACGCGCTTCTTCATGCCGCCGGAGAGATCACTCGGGCGCATCGCCTCGATGCCGGGCAGGCCGACGAGCTTCAGCGATTGCGCGACGCGCGAGAGAATCTCGTCGTTCGTCATCGAGTCCCAGAATTGCTCGCGCAGGCCGTACGCGACGTTCTCGCCGACGTCGAGCGAGTCGAAGAGCGCCGCCCCCTGGAAGAGGTAGGCGACGCGGCGCCGCACGTCGATCATCCGGTGCTCGTCGAATTTGGCGACGTCGTCGCCGTCGAAGATGATCTGCCCCGCGTCGGCGTTGAGCAGGCCGATGAGCATCTTGAGCATGACGCTCTTGCCGCTGCCCGACGCGCCGAGGATCGTCGTCGTCTCGCCGCGGCGGATGTCGAGGTTGAGATCGGTGTAGATGACCTTCGGGCCGAACGCCTTCTTCACGTTGCGGAAGGAGATGAGCACCTCCCCCTTCGGCGTCTTGATGTTCGCGTGCTCGGGCTTCATCCCAGCTTCATCCCAGCCGGGACAAGAGTATCACTGCGAGTCGGCGCGGACCGAGATCCAGACGTCGTCGAGGCCGAGCTCCGCCTTCGCGTCGTAGGTGATCTTGAGATCGGCGATCTGCGCCGCGTGCCCGTTCAGGGTCACGAGCGTCCCGGCTGCCAACCGCCCGCTGATCGCGGTCTTGCCGTGCATCGGCTGGATCGACATCCTGGCGGGCTCGACCTGCGTGATGATCCCGTTCACCCGGCGCTGCGTGGCCGCGTAGGAGACAGTGGCGCCCAGGACGAGGAGCGCGGCGATCGAGGCGGACGTACGGAGCTTCATGGCGGCAGACCCCCGGGGCCATCGACCCACGAGGGGCCTGTGGACGCGCGGGGTCTACAACGGATGAGGTCTCCGTGCAAGGTCGAGGTGGTTCGGTGGCCGCTTCAGGGTGCCGCGCTGCCGAGGCGCGGCGTCAGCCTTTTGGGGAGGCGAGCCGCTTCTTGACGTCGCCGGCCTTCGCCATCTTCGTGTCGATCCACTCGGTGAGCGGCGCGGCGACGTAGATGCTCGAGTAGGTGCCGGCCACGATGCCGATGACCATGCCGAGGGCGAAGTCCTTGATGACGCCCGTTCCCCAGATGAAGAACGCGAGGACCGAGAGCATCGTCGCGCCCGACGTGAGGATCGTTCGCGACAGCGTCTCGCTGACCGACAGGTTGATGATCTGCGCGAACGTCTTGCCCCGGTGCTTGCCGAGGTTCTCGCGAATTCGGTCGTAGATGACGACTGTGTCGTTCATCGAATAGCCGACAATCGTGAGGACGACGGCGATCGTGCTCAGCGTGATCTCCTTGTGGAGAAGGATGAACACGCCGATGACGACCATCGCGTCGTGGATGCACGCGATGACGACGCCGGGGGCGAACCGCAGGTCGAAGCGGAACGCGAGGTAGAGCATGATGAACACGATCGCGATGGCGACCGAGTTACGCGCGCTGTCGCGGAGCTGCTTTCCCGCCTTGGGGCCGACCCACTCGACGCGGAGCGCGTGCTCGGGGACGGCGTCGCCGAGCTTGGTCCGGAGCGAGTTCAGGAGCTGGTCGCCCTTGCTCTCGAGCTGGATTTCCACGCGGTGGTCGCGCTGGTTGGTGACCTGGGGGTTGGTCGGGCTGGGGCGCAGGCGAACGCCGGGCACGGTCTGGAGCTGCGCCTTGACCTTGTCGAGGTCGGGGTCGGAGTCGTAGCGCGTGTTGAGCTTGTCGCCGCCGGCGCTGAACTTCACCTCGGTGGCGCGCGCGCGGGGCGGGCAGGCGGCCTCGTCGGCGACCGGCGCCTTTGAGTCGGCCGTGAGGCACAGCGCTTTTTTGACCTGCTCCTTCGCCCCTTCGCCGATGACGCTCACGTCCTGCACTCGGACGAGGAACTGGTTCTTGGCGTTGTCGCCGACCTGCACGACGTCCGGCGTCGAGAAGCCGCTGGCCTCGACGGCCTTGCGGAGCGCGCCTGCGCCTTCCTGTCCTTCGAAGGAGAGCGCCTTTCCGAAGGCGACCTCGATCTCGGTGCCCCCGCGGAAGTCGGTTCCGTAGTTCGGCCCGTACGGCCAAACCGTCTCGGGCCAGAACGACAACGCCGTCGAGATGGCGACGAGGGCGAGGGACAGCGGGATCCAGAACCACCGCTGCCCCATGAAGTCGAACTGCCTACCCGGCTTGAACAGCTCCATGACTAGAACTCCGCTCCCACCGACAGGCGCTTGACCTTCGCGTGGCGCACCCACCAGTCGAAGACCAGGCGGGTGCAGAAGACACCGGTGAAGAGGCTGCAGATGATGCCGACGATCAGCGTCACCGCGAAGCCTTTGACGGGACCCGATCCGTACTGCGCGAGGATGAGGCCCGAGATGAAGACGGTGACGTGGCCGTCCAAGATCGACGAGAACGCCTTGTCGTAGCCGGCGTCGACCGCCGCGCGGATGCTTCGCCCAGCGCGGAGCTCCTCACGGATGCGCTCGTTGACGAGCACGTTCACGTCGACGCTCATGCCGAGGGTCAGCGCGAGGCCGGCGATGCCGGGGACGGTCATCGTCGCCGAGAACGACGCCAGGATGGCCATCTGGAGGAACAGGTTGAAGAGGACCGCGAGGTCCGCGACGACGCCGCTCTTCCGGTAGTAGAACATCATGAACGCGAGGACGAGGGAGCTGCCGACGAGCATGCCCTTCACGGCCTGCTGGATCGCGTCCTTGCCGAGGCTGGGGCCGATCATCGACTCGTTCGACGGCGTGATCGGCGCCGGGAGCGCGCCGGAGCGGAGCACGAGCTCGAGCTTCCGCGCGTTGGCCAGCTGCGTCTCCGGATCGCCCGCGCCGAGCGTGATGCTCGCGCGACCGCCGGCGATCTTCGACTTGATGACCGGGGCGGAGTCGATGTTGTCGTCGAGGATGATCGCGAAGCGCTTCTGGATGTTCGCGCCGGTGATCTCCTCGAACCTGTCGGCGCCGGCCGGGCTGAACGTCACCGCGACGTAGTAGCCGCCCATGCCCTGGTTGGTGTCCTGGGAGACCATGGCGTCGGTGATGTAGTCACCGGTGACCTCCGCGCGGGAGAACAGGTAGTACGTCCGCCAGCCGACCTCTTTGGTCTCGGTGACGCCGGTAACGTCGTCGGTCGTCGTCTCGGTGCGGATCGCGTACCCGATCGTGTGGTCGTCGGGCGCGTTGAGCGTGCTCGTCCACGCCTTGAAGCGCTTGAGCGTGTCGGCGAGCGACTCGATGAACTGGCCCTTGGCGTCGCTGCGGCGGGTGATGATGGCGTAGTACGCCTTCTCCACCGATTTGCCGGGTCCGTTGGGCGCTTGCTCGGAGAAGATCGAGATGCCTTCCTTATCGGCTCCTGCGGCGGTCAGCTGGCTCTCCGGGACGTCGAAGAACTTCCCCGCGCCCTCGTCGTCCACCATCTTGAACTCGAGGCGGGCGGTCTTGCGGATGATCTCCTTGATGTCGTCGAAAGCCTTCTGATCCTGGCCGGGGACCTCGATGATGATGTCCTCGTCGCGGATCGTGACCGACGCCTCGCGGAGGCCCATTTCGTCGACACGTTTGCTGACGGTGTCCTTGGCCTGCGCGACGGCGCGCTCGCGGATCTGGGTCTCGACCTCGCCGCGGATCTTGAACGACAGCTCGCCCGGCGTCGTCGAGCGCTGCTGCGACATCTCGGTGCCGAACTTCTTGTTGAAGCGATCGTCGATCTTCGACATGTCGGCCGGATCGGTGAACTTCACCTTGATGACGGCCGACTCGGGGAGCGAGATGTGGACCTTCTCGTCCAGCTTGTTCGCCGCGTCGCGGGTGATGATGCCGTCACCGGAGTGGAACTTGTACGAGATGGCCAGCTCCTGGCGCATGTCGTCGGCGAAGCGATCACGCTTGTCGCGGATCGCCTCTTCGACCTCCACCGTGTAGACGAGGCGCATTCCGCCCTGGAGGTCCAAGCCCTTCACGATGCCGAACTTGATGTTGTCGCGGAAGTAGGCCGGGCACTTCGCGCGGCCGCCGCTCATCGTGTCGATCGTGGGCCACAGGATGATGCCGGCGCCGAACAGCACGACGGTCGCGAGGCCCGTCTTGAAGCGCCAGCCGCCGTCCATCACCGGCAGTGCGCCGATGAGCGACCAGAGTCCGATGAGGCCGCACGTGATGACGCCCCAGAACGACTCGGCCTTGTAAAAGAGAACGCCGCACACGATCGCGACGAGGGCGACGATGAGCGCGTTGCGCCGCGAGGCAGGCATCTATTTCTTCTCCGCAGCGACCTTCGCGTCTTTCAGGTCCTTCAAGTCTTTGTCGTCGGCCGCCTTCTTGTCGGCCTCCGCGGCCATGGGCGAGATCGACGTGACGAGCATCCGCACCGTGGTGCCGGGCGCGATCTTCACCTTGGCGATCTTCTCGTCCATCTCCATGAGCTCGCCGACGAGGCCGCTCTGCGAGACGACGGTGTCGCCCTTCTTCAGGCTCGAGCGCGCCGCCTGCTCCTTCTTCTGACGACGGAACATCAAGAAGAGGAAGGGGACCATGATGAGGAGGGGGAAGAGCATCCCCAGCGCGCCACCGCCCGTGGAGCTCCCGCCCTGCGGCGCGGCGCCATCGGGCTGCGCAACTCCCGGAGCACCCTTCGGTTCTACTTTTTGGAAGGCAAAGGACACGTCGTAACCTCGTGCGCCGCGGCCGGCGGCGCATAACTAGCCTGGATTAGGCATTTCTAGGAGATCCGCGCAGTTCCAGGCGTGCGACCGGCGGTTGCAGGCCTGGGGCCGCTCGGGATAGTCGAGCGCCCGATTTTCGTCAACCAACCCCGCACGGGGGTCGCGTGTTCCAAGGAAGTCCGCGCCCGCTTGGCGTGTTCAAGGAACAAGGCTCCCCGTGCTCGACGTGCCCCCCCATGCCGACCCGATTTCGACCGAGGAGATCTCGGATCTCCGCGTGCTTCGCGACGCTTTGCCGACCGCCGTGGCCCTGAGCCAGCTGCTCGATCGCCGCGTGCGTCTCACCCGGAACGAAAACGTCGTCACCGCTTCTGAAGGTGGACACGTGTGGGTGATTGTAGGCATCGAGCAAAGGCAGGCAGTCCACCGGCTTGGCGGGCTCGAGGTGCGCGCGGCGGTGTCGCAGCGCCCGGGAGGGCCGATGTCGATCGGGACGCGCGAAACGCAGTGGCTGCTCGACGTCGGCGATCACGCGATCGTCGGAGACTACGTCGTGCACGTGGTCGCGCGCAGCGCGGCGGGCGTGTCGTACGCCATCGTCGATCGCGTGTTCTGGCGAAGCGCGGCCTAAGAGCAGCTCCTCGAATTGGCCGGGCGCCTACATCTCTGAAACATCACACGAAATCGACCTAGCTGTCGCTTTCAGATGGTTTCAGGGACTTTCATGTGGCGCGTCACCAGACTGCTCTTTGAAAAGGAGCTCGCACTAAAATGTCGAAGCACGTTGGCATCGGTTTCGTTCTCGCGGTCCTCGCGTCCCTCGCGGTCTCGGGCTGCTCCTCGGCGACCAACGCCGGTGGAGCCTCCAGCGGGGCGAGCGGTTCCGGCGGTACGAGCAGCGGCAGCGGCACCAGCGGCAGCAGCAGCAGCTCGGGCGGAGCCAGCGGGGGCGTTCCGGTCCAGGACATCGCCGAGGTCGAGCCGAACAACGGACCCGACCTCGCCGGCATGCAGAACCTCGGCGTGATCGACGGCTCCAAGACGCTCAAGCTCACCGGCCGCCTCAGCACCGGCGGGACCGACGGCAAGAACTACACGGGCGACTTCGACGGCTTCGCGTTCGAGATCACCCAGGCCGGCGGGACCCTGACGCCGAACATCGACTGGACCGGCTCGGCGGACGTCGACGTCGTCCTCTACAACGCGAGCCTCACCCCCATCGCCGCCGACGCGACGGCGACGACCAAGCCGATCACGAAGGGCGGGCCCATCCCGGTAGGCAAGTACGCGATGGTTCTCTTCTCGAAGGACCAGGCCGCCGACTGGACGATGACGCTCTCCTTCACGACGGGCGCCGCGGGCTCGAGCAGCGGGACGAGCGGGACGAGCGGGACGAGCGGGACGAGCGGGACGACCGGCGGCACCGACTGCATCGACCCGGCGAAGCTGACGGGCGGCTACTGGCAGAAGACCCGCGGCGGGCTCGAGGAGATCCGTTTCAAGGATGGCGGCGGCGTCGACTATGGCTCCGCGCTCCCCCCGTCCGGCACCATCTGGGACACCGGCACGTGGGAGCTGTCTTGCCCGACCCTCACCACGAAGCTGAACACGCAGTCGTCGATCACGTTCACCGTGCGCGGTACCTCGCTCATCGACAACGCCGGCACCGCGTGGGTGCGCTGCGAGCCGATCAGCAACGGCGAGTGCTTCTGACCGCCGGATCGCTCACACCCCGAGCGTGCCGGTCACCAGCGTCCCGTCGTCGAGCACCGCGCGCACTTCGCGCTCGGTCGCCGCGAGGGCGACGACCCCCGCGTCGGTGCCGAGGTTGCCGGTGAGGCGCGTCCACAGCCCCTGCCCGGAGCGGCGGAGGATGCGCGCGCCGCGCACGGAGCCCGCCCAGCCGACGCCTTCGTAGGCGGTGAGGGAAACGAGATCGCTGGTCGTCTGCACCTCTTCGAGCTGCGTGTGGAGCTTCGGACCGACCGTGAACGCGTAGGCGCCGGCGCCGACGACCAGCGCGCCGTTCTCGTTGGGGACGATGTGATTGAGCTCGCCGGGCGCGACCTCCACGACGCCGACGACCGCGTCCCTCTCGAACGCGACGAGCTTGCCGGCGCCGCACGCGACGATCACGCCGCCGGCGATGCGCGCCATGCTCTTGAGCCGCGCGGCGGGCGTCCCTGGGACGACGATGTGGACCGAGCGCGGCGCGCCGCGCGCGAGGATACCGACAGTGCCCGTCGCGGCGGGGCGCTCGCCGACGAAGAGCGCGCCGGTGCCTTCGGGGAGCGCGTCGTAGAAAGTGATCTCGGCGGCAGCGATCGGCGCGGCGGGATCGAGCTCGAGCCCCCAGAACTCGCACGCGCCCTCCAGCGTCACGCGCAAGACGAGCCCCCCCGCGCCGAGAAGGAAGAAGGCGTCGGGGCCCACGCCGCGGATCGCCCGCACGCGGGTGAGATCGATCTTCGCGTCGAGCTGCAAGTCCTCCCACCCGCCGCCGCGCGTCGCCACGACCTTCGTGGCGGTGACGGCGACCGCGTTCACACCCGTGGCCGCAAAGCCGGCGGCGAGCACCTCACCGCGGCGCCACACGCCGAGACGCGCGCGAAAGAGCCACGCCGAAGGTTTGTCGGAGCTCGCCGGTCCCGAGGCAGCGAAGGGATCCGTCGCCGCGTCGAACGCCCGCGTGGACTCCGCGGCGGGCGGCGGCGGCGGCGCGACGGGCGGCCTGGGCGGCATGGGCGCTGCCCCAGGCGGCATGGGCGGCGGCGGCGCCGTCGACGACGAGCGGACCGCGGAGGGCAGAGGCAGGGCCGGCATCGATGCGGGCATCGGCCTTGGTACGGGCATCGGCGTCGGCGGCTCGGGCATCGGCGTCGGGGCGGCGTACTGCGGCGCGTCGTACTGCGGCGCGTCGTACTGCGCCGCGCCGTACTGAGGAGCGCCGTACTGAGGAGCGTCCACGCGCGGAAGCGGCGCGGCGCGAACCGCGGCGGCCGGGATCTCGGGCACCTCGACGGCGAGCGTCGGCTGCGACGGTGGGCGTGGCGGCGGCGGCGAGGGTGCGTACGAGTCGACGTGGGAGAGCGCGAGTGTCGGCTGCGACGCCGGCGGAGGCCGGAGGTCTTCCATCGCGACCGTCGGCTGAGAGGGGGCCCGCGGGCCCAGCGGGCTCGGCTGCATCGCGGCGGCGACGGCGTACGCGTCGGTCGCGAGCGCGAGCGTCGGCTGCGACAGCGGAGCCTGCTCGGGTCGGTCCGAGTCGCCTTCGGGGCGGAACTGCGCGAGCTGCGGCGCCGTCGCCGCGCTGAGGCCGCGGTACTCCTCGAACGCCGGCGGCGGCAGGGGCGCGGTGTTCGTCGAAAGCGGCGCCGCGGCGGGCGGCTGCTGGGTGAGACGGCTCCCACAGTTCGGACAGAACACCATCGGCGGCACGCGGACCGGCTCGCCGCACGACACGCAGGGAGTCTCGTCGTTCGGCCCGTCCGAGGGCGTCCCGAAGCCGGCGGTCGGGTGGTGGAGGCACGCGGCGAGCACACTGGCGAGCTCGGCGCCGCTTCCGAAGCGATCGCGCCGATCGCGAGCGCACGCCCGCGCGAACCACGCGTCGAACGCAGGCGGAAGGTGCGGGGCAGCCCGCGACGGCACCGGCAGCGGCCCCTCGAGGATCGCGCCGAAGAGCTCGGGCATCGAGGGCGCCTCGAACGGGAGAACGCCGGTCGCGGCGAAATAGACGACGGCGCCCAGCGACCAGAAGTCCGAGCGCCCGTCGGTGCCTAGCCCAGCCTGGAGCCGCTCCGGTGCGAGGAAATAAGGCGTCCCGAGGACACCGCCCCCGTGCCCGTCCGACGGCGGGCCTGCGAGGCTAAGTCCGCAGAGCAGCGCGCGTTCGCGTCCGTCGTCGTTCACGATGAGCACGTCGTCGGGCTTCACGTCCTGGTGGAGCAGTCCGCGGGCGTGCAGCACGTCGAGCGCCGAGGCGACGTCCGCGACCAGGGGCGCGAGCGTCACGAGCGGCAGCGCGCGCAGGCGCTGGACGCGCGCACGAAGCGATTCGGCGTCGACGCGAAACATGACGATGAACGGGATGCCGTTCTCCGCCGAGCCGACGTCGAGCACGCGCAGAGTGTGCTCGACACCGAGCCCCGCCATGACGCGCGCGCCGTGGAAGAACCGCGCGCACGCCTCGGCGTTGCCGACGAGCTGCGCGTCGATGAACTTGATGACGACCTCTGCCCCGGTCCCCACCACGCGGGCGGCGTACACGACGCTCCAGTCGCCACGCGCGATGCGCTCTCCGAGCTCGTACCTTCCCGCGACGAGGTTGCCAGATGATTGCATCATGCATCTTTCGCGCAGCGGAAGCCCACGTTGGGGCCCGCTTCGACGCTCGAGCCCCAGTTGCGCGCCGTCGTGCGGCTCATCGACGGCGGCGACAGCCAGCCGCCGCCGCGCAGGACGTGGCTCGCGCCCGCGCGGGGCGCGGCGCCTTCGGCGAGGCTCTCGGCGTACCAGTCGGCGGTCCACTCCTCGACGTTGCCCGCGAGATCGAGGACGCCGAACGGGCTCGCGCCGGCCGGCCGCGAACCGACGCGGGCGGGTCGCTTGCCGCCGCAGCTGCGCCCGGTCGCCTCGTGAAGGAGCGTGACGGCGGCGCCGCAGCTCGCCGCGTTCCCGAACGGGTACTTCGTGCGCGCGTTGCCGTGCGCCGCGAACTCCCACTCCGCTTCGCGCGGCAGACGCTTGCCTTGCGCGCGGCAGAACGAGTCAGCGTCCTTCCAGTGCACGCACGACACCGGGAGCTCGGCATCGCCCAGGTCGAACGTGCACGTGGTGCTCGAGCGCGCAGGTGGGGCGCATGCGCGCGACTCGACGCACGCGCGGTAGCCGCCGACGGTCACCTCCGTCTTGTCGAGCCAGAACGGCGCGACGTTGACCGCGTGCGGCGGTCGCTCGTTCGGCGCGGCGCCCCTCTCGGCGCTCCCCATCGTGAAGCGGCCACCCGGCAGATGCACCATCCCATCGCGCGAGGGAAGCGGCGGGCGCGGTCCGGCCAGGGGCACTCCGCCAGGGGCCGCGGCGGCGCCTGAGCCTACGGGTGCGGGCGCGGAGGACGCCGGTGCGGCGGACGGCTCGGGCTCCTCGGCCCCGTCGTCGACGGGCGCTTGTGCGGCGACGACGGGCGCGACCGCGAGGGTCGCTGCAGCGATGAGGAGGAGGCGGGCCCGCATGGGACGATTAAAGCGGGGAAACGGTCCCCACGTCGAGCACGCGAATGAACATCGCGGAATTCGTCGAGATCTTCCCTGCCGGATGTTTCCGCTCAGGCGCGAGCTGCCTCGAGAAATGGGCTGGATCGTCCTGCCGCCGGTGCACCCCGCGCTGCATCAGGGTGTGTGTCGTACCTCGTCGTACAGAAATCGCCACCGGGTCGGTCAAACGTTCGGTGCGTGCAGGTATGCACCAATTTTCCTCATCGACCCAGCGGTCCCGACCTTGCACTGACATCGGACATGCACTGCCTGGCGTGGACGACGATCGGAGCAGCGCTCACGCTGACGATCGCCATCCCCGCGCGCGCCGAAGCGCAAGACGAGGCGGTGCCCCAGACGACTCCGTCGCAGCAGGCGGCGCCGACGTCGCTCACGCTCGCGCGGGCCCTCGAGATTGGGCGTCAGCGCTCCCCGCAGATCCGCGGTGCGCGCGCCCGCGCGGAGTCGGCCGAAGCCAACATCGACGAGCAGCGCGCGAACTACTACCCGACGCTGTCCGCCAACCTCAGCGCGAACGGCGCCGCGGTCCGCGACACGCAGCCGACGCCGCCCCCGTCCGAGGGGCTCTTCGCGTTCGTCAACTACACGGCCGCGGGCACCGCGGCGACGAGCGTGCGCTGGACGCTCTGGGATTTCGGCCGCACGAGCGGGAGCGTCGCCGCCGCCGAGGCGAGCCACACGTCGGCGGCGGCGAGCCAGGCGGGCGCCGAGCTCGGCGTCATGAGCGACGTCGCCAACGCCTATGTCAGCTACCACTACAAGGAGCAGCTCCGCGACGTCACCAAGGCGACGCTCACGCAGCGCGAAAAGCTCGTCGTCCTCGCGAAGGGGCTCATCAAGGCGGGCCTCCAGCCGCCGCTCGAAGAGATCCGCGCGTCGGCGCGCGCCGAGGCCGCGCGCCTCCAGCTCGCGACCGCCGAGGCCGACGTCTACGACGCGCGTGCCGTGCTCGCCGCGCTCCTCTCGCTCGATCCGGGGGCGCCGCTGAGGGTTGCGCCGCCGCGCCTGCCGCGCCTCGACATGGACAGCGCGCTCGCGATGCGCGAGGCCGAGCACCTCCCGGCTGTCGCGTCGGCCACCGCCGATCATGACGCCCGCGAATCGGCCGCCGACGCCGCGCAGGCGCGCTACCTGCCGACGATCTCGCTCTCGGTCGACGACTACTACCGCCTCACGCGGTCGGACAAGAGCGACATCTTGCTCAACACCCGGCAAGCGACGGCGGGGCTGCTCGTGAGCGTCCCGATCTTCGACGCGTCTATCGGGCCAAACCTCACGGGCGCACGGGCGGAGGCCTCCGCCGCCGCCGCGACCCTCGAGCAGACACGCCGCGACGTCCGCACCGCGGCCGCGCGCGCCGCCTTCGCCGTGCGAACGACCGCAGTGGCGCTCGAGCACGCGAAGCGTTCGGCCGACGGCGCCGCCGCGGTGCTCCAGATCGTCCAGGCCCGCTACATCCAGGGCCTCTCCAGCCCGCTCGAGCTCATCGACGCGGAGAGCTCGGACTCCGACGCGCGCATCCAGCGCACGCAGTCGGAGCTCGCGCACGCGCTCGCTGTCGTGCGTTTGATGGTCGCCACCGGCAAGAAGATCGTGGAGGAGGCGCCGTGACCGAGGGAATCTTTCGGGCGGAAGCGATCGAGCATCACTCCGGTGGCGAGGAGGAGGGTGACGTCCTGCGCTTCGACCGGGCGTGGACGCGTGTAATCTACAAGATCCTCGTGGCTGCCGCGATCTGCGCGTTCCTCTTCATCAGCCTCTTCAACGTCGACGAGTACGCGAGCGGCCCCGCGGTCGTGCGCGTCGACGGCCGCCGCATGATCACCGCGACCACGCCGGCCACCGTCGAAGGCGTCGAGGTGAAGCCCGGCCAGCTCGTCGACGTCGGCACGGTGCTCGTGCGCATGTACAACGTCGACGAGAACAACGAGCTCGTCCGCGCCACGCGCGAGTTCGATCTGCAGCTCGTTCGCATGCTCCGCGACCCGAACGATCTCGCCGTCAAGCAGTCGCTCGCGACGCTGCGAGCGCAGCGCGACCAGGCGAAGAACGTCGTCGATTCCCGGACGATCCGCGCCGAGGTGCAGGGCTACGTCAGCGACGTGCGCGTCCGCCCCGGCCAGCACGTCAACGCCGGCGAGGTCCTCCTCGCGGTCGCGCCCAAGGGCAGCGCGCAGGTGTCCCTGGTGTCGATGGTCCCCGCCGACTACCGCCCGATGCTCAAGGACGGGCTCAAGATGCGCTTCGAGCTCGACGGCTTCCGCTACGAGTACTCCGACCTCGTCGTGACCGACGTATCGGCCGAGGCCGTCGGCCCGACCGAGGTGCAGCGCTTCCTCGGCCAGGAGAAGGCGGACGCCGTGCAGCTCGACCCCGGCGCCAAGGTCCTCGTCACCGCCCGGCTCCCCGCCGCGACCTTCACCTCCGAGGGGCAACCCTACGGCTACTTCGACGGCCTCACCGGAACGGCGGAAATCCGGGTCCGCAGCGAACCGATCCTCGTCACCCTCGTGCCCGCGCTTCGTCAGTTCCTCCCCTGAAGAGAGCCCATGGCCCCCCAAGCACAAGACCTCGCCCGCCGCCTCGTCGCCGAGTTTCCCGCGCTGAAGAAGCTCGGGGCGCCGCTGCGCGCGGTCGAGGTGCCTCACGTCCAGCAAGTCATGGCGACGGACTGCGGCGCAGCGTGCCTCGCGATGTGCCTCGCATTCCTCGGACGCCACGTGCCGCTCGACGAGCTGCGCAGCTCGATGGCCATCGGCCGCGACGGCGTCACCGCACGCGCCATTCTGGAGGCGGCCGCGCTCTACGATCTGCGCGGCCGCGGCGTGAAGGTCGACCTCGATGATCTCGAGCACCTCCCGCAGGCGTCGATCCTGCACTGGAATTTCAGCCACTTCGTGGTCTTCGACGCGCTGACCAAGAACGGCGTGAAGATCGTCGACCCCGCCCTCGGCCGCCGCACCGTCCCTTTGGACGAGGCGCGGAAGGCGTTCACCGGCGTCGCGCTCGTCGTCGAGAAGACGGAGAAGTTCGTCGCGGGCAAGCCCGGCGAGAACCCCGTCTGGCGTCACCTGAAGAGCGCCTTCGCCGGCTCGAACGACTGGCACCGCATCGCCTTCGCGTCGATCTTCCTGGAGATGCTCGCGCTCGTGCTGCCGATGATCAACGGCCGCCTCATCGACCGCGTCGTCCCCCGCAACGACACGCACCTGCTCGGCGTCCTCGTCGCCGGCCTCGCCACCACCGTGGTCTTTCACTTCTTCACGTCGGTGACGCGAAGCCAGCTGCTCCTCCAGCTCCGGACCGGCTTCGACGCGAAGATGACGTTCGGCTTCCTCGAGCACCTGCTGCGCCTGCCCTACGGCTTCTTCGAGCGACGCCACGCGGCCGATCTGCAGATGCGCGTCGCCAGCGTCGCCACGATCCGCGAGACGCTCACCGGCGCCGTCCTTTCCGGGAGCATCGACGGGGTGATGGTGGTGAGCCACCTCCTGTTCCTGTCGATCATGAGCGTCAAGATGACCGTGATCGCACTCGTCATCGTGGGGCTCCAGGTCGCCGTGTACCTCGGGACGCGCAAGAAGCTCCGCGAGCTCGCGTCGGGCAGCATCGCCAAGCAGACAGAGGCGGCGAACGCCCTGAACGAGCTGCTCGCCGGCATGGAGTCGCTCAAGGCGAGCGGCTGCGAGCACAAGGCGTCGCACACCTGGGCCGCGCGCTACGTGGACGTGATGAACATCGGCCTCCGCCAGGGCAGCGTCGCGACGTTCTCACAGGCCTTGCTCTCGACGATGCACATCGTCGGCCCGATGGTGCTCCTCCTCGGCGGGGTCGTCGAGGTCATGGACCGCAAGATGAGCCTCGGCGTGATGCTCTCGGCCAACGCCCTCGCCGTCGGCTTCATTTCGCCGATGATGAACCTGGTCTCGACGCTGCAGTCGCTCCAGACGACGCGCGTGCACCTGACCCGCATCGACGACGTGCTCGGTACCGCGCCCGAGCAAGAGAACAACGGAAACCTCCGGATCGCGCCGCCGCTCGCCGGGCAGATCTCGCTCGAGCGCGTGAGCTTCCGGTACGGCCCCAAGCTGCCGCACGCGGTCAAGAACGTCACGGTGCACATCGCGCCCGGCGAGTGCGTCGCGATCGTGGGGCGCTCGGGCTCCGGCAAGACGACGCTCGGGCGCCTGCTCCTCGGCCTCTACCAGCCGACCGACGGCGCGGTCTCGCTCGACGGCAACCCGCTGACTCAGCTCGATCTCCGCAGCGTGCGCCGTCAGCTCGGCGTGGTCATCCAGAAGCCGCACGTCTTCGGCACGACGATCCGCGCGAACATCGCCCTCGCCGATCCCGAGATCTCGCTCGAGCGCATCAAGGACGCGGCGAGGCGCGCCTGCATCCACGAGGACATCGCGAAGATGCCGATGCAGTACGACACGCCCGTCGTCGCCGGCGGCGCCTCGCTCTCCGGCGGGCAGCGGCAGCGCATCGCGCTGGCGCGCGCCCTGGTGGAGAACCCGGCCATCGTCCTGCTCGACGAGGCGACGAGCGCGCTCGACTCGATCACCGAGACCGCGGTGCAGCGCCAGCTCGAAGAGCTCCGGTGCACGCGCATCTTCATCGCGCACCGCCTCAGCACCGTCGTCGGCGCGGACCGCATCCTCGTCATGGAGGAGGGCCTCCTCGTCGAGCAGGGCACCCACCAGGAGCTCGTTGCCCGGGGCGGCGCGTACGCGCGCCTCGTCGCGGCGCAGATGGGCGGCGCTCCAGAACAGGCGCCGGCGCAACGGCAGGCCACCCAGGGCCAGCGGCAGGGCCAGCAGCGGCAGGGCCAGCAGCGGCAGGGCCAGCACGCCCGGCACAACGGCAATGTGCAACAGCAGCAGCAGCAGCCGCGCGTGGCGCAGGCGCCGGTCGTGCAACTCGGCGAGCGACGCGCCCAGCGCGCGCGCGAGGTTCCGATGCAAGCGCTCGAGGCGGCGGGTGGCGGCATGCCCTACTACGATCCCGACGCCCCGACGTGGCACGCGGACGGCGACGCGTGGGCGGGCGACGACGACATGGTCCACGGGAGGTCGCGATGACCGCGCGGGTCGTGACGAAATGGGCGGCGAAGGGGCTGCTCGCGCTGGTCGTCCTCGTCGGGGCGCCGCTGATCGGGATGTTCCTCACGCGCAAGAGCGAGGCCGGCGAGGCCCCGAGAGACGTCGCGAAGTCGACGAGCCAGGCCGCGAGCGCGCGGTTCACGAACGACTTCGTCGGCGTGCTCCTGCCGCCGCAGATGGCCAACCTCTCGCCGCGCGCCGACGGCAAGGTCCTCGAGCTCCGCGCGAAGGCCGGGCAGGCCGTACGCGCCGGCGACGTGATCGTGGCGTTCGATCTCCGCGAGCGTCAGCACGATCTGGCGATCGCCGAGGCGCAGCTCAAGGTCGCACGGGCCGAGGCGGCGGGCGCCGGCTCCGACTACATGGCGGCCCGCAAGCGCGCCGCTCGACGCAACGCGACCGTCGACGTCGGTGGCCAGCGCGTCGCGCTCGTCTCCGGCGAGGAAGCGGCGCAGTCGCACTTCGAGGCGCAGAGCGCCGGCGCCCGGGCCGCGTCGGCGGCGGCGCACATCGCCGAACAGAAGGCCAAGGTCGATCAACTGCGCGTCGCGCTCCAGGAGAGCGAGCTGCGGGCGCCGTTCGACGGCACGGTGTCGTCGGTGTACTTCGAGCCAGGCATGACCGCGCACACCGGCGACATCGTCGCGCGCATCGTCGGTGGCCAGGGGCTGCGCGCGCGCATCGCCGTGCCGGAGGAGGCCGCCTCGCTCCTCAGGTCGCGCCACGCGAAAATCACCCTCGACGACAGGACGCTCGAGGCGACGATCGATCAGGTGACCCCTGAGGCGGAGCCCACGTCTCGGGCATTCGTCGTCGAGGGTAGCGTGGACGTGCAGGGAGCCCAGGCCGCGTGCGGCGGCGTCGGTTGCGCGTCGCTCGCCGGCCGACCGATGCGCGCGGTGCTGCTGCCGTAGAGCGGCCGCCTTCCAGGAGAAGGAGCGGAGTCAGCGCCGCTGTAGGTCGCGCAGACGAGGCACGTTGACCATCGTCACGGCGCGGCCTTTCTGCTTGTGAGTGGCCCAACACGGTGGGCAACGCCAATCCTCCTTCGGGCTGCCATCCGGTCCGCGCGCCTTTATCGAGCGCCAGCCGGCGAGGCTGAGGAGAGAGTATTTGGCCTCGGTCGGGGGGGAAGCCGCGTCGCAGTCGACGCAGCGGTGGGTGATGAGCGCCATGACCACCGGTAGAACGGCCCCCTCGGCCTAACCTTTAGCGCGGATCACTCACCCTTGAAGACAGCGAACACCGCGCCGGTCGGATCCTGCAAGACTGCGAAGGAGCCGATCCCTTTGGCGTGCGTCACCGGCAGGAGCACCAGACCGCGGAGGCGGGCGGCGCGCTTCACGGTCGCGTCGACATCGTCGACCGCCACGTACGAGAGCCACGCGTTCGGGCCGGGCATCGACTTCTTGGTGATGCCGCCGGCCGGCTTGTCGCCTGCGCGTGAGAGGTGGTGGTAGGTCCCCTCGCCCATCGACGTCTCCTTCGACGTCCAGCCGAACACCTTGCCGTAGAAGGCGATCGCCAGAGCAGGATCGTCGACGATGCCCTCCACCCAGCAGAACTCGCCGGCGGCAGGCTTGGCCTCGCTCTCCTCGCGCTCCGCCGGCGGCTCGAGGAGTGAGAAGCTCGCTCCTTGCGGGTCGAGCAGCACCGCGCAGCGGCCGACGTTCGGGATGTCCCACGCCGGGGTCATCACCTTTGCGCCGGCCTTCTTCGCGTCTTGCACCGTGGCGTCCGTGTCGGGCGTCGAGAAGTAAACGTTCCAGTGCGGCGGCACCGCCTTCGCACGGTCGGCCGGGAGGATCCCCGCCACGTCCTTCTCGCCGGACTTGAGCAGCGTGTAGACGCCCCCCGGCCCCATTTCCATGGTCGACGTCTTCCAGCCGAAAAGCTCGGAGTAGAACGCGACCGCGGCCTTCGTGTCCGTGGTGATCAGCTCCTGCCAGAGGAAACGCCCGATGGTCTTGGTCTTGCTCATGATGATCTCCATCCGTTGTGGACCGCGTCGCGTCGCGGCTTCGACCAGACGACGCGCCAGGGGGCCGCCGATCGACAGCCGGTCGCGAATATTTTCAGAGGTAAGATCGACGCATGACGCCCTCCTCCGTTGCCCCCCTGTCGTACTCGCACGGGACGAGCACGACGCCGCTGCTCGGCGAGACGATCGGTCGTAACCTGCAGCGCACCGTCCTCGCCTGCGGAGCGCGCGAGGCGCTCGTGGTCCGTTCGCAGGGCTTCCGCGCCACGTACCAGGAGCTCTGGGACGCGACCGGGCGCGCCGCCCGCGGCCTGCTCGCGCTCGGGGTGAAGCGCGGCACTCGGGGGATCTGGCGACGATGGACGCCGAGGGCTACCTCAACATCGTCGGGCGCATCAAGGACATGATCATCCGCGGCGGCGAGAACGTTTACCCCCGCGAGATCGACGGGGGAGCTGGGCTTACACGCGGCGGCGGCGGTCAAAACCGCGTAGTGCCGCAGCCAGGTGGCCTGCTACGCTCCCTGGATGCGAGCACGATCCTTCGTCGCCTGCGCCGCGATCGGCGCTCTCGTCTGGGCCTGCTCGTCGTCCGACGCGAGCACGCTGCAGGGACCGGGTAACGGGAGCACGAGCAGCGGCGGCGCCAGCTCGAGCGGGGCGACGTCGAGCGGCGCGACGTCGAGCAGCGGAGCCACGTCGAGCGGAGGCACTTCCAGCGGGGGAACTTCCAGCGGGGGCACGTCCAGCGGAGGAACGTCGTCGAGCGGCGGCGCCGACTCCGGCACGAAGAAGGACACCGGAGCGCCCGACACCGGCCCGGTCGACGAGCTGACCGCGGCGCGTGCGGCGTGCGTACAGAAGATCAACGAGTACCGGGCGTCGCTGACGCCTGCGCTGCCCCCGCTCCAGCAATACGTGGCCAAGGAGGCGTGCACCGACGCCGAGTCGAAGAGCGACGGCGACTCGAACACGCCGCATGGGGCATTCGGAACCTGCGGCGAGACGGCGCAGGACGAGTGCCCGGGCTGGCCCGGGCCTCCTGGAACGCTCATCCTCGGCTGCCTCGCGCAGATGTGGGCGGAGGGACCGGGGACCGGGGCGGGCCACGGCCACTACAACAACATGACGACGACATCGCGGACGCAGGTCTCGTGCGGCTTCTACCGGACGGCCAAAGGCGACTGGTGGGCGGCGCAGAACTTCTACTGAAGGGCCCGCGTCTGCCGAGTCGGACTCGCGGTCCGACGGCCTCGTTCATCGCGCCCGCGCGTCGCGACGACCCAAGCGAACAGCCTCCTCGTCTCGTTCGATCGTCGCGCGCGGTACCTCGACGCTGGCCTCGTACGCCGCCCGCGCGAGCGCGCCGCCCTTCGTGACGACCCCTTCGTTCGAGGGTGACATGCCTCCTGGGATCGCGGCGCGCAACGCCCCTTCGACCTCGCGCGCGACGAGCGACGGATCGAGCGCGCGAGGGCCGGTCGGCGCCACGCACGCGAGCGCGAGCCCGGCGAAGGTGGCGGCCGCGAGCCACGGCACGGCCGCGGCGGGAGCGTCCGACGGTGGCGCCGCGAAGCCGATGACACGCGCGCCGCGATCGAACACGAGCGCCTTCGCGTAGGGCGGCAGCTCCCCCCATATTCCGTCGCCCGTGCGATGCGTCGTGGGGATCGCCAGGACGCCCCCCTCGGCGAGGCGCGCGACCGGGTTGCCGCGCAGGAGCGTCGCCGTGTCGGCGAGCGCGACGAGGCGCAGCGCCCCCGGCGTGTGCCCGCCGCGCGGCCCCTCGCGCGAGGCGACGACGTCGAACGCGAAGCCCTCCCCGTCCGCGACGCCGAGTTGCCGGACGGAGCCCCGCGCGCGGAGGCCGAACGCCGAGTGCACGATCGAGACGCACAGCGCGGCGCACGCCTCGGCCGTCGGCGCGTCGCCGACGCGGCCCCGCATCGCAAAAACGCGCGGAGTCGCGGCCCGCGACAGCGGCGCCGGGGCGGGCTCGAGCGCGTGCGCGGGGTCGTCGGCGAAGACGAAGCCGCGCTTGCTGCGATCGTCGCCCTTCAGCATGTTGTGGACGATGGCGTCGATGTCCTCCACCTCGAGCTCGCGCGTGCCGGTGTGTACGACACCGGAGATGACGCGCGGGATGCGCCCGACGCCAGGGTAGTCGGGCGCCCAGGTGAGCGCGTCGGCGAAGGCGGCTTTGAGCTCGCGCGTCAGGGGGTTGGACTGCGCGAGCGGCTGGTCCACCGACTCGATGACGCTGACGACCGCGGCGCGGGAGAGGACCTTCACGAGGCGCGGCCCCGGGAACGGGCGAAACGCGCTGAGCTTCACGGCGCCGACGTCGTGCCCGAGCGCGCGCATGCGCGCGACCTCGCCGAAGAGCGTCTCGCCGACCGCGCCCATGGCCACCATCACGACCTGCGTGTCGGTAGCGGGGATGCGCTCGAGCACGTCGTGGCGACGGCCGGTGAGCGACTCGAGCTCGCGCATGGCGCTGCCGAGCGCGAACGGGACGCGCTCGGCGAACGCGCGCTCGGACACGCTGGCGTGCGAAGGGTGCGCCGGGTCCCCGATCTTGCGGATGCGTGACGAGGGCGGGCCGACGAAGACCTCACACAGCTCCGTCGTCGGCACACCGAGCGGCTCGACGTGGAGCGCGTAGCCCCGCTCGTGGACGACGAAGAATGGCGTGCCGCAGTCCTCGGCGGCGCGTCGCGCGATGAGCGACAGATCGAGCGAGTCCTCCACTCCCGAGGCGAAGAGCAAACCCCAACCGAGGTCGGCGAGGCCGAGCGCCTCCGCGCTCCCCCTGTCGCAGATCGCGTGGGCAACGGCGGGGAGGCGGCGCGTGGCGATCGTGCGGAGCGTGCCGCGCGCGGTCCCCAGCGCCGCCGCGGTGCCGACGAGCGCCGCGCGGTTGCCGTCGGCGCACGCCGCCTCGAGGCGGCCGGCGAGCGCCGCGGCGGTGCCGCGCTCGACTGTGACATGGCCGCCGAACGCATTGGCGTCGGACGGGAGGTGCACATCGACGTCAGCGACGAGAACGCGGTCGCAGATCCGTCCCTCCGCGAGCGCGATCGCGCCGAGCTGCGTGGTCGCGCGCACGCGGGTTACAGAGCTTCCGTGCCCCTTGCTGGCTACCCCGTTCTCCATTGGCGCCGCAGGCTACTACAGCTGGCTCGGCGGTGCGGGCGCGGGAACCGGTGAGGCGGGCGCGTTTGGCGCTGGCGCAGCGGGCGCAGGAACGGGTGCAGGAGCCGGGGCAGGCGCGGCGCTGGCCCACCTCACGCAGACGCCGAAGCCGTGCGCGATCGAATAGCCCTGATCGACACCGATTCGAACGATCGCATCGCACCCCAGGGACGCGGCGCGGTGGGTCAGCGCCTTGACGATGTCCTCGAGGTTCGCGTCGGAGCCGTGCCCGATGACCTGGAGCAACGCCACCTCGTAGAACGGGCGCGGCGGCGACTGCCCGAGCATGTACACCTCGACGACGCGCCCGCTCGGCGCCGACGGCGCGCGAAGCACGACCTCGTGCGACTCGGTGTACCCGCAGCCGGCGGAGAGCGCGACGACCGCGCCCACCAACGCGAAGCGGGACGCGAGGCGCGACGCGAAGCGGAAGGCGCCAAACGCGAACGGTCGAACGGCGGAGATCATGGAGTGCTCCCAGGCGAAGGCTGCGCGGGTGCGACGGGCGGCGGCGGCGGCGCGGCCGGACCGCCGGGCAGCGCACCCGTGCGGACGGCGTGGCCGCGGATCGACACCACCATGACCTCGTCGTTCATCGAGTACATGCGCGTGCCGGTGCAGGTCGCGTTGTAACCGCACGCGTAGGTGTAGGTCTCGACGTGCGGGTGAGACACGATCTCGAACCGCGCCCGCACGTTCTCGACGACCGCCGCGTTGCCGCCGATCTGCGCGACCTTCTGCACGAAGACCGGTAGGAGCGTGTCGATCGTGGCCTCGCTCTGCGCCGCGTGCACTTCGACGACGCCCAGATCGGCACCATTGACCTGCTCGCCTGCCGCGTACAGCTCGACCGCGCCGACGTGCGGCGCGAGCTTGAGAGGGCCCGTGCGGACGGCGCTCGCGCCCACGGACGAGCAGCCCACGGCGACCGAGAGCAGCGCCGTCGCCGCCACGCAGAAAAACCGCCGATTCATCTCCCCAACTATGGGGCCACGCTCCGGCGGTGGCAACCGACTAGACTAGAGGAGGTTCGCCGCAAGCTCTGCGAGCTCGCTCCGTTCCCCCTTCGCGAGGACGATGTGGCCGCTGACCTTCTCGTTGCGGAACGCGTCCGCCGCGATGGTGAGGCCGTTCGAGGCGCTGTCGACGTAGGGGTTGTCGATCTGACCCGGATCGCCGGTCAGCACGATCTTCGTGCCGTCGCCGGAGCGCGTGATGATCGTCTTCACCTCGTGCGGCGTCAGATTTTGCGCCTCGTCGACGATCATGAACTGCGCGGGGAGCGAGCGGCCGCGGATGTAGGTGAGCGGCTCGACCTGGAGCTGTCCGCTCTCGAGCAGCTCCGCGTAGGCGCGGGGCCCCTTGCGTGTCCCGCTGGAGAACAGAAATTCGAGGTTGTCGAAGATCGGCTGCATCCACGGGTTGAGCTTCTCGTCGACGTCACCGGGCAAAAACCCGATGTCGCGGCCGAGCGGCATGACCGGCCGGGAGACGAGCATGCGCGTGTACATGCCGTCCTCGACCGTGCGCTTGAGCCCTGCGGCGAGCGCGATGAGGGTCTTTCCCGTGCCCGCCTTGCCGACGAGCGTGACGAGACGGATCGACTCGTCGAGGAGAAGATCGATGGCGAAGCTCTGCTCCTTGTTACGCGGACGCACGCCCATGACGCCTTCGCGCGGCGTCTTCAAGGCAACGAGCTCCTTGCGCGTGGCGTCGTAGCGGCCGAGCGCGGTGTGCGACGGGTTGCCGCGATCGCGGAGCAGCAAGCAGTGGTTCGGCGGGAGAATCGCGTCGCGGAGCGGCAAGCGCCCCTCCTGGAAGAACGCGTCGATCTCCCCGGCGTCGACCTCGAGCTCCTTCACGCCGGTGTCGAGCGACTCGACGTCCACGCGCTGGTTCTCGTAGTTCTCGCTGACCATGCCGAGGGCGTCGGCACGGATGCGGAGGTTCGTGTCCATCGTCACGAACACCGTCGGCCGACCGCCGTCCTGCTCGCGGCAGTCGAAGGCGGTCTGCAGGATCGCGGCGTCCATGGCCGTCTTGTCGATGGCGCTCGGCAGCTGCGGCTGCTTCAGCGGCACGGCGACGCGCAGGGAGCCGCCCGAGGTGAGCGTGATGCCCTTCGACAGCGAGCCACCCTGGTCGCGAAGCTCGTCCAGCAGCCGCGCGATCTGACGGGCGTTGCGGCCGCGTTCGGAGCCTTCGCGCTTGAACTGGTCGACCTCCTCGATGACGTAAATCGGAATGATGACGTTGTTGTCCTCGAACCGGAAGATCGCGCGGGGATCGTGGAGGAGGACGTTCGTGTCGAGGACGTAGTTCTTCTTCATTTCGACCGTTTCGTAGTCGAGTACCCTCCCGCCGCGCGAGGCGCAAGAGGCAGGGCTTGCCTGATGCGGGCCGGAGAGAGGATAACGTACTTTCCGTGGACGTCGCTCGTCTCCTCCTCGCAGCGGCCGGCCAGGTGCGCCTCCTGGGCGCTGTGGTGCCCATCGGGGCGCTCGCCGAGCGCGCGCGCCTCGTGGCGGAGGCCGAGGCGGGCCGCGACGCGGTGCCGAGGTGGACCTACGAGAAGACCGATCTAACGCCCCTCGCCGGCCAGCTCGACGCGCTCGCCGACGTCCTCGACGTGCGCGCGCACACGGACGGCGACGGCATGGCGCGCCTCTACGCCGACCGCGCCCGCGAGCTCGCGCTCGAGGCCCGACTCGCAGAGAGCGCGGGCACGCCCGGCTTCGGGGCGCGCGCGCTGCGTCGCTTCCAGGTCGCCCCCGACGACGCGAAGCGCGCCGAGGCCGTCGCGCGGGCCTGGAGCACGCTGTCCTCCTTCGACGATCCCGGCCCCCTGCGCTCGTCGTCGGGCCCGGAGCCGGAGAGCTTGCTGTCGCAGATGCGCCGCGCCGTCTTTGAGGCACGGGTACCCTTCACCGTGTGCACGCGCGAGGATCTCCTGGCCCTCGCGGCCACCGGTGAGCGTACGGTCTTCGTCGCCGAGGGGCGCACGCTCACCGACGAGGACGTTCGCCGCACCGTCGTGCACGAGATGGAAGCCCACGTCCTGCCGCGGGTGCGCGCGGCGTCCCTCGAGCCGAAGATCTTCCAGCTCGGCACCGCGCGCGGCGGCGACGACCAGGAAGGCTATGCCATCCTCATCGAGGAGCGACGCGCGCTGCTCTCGCCGCGCCGGCGACGGAGCCTCGCCATGCGCCACCTCACCGCCGTGGGGATGGACGCCGGCGCGTCGTTCGTCGAGGGAGTGCGCGCGCTCGTGAAAGATCTCGGCGCGCCCCCCGGCGAGGCGGTCGCCATCGCGGAGCGTATCTACCGCGGCGGCGACGGCGCGCGCGCGGGTCTCGGGCGAGAGCGCGTGTACATTGCAAGCTTCGAGGCGGTACGCGAGCACCTCGCCGAGCACCCCGACGACGAGGACTTCCTCGCCAGCGGCCAGATCGCGCTGGAGGCCATCCCCACGCTGCGCGAGGCGCTCAGTTGAAGCAGACGGCCGCCGTCTTCGACGGATCGTTGAACTTCTGGACGCCCGGCACGCACGTGTAGCCCGTGCGGCACGCCGGCGCGGCCGGGTTGCATACGAGCAGGCAGATGCCCTGCGCGGCGCCGCCGCTCGCGAAATTCGCGCAGAAGGTCGCGGGGTGATCGGGATCGTTGGGGCAGTCCGTCGTGGTGCAATCCGCCGAGCACATGCCCCCGGGCGCGCGCGCGTCCTGCAGGCAGATGCCGCCGACGAAATCGCACAGCGGATCGGTCTTGCACGCGTCGCCGACCCACGCCGTCGGGGTCCCGCCGCCGCCCACCGGCGCCTGGTAGTCGAGCGCGGTCGCGTACTTCTGCCAGATGTTCCAGAAGAGCCAGTTGCCGGTCTTCCCGGTCCCGACGACCGGCGTGTACTGGTAGAGGGCGGCAGTGGAGGCGTCGGTCGGCGTGATCTTCTTGCCGTCCACCGACACCTGCAGCTTGCCTGGACCCCAGCCGCCGCTCGTCTGTCCGTTCGCCGTCACCTCGTCGAGGCTCGTGCGGAGCGAGCGGCCGAGGCAATCGAGCTGCTTGTCGAGCCCCGCGAGCCCAGGGGCGCACGTCTTGGGCCCGCTGCATCCGCAGTTGAAGACGTACTCCACGCGCGACGGCGGAAACGGGTAGAACTGCTCGCCCAGGAGCCCCTGCGCCATCTCGAGGCGGACGAGGAAGACGAGCGGATTGATGCGGTACTTCTGGGCCGTCTTCACGATCGAGTCGACGGCGCGGATGCCGTTCGACTGATACGTCTCGAGGAAGGCCGGGCGCTTGTAGGGCGTGTGGCGGAGGAAGTTTTGAACCTGCGTCGCGTCGAGGCCGAACGCATCCGTGAACGACGCGAGATCGACGACCTCGTTCGGGTCGAACTTCGGCCCATCGGGGACGGTGGTCAGATCCTCGGACTGGAGCACGGTGGCCTCGGGCGACGCCTTCGCACACCCGCTCGACCCGCCCGCAGAGCCCCCCACGACGGCGGCCACCGCGATCACAAACGCGTGTTTTCGTAGGGAAAGCATGGCGAGCATCGGAAAAGCGGCCAAGAACAGCCCTCTCGTCTTCACGCGGATGATGCCCCGTCCGACCCGACGGCGCCAGTTGCCAGGCAACCAGTTCGCCGAACTGCGGCGGAGGGCGGTGGTTTTCGTCGAGACCGAGCGAGGCCAAGGCGGGCCGAGGAGACGTAGTTCCTCTACGTTGACGAGGCCCGACGCCGGCATCGCGAAGGTGTCGGCGAAAACCACCGCCCTCCGCCGCAGTTCGGCGAACTGGTTGCCTGGCAACTGGCGCCGTCGGGTCGGACG
>JANYHK010000003.1 GCA_025359105.1 Myxococcales bacterium | reverse complement strand
GAGCGACGTGCCGCCCACGGTCCGAGCGCGCGACCCAACGGAGGACGTGGACGTCGAGGTGTGGGCTGCCGACGAGTGACCACGCGCACGCGCGCATGGTCGCTGAGGGTTGACGTGTGCCTTTGGAGCGGGTCAAATTGGACGGCGTGGGGCGAACGTCGACTTTTCGCGTGTAAGATTTTATCCGTCAACTTTCGCCCGCAGCCTTGGTTCGCCGTTGGGGCTTTGCAGCGCCTTCTCCCCTCCAGGACTTCTTCGGCATGAAGGAGAGCCCCAAGGTCGGCGGAGGGCGCGTGCCGCTGGTCGTGCATCTGCTCGCGCCGAACAAGCGCGCGGTGCAGGTGACGCAGGATCTGGCCGGGTTCTGGGAGCGCCACTACGCCAGCATCAAGAAGGAGCTCGCCCGCAAATACCCGCGCCACGCGTGGCCCGAGGATCCGCACACCGCGATCCCCATGCGCTTCGGGCGACGCTCCTAGGCCAACCCAGGCGCGCGTCGAACCGAAGCGCCGCGGCTACGCGCTCCGCTGGCGACGCCGGCGACGCCAGCCGAGGCCGGCGAGGACCAGGCCGACGCCGAAGATGCCCGCGCCCGCGTCGCGCGCGCTGCCCGGGGTGGCTGCGCAGGAGATGCCGCCGCCTTCCAGCTTGCCGTCGTCGACCGCCGCCGGAGCGCCCGCGCCCGCGTCACCGGTTGCGCCGGGCGCGCCGCAGAGGCCGCCGGCGCACGCGCCCGACCGGCAATCCGCGAGGCCGGCGCACGACTCGCCGTCGACCTTGCCGCATTTCCCATCGGGGTCGCAGACGTTGCTGCGGCACGTGGTCGGCGACGTGCACGGCCCGTCGCCGTTGCCCAAGCCGCAGCGGTTGTCCTTCGGATCGCATTTCGCCGAAACGCACACGCGCGCGCCGACGGCGTCGGTGCAGGTCGTCACCTCGGGCGGTGCGGTCGGGAGCGGGTCGCCGTTCGGGATCTTGGAGACGCACGCCCCGGCGCCGCCGGTGGGCGCGTTGCACCACTGCGTGGCCGTGTCGCAGTCGGCGTCGGCGTGGCACGCCTTGCCGCAGCTGCCCGTCGTCGTGTCGCAGAGCGTGCCGAGCGGGTGGCCGTTGCAGTCGGCGTTCGTCGTGCACTTGCCGCACGCGCCCTTCCCGCCGCCCGTCAACGTGCACGTCGGCGCGCCGGTGCTGCTGCACGGGTCCTTGGCGTTGGTGTCGCCGAGGTCGCCGTCGCACGCGACGCACGACTCCGCCGTCTTGTCGCACACGGGCTTGGGATTCGCGCACGCGGTCGTGTTGCCGGGCCGGCACTGCACGCACGCGTTTTTCGCATCGCAGGCGGGCGTCGGCGCCGCGCACGCGGAGTCGTCGATGCACGCCACGCAGAGGCTCGCGTTAGCCCCGGTGGTCGCGCAGATCTTCGAACGGCACACGACCGTTCCGCTGGCGCCCGAGCACGGACCGTCGCCGTTCAGGTAGCCGCAGCGGTTGTCCTTGGTGTCGCACACCGCGCTGACGCACGCGCGGCCGCCGAGGGTCGTCGTGCAGGCGCCACCCGGCACCGGGTCGCCATTCGGCACCTTCGGCTGGCATTGCCCGGCCCCGACGAGATCGTTGCACCACTGGGTGGCCGCGCAGTCGCTGTCCTTGAAGCACACCGAGCCGCACGCGCCGGTCGTGGTGTTGCACACCGGCCCGCCGTGGGTGCCGGTCGTGCAGTCGCTGTTCGACGTGCACTTGGCGCACGCGCCGTTCGGCTCGCAGAACGGGTTCGTGCCGGACGGGCACGCGTTGCTCGCGCCGCTGCCGTTGTCGCCGTTGCAGGCGACGCACGCGTCTCCGCTGCTGCACACCGGCGTCGTTCCGGTGCACGCGGTCCGGTTGGTTTGCGTGCACTGTACACATGCATTCGCCGAAGAATCGCAGGCCGGCGTCGCGCCGGAGCAGTTGGCGTCGGTCGCGCACTGCTCGCACTTGCCGGTGTTGGGCCCCGACAGCACGCAGACCTGCGAGCGGCAGACGACGGTTCCGTCGACGCCGTTGCACGGCCCGTCGCCGTTGCGGTACCCGCAGAGGTTATCGGTGTCGCAGACGCCGCTCACGCACGCGCGCCCGCCGACCGTCGCGGTGCACGTGCCGCCGGGGACGGGCAGCGGGTTCGGCACCTTGGCCTGGCACACGCCGGTGCCGACGCCGCCCAGATCGTTGCACCACTTGCCGGCGCCGCACTCGGCGTCGTTGAAGCAGGTGTTGCCGCATGCGCCGGTGGTCGTGTTGCAGAAGGGACCGGGGTGGCCAGCGCCGCAGTTGGCGTCGCTCGTGCACTTGCCGCACGCGCCGCCCGGCGCGCACCACGGGTTACCGGCGGTGGGGCACTGGAACGACGTGCCGGTGCCGTTGTCGCCGTTGCACGCGACGCACGCGTTGGTGGTCGTGTTGCAGATGGGCTTGGCGCCGGCGCACTGCGCGTTGCTCGTGCACTCGACGCACGCGCCTGCGTTTCCGCCGCTCGCCGCGCACACCGCGGGCGCGGTGCAATCGCCGGGATTGGCGGGGTTGCACGGCTTGCACGTGCGCGTCGTCCCGTCGCACACCGGCGTCGTGCCGGAGCAGACCGGGCATTGCGGAACGTTCACGATCAGAAAGCAGGTGCTCGTCAGGTTGTTCGGCGGCGTGTAGTTCACGAGCACGACGCGCGAGGTGCCGAGGTCGGCGATCGTCGGCGTCCATCCGAACGTCGTCGTGAACGGGCTCGGGCCGGTGGAGCCCGCCACCGGCGTCAGCGTCGACGTGGCCGGCGGGTTGATGAGGCTCACGGTCGCGTTGCCCGCCGTCGTCCACGTCGCGGTGGTCGCGTGGCTGAAAGGAACGCCGACGTTGGCCGTGAAGACGCCGGTGCCCGCGCACGTCCCCGGCTGCGGCGTGACGATCTCGACCATGAGATCCACCGCGCTCGCGGCCACGACGCCGGCGTGCGTCGACTCGACGACGTAGTGGATCACGTACTGCTGCCCGGCGACGGCGTTGGTGAGGTTCCACGTCATGCGGCAGGTGTTGGCGCTCGCCCCGAGCGTCGGCTGCGCGCCGCCGTTGGGCACCGCCGGGATGGTCTGCCCGGCCGGCAAGCCCGACTCGGCGGCCGTCGCGAAGCGGCAAGAGACCGCGTCGCCGTCGGCGTCGTAGATCGGAAAGTCGTACGTCCGCACGTTTCCGGCCTGGAGCTGGATGACCGGCGGCGCGCCCGAAATCGGACCCGCGGTGTTTCCCGCGGCGAGCGACACGATGGTCTGCACCGTGTAGTTGCCGTTCGCGCCGTTCTGGAGGCCGAGGATGCGGCAGCATCCGGTGAAGCCGGCGGTGAAGGTGCCCGTCGTCGCGTAGGTGTGGGTCGCCGTGTACTGGTTGACGACGTAGCCGTTGCCGAGCGAATCGGTGCCTGTGCCGACCTGCGCGCCGAGAAGCGCGCCGTTGTTCGCGCCGTCGCCGAAGTCGAGCGTCGTGGTCTCGCCCGCCGAGCCGACGCGCCACGCCGTGATCACGTTGAAGCGCACGCTGCGCGGCGCGCCGATCGGGTCGGGCACGTCCCAGCCGATCGTGCCGTACCGGAAGTGCGACGCGTAGGCGGCGCGGGCGCTGCCGACCAGCGCGACGAGCAGCGTGACGGCGGCGACGGCGAGGCGAAGCCAGGTCTTCTTGTGGCGGACGGAAGCAGGCATGCGCGCGTTCTCGTTCATGGCCCGCTCACTTCCCTTCCTGAATGTGGAACTCGACGCGGCGATTCGCTTTGCGTCCGTCGGCGGTGTCGTTCGAGGCGATGGGACGGTCGGGGCCGAAGCCGGCGCTGGTGAGGCGACCGGCGTCGATGCCGTTCTTCACCAGCCATTTGACGACCGACGCCGCACGCGATGCGCTGAGCGTTCGATTGTAGCCCGCGCCGCCCTGATTGTCCGTGTGCCCCTCGACCTGGACCTTGGCGACCTCGGGGTGCTCTTTGAGAACCTTCACGACGGCGTTGAGCACGTCTTCGCTGTCCTTGCCGGGGACGATGGCGGCGCTCGACGTGGCGAAGCGCACCTGGTCCAGGATCTTGATCTGGCCGTTCTGGATGAAGGCCTTGGGGCAACCGCTGCGCTTCGGATCGGGATCTTGCGGGCCCGGCTCGTCGGGGCAAGCGTCGACGTCGTTGGGGACGCCATCCTTGTCACGATCGGGATCGGGGCAGCCGTTCGTCTTGGGGTCGGCGGTCTTGAGGCCGGGCACCGTCGGGCACGCGTCGTCCTTGTCGAGCACGCCGTCGCCGTCCGAGTCCTTCGGGGCCGGGCAGCCGTTGGTCGCCGGATCGGAGGTCTTTTCGCCGGCGACGTCGGGGCACGCGTCGTCCTTGTCGAGCACGCCGTCGCCGTCGCGATCGGCAGGCGGCGGCGGAGGCGGAGGCGGCGGGCATCCGTTGGTCCGCGGATCGCCCGTTTCGGGGCCGGGGACGTCGATGCAGGCGTCGCGATCGTCGGGGACGCCGTCGCCGTCACGATCGGTCACCGGCGGCTTCGGCGGCGCGATGGCGGGCGCCCACTCGACGCTCGCGAGCACGCGCGAGACCGGCGCGCCGAGGCCGCGCGTCAAGCCCGCGCCGAGACCGGCGCCGATCTTCCAATCGTCGGCAACGGTGTAGTGCGCGCCGAGGAGGCCCTCGAGCGGCGTCGCCAGCTTCGAGAAGACCTGGTCGGAGTGGGAGATGACCGTGCTCCCGAAGACCTCGGGGCCGATGAGGAGTCGACGCTCGAGCCCGCGCACGCCGATCGAGCCGGCGAACGTCATCTCGCTGCCGAGCTGCGTCGCGCCGACGCCGTCGTCGAGACCGCGGTACTGCACGCCCACGCGCGCGGCGTACGCGAACGGTCCGACGTCGCCGGCGGCGGCGAGGCGCGGCAAGACGCGCACGCTCGCGTCGCCGGTGAACGCGCCGCGCGTCCCCGTCGGCACCAGCACGTACACGCCGAACGCGAGGGTGAAGGCGTCGCCGTACACACCGAACAAGCGCACGTCGCCGCCCACCCGAATGTCGCCGAGGCTCGGCGTGTCGGGCGGCGCGTAGGTGACGCCCCCCAGCGTGCCGGTGTGCCCGTCTTGGAACACGGCGATCGGCGCGTTGACGCCGACGCGCAGGCGGTGCCACAAAACGAGCGCGCCGCCGACGTGGCCGATGATCTGATTTCGCACGATGCTCGCGCGCACCGTGTCGTCGGCGTTGTAGACGACGAGCGGCCGGTACGCGCCGTCCACCACGACGCCCAACGCCGGTCGCAGGTGCCCGCGGAGATCGAGCGACTCGTTGGTGAACCAATCGCTCCCGCGCTCCGATGGCTCGAAGCGATCGAGCGCGAAGCCCTGCGCCGCGACGGGGCCCAGCGTGGTGAGCGGCGCCGTCTGCCCATGCGCCGCCGACGGGAGGAGGACGGCGAGGAGGACCGTCGCGGTCGCGAGCGACGAGAGGCGGGCGGGCGAGCACGTCATGGCGTTGGGTCCTCGAAGGAAGGCGGTAGGAAGTCTCTTCGAATACGACTCGTGTGGATCGAAATCCGTACCACGCCGCGCGGCGCGCCACGGAACCCTTTCGTCTCAGACCGAGCGCTGCAGCCAGCCTGCGAGAAACGGCGTCACCGCCGCCGCCAGGGTGCTCGCCGTCGCTCCGTCGACGCCGCCCCTGATCGCGAGCGCCTCGGCCACGCGACCAGGGCTAACGCCGACGCCGTGAACGGCCGCCGCCTCCGCCGCGTGCGCGAGCAGGCGCTGCGCCTCGGACGTGACGAAGCCCTGCGCGTTGAAGGCCCCCGTCGCGCGCTGGCCCTCCGGCGACGACAGGAACCCGTTGACGAGCGTCGACATTTCCATTGGTGAATCCTCGGATCAGGCGGTCAGCTGGCTCGTGCACGCCTTGCAACGGGTGGCCTTGACGGGGATCGTCTCGAAGCAGAAGCTGCACTCCTTGGTCTTCGGGGCCTCCTCGGCTTTGGGCCCCTCGAGCCGGGCCTGGGCGGCGACGAGGATCTTGGACACGACGAGGAAGAGCACGATCCCCACGACCAGGAAGTCGAGCGTCACGCCGAGGAAGTCGCCCCACTTGAGGGTGACGTCGTCCTTCGGATCGGCGGCGTGACGGAGCACGACGCCGGCGTTGCGCCAATCGCCGCTCGGCAGGATGAGCGAGACGACCGGCATGACGAAGTCCGCCACCAGCGCGGCCACGATCTTGCCGAACGCCGCGCCGATGACGACACCGACAGCGAGATCGACGACGTTGCCCTTGAACGCGAACTTCTTGAAGTCTTCGACGAATGACATGGGATTCCTGTGCCGCTCAGAAGAGCGTGTAGACGAGGTTCACGGCCGCGATGGAGTCGGAGCTCACGACGCCCTTCAGCGGCGCGTTGTCGTAACGCATCGAATAGGTCGTCGCGACGCTGAGGTGATTGACGACCTGGGCCTTGATCCCGATGTCGAAGTTGAGGCGCGCGGCGTCCGCGTGCTGGACGCTCTGCAGGTACTCGAGGCTGGTGATGAACGAGACGGTCTCGTTCAGCTTGTTCTCGTAGCCGAGGAAGCTGCGCACCGAGTGCGAGACCTTCGTGCGGTCGGCGCACCGGCCGGGGCTGTTCGCGCAGGTCGGATCGGGCGTCGCGCCGCTGCCGGGCTTGATGCCGTTCAGCACGTCGTCGGTGCGCGAGTCGAATTGGAAGTCGTAGCCGAGCTCGGCCCAGAGGCGCTGCTTCTCCTCCTGGACGAAGAAGTAGGCCGCGCCGATGTCCGCGTTGAGGCGCAGATCGAGGCCCTGGAAGCGATCGCGGCGGCCCGTGAGCTGGGCAAAGATGGCGAGCGGCTTGAGGACGAAGTAGTCGTAACGGGCCATCCCCTGGAGGTTCTCGACAGTCGTGGTGGACTCGGTGCCCACCTTTCCGGTCCGCGCGTAGTTCCCGGCCATGGCGAGCGAGAGCTGGTGGTCGCCGCGACGCAAGCGCGACTTGATACCCACGGTCACCGCAGACGAGCGCGAGTTGCCCGCCGTGAAGAGCCCGCCGATGTTGAAGGCCAGCTCGCTGACCTTCTTCTTGCGTTCCTCTTCCTTGTCTTCGGCGGCCTTCTGGAAGCCTTCCTTGACGACGTCGGTCTTCCCGCCGCTCACGCCCGCGGCCGCTGTGCCGCCGGTTTCCTTCTGCAGCTGCGCTTCAGCCGTTGCGGAGACGAGAGCGAGGCCCACGCCGAGAACACATGATTGATAGCGCATCGTGTCCTTTCACTCACCATCGGCGAGCGCGGTGCCCTCGGCGCCGAGCTCGCTGATCGCTGCCTGAATGCTCTTGGGAATCCACTCCTCGTCGGGCCCGGCTTCGGGCAGGACGAAGGGCTTGCCGTCGTAGGTGACTCGCGTTCCCGGAAAGATGAAGGTTCGAAACAGATAGATCGCCAGGGACTTCTGCTCGAGGGCCGGGTGGATGTGCGGGTGCAGCTCCTCCTCGTGCGCCTTGGCGGTGAGGCTCCAGTGGAGCCCCGGGTGAACGTGGTGGATGCCGTGGTACCCGTTGTTGAACGTGAACCAGTTGAAGATCTTGCC
>JANYHK010000127.1 GCA_025359105.1 Myxococcales bacterium | reverse complement strand
CGGCCTTCGCGTCGGCATCGACGTCGGCCTTGTACTTGTTCGAGTCGAGGGCGGCCTTGAAGGCGGCCATGTCGAGGCCGGTCTCCTGGGCGTACTTCTCGAGCGTCTCGCGCGAGAGGCTCCGCTGCGGCGGCTGCGGCGGCGGCTGTCCCGGCTGCCCGGGGGGCGTGGGCGGCACGGTGAACATCTTGTCGTGCATCGACCAGAAGCCCGGGTTGCCCTTCTGCTTGAACGCCTCGCGGGCGGCGGCTGCCGCCATCGGAGCGCTCGGGTGCATCGGGAGCGGCATGTCGCGCCAGATGAGCTTCACCTTGTCGCCGTAGGTCTTCATGACCTCGGCCAGCGTCGGCTCCACCCTCTGGCAGAACGGGCACTCGAAGTCCGAGAACACCTGGATGGTGACCTTGGCGTTCGCGTTGCCGCGGAACGGGTTGTTCGCCGGGAGGGCGACGGTCTTCTTTTCCGGCTCGGGCTCGCCCTTGCCGTCCTTGATGAGCGTGTCGTAGACCTCGCCCGGCTTCACGCCCTTGGCGGCGAGCTCGCCGGCCTTCTTGATCTCCTCGTCGATGATCGGCATGAACGCGCTGTCCGGCTGTGCGCCGACGAGGCGACGGCCGTTGATGAAGAAGTGCGGCGTGCCGCTGGCCTGGAGATCGTCGGCGAGCTCGGAGTCCGCGTCGATCTCCTTCTTGAATTTGTGGGTCTTGATGGCGTCCATGGCCTTGCCCTTGTCGATGCCGAGCTTGACGGCGACCGCCTCGAGATCGGCGTCCTCGAGCTTCGGGTGCGAGTCGAACAGCCCGTCGTGCGCTGCCCACCAGCCCTTGTCGCCCTTCTCTGCACGCGCCGCGCGCGCGAGCTCCGCGGCCGGCTCGGCGCGCGGGTGGAACGGAAGAGGCTCTTCCTTCCACACGAAGCGGACCTTGTCGCCGTAGGTGTCGCGGATCTTCTTCAGCACCTCCTCGGTGCGCTTGCAGTACGGGCACTGGAAATCGCTGAATTCGACGATCGTGACGAGGGCGTTCGCGTTGCCGAGCTGCGGGCTCTGGCCGACGGGGACCTTGAAGACGCTCTTGGTGTCTTCCTTCTCTTCTTCCTCTTCCTTGGGCGCCGGGGCGGCCTTCTTGTTCTCCGTCGACATCGCGACGTAGACCTTGTCCTTGGGCGTGCCGGCGGCGATCTTCGCCTGGGCCTTCGAGAGCTCCTGGTCGACGAGCGTCTTGAACTTGTCGAACGGCTGCGCGCCCGAGAGCGACGCGCCGTTGATGAAGAACGCGGGGGTGCCGTTGACGCCGGCCTTCTGGGCGAGGGCGTGGTCCTTGTCGACCTTGTCCGCCCACGTGTGGGCGGCGAGACCGGCCTTGAACTTCGCGATGTCCGTCACGCCAGCCTGACCGGCCCACGCGACGTAGTTCTCGTCGCTCAGCGTCTGCTGGTTTTTGAACGCGAGGTCGTGGAACTTCCAGAACGCGTCGGCGCCCTTGAGCGCGAAGACGCCTTGCGCGGCTTCGGCTGCCGGCTTGGCGTTCGGGTGGAAGCTGAGGGGCTCGTTTTTCCAGACGACGCGGACCTTGTCGGGGCCGTACGTCGTCTTGACCTGATCGATCGTGGCCTCGCCGCGCGAGCAGAAGGGGCACTGGAAGTCGGAGAAGATGACGATCGTGACGGGGGCTTCACGTTTGCCCCACGTCGGGTCCTTGGAGGAGACGGGGACGGGGGAGTCCTCGTCGCTCCAGTTGCCGCCGCCGGCCGAGGCCGTAGCGGTGTCGGCGCCGATTTCGCCCTTCTTGAGGCGGTGCGAGTCGTAGCCCCACATGAGGCCGGCGCCCGAGATGAAGCAGAGGATGAAGCCGACGATGGCCACCCCCGTGTTCATCCCGCCGACGCCTTCGAAGCTGCTCGACGACGCGTTCTCCGCGTCGTTCTTGGATTCTTTGGACATGAGCGTTTCCTTGGGTTTGAGAAGTACTGCGAGTTCGTGCGCATGGGCGCGTGCGCACGGCGGCGCCGCGCGCGAACGCACGGCGGGCCGTCCGCGCGCACTCACGCGCGATGGCTTGAAAAAAGAGCGCTCGAGGCGCTCAGGCCCGAGGCGGGCGTTCGAGCGAGGGGCGCACGCCGCTCGGCGGACGGCCGCTCGCGTCGCGGGCAGCCGGCAAGGCCACCGGCGCGAAGGTCGGGAGCGTGGGCAGCGAAGGCGCGGCGACCGGATCTACCGCGGTCGGCGAGGGCGGCGGGGCGTTGCCCTGACGGACACCCTCCGCGGCGAGCATCCGCTCCACGCACGTCATCCCGTCGTCGGTCGCGTCGATCGACTGCTCGACCGGCTGGAGCTGCGGCGGCGGAGCGAACGTGATCGCGCCGCGGCTGTCGCACTGCGGTGCCGACATGCCGGCCCACGCGGGCGCCGCCACGAGCCACGCGCACAGGGCGGCGGCGATCGTGACGACAAAACGCACGGCGGAACGAGGCATGCGCCAGTAATGTGCATCGGAGGGGGGCCCGAGCGCAACTCCCCCGAGCAAGGAGCCCGACTGTACGGTCGGGCTCAGCCGCTGGGGCACTGGAAATCGCCCCACAGGAGGGGGATACTTCTCCCCATGCGAGCCCCCCTTGCGTCCGTGCTTTTCGCCGTCGCCGCGACCGCCGCTGCGTGCGCCACACCCGTCGAAGACGCCGGGATGTCGTCCATGTCGCCGAAGAGCGCCGCTGACGCCCCGGCGCGCCGCGCCACGTTCGCGCTCCAGACGCGCGACTACAAGGTGACGTTCCTGACCGGCGATCGCGTCGAGGTCGTGGACGCGCGCGGCGTCGTCGTCGCGACAGGCGTGACGGTCGGCGATCTCGAGAAGGTCGATCCGTTCCTGTACGCCGCGTGCCGAAACGCGACGGCGTCGAAGGGCGTCTTCGTCGACGCGCGGCTCGATCGCGACCTCGCGCGGGACCTCGGTCGCGACGGGGAGCGCGACGCGCCGGGCGACGTCGGACAGCGCTGAAGCTCCCGCGCCCGGAGGCCGCCGCGACGCTCGCGGCGCTGCGCATCGCGGTGCCTGCGCTGATCCTCGCGGGACCGACCCTGCGCGAGGGTGTGCGCATCGCAGCGCTCGCGCCCGCGCTGCGCGTCGCGCCGGAGGGACTCGCGTGGTTCGCGGCGACCGTTCCGATTCGCGCGGACGTCGCGCTGGTCGTCGAGCTCGTGACCGCATTCGCGGCGCTCCTCGCGATCGTCGGCGTGCGCGCGCGTCCGGCGCTCGCGGTGCTGACCCTGGGCACGTTCTACCTCGGCGCGATCGCGCAGATGACCGGTCAGGTGTGGCACGACATGCACCTCCTCTGGTTCGCCGCGCTCCTCACCGCGAGCCCGTGCGATCGCGCCCTCGCCTTCGACGCGCGCGCGCAGCCGGCGGGGCAGATGGGGACGGCGTACGCGCTCCCGCTCCTCTGCGCGCGCCTCCTCCTCGCTGCGGTGTACTTCTTCCCCGGCTTCCACAAGCTCCACACGTCGGGGCTCGCGTGGGCGCTGTCGGACAACCTGCAGAACCAGCTCTACTGGAAGTGGGCGGAGCACGGTCTCGTGCCGAGCTTCCGGATCGATCATCACCCGTGGATGCTGCAAGCGGGGGGGCTCGGGGTGCTCGCGTTCGAGCTCGCGGCGCCGGTGCTCTTCCTGGTGCCCCGGCTTCGCGTGTGGGGGGCGATGCTGGGGATCCTGTTTCACTTGAGCACGCAGGCGGTGTTTCTGATTCCGTTTTTGAGCCTGTGGGGGTGCTACGCGATGCTGTTCGACATGCGGGGTGTCGAGCGCCGCGTCGCCCGCTGGTCGGGGTCGGGGTCGGGGTCGGGGTCGGGGTCGGGGTCGGAGTCGGAGTCGGAGTCGGAGTCGGAGTCGGAGTCGGAGTCGGAGTCGGAGTCGGGGTCGGGGTCGGGGTCGGTGATCGGCGTCGGCGGGCTGCTGCTGTTGGGGGCGATCGTCCAGGGGATTCGCGGCCAGATGCAGGCCTATCCCTTCGCCTGCTACCCGACGTTCGAGTACCGCGTCGGGACGGCGATGCCCGATCTGCGCATCGTCGCGGTCCACGCCGACGGGAGTGAGCGCGACATCTTGCACGCGCGGGATCGCAACGGGTACCGCACCCAGCGGCAGTGGGGGACGGTGTGGAGCCTCGCGCTGCACGGGACGCCCGAGCGGCTCCGTGCTTACTATTTGCAGAATGCACGCGTCGACCCCGCTGCGGTGCGCGTGCGGTTCGAGCGCGAGTTCGTGTCGGTGCGGCCCGAGGAGCGCGGTGCGCCGCCGCTGAAGAGCGAGGAAATCGCGGCGATCACGCCGTGATGGGGATGCCGCGCGCCAGCAGCGGTCGGCGGACCTTGTCCTCGAGCGACTTCGCGGCGAGCGTGAGGTAGGCGTCCGACTGCATCCACGCGAGCGCGTCGCCCGCGACCTCGTCGTACAGGCCGAGGCGGTTCTTCTTGATACTGGCCCACTGCTTGTGGACGGCGCGGATCGAGCGGTCCGCCTGCTTGCCGAGGTGGGCGCGGTCGCTCTCGTCCAGGTGCTCGAGCGCCCAGTCGAGGAAGGTGAAACCGAACGTACCGTGGGCGGCCTCGTCCTTGACGATGCGCCCCAGCACCGCGCGCGGGAGCGGGTGCCGCGCGGCGTGCCAGGTGCCGCGGAGAAGCGGGATCGACAGCGCCTCGCCGACGCAGAAGAACCGCACGACGAGCTCGGCGCAGCGCAGCAGCGGGCGGAGGCTCTCGTCGGCTTCGACGATCATCTCGTCGGGATCGTGGAGGATCTCGGTGCCGCCGCCGAGCTCCATCGCCATGCGGGCGCAGAGCTCGACGTGCACGAGCTCGTCCATCGGGAAGCGCGCGGCCATCGCGATCAGATCGAGCGGCGCACGGCACTCGAGGAGGGCACGCAGCGTCGCGGCGCACGCAATGCCGGTGCGGTGCTCCTGGAACGCCGCGCCCGTCCACTGCTTGCGCGCGAGGAGCACGGCATTGGCGGGAATTCCCGCGAGATCGAGGGTGCCCCACGGCATCGCCTCCACCTCCGGTCGCATCTTCCGGTACCGCCGCTCGATGCCTTCGCCGAGCATCTCGAGCTCGAAGAGCTCGCCCTTGCCGTCGCTCATCGATCTCAGTCTTTCGCGTCGCCGTCGAGCCCGGCGTCGAACGGCGGCGGGACGAGGTTCGCGACGAGCTGATCCACCGGGGCGTCTTCGGGAGGCGGGCGGCGATCGATGGTCGCGTCAGCAGGGCCGACGAGGTTGCCGACGACGAAGTTGTCTGCGGGGGCGTCGGAGGCGATGCCGTCCCCGCCGGCGTCCTTGGTATTGCTCGACAGATCGGTGCTGCCGCACGCGACGTAGCTCACGCTGGCGACGCCGAGGGAGGCGACGAGGAGCTTTCGACCGATGCGTCGTCGCGGCACCATGGGGGCCTCAGGGCTGGGGGCAGGGGGTCGTTTGCGTCGGGAAGGTGCCGGACTGAACCCAGTCTTGCACGAGCTTCACGCCGTCGAGGTCGGGGATGTTGGTCGCGATCGGCGGCATCTGGATGAACGGATCGTTGCGGCGCCCGTCGCGGAACGGCAGGAGGCTGCGCGCCAGGTTCCCGGGGAAGATGCGCACCCAGCCGCCTGGCGGGGGATCCTGCTGGAAGCGCGACGTCTGGCAGACCGCGGTCTTGTACGTGGACGTCGCCTCGTACGCGCCGAGGCCCGCGGCCCCGACCTCGAGGCGCAGGAAGAGGCCGGTCACGCCGGCGAACGAGCTGGGCGACGGGTTGTGGCACGCCGCGCCGCAGTTGGCGTGGAGCCACCCGAGCGCGTCGGCGGCCTTGCCGCTCGTGTCGTTCGGAATCGTCAGCGCCGTGGCCGGCGGAGAGGTCAGGAGCGCCGCCACTGCCGTCATCGCCGGCGTCTGGCCGTCGAACTTCGACTTCGGCGACGAGAGGCTCACCGCGTCGAAGCCGAGCACCTTGTCGATGCGCCCGGAGTGACACGAGTCGCACTGCGACACCGTCGGGATCCCGTACGTCGTCCCGCCGACGTTCTGCGCGCCGTCGGTGAACGACTGCGCGGTGAACTCGTCGTCGCTCCAGCGGTACGTGGTGCGGACCCAGTCGTTGGTCCCGCGCTTCCAGTAGTGGCGCGTCTCGACGCGGTGGTTGGTGAGGCGGAACTCCTTCCACAGCTTGGTGCCGACGGGGAATCGCCACTCGTTCATGTCGCTCGTGTCGATCTTCTGGCCGGCTGGGAGCTCGATCCAGCGGGTCTTCTCGGCGCCGTCGCTCCACAGGTGAAGGCCCGGATCGAACTCCTTGACCGCGGGGTTGATCGTCCGCTTGGCCCAGTCGGAGTAGAGGCCGGTGCAGCCCAGATCGTTGGGGGGGCCGAACGCCGCGTCCTGGCCGGTGCAGTCGAGCTTGGCCGCGCGAACGTCGCCGGCGCCGGCGTCGAGATCGGTCACGACGTCGCCGCCGCCGAGATTTCCGTCGGTGAGGCTCGAGGGGCCGTCGGTGTCGCCGCCGCCGCCGCCGTCCGCTCCGCTCTGGGGGACGAGGACGTCGTTGCATCCTACATACATCGCGCCGAGCGTCACCGCCGCCACAGACGCACCTAACCGCACTCCCAACCAAGAAAGACCGCGCATGTGCCCCCACTATAGCCGGGTGGGCGGCGTCCGCTAGGTCTCCAAGGCCTGATCCGCGCTTCGACGCGCGGTGTACAGGCGCCCGCCGACCGCCCCGACCGCGAGGCCGACGAGCGCCCCCGCCGCGACATCGCCCGGGAAGTGCACACCGAGGTAGACGCGCGACAGCGCGACGCCTGCCGCAAGCACGAAGAGCCCGCCGGCGACGATACCCGCCGCGCGCCGCCGAGGCGCCGCGAGGAGGACCGTGGCGACGAACGCTGCGAAGGCGAAGCTGCCGGCGGCGTGCCCGCTCGGGAAGGAGAAGTCGGTGGGCGTGCCGAAGAGGCCTTGCACCCCCGCGAGCGCATGGACCGGGCGCACCCGCGCGACGGCCTGCTTCAGGCCGAAGACGAGCGCCGCGGTCAGGAGGAGGGTGAGGACGAGGGTGCCCGCGAAGCGTCGCGTCCGCGAGATCGCGAGGAGCGGCACGAGCCCGACCATGCTCCACCCGCTGCCGAGGAGGGTGAGCGCGATCATCAGGAACGCAGCGGCGCCGCGGTCAGGTCCGCCATACAACGTGAAGAACAAGCGCTGATCGAGCTCGAACACGGGCTCATTTTCCCTTCGTTGCGCCGCGGCGCAAGGTACATTCTGCGGCGATGAGCGACGCCAAAGTCAAGGTCCCCACGCCGCAGGACAGCGCGCCGGCGCTGAGCACGGCGCCCCGGCGCAACTACTGGGACTACCTCGCCGTCCCTCAGCTCCTCGGCGCGCAACGCCCGGTGACGACGCACCACGACGAGATGCAGTTCATCATCGTCCACCAGGTCTACGAGCTCTGGTTCAAGCTGACGCTGCACGAGATGATTCACGTGCAGGGTCTCATGAAGGAGCGCGACGTGTCCGAGATCGCCATGATCCGCGCGCACCACTACATGGAGCGCGCGAACCGGGTGTGGTCGATCATGGTGCAGCAGATCCACGTGATCGAGACGATGCGCCCGATCGATTTCTTGGGCTTCCGCAACGCGCTCACGCCGGCGAGCGGCTTCCAGTCGCTGCAGCTCCGCCTGATCGAGACCCTGTGCGGCCTCACCAACGACAAGCGCATCTCCTACGGCGGCAAGGACTACCGCGAGTTCGCCGGCTTCCCGAAGGAGATGATCGACCAGCTCGACGAGATCCAGAAGAGCGGCAGCCTGCGTGAGCTGCTCTTGCCCTACCTCGCCGAGATTCCGCTTCGCAGCGCCGATCGCGACTGGGTGGTGGCGCGCGCCCTCGAGCACGGTATGGAGCGCGAGAAGCGGCTCGAGAAGATGTTCACCGGAGACGAGCTCGAGCGGGACGGCTACACCCGCGAGCGCGACACGCGCGAGACGACGCTGAAGGCGCAGATCGGGCAGCACGGCTTCCAGGTCGCCCTCGCGGTGTACACGTGGCCGGAGAAGTTCGCCGCGGCCTACCAGTTCTGCGAGGACCTGATTCAGTTCGAGGAGAGCTTCATCCTGTGGCGCAACCACCACGCGCGCACGGTGGAGCGCTTCATCGGGAAGAAGATCGGGACGGGCGGGTCGACCGGTGCGGCGTACCTCGAGAACACCGCGCGTTACCGCGTGTTCGAGGAGCTGTGGGCGGTGAGGACGCTGCTCGTGCACCCCGACGAGCGGCCCAGCGATCTGGCGGTCTGAGCGGCGTTGGTTCGAGGGAGACGCGACGGGCGTCTCGCGAAACGGGCTGCGTCCGGCAGGCTCACATGCAGCCGCCGTTGGAGCAGCGCGGATCAAAGACGGCGATCAAGCCCGGGGCAGCGGTCATCGGCGTGCAGACTTGCGTGTCACACCTCTCGTGAATCTGGGAAACGTGGAAAGCCCCCGGCAAGACGACGGCGTTGCTCGCGTACTGGTCGATCACCGCATAGGCGGCGCCCAGCGTGCCGGCGTTCGAGAAGTTGGTGAGGTCGACCGCGAAGAACGTCTGGCCCGTGGCCACCTGGTCGAGGAGAAAGTAGCGGAGGCGCGAGCCGGGGTACGGGTTCGCGCCCTCGAGCTTCCAGAGGAAGGCGACGATGCTCGGCTGGCTCGTCGAATATTGAGCCTGCCGGGGACTCCAGAAGCTGGTGAGCGGGATGTTCAGGAGGTTGTCGCCGTCCACGCCACGTAGGAGCTGGTACGAATCGATGTAGAGCTGGTTGATGCCGAGGTCCGTCACGGACCAGGTCCAGTACGACGGGGGAGCCGCGGGCGCGTTGCACGACCCGACGCCGTCGCAGATCCCGACCGAGCACGCGGTCCCGGCGGGCTTCGGCGCGCAGTCCCAGACCCTGTCGGCGCGGCTGTAGAAGGCCCGCTCACACTCGCCGCAGCTCGCGGTCACCGTTTGCGTCGACTCCGCGGCCGCCTCCTGGGGATCCGGCGCCGAGCCGCACGCGACAACCGAGGCTGCGGCGGCAACGAGGGCAAGTAGCGCAATCGGGCTCTTCATGAATGAGGGGTACTGCAACGACGATGCCGTGGGCTCCGTCGGGCGTGCGATGCCAAATTCCCCGAAGCAATCGGACCGCCGCCCGAGTTGCGCAACCTTCGCTGAACAATCTGCCCAGGAGGAACGTTGCGCGAATTGCGCAGCGCGAGGGGTTCGCAGGGCACGCCGTCAGTGACACTTCATCGCGCCGCGAAGCTTGTCCGTGTGCGCGTCCCACACCAGACCCGATTCGACGGCGCTCGGGCTACCGTCGCGATCGGCGCCGACGCACAGCACCACATGGTCGGTTGGCGACTCGCCCGTCCGCGGGTCGAGATCGAGATCACTGCCGGCACCCTGGAGATCGATCGCGGCGCCGCTGCCGAGGACGCCCAGGGCTTCGAGGAGCTTGGCCGGGCCCACCTCGATCTTCGGTCCGGGGCCGGTCAGCTTCGGCAGCGCTCCCCCTAGCGCCTCGCCGCTCACCGGCGCGTCCCCGAGCGCGCAAGCCGCCAGGCCGATGAGGTAGAACGCGTCGTACGTGGTGTTCGGGGACCAGGTAGGCGTGATCTTCTCTGCAAACGCCGCGTTGTAGTGGAGAGTGAACTTGGCGTTGACCGCGGAGTTCGCCGGCGTCGTCACCCCGTAAACGCGACTCAAGATTCCGTGCTCTTGGCCGAAATCCTTCAGTCGTGCGAGGGGAAGGCCGGAGAGGTAGATGGGCCGAGGCGCCCCTCTCGGCCAACGGAGCTCGAGGGGACTCAGGATGGGAGCTTGCAGCTCCTCGCCGAAGTAGACGATCACGTCGGGGCGCAGCGCCTCCAGCCGCCGAAGGGCCTCGCGCGCCACCTCCTCCGCCTCCTTTGACCTGCTCGGGTCGGCGAAAATCCCCGGGGACCCGGGGACGAACTCCCCAAACCTCGCCTGGTTCTCCGCCACGCTCCCCCCGTTGAACCGGAACGTGGAGACGAAGGCGTCGGAAACGCTCAACCCCGCGGCGTTCGGCGGTCGCAGCAGCGCCACCTTGAGCGGTCGCGCGCGTTCGGCGTGGAGCCGCGGCTCGATCACGTCCGCGAAGAGCGCAGCGAGCGCGCTGACCGCCTGCGAGGTGTTGTTCGTCGTCCGCCAGACCAGGCGTGGCTTGCCCTCCGGCGAGCGGATCTGCGTGATGGACGCCGCCGAGTTGAGCGACACGATCGTCAGGACGCCGTTGGGCACGAGCACAGACGAGAGGAGGTCGATCGCCTCCTGGCTCGACGAGAATCCGATCACCGCGGGCACCCCGACGTCCTCGACGAGGTGCTTGGCGGCGCGCGCAGCGTCCTTCGTGTCGTCGCACGTGACGACGGCGAGCGGCCGCCTGCTCCCCGCACCGCGCGCGCGCGGGAGCTGGGCGGGGAGCGCGGCGAAGTCGCGGCGAGCGAGCTCGACGGCGGAGGCGTCGAAGGGGTCGCTGAAGAGCGCTCCGATCCAGATCGTCTCCTCGCTATCCAGATCTGCGGGCTCCGCGTGCACCACGCAGTCCTGCGAAGCGAACGAGACGCACGCGCCGTCGCTCGGCCTGCACCGATACGCCGCGCCCCCGTGTGCGCGCACGCACATCGCGTTCGTCGTGCATTCGCGCGTGGCGAGCGCCGCGGCGTCCGCGGGCGCGGTCACGGGCTTCGCGCGTCCGCGGAGCACGAGCGCGGCGACCGCGAGCGCGCCGATCGCGAGCAGGGCTGCGAGGACCCGCGCCGCGTTCGCTGGCCGAGGCGGCGCGACGGGCGCGGTGGGGGCCGGCCCCGCGGGCGTGGTCGCGGGCGGAGCGACGGGCGCCGGCGCCGCGGAGATCGCGACCGGCGTGGCTACCGTCGGCGCGTGCTCCAGGATCACCTTTGCGTCGTCGGCGCCGAGCGCCGTGATCAGCGCCTCCATCGTCGGGAAGCGCTGCTCCCGGTCTTTCGCCAGCGCACGCTCGACCGTCGCCGCGACATGGGCCGGAATCGCCACGCCGTCCGTCTTCACCGAGACGGGCCGCGACAGGACCTCGCTCACCAGCCCGAGCCCGTCGGTGTCGCGCCGCCACGGGCCGGCGCCGGTCAGCACCTCGAACGCCATCACGCCCCACGCGAACTGATCCGCCCGCCCGTCGATCGCCTCGCCGCGCATCTGCTCGGGCGCCATGTAATACGGCGTCCCGACGGCGAGGCCCTCCGCGGTTTGTGTCGCGGTGGCCACTGCGGCCGCCGCCTCGGTGCTGGCGTCCGCGCTGGCCGCGGTGGCCTCCCGCTTCGCGATGCCGAAGTCGAGCACCTTGATGACGCCGTCGTCGCGGAGCATCACGTTCTCGGGCTTCACGTCGCGGTGGACGAGCCTGAGCGCGTGCGCAGCGGCGAGCGCGCGCGCGACCTCCGTGAGCCAGCGCACGCGGTCTCGCATCGGCGCAGCTGGCTCGCGCAATACTGCGCGGAGGGACCGCCCCTTGATGAGCTCCATGGCGAGCCACGGCGTCCCGCGGAGCTCCGCCGGCTCCTCGACCTGCCCCACGTCGTAGACGTGCACCACGTTCGGGTGCTCGAGCTGCGCCGCTGCGCGCGCCTCGCGGAGCATGCGCGCGGTGCCGCGCGAGGCCGCCTCGGCGTCGGCGTCCTCCGGCGCTCGCATCAGCTTCAGCGCGATGTCACGCTGAAGGCGGGCGTCGAACGCGTGGTACACCTCGCCCATCCCGCCCACGCCGAGGAGCTCGACGATGCGGTAGCGATCGATTCTGTCGCCCGGGCAGAGTGCCACCGAGGCGGACTATACCGGCGGGGCTGTCGTCCTTCCGACTATTGTCGCGGCGCGCGCGAGCACCGCCCGACCTCCGCCTCGCGCTCGGAGTCAGCCGCCGTCGCTGGCGTCGGTCGAGCCTCCATCCGCGCCTCCGTCGAGGGCCTTGCGGCACCCGAAGAGGCCGCCGGGGCCGCGCCTGCACTCCTCGCCGGCCACCGTGCAGTCGGCGGTGGTGGCGCAGAGCTGCAGTTGAGCCTTCGTGCACGCCGCTTCGCACGCGGCGTTGACCGTGGCTCCTCCTCCTCCTCCGCCGTCACCCGCATCACCCGCATCACCCGCGCCCCCGTCGGCGCGAACGACCGTGGCGCAGCACACGCTGCCCGCCGCGCAGCTCGCCGTGTCCGAGCACGAGAGCGAGCCGCCGGGGCACGTGCCCTTCGGCGCACAGGCGAGCGGCGCCTCCAGGCAGCAGTCCTGCGTCTTCGAATCGCACGTGGGGACCTTGCCGCACGCGATGGGGCCGGTGCCCGGGCCGGTGTCCGGCGCCGCGACGTCGGGCGGCGCGCTGTCGACGCTGCCCGAGCTGCTGCCGTCCACTGTCGCGTCGGTGCCACCTGCGTCGGACGCGGTCGCCGTGGGGCTCGCCGGATCGCCGCCGCTGCACGCAGCCAGGATCCCTACTGCGACCGACGCGCCGAAGAGTGCACGGACTCGAGACATGGACCGACCTCCCTCGCACGATGATAGCGCGCGACGTCGGTTTCGCTGTCGCTCTTCTCGAGAACGCACCGAGCGAACTGCAGGCGTGGTGTGATCGAACCGAGCACCGGGAACGCGTGCCCCGCTGAGGGCGCGTGCCCGGACGCGCGCGCGTCCACACCATAAATCAAAGCTTATCGACGCTTGCAGCGATCGCGCGCGCGGGTGAATCTCCACCGGTCGGGGGACGTCGGACATGCGGTCCGATTCGGACCTCACTGTCCTCGTAAAGGAGACCTCATGAACCTGTGGAAGCCCATCGCCCTTGTGTCGCTCGGTGGCCTCGTCGTCTCGATCGGCGTTCAGACCGCGTCTGCTGCCGGCGTCTGTCATGATCAGCCGAACATGGCCGCCGCGGTCTCGTCGCTGAAGGCGGCGCGCGCGTCGCTCGAGAAGGCCGAACACAACAAGGGTGGCTGGCGCGCGAAGGCGATCGAGGCCACCGAGGCCGCGATCCGCGAGACCGACCGCGGCTGCGCGTTCGCCGACACCCACTGAGCCGTCCGCCGGACCGGAATCGGCGGCTCCCCGTCGCCGATTCCGATTCCGACACCGACACCGATTCCGATTCCGATTCCGATTCCGATTCCGATTCCGATTCCGATTCCGACTCCGATTCCGATTCCGATTCCGATTCCGACTCCCATTTCGATTCCGCCCCGCTCGGCTTAGTATCCCGCCGATGAGCGACGATCTCCGAGGCCTCCGCAACGCGCTCACCCATTGCGACGAGCAGATCGTCCACCACCTCGGCGAGCGCATGCGCCTCATTCGCCGCGTCGCCGCCTTCAAGGCGCAGGCGGGGCTGCCGTCGTTCGATCGCGAGCGCGAGGGCGCGCACATGGACGACCTGCACGGGCGCGCGGCGATGGAAGGGGTCCCCGCCGACGTCCTTCGCGACGTCTTCGGCACCCTCTTCGCCGCGTCGCGCGCCGCACAGCGTGAGAAGCTCTTCGAGCAGCGCGAGCGCTTCTCCGTGGGCATCCTCGGCGGGACCGCCGGCATGGGCGCGTTCCTGGCCCGGCTGCTCTCCGGTGCCGGCTACGCCGTCGAGACGACGGGGCTCGGCGTCGGCGCGCCGAACGCGGAGGTGGCGTCGCGGCACGACCTCGTGATCATCGCCGTGCCGATCGCGGCGACGGTTGACGTGATCGAAGAGGTGGGGCCGCACGTGAAGAGCGGCGCGTGCCTCTGCGACGTGACGAGCGTGAAGCGCGCGCCGCTCGAGGCGATGCTGCGCGCGACGCGACCGGAGGTCGACGTCGTCGGCACGCACCCGATGTTCGGTCCGAGCGGGGACGACATGGACCGCCAGAAGGTCGTCCTCTGCGCCGGTCGCGGCGCTGCTGGCGCGGCGCGCGTACGCGATCTGTTCGAGGCGTTCGGCGCCGAGATCATCGAGGCCACCGCCGAGGAGCACGACGCGCAGATGGCGCTCATCCAGGTGCTCGTCCACGAGAAGACGATGGTCCTCGGCTCCGTCCTCGAGCGCCAGCGGGCCGATCTCCCGCGCTCGCTGCAGTTCGCGAGCCCGATCTACCGCACCGAGCTCGCGATGGTCGGCCGCATGTTCTCGCAAGGCGCCGAGCTCTACGCCGACATCCTCACGGCCAACCCCGAGGGCGCCGCGATCAGCCACAAGTTCGAGCAGGAGGCGGCGCACTTCGCGCGCGCGATCGCGATGGGCGACAAGGCCAGCATCGTGAACCGCTTCCGCGAGGTGAAGGCCTTCATGGCCGAATTCGCGGCGTGGGCGAAGAAGGAGAGTGACGCGATCCTCCACGACATCGTTCGCCACGGGTGAGACACCGCTTGCGCTCGCAGGCGAGTCGCGGTCGACTAGGCGACCGATGAAACGGCTTCACCGCGCGGATCTGTACGGGTGGTCGGTGTTCGACGAGGCGCGCGACATCGACTTCAACGCCGTCGCGTGGGTGAGGCCCGAAGGCAACGTGCTGGTCGACCCGCTCCCCATGACGCCTCACGATCGCGCGCACCTCACGGGCCTCGGCGGCGCGGCGTGGATCGTCGTGACCAACTCCGACCACGTCCGCGACGCGGCGAAGCTCGCGAAGGAGCTGGGAGCCCACATCGCCGGTCCGCGCGGCGAGAAGGACGCGTTTCCGCTGGCGTGCGACCGATGGCTCGCCGACGGGGAGGAGCTGGTCCCCGGCCTCCTCGTTTACGAGCTCGAGGGGAGCAAAACGCACGGGGAGCTCGCGCTGTGCCTCGACCGCGCGACGATGATCTTCGGCGATCTGGTCCGGGCGCACCGCGCCGGCTCGCTGATGCTGCTGCCGCCCGACAAGCTGAAGGACGCCGCGCGGGCGCGCCTGTCGCTGCGTCGCGTCGTCGAGCGTCACGCCGGGATCGAGACCGTCCTCGTCGGCGACGGCTTCTGCGCGTTCGGCAACGGCTGGCTTCTCGTCCACGAGCTCCTCGGGATGGACGCGCCCGAAGAGGCCTTCGACGGGCGCGAGACGCTACCCTCGGGCGCCGACGACTCCGGTCAGTTCGAGATCCCGAAGAGCCGCGCGAGCATCCCGGTGCCGCGGGCGGGCGCGCGGTGCAGCTTCTGCGAACGCAGCGCAACGGACCGGCGCCTCGTCTCGGGGACGAGCGCAACGCGGGGCGAGGTCGCCGCGATCTGCGCCGCGTGCGCGTCGGGGATCGCGACGACCGCCGCCGAGGCCAGCTGCGACTTCTGCGACCAGATCGCCGGCGAGACCTCTCAGCAGAAGGGCACGACGATCTGCCGCGACTGCGTCGACCTCGCGCTCATGATCTTCGGCGACGCGGGGACTTGAGACCCGTCGTCACGGGATCAAGAGGAGCTTACCAGTCGTCGCGCGGCCCTCGAGCGCTTCGTGCGCGCGTCGTCCGTCGGCCAGCGCGAACGTTCCGCCGAGGTGCACGGCGAGCGCGCCGCTGCGGACCCAGGTGAAGAGCTCACCGGCGCGACGCACGCGCTCCTCGTGCGTCGTGAGCACGTTCCACAGGTCCCCGCCGGTGAGCGTCTTGCTCTCGTCCATCAGGCGCCGCGGATCGACGAGCGCCGGATCGCCTCCCGCCATCCCGTAGAAGACGACGTGCCCGCCGGTGCGCGCGGCGCGAAGGCTGAGATCCAGCGTCGAGCCGACGCTGTCGTACACGACGTCGAAGCCGCGCCCGCCCGGCGTCCCTGCGCGCGTCTCGGCCGCCCAGCCTTCCGTGTAGAGATGCACCGCGTGCGCGCCCGCGCTCGCGACGGCGGCGCGCTTCGCGTCCGAGGAGACGATGCCCGTCACGCGCGCGCCGAGGATCGTCGCGATCTGCACGAGCAGGAGCCCGACCCCGCCGGCCGCGGCGTGCACGAGCACCTCGTCGCCGCGGCGCAGCGCGTAGCTGTCGTGCACCAGGTAGTGGGCCGTCAGCCCCTGGAGGAGCAGCGCCGCGGCGGTCTCGAACGTGACGTCGTCGGGTAGCGGCACGAGCTTCTCCACGGGGGCGCTCACGAGCTCCGCGTTCGCGTGCGGCACGTCGGCGAACCCGACGCGGGCACCCGCCGCGAACGACCCGGCCGCCTCCGCGACGACGCCGGCCCCCTCGTAGCCGAGGATCCACGGCGGCGCCCCCTCGAGGTGGTAATTGCCGCGCCGGCGGTACACGTCGGCAAAATTCATCCCGATCGCCTTCAGGCGCACGAGCGCGTGTTCGAGCGGGGCGATCGGCTCGGGGACGTCGCGAACCTCGAGCACGTCGGGGCTGCCGAAGCGCGAGAACGTGAGCGCCTTCATGGCGGAGACGATAACGGGATCCCGCGGCATTTCGGCGAAATACAGAAAGCAGGCAACTTGCGACGCGCCGTGCCGATGGGGGCGCATGCTGACCCGCTCCTTCGCTACCGTGACCGCATTCACCGCCATCGTCCTCGTCGCGCTCGCCGGCTGTTCCAGCAGCCCCAACGGCGCCGGCCCGTCCGGACGCGCCCCGTCGCCGAACGCACGACCGGCGGGCTGCGAGCGGACCGAATGTGACGTCAACTTCGACGCGTGCATGGGCAACATCGCCAACATGCCCGGCTCGTGCAGTGCATGCATCTCCGGGTGCCGCCGCTTCGACGCCCGCCTCCTCGTGCAGTGTGTTCGGAACTGCACCGAAGTCTGCCGCCAGCCGTCGTCGTCGCCGTCCGGCGACTGCGAAGACGAGAAGAAGCTTTGTGAGAAAGGACCTCAGAACGAAGCGTGTGTCGATGGGATGGCTCCCGCCAATCTCCCGGGCTATCCGGTTTCCATCGGTCACTGGGTGCCGCCGGCCGTGCCGCATCGAGGGCGGTGCACCAACGCGCAGCTCGATGGGTTCGTCGTAGCGTGCGGCGCCAACGGATCGACGAAGACCTGCGCCGCCTTTCGGCAGTCGCTTACGGCCTCGTGCAACAGCTGCATCGTGACACAGTCGCCAGCTGCTACCTGGGGACCGGTCGTACAGATCTTCGATGTGACCCTATACAATGACGTGGGCTGCGTGGCCGCGATCGACGGCGATACGAGCGACACTGGGTGCGGAGCGAAGCTCCTCGAGCGAATTCGGTGCCTCACCGCCTGCAGTCACGCGAGCGACCGAGACGCCTGCATCGCGTTCGTCACGAGGTACGACTGCGCACCGCAGGTCGAGGCGGCTGCTGTATGCATTGCTACGCTTGGTCTTGACCGCACGGGCACGCCCTTCGACGTCTGCGCCTTCGATCAGTCCGACGACGTGCGTCTCCGCTCACTTGTCGGGTTCTTCTGCGGCGCCCCGTCGCTCTGACCGCGACGGCCGCCGCAAAGCGTACGCGCTACGGGCCGCCGGAGAGCGTCACGTACAGAATCGGAATCGCCGCGCCCGCCGCGACGAGCACCGCGCCGCGCCCGAGCAGGCCCTTCGGGCCCTTGATCATGAACATGCCCGACGCCGACAAGAGGAGCAGCGCCACCGCGTAGGCATCGGCGAAGTAGCGCCACGCCTTCTTGCCGCGGTTCAGGTGCAGCCAGTTGGCGACGCGCAGCAAGAAGCGCGGCTTCTTTCCCTCGTCGATGACGTGACCGGTGAGCGGGTTCACGTGGAGCGAGCGCTGGTCGAACTCGATCGCGATCTCGTCGGGCGAGGCCGAGTACACCTCGCGCGGCGTCTGCGTGATGCCGAGCCTGGCGCGCACGTTCGCGGCGATCGCCTCGGCGTCGCCGGTCAAGGGACCGAGCTCGTGGGTCGCCTCGTAGGCGTCGAAGTTCGGGTCCCAGTCGGCGATGTGGTTCACCGCGAGGCCGCTCAGCGCGTAGATGACCGTCAGGCCGACGGCCACGTACCCCATGTCTCTGTGGATCGCGCGCAGCCAGGCGCGCCAGGCGAAGGCGGCCTTGCGCGGCTCCTTCGGCGGCTTCAACCGTACCGCTCCTCGGCCCACGGGTCGGCGTGGTTGTGGTAGCCGCGCGTCTCCCAGTAGCCGGGCTCGTCGCGCGACACAAAGCGGATCGCGCGGAGCCATTTGGCGCTCTTCCAGAAGTACAGATCCGGCACCAGCGCGCGAACCGGCGCCCCGTGCGGCCGCGCGAGCGGGTTGCCCTCGTGCTTGTGCGCCACGAGCACGTTCGGGGCGAGCGCCTCCTTGATGGGCACGTTCGACGTGTAGCCGTGCGCCGCCTCGAAGACGACGTGGCGCGCGCCGGGCTTCGGCTTCGCGCGCGCGGCGAGGTCGGCCACCTTCACGCCCGTCCATTTCGCGTCGAGCATCGTCCACTTGGTGACGCAGTGGACGTCGCACGTCTGCTCGGTCTGCGGCATCTTGAGGAGCTCGGCGAAATCGATCTCGAACGGCTGCTCCACCTCGCCGTACACCTTGAGCCGGAACCCGCCGGGGCTCGGATCGCCCTCCTCGCCGCCCATCGGGCGCAGGCGCTTCAGCAGGTACTGGCTCGGCGGCAGGCGTGGGCGCCCGTCGGGGCGCTTGGTGTCGCGGGCGCGGCGCTCGTCTTCCTCGCTGGCGAAGACGTACGTGCCGCCGCCGAGCGCGAGCATGACCGCGCTCGCGCCGGCGACGCGACGCAGAAACGTGCGGCGTCCCATCGAGGGCACGAGAAAGTCTTCGAGGCGCTTGGGGGAGTCGTCGGGACGTCGCATGGGTCGATAGGAGTACGCGCGAGGGGTCAGGCCGGTTACGGTGCGGCGATGGCGCCTCGGGTCGATCTTCGTAAAAGGCTAGCGGATCCGGGGTTTACGCCAAGCATTCGCGATACGGAGGCCCTCGTCGAGATGCTCGGGGAGGACGACGACACGGCCGAGCTGGCGTCGCGCGCGCTCGTTCGGATAGGCCCGGCGCTCGCTCCTCGGGCCATCGGGCTCGCGGGAAACGCGGCCCCGCGCGTGCGCGCCAGGCTCGTGCGCGTGATCGGCCGCCTCTCCGCGCCCGAAGTCGCACCTTTCCTTCTGCTCGCGGCCGAAGACGCCGATCCGAAGACGCGGCGCAACGCTCTCGGCGAGCTCGGGCGCGTGCGCTCCCAGGGGGCGGAGGACACGCTCCTCCGCGCGTGGGAGTCGGAGACGAGCGCGCCGGTGCTGAAGACGATCGCCTCGTCGCTCGGAAAGATGGGCTCGCCGCGCGCGCTCGAAGCGCTGCGTGCGCGCGCGCCGAGCGCAGGGCCTGCGGCGGACGATCCGGAGCTCGTGAAGAAGGTCGCGCGCGCGACGCAGATGCTCGCTCGGGACGCCGGCCGCCTGGAGTCGGGCGCGATCGACGCCGCCGGCGCCGCGAAGGAGCCGATCGACGTGGTGTTCTTTTGCCGGCCGGGGCTCCAGCTGTTTCTCGCCGAGGAGCTGGGGGCGTCGTGGCGCGCGCGCGTCGCGCGGCCCGGTGAGGTGAGCGCCGTGCTCGAGGGCGCCCTCGCGCGCGTCCACTCGGCGCGCCTCGCGACGCACATGGGGTTCCCGCTCGCCGAGGAGCCTGCGGAGGTCGGCGTCGCCGAGGCCGTCGCGCGTGCGCTCACGTCTCCGGCGGCGCGCGCGATCTTCTCGACGTTCACGCGCGGTCGCCCGCGCTTTCGCCTGGCGTGGGACGACGGCTCCCACAAGCGCGCGCTGGTCTGGCAGATCGCCGACATCGTGTCGTCCCGCGCGCCCGAGCTCCTGAACGATCCGCGCGAGAGCACGTGGGAGGCGGTCGTGCGGGTCGAAGGAGACGCGACGTCTTCGCGGGTGCGCGTCGTGCTCGTGCCGCGCGCGCTCGAAGACATGCGCTTCTCGTACCGCGTCGCCGAGGTCCCTGCGGCCTCGCACCCGACGATAGCGGCCGCGCTCGCGCGCCTCGGCGGCGTGAAGCAGGGCGACGTGGTGTGGGATCCGTTCGTCGGCTCCGGCCTCGAGCTCATCGAGCGCGCGCGTCTCGGTCCCTACGCCGAGCTCATCGGCTCGGATCTCGACGACCGCGCCATCGAGGCCGCGCGTCAGAACCTCTCCAAGGCGCGCGTGAAGGCGCGTCTCGAGCTCGCCGACGCCCTCGCGCTGGTGCCGCGCGCCGTGAGCTTGATCCTCACGAACCCCCCGATGGGGCGGCGCGTGCAGAAGCAGGGGGAGCTCGTGCCGTTCCTCGAGCGGTTCGTCATGCACGCGGCCGAGGTCCTCAGGCCAGGTGGGAGGTTCGTCTGGGTGTCGCCGCGCGGGGCGCTCACGCGGGCGCGCGCCAAGTCGTGCGGCCTCGTCCTCGACCGCGCGCACGCGCTCACGATGGGCGCCTTCGAGGCGGAAATTCAGCTGTTCCACGCCCCCGCGCGCCGAGGCTGACTTCCTCTCGCCGGCCGCATGGTCACCCGTGACGGCGTCCTCACACCTTCCCCCGCGCGGACAAACCTGCGAAGATCGAGCGTCATGGCGAATTGCTCGAAGTGCGGCGCCGAGCTGATCGGGTCGCGTAAATTCTGTGCGGCGTGTGGGGCGCCTGCGGACATGCCCGCGCCGGCGCCCGCGGCCGCGCCGCTCGCGACGGCCAGTCCGCCGATCGAGATCTCCCCTGACGTCGCGCTCATGAAGCCGGCCGATCCGCTCGGACGCACCGAGACCGCCGGACCCAGCGCGACGAGCAGCGCCTACGGCCCGCCGCCGGCCCCGATGCAGTCGCTGGGGGCGGCGCCCCAACCCATGCAGCCGATCGCGGGGCCTCCCGCCGGTGCGGGCTTCGGGCACCCGCAGTCGCCGATGGCGTCGAGCGGGATGATGCCGCAGGTCGCGCCGCCTCCCGGTGGACCCATCCCGGCCGGTGTGATGTCGACCGCGCAAGGCGGCCTTCAGCCGGCACCGGGCGCGCCGGCGCCCATTCCCGCGCCGGCGTACGGCGCTCCGCCTCCGATGCCGCAGCAACCGCAGCAACCGCAGGGACCGCCGCAGCCCTACGGCGCTCCGCCTCCACAGGCTGCGCCGCAAGCGCCGCCTCCGCCGCCGATGGGCCCGCCGCAGTACGGCGCGCCGCCGCCGGGCGCACCGAGCCCGTACGCGGGCGCACCGAGCCCGTACGCGGGCGCACCGAATCCGTACGCGGGCGCACCGAACCCGTACACCGGCGCACCGAATCCGTACGCGGGCGCACCGAATCCGTACGCGGGTGCACCGAACCCGTACGCGCAGCAGCAGCAGCAGAACTACAACAACGACATGCAGGCGGTCTCAAACGCCGCCGGTCAAGCCGCGAGCTGGGCGGTCGGTGCCGTCGGCGCCGTTGGCAACGCGATCGACAACGCCGTCAACCAGGCCGCCGCTCCTCCGCAGCCGCAGCCGCAGCCGGGCTATGGGCCGCAGCCGGGCTATGGCGCGCAACCGGGTTACGCACCCCCGCAACAACAGTCCCCGTACGGAGCTGCACCAGGGCAGCCCCCGGCGTACGGCGCGGCCGCACCGGCGCCGCCGGCGCAACCGTACGGCGGCGCGCCCGCCGCGAATCCATATGCCGCGCCCGCCGCGCAGCCGTTCGGGGCGCCGGCGCAACCACAATACGGCGTTTCCGCCCCCGCGCCGAATCCGTACGGGCCGCCCGCGGCGGCGCAGCCTCCGTACGGCGCGCCCGCGCAGACGCCCTACGGAATGCCCGCCGGTGGCGCTGCGCCGCAAGCGCCCGCGGCGCCCGCGTCCCCCTTCGCGGCACCGTCAGCCCCGCAAGCTGCGTACGGTCCACCCGCCGCGACGGCCTTCGGGCCGGGCGCGCGCGTCTACGTGCAGTGGGCGGATGGCAACCGTTACCCCGCCACCGTCTCGCAGTCGGCGAACGGCCAGTGCCTCGTCGTCTTCCCCGACGGCCAGCAGCAGTGGGTCGCGGCGCAATACCTGTCGACGGGCATGTGACGGACCCGCATTGGACCGGCCGTTGATCTTCGACGAAGCGATGCTCACTCAGCTCGTCGAGGAGTTCATCCCGTTCAACAAGTTCCTCGGCATGCGTGTCGGCAGCATCAAGGCGGGTTTCGCCCGCCTCGAGATCCCGTTTCGTCCGGAGCTGATCGGGGATCCGATGCGCCCGGCGCTCCACGGCGGCGTCATCAGCACCCTCGCCGACACCGCCGGCGGCATGGCCGTATGGAGCGGCGTCGACGACGAGCGCAGCCGCATCTCCACGATCGATCTTCGCATCGACTACCTCCGGCCCGCGCGCCTCGAGACGCTGGTCGCCGAAGCCACCGTCGTGCGTCACGGCAACCGCGTGGGCGTCGCCGATGTCCGCCTCTTCCATCCCGACGCCGAAGGCGAGACCGTCGCGACGGGAAAGGGCGTCTACAGCGTCAGGCTCGTCAAGCCGAAGCCGTAGTGGATGCACAACGAGGCGTCAGAACTTGAACCCCAGCGAGCCCCCCACGGGCTTCGCTGCGGGCGGGCTCCACTCGGTCGTCGCTCCCTGCTGCTCCGTAGTCGGGCTTGCGGCCAAGACGAGGCCCCCGAGCGCGATCACGCCTAGGCCAGCCAGCGCGACTTCTCCGCCCGCCGTTCTCTCTCCGGAGCTGCCACCCGCCTTCGCGCCAGCCCCGGCGACGGCGACGCCTACGAGGACCGTCAGCACCCCGAGCCCGAGCAGGACCGCGCCGGGCGCGCGCCCGGGCGAGGCGTGCCGTACGCCGAGGATGTGGTTCACGGCGACGGTGCTCGCGTTGACGTGTGCGATCACCGTGCTGGTGCGATCCGGGTCCGCGGATGCGGAGAGCTCGAGCTCGTAGTCGCCGTAGGGCATGGTCAGCGCGCAGGGGGTCCGCTCGCAGAGCAGCTCGCGCGACGGCCCTCTGTAAACGTGGACGATCCGCGAGACGCTTGCCGGGACGTCGGTCGAGACGAGCACCCGCGCAAGCCCCGAGTCGGCGCCCACCGGCGGCGCCCCGACCGCGGGAAGCGAGGGCGGCGGCGCGGCGGGCGGGGCCAGCGTGACCACCGGTGAGCAGGCGGCTGCGGCAACCGGCAAGAGGAGGAGGGAGACGAATACCGCGCGAGGGGTCATACCGGGGGCCTCAGCAGCGTTCGTGCCACGCGACGCATGCCTGGCAATCCACGCGCCGGCGCGCGCTCAGGCGCGTGCGCGAGCGGGCGACCCGCCTTCGTGCCCCGTGCGCTCGGCGGAGGCCGAGGTCCACGGTCCCATCTCGGCGCAGCGACCGATTCAGAGGCTGTCCGGAGATCGACGTCGAACGTCTCGGCACGACCTGACGATCACGGAGCGGCAGCGGGACGAAAGCGGCGAGACCGCCGCGTCGTCCATTTGTGGACACCCTCTCAGAGCGGCGTGAAGCGCAGGGAGTAGCTGACCGTCGTCGTCCCGGTCTTCAGCGGCAGAAACTCGATCTGCAGGAACGCCTGGTTCATGCACTCGACGAAGCCGTCCCCCTTGAGGCGCGTCCGTGGATGGCTCGTTTTGGTCTTGCCACCCGTGGCCTCGAGGAGGAGATCGATCCCGAAATCTCCTGCGACCTTCGGGGAGACGAGCGCATAGCAGCGCTTCATCGCGTCGAAATGCGGGGCGACGGATTTCTTGATCGGCTCTTTCGTCGCCTCGTCGTACGGCCCGCCACCGACGTGCATGCCGATGTTCTCGACGCGAACGGAGGGGAGGGGAGGCGGGGTCGGCGTCGGGGTCGGGGTCGGAGTCGGCGTCGGCGTCGGAGTCGGAGTCGGAGTCGGCGTCGGCGTCGGCGTCGGCGTCGGGGTCGGGGTCGGGGTCGGCGTCGGGGTCGGCGTCGGAGTCGGAGTCGGCGTCGCGCTGGCCGAGGGGGGCGGCGACGGGGCGCGGTCCTTTCGCGGGCAGCCTGTCGCCGCCAGGATCAGCACGATGACGAGCGCGCGCCGCATCTCACCCGTGCGAGCGCGCGCGCTTGCCGTTCGTCGGTGCCTTCTTGACACCGCGCTTCTTCGCGAGCGGGGCGTCGTGCGGCTTGCGCGCGAGGTAGTCGATGAGATCGATCTTCGTCACGATGCCCACGACCTCCTCGCCGTCCATCGCGATGGCGACCTTCGCGTCGGCGAGCACGCCCTGGAGCAGCTCGATCTTCGTGTCCGGCGTCACCGTCGCGTACTCGCCTTCGACGAGCTCGCCGATCGCGCTGTCGAGCTTCTTCTGGCCGGTCACGAGGTGCCGGAGCAGATCGACCTCGCCGATGATGCCGCGCAGCTTGCCCTTGTCGAGCACCGGCAGCTGGCTGATGCCGAGCGACTTCAGCGTGGCGATCACGTCCCTCACCTTCGACTGCGGCGTCGCGGTGACGATCTTCGTCTTGCCCTTCGACAGGAGGATGTCGTGCACCGTCCCGAGGCCCGTCACGTCGTCGAGGAAGCCGTTCTCGCGCATCCAGTCGTCGTTGAAGATCTTCGAGACGTACTTCTGTCCGGCGTCGGCGAGGAAGACCAGGATGTTCATCTTCCGGTTCTGCGCGCGCGCGTACTTGATCGCGCCGGCGACCGCGGCGCCACCCGACCCACCGACGAAGAGCCCCTCGAGCCGCGTGAGATCGCGGGTCATGAGGAAGCACTCCTTGTCGTCGACACGAACGATGTCGTCGATGATCTTCAGGTTCATCGTCGACGGGAAGAAATCCTCGCCGATACCCTCGACCTTGTACGAGAACGGCCGGGTGATGCGACCGGTCTTCACGAAGTCGTAGTAGAGCGAGCCCACCGGGTCGACGCCGACGAGCTGGATGCCCGGCTTCTTCTCCTTCAAGTATTTGCCCGCGCCGCTGATCGTGCCGCCCGTGCCCATGCCGGCGACGAACGCGTCGAGCTCGCCCTTCGTCTGCTTCCAGACCTCGGGTCCGGTCCACAGGTAGTGGGCCTCGGGGTTCGCGGGGTTGTGGTACTGGTTCGCGTAGAAGGAGTTGGGCGTCTCGTCGGCGATGCGGCGCGAGACCTTGTAGTAGCTCCGCGGATCGTCGGCATCGACGGCGGTCGGGCAGACGACGACCTTCGCGCCAAACGCGCGGAGGTTCGAGATCTTCTCCTGGCTCATCTTGTCGGGCATGACGAACACGCACTTGTAGCCGCGCACCGCGGCGAGCAAGGCGAGCGAGGCGCCGGTGTTGCCGCTCGTGGCCTCGACGATCGTGCCCCCGGGCTTGAGCCCGTTCTCCTCGGCGCGCCGGAGGAGGTTCCACGCGAGGCGGTCCTTGTGGCTGCCTCCGGGATTCAGGTACTCGCACTTGACGTAGATGTCGGCGAGGAGCCCCTTCGTCACTTTGCTCAGGCGGATGATTGGGGTGTTGCCGACGGCCTTCGAGATGTCTTCCAGCGCTCCGTGCATCATCGCGCGCGAGGGTAGCATCAGGGCGAACGCGCGGCGATGGCCGCGAGGTGCCGGCCGGCGTCGGCGCCGTCGCGGCGGAACGAGAAGAAACGCGCGGCGTCGCATTTGGTGCAGCCGGGAACATCGTCGATGTCGCCCGGCGCTACGCCGAGCGCGGTGAGCTGGGCGCGGACGGCGGCGCGGAGATCCACGTAGGCCTTGCCTTCGGCCCGTCGTGCGACGACGTCGGCGCCGTGGCTCGCGGCGGTGATCTGGGCCGCCACGTCGACGCCGACCTCGAAGCAGCAGGGCCCGATGCACGGACCGATGGCGACGAGGCGGCGCGCGTCGCCGTCCCTCTGCAGCTCGGCGAGCGCCGCGGGGATCACGCCGAGCACGACGCCGCGCCACCCGGCGTGGATGGCTGCGACGCTGCCTGTCTCCTTGGCGCCGACAAGCACCGGCGCGCAGTCGGCGACGCGCACGCCGACGGCGGATGGGGCGCGCGCGACCAGGGCGTCGGCCGGCAGCTGTCGCAAGGCGTCCACGTCGCCCTCGCCGCGGGCGACCGCTGCGCCGTGCACCTGGTTGGCTTGATAGAGAGGTTGCGGGGCGAGGAGCGCCCGCACGAGAGCGCCCGGCTCCTCCGTCCGTAGCGAAAAGGCGTGCGCGAAGCCATGCTTGGAGAGGAGCGGGCTCGTTACGATCTTCGGTGTGTCGGGCACGGTCGAACCTCCGGCAAAAGCGTGTTATCACGGACGCCTCGTGCGCCCGCAGGACACGTTCATCGGCCGGGACATCCTGAACGGCCAGTTCCAGGTCCTCCAGAAGATCGGCTCTGGCGGGATGGGGAGCGTCTACAAGGCGCTCCAGCGGGACATGAACCGCATGGTGGCGGTGAAGGTCCTCCACCCCAAGCTCACGAACCGCAAGGACCTCGTCAGCCGCTTCCGCCGCGAGGCGCGGGCGATGAGCCACCTGACCCACCCGAACACGGTGAAGGTCTTCCTGTACGGCGAGCTCGAGGATGGCTCGCTCTACATCATCATGGAGTACCTGGACGGGAAGAACCTGAACCAGACCGTGCGCAGCGAGGGGCCGCTGCCGGTGGAGCGGGCGCTGCCCATCCTCATCCAGGCGTGCGGCGCGCTCGACGAGGCGCACAAGCAGGGCATCATTCACCGCGATCTGAAGCCCGAGAACATCTTCATTTGCACGCAGGGCGGAATCAAAGACTCCGCCAAGGTCCTCGACTTCGGGCTCGCGAAGGTGACCGAGCGCGAGATGCGCCCGGGTTCGCTCATCCTCACCCAGGAGGGGATGGTCTTCGGGACGCCGGAGTTCATGAGCCCGGAGCAGGCGCAGGGAAAGACGCTCAACGCGGCGAGCGACATCTACTCGCTCGCCGTCATCCTGTACGAGGTCCTGACCGGCAAGCTCCCGTTCGATGCGAAGACGGCGATGGAGTACATCCAGCTCCACGTCACGACGGCGCCCATCCCCATCGCCGATCGCGCGCCGGGCAAGACGTTTCCGCCGCTGCTCTGGCCGGTCATCGCCCGCGCTCTGTCGAAGAAGTCCGAGGATCGCTACGCGTCGGCCGCGGATTTCGCCGAAGCGATGCAGTGCGTGCTCCGCGGCGCGACCGAGCTCCCGCCGCACCTCGTTGCACCTGCGGGGTCGAACGTGGCCGCCGCGCCGGCGCAGGGGGAGCAAGGGCGGCAGGCCGTCCCCAAGGCGACGCCGAGCGACACGAAGGCCGCGACGGCGGTGCACATTCCGCAGAGCTCGCCGTCGTCGCCGCTGCCTAGGCGTCCGGCGGGGGTGCCGGCGCGCGCGTCGATGGGGCTGCTCGTGGGCGTGGGGCTGGCGTTCCTCGTCGTCGGCGCCATGCTCGCCGTCATCGTGATGAAGTTCGTTCGCTGACGCGGAAGAGGCGCGGAAGGCCGTGGCGAGCTCCAGCGTTCCCCCCAAGGAGATCATGCCCAAGGACGCGCCGAAGGAAGGGCTCGAGGTTGGACTGAAGGCTGGGCCCAAGGGGCCCGTGAAGGTCCCGCCGGCGTCACGAGCGCGTCGAGCTCTCGCCGTCGCGCTCCTCTGGACCAAGCGGCTCGCCCTCGTCACGCTCGTGCTGTCGCTCGTGGGTGCGGTCGGCGCCATCGCCGCCATCAAGCACTACGAGGCCGACCTTCCGAGCGTCGCGGACATGCGCGCGAGCTACCACCCGTCGCAGACGACCCGGGTGTTGGCCCGCGACGGCACGCTCCTGGCCGAGCTCTTCACGGAGCGGCGCACCGTCGTCGCCGTCAAGGATCTGCCCGCGCACGTGAAGCTCGCCGTGCTGGCCGCGGAGGACGCTGGCTTCTACGAGCACGAGGGGCTCAACTACTGGGGCATCCTTCGCGCGCTCGTCGTGAACATGCGCGCTCGCCGCACGCGTCAGGGCGGCTCCACCATCACGCAGCAGGTCGTGAAGAACCTGCTGCTCGATCCCGAGCGCACCTACCGGCGCAAGATCCGCGAGGCCCTGCTCGCGCGCCGCCTCGAGCAGGAGCTCACGAAGGACGAGATCCTCGAGCTCTACTTGAACCACATCTACTTCGGACACGGTCGCTACGGCATCGAAGAGGCGGGGCGCGGGACGTTCGGAAAGAGCGCCAAGGAGCTCACCATCGCCGAGGCCGCGATGCTCGCCGGGCTCCCCGCGGGACCGGAGATCTACTCGCCGCGGCGCGATCTCAAGCGCGCGCTGGCCCGACGCGCCTTCGTGCTCGGCCAGATGCACGAGAAGGGCTTCCTGAACGACGCGCAATACGACGCGGCCAAGGACGAGCCGGTGCGGTTGTCGCCGGGCGTCGAAGCCTCGAACGAGCTCGCGCCCGAGGTCGTGGAGCTCGCCCGCCGGATGCTGCACGATCTCGAGCCGTCGCGCGCCGCGCGCGGTGGGTTCACCATCACGACGACCATCGACCCGCGCCTCCAGGCCGCGGCGCGCAAGGCCGTCCGCGACAACCTCGCCGCGTACGACAAGCGCCACGGGCTCGCCGGCCCGCTGAAGGCACCGGCCGCGCTGGCGAGCAGTGGCAAGGGCAGGCCGCCGAGGGTTGCGCCGCCGCCGTTCGGGCCGCTCTTCGAGGGGACGCCGGCGTTCGAGTCCCACAAGGTGCTGGTGGGCACGGTCGTCGGCGGGAGCGACGTCGACGGCACGTTCGACGTGCGCGTGGGCACGCTCCTCGGCACGGTGCGCCTCGCCGACTACGAGCGCTACAACCCCGACAAGCTCGCGCCGACCGCGTTTGCGCCGCAGGGCGCGCATGTGCGGGTGAGCCTGCTGGCGCCGCCGCCCAACACCGGCGCCTCGTTCGGCGCGGACGCCGGCGCGCCGGTCTCCAAGACGCCGCTCCGCCTCGAGTCGGGACCGGAAGGCGCCTTCGTCGCGGTCGACGTGCGTACGCGCCATATCCTCGCGCTCATCGGCAACTACGAGGCGGCGCAAGGGGGGCTGGACCGCGCGACGACGTCGCGTCGCCAGCCGGGCTCGACGTTCAAACCCATCGTCTACTCGTACGCGATCCACTCGCGGCGCTACACGCCCGCCACCCTCGTCGACGTGAACCCCGAGACGTTCGCCGGCGGCTACAAGCCGAGCAACTACGAGGGCTGGACCGGCCACGATCCGTTACGGCTACGCGAGGCGCTCGCCAACTCGGTCAACGTCGTCGCCGTGCGCGTGCTCGACGACGTGGGGCCGGGCAACGTGGTGCCCTGGGCGCAGTCCCTCGGCATCACCTCGGCGCTCAAGCCCGATCTGTCGCTGGCGCTCGGGAGCTACGAGGTCTCGCCGATGGACCTGTGCGCCGCGTACTCGACCTTCGCCGCCGGCGGTATGTACGAGCCGCCGCGCGTGATCACCCGCATCGTCGGGCCCGACGGCAAGGACGTGGAGCTGAAGCCCCTCGCGCCGCCCCACCGCGTCCTCGACGAGGCCGAGGCGTACGTGGTGACGAGCATGCTCACCAGCGTCGTCGACCACGGCACCGGTGCCAAGGCCCGCGAGCTCAAGCGACCGCTCGCGGGCAAGACCGGCACGAGCAACCAGTCGAAGGACACCTGGTTCGCCGGCTACTCCACCGAAACCGCCGCCTGCACGTGGGTCGGCTACGACGACGGGCGTCCCCTCGGCGGCGCCGAGACCGGCGGCGGAACCGCCCTCCCGGCGTGGATTGCCTTCATGCGCGCCGCCCACGAGCACAAGCCCCCGAGCGAATTCCCACGCGCGGCGGGGGTCGTCACGGTTAGCATCGACAAGCACTCGGGCAAGCTCGCCTATCCCGACGATCCGGACGCCATCGACGAGGTCTTCCTCGCCGGTACCGAGCCGACGGAGGTGAGCGCGCCCTATGTACCGGATGCTGGAACCGAGGACGCGAACGCAGGGCAGTAGTGGGCGCACGGCGCGCGCGATGTGGCGCGTTGCGGGCGCGCTCGGGGTTTCGTTCGCCGGTCTCGCGATGCCGCGCCCCGCGTCCGCGTCGAGCGCGCTGGGGGCGGTCGCGCCGGAGATCGTGAAGGGGCTGGGGGCGCTGCCGCCGTCGGCCGTCGTGGTCGCGTCGCCGCTCGTGACCGATCAGACGGCGCCGAAAGGCGACGAGCTAAGCGTGCGCGTCGCGCAGCTCGTCGCCGGCAAGATAGGTGGTGCCGCGCGGCCGCACGGCAAGGCGGAGACGCTCGCGACCGCGCGCGCGACGGCGGGGAAGGCGGGCGCGCTCGTGTTCTTGCACGTCGAGCTCGCGAAGGGGGAGGTGAGGGTGACGGCCGATCTCTACCCGTCGATGGCAAACGGGTGGGACCGCGTGCGCATCGCCGCGCCGGCTCCCCTCGCGCACGCGTACGCCGCCGGAGCCATCGACGCCGAGGTGCGCGCGTTCTTGACGCCGGTCCTCCTCGAGCAGGCGAGCCTGCACAAAGTGCGGCACGAGGAGGGCGAGGTGCTCGCCGTCGCCTGCGGAGACCTCGACGGCGACGGCGGTATGGAGGTCGCGCTCGTCTCGCGGGCGCGCGTGGCGCTCGGTCACGTCAAGGCCGGCAAGCTCGTCGTTGGTCGCGCCGCGCCGTGGGCTTCTCTCTCGCCGCACGCGAGCGTTCCGCTCCGCGACCCGCTCGCCGGCGCGGTCTTCCGTGGCCCTGGCGCGCTGCTCGTCGCCACCACCGATCGCGGCGGCGTGCGCCTCGACGCCGGCCTCCTCCCGTCCGCGCCCTTCACGGGCATCCCGGTACCGCTCGGGCAGGGTGGCGGGTGCGCGCACGCGAGCCCCGAGTCGCAGATCTTCGAAGGGGACGTCACCGCGTGCGCGCCGAAGGAAGAGGCGCGCCCTGTCGTGCTCGCGTCGCCGCCTGGTAGGAAGTTCGACGCCTTCGCGGGCGCCGACATCGTCCAGCGCGACGGCTCGGTGAAGCCGATCTGGGTCGATCGCGAGCCCGGAGGGAAGCTGCGGATCCGCTTCGGCGAGCAGTCGCTCTCGATCGAAGGAGCAGGCGCGCAGGTGGCTGTCGGCGATCTGGATCTCGACGGAGTGCCCGAGATCGTCACCACGAGCGACGTCGGCGACGACGCCCTCACCGTCTCGTCGTGGACCCCGCAGGGGCTCCGCGCGCGCGCCAGGCTCCCCGCGCCGAACGGCGTCCGGGCGGTCGGTGTGTGCCCGCCGGAGGTGCGCGGCGTACCTTCCGTGGTCGCCGTGGTCGGCGGCGAGCTCTGGCTGTGGCGCTGACCGCCGTCAGTCGCTCTCCTCTTCGCTCTCGTCCTCGTCCTTGTCCTCGTCCTTGTCCTCGTCCTCGTCCTCGTCTTCGTCTTCGTCCTCGTCTTCGTCCTTGTCGCGCCCCTCGCCGTCGCCTGCCTTCGGCGTGAACACGAGGCGCCCGTCGCCGTTCTCGTCCGCGATCGCCTGACGGAGCGTGTCGTACGGCGCGGGCACGTCGCCGATCTTCTTGCTGCGCTCGAGGCCGCCGAGCTCCTGCGCCGCCCATACGTCGAACGGCACGAAGCCGCCGATCTTCGCGACGCCGTCGGCGAACGTGAACTGGAGGACAGGGTACTCGCCAGCGTCGTCGGGGGTGCCCACGTACAGGCACGCCGGGGTGGCGACCTCGGCCTGGAAAAAGACGCAGTCGTCCGAGAAGACTTCGAACGCCTCGGCGAACGCGGGCACGGCCTCTTCGCCGAAGGTCTCTTCGATGACCTCTTCCAGCGACATCGCCTCGACCTCGTGCTCGTCCTCGTCGTAGCCGATCCCGAGCCACTCGCCGTCGAAGGCCAGGAGCTCCTTCATCGCGGGCGAGATCGGGTCGCCGTTCGGGAGCTTCAGCTTCTTGGCGGTCGCGACGGGTTCGGGCGACGTCAGGATGCTCTCCTTCGCCGAGTCGATCGCCTTCTTGATGAGCTTCGCGCCGCGGAGGGACGCCGATTCTTTCTTGGTGGCCATCGCCGCACCGTCGTCGGGGCGCGACGCGACGTCAAGCCCCGCGCCTCACTCGCAGCGCAGCTTCGTCCGCGCGGCGCGCGCCGCTTGCGCCGTGACGCTGCGGCGGTCGCGACCCCAGCGGTCGAGCACGACCTGGTACGCCGCGCACGCGCCCTTCGCGTCCCCCTTCGCCGCCAGCGCTTCGCCAAGCGACTGGTGCACGTGCGTATGAACGAAGGGACGGTAGAGCGCGACGCACGACGCCGCCGCCTTTTTCAGGTAGGGGAGGCTCTCGTCGAGCCTGCCCGCGCGAAGGTACGTCTCGCCGATGTGGGCCACGCCGAGCGACTGCGGAAGGAACGTCGGTAGCGGCGCGTACTTCGGGAGCGCTGCGAGCGCCTCGCGCGCCTCTTCTGGCGTCTCGGCCGGCAGCGCGTAGGCGTAAACCCAGACGTAGTGGAAGAAGGACTCGATCGTCTTGGTCTCCCAGACGTTGAGCCACTCCTTGCGTTTCTTCTCGAAACCCGCGTCGTCGAGGGCGCCGGTGTGGCGCAGGACGCCGAGCATCTGCGGGATCGGATCGGACTCGATGGCGCCGTCGTCCACGCGGTGCGCGGGCTCCCACGCGTCCCGGCGCTTCACGTAGCGGTCGGCGACCGCGCGCGCCGCGGGGTCGCGGCCGGTCTCCCGGTAAATCTCGACGAGCAAGCGCGCAGGCTCGGCGTGCACGGCGGCGCCCGGCTCGCCGGCGATCACGCGCTCGAGCTCGATCGCCCTCTTCTCGGCGGCGTCGAAGTCGCCGTTCAGGACGTCCATGTACGCGCGGTCCGTGAGCTCGCGTCGCTGCCGCTGGCTCGGCGTGTAGTGCGCCCACTTCTGCTCGAGTGTGGCGATGACGGCCTCGCGCGGGCGCCCCTCGGCGTGCAGCGCGCGCGCGAGCGTGGCGTAGGCGAGCGCGTCGTCGGCATCCTTGCTGATCCAGCGCCGCGCGTCGGCGTCCTCTCTCGCGCACGCGCCTTCTTGCTCGAAGATGAGCGTCCGGTACCACAAGCTCTCGGTCGCTTGCGGCGAGATCTCCAGGCACTGGTCGAGCGACTTGAGCGCGCGGTCGAAATCGCCGAGGTACGCCTCGATGCCGCCCCTGTTCGACCACGCGAGCGCGAATTTGTGGTCGAGCTTGATGGCCCGATCGAACGCCTCGAGCGCGCTCGTGAGCTTGCCGTAGTCGTAGCGAATCCACCCGACATAAAACCAGAGCTCCGCGTCCTCGGGGAAGCGCTCCGCGACGGCGCGCAGGCGACGCTCGCACTCCGCGGGCTCCGACGGATCACGCTGGAAGTAGGGCTCGACGGCCTCGAGCAGGAGCTGGTCTCGCTCGGACAAGAATCCGCGAAACTGCGACGCGCGGCGGTAGCTCTTCTTCGCCTCCGCCTCGTCGGACTCCACGAGCGAGCTGAAGATCGCCAGGCGCAGGTGCGCGGCGGCCATGCTCGGGTCGAGCGTCACCGCGCGGCCGAGGCTCTCGCGGAGCGTCGCGAACGTGCCGTCGCGGAACGCCTGCATCGCCGCGCGGTAGGCGGCGACGGCCTCCGCGTTGCTGCTGCGCGGGGGCGGCAGATCGGTCACCGCGAGCGGCGAGGGCGCGACGAGGTCGGCGGTGGTGACGAGCTTCGCCTGCGCCGGCGGGTCGCCGCGGGTCGCGACGGCCACGGCGATCACGCCTGCCGCGACCGCGCTCGCGCCGAGCAGCCAGCCGCGTCGCGGAGGCGGAGGCGGAGGCGCCCGCGGAGCCTTGGGCGAGGGCGGCGCCGGCTCGTCGGGCGTGTCGTCCCTCACGCGATCCTCGTCCTGCGTCGGTAGCAAGGCGCGGGCCGTCTCGAGCTCGGCGATCGGCGTGTCGCGCTTGAGGGGCCCGCTGAGCGCGGGGAGGCTGCGCATCGAGTTGGCCTCGAACGGCTCCAGCGCGGCCACGACCTCGCTCATGCGCAGGAAGCGGCGCGCCCGCTGCTTCGAGAGCGCGATCGTCACCGTGCGTGCGACGGCCGGCGGCAGGTTGGGCAAGAGGCGCGCGAGGCTCGGCGGCTCGAACGTCGCGATGGCGTTGAGCATGGCCATGATGCCCTTGCGCTCGTCCCACGGCGGACGCCCGTGCAAGAGCTCGTACGCCATCACGGCCCAGGCGAACTGGTCGGTGCGTTCGTCGACCGGATCGCCGGTGACCTGCTCGGGCGCGAAGTAGCGGGGCGTTCCGAGGAGCGCGCCCTTCACCGTCTCGTTGCTTGCGCGCAGCGTCGGCGCGGTCCCCGCGGCGGCCGCCGACATGGACAGCGGCTCCTTGTCGAGGAGCATCTGCTTGGCGATACCGAAGTCGAGCACCTTGATCACGCCGTCGTCCCGGACCATGACGTTCTCCGGCTTCACGTCGCGGTGCACGAGGCCGCGCTCGTGCGCGGCGAAGAGGGCGCGCGCGACGTCGACGAGCCACCGCACGCGGCGGTCGTAGGGGACGGCGGGGTCGCCGATGTAGTCGCGCAGCGGCAGGCCCTTCACCAGCTCCATCGCGATGTACGGCCGCCCCTCGACCTCGCCGACGTCGAACACGCTGACGGCGTTGGGGTGATCGAGGGCCGCGGCGTTTCGGGCCTCGCGGAGGACGCGCTCGGCGGCCTCGTGGCCCGTGCTCGGATCGGCTCCCTCGTCGCCAAGGGTGAGGACCTTCAGGGCGATCTTCCGGCGCAGGCGCGGATCGTACGCCTGGTACACCTCTCCCATTCCCCCCTGTCCAAGGGGGGCCTCGATGATGTAGCGGTCGAAGCTTTCCCCCGGCTGGAAGGCCATCCCTCCGGCTCAAGGTATCGAAACCCGCGCCCTTCGGGAAGAACCCCATCCGTGACGCGCGTTTGGGCTTCGGGGCCAATTTGCGCGATGATTTCCCGTTCCATGCTCCTTGGCCGCCGTTCCCTCCTTTCCTGCATCGCCGCCGCCGCCTGGCTGGGGCCGTGCGGGGCCGCGCCGGCGGCGGCGCGCGGGCGTACGGCGATCGGGGGGCGGGTGACCCTTCACGTGCCTTGGCCGCTGGGGGCGATCGATCCTCACCGCATCGACGACGGCGGCGCCGCGTTGCTCGGCGAGGCGCTCTTCGACACCCTTTACGCGCGCGACGCCGCCGGCGCATTCATCCCGGTTCTCGCGGAGGCCGAGCCCGAAGACGCCGGCGGTCTCATCAAGGTGACGCTTCGCAGCGGCCTCAAGACGGCCCGTGGCCACGCCCTCGACGCGCGCGACGTCGTGTTCTCGATCGCGCGCGCCCGCGCCGCCGGTGCGCGGGCGTGGCTGGCGGAGGTGCCGACGCCCCGCGTCGAGGGAAAGACGACCCTCTTCTTCTTGGCGAAGGATCCGGCCAAGATCGTCCGCGCGCTCGCGTCGCCGCTCGTCGCCATCGTGCCGGCGAATTTCACGACGACCTGGCCCGACGGTACGGGACCCTTCCGCGCCGAGCGCCGGGCCGACGGGCTCCTCCTCCAACGAAATCCGCTCGCCGCGCGTGGCCCTGCCTTTCTCGACGAGGTGTTCGTGCGCCCGAGCGGCGATCTCGCCGAGTCGTTGCGCGCGTTCGAGACGGGCGCCGACGACGTCGGTTGGCTCGGCATGGGGCTGCACGAGCCGCGCCCCGGCGCCAAGCCGTTCGACGCCGGGCACGTCGGCTGGGCGCTCCTCTTCACCGGTCGCGACGTGGCCGGCTGGGACGCGCCAGGCGTCGCGCAGCGCATGTGCGACGAGCTGCCGCCGCAGCGCCTCTCGTACCTGGCGCTCGGCGCGCCGTGGCCCACCGAGACGCCGCAGGGCTGGGGCGGACCACCGTGCACGATCATCGTGCGCGACGATTGCCCGTGGCTCGTGGAGCTCGCGCGGAGCGTCGCCGCGATCCTCTCGCGCCCGGCGCACGAGGTCGTCGCCAAGCCGGTGGGCGCGCAGGAGCTCGCGCAGCGCAGGGCGAGCCGTAATTTCCCGCTAGCCATCGATTTGGCGCGTCCGCTGGAGCGCGGCACACTGGGCGCGCTGGTCGCGCTCGCGACGGCGGACAACCCCGGTGCGGCCGAGGACACGGTGAAGCACCCGCCGCGCCTCGGCGACGTGCCGGTGCGGACCCTCACCCGCTCGATGCGCGCCGGCGTCATCGGCGAGGCGCGCGTCCAGGGCGGCCGCGCCCCCGATCTCGCGCTGGCGACGAGCGCCGGCGGCTTCGGCCTCGACCTCGGCGCGACGACGCGGGGCAGGAAGTGAACGCGTGAAGCTCTTCTACCGGTTCGTGCTCGCGTTCCTCCTCTTCGCGGCGCTGTCGACGGGCGGTCTCGGGTGGTACGTGCGCCAGAACCGTCGCGACGCGGAGACCGCGCGCTACTACCGCGAGGTCGAGAAGGCGTGCACGAACGTGCGCGTCGAGCTCGATCGCCAGGGGGAGCTGGATCGCCGGCTCGTCGCCAACGCGTGCGACGGCGGCGAGCTCGTCGATCGCGTCGCCGTCGCCATCGAGCGCGGTGACGAGCTCGAGAACATGATCCTCGGCTACAGCTGGATCGTCCCGCGCCAGCGCGTCGCGTTCGGCCTCGACGAGCTGATGCTCGCGACCAGCCAGGGGGACGTCATCGGCGCGTACCCGCAAGCCTTCTTCGGTGCGCCGCGCGCAGACGTCGCGCGCGCGCTCGAAGGCGATGCGACCCACTATGCGCTGCGGCTCGACGGCAAACCCGCCCTCGTCGCGCGCTGCACCCACAAGCTCCCCGGCGGGCGCGCGATCGGGTTCGTCGGCGCGCACCACCTGCCGCCTCTGCTCGAGCGGTTCGGCAAGGTGCTCGACGTGAAGGTCACGCTGGGTACCGCCCCCGCCGCCACCGAGAACACCGCCGTCGCGACGTGCAACTTCACCGACGCCGCCGGCGTGAAGGCGCCGCTCGTCGTCGCCAAGCCCAAGACGCAGCTCTACGAGAACCTCCGGCAGATCGACAAGGCAGTCCTCACCGCGGTCGTCGGCTCGAGCCTCGGGGCCCTCTTGCTCGCGATCGTCTTCGCGCGCCGCATCGGGCGCCCCATCGCCGAGCTCGCCGAGGAGGCGCGCAAGGTCGCGACCGATCAGGCGCGCCCCATCCGCGTGCGCGGCTCCGGCGAGATCGCGGACTTGACCCGCGCGTTCGACAAGATGCTCGAGGATCTCGCCGCCACCCGACGCCGCCTCGCCGCGACCAGCCGCGTCGCTGCGTGGCGCGAGGTCGCGCGCCGCGTCGCCCACGAGATCAAAAACCCCCTCGCTCCGATCCGCGCGGCCGTCGAGACGCTGCGCCGCCTGCGCGCGCGTGACGATCCGGCGTTCGACGAGTACTTCGACGAGGCGACGCGCACCGTCCTCGACGAGGTCCACCGCATCAGCGACATCGTCACCGAGTTCACGCGCTTCGCCCGCCTGCCGGCCCCGCGGCCCCAGGAGGTCGACGTCGACGAGGTCGTGCGCGACGTCGTGCAGCTCCATCGCGCCGCCGCCGGCGACGACGTGAGGCTCCTCCAGCAAGGGCCCCGCGCCCTGCCCCGCATTCGCGCCGATCGCGACCAGATCGTCCAGGTCCTCACCAACCTGGTGCAGAACGCCGTCGACGCCGTGAAGGCCCAGGGCGGCGGCGAGGTCACCCTCAGCGCGTCCACCCAGGGCGCCGAGCACGTCGCGATCACCGTCGCCGACGACGGCCCCGGCGTGCCCCAGGAGTTCGCGGCCCGCCTCTTCGAGCCCTACGCCACCACCAAGTCCCACGGAACCGGCCTGGGCCTCGCCATCGCCCAGCGCATCGCCATCGAGCACGACGGCGAGCTCGCGTACCTGGGCGCGGCGGCACCGTCCGTGTC
>JANYHK010000110.1 GCA_025359105.1 Myxococcales bacterium | reverse complement strand
GCTCGAGGAGCGTCTCGCGGTCGTCGGAGCGGAACGGCAGCTGCCCCGTGAGCATTTCGAAGAACAGAACGCCGAGGGCGTAGAGATCGCTCTGCGGCCCGGCTTCTTCGCCGCGCGCCTGCTCGGGCGACATGTACTCGGGCGTTCCGAAGACCGCGCCCTTCGGCGCGAGACGCGGGTCCATCGCGAGGTGCGCGAGCCCGAAGTCGAGGATCTTCACGAAGTCTTTTCGACCGCCGCGCGTCGAGAGCAGGATGTTGTCGCTCTTCAGGTCGCGGTGGACGACGCCGAGGTCGTGCGCACGCGCGAGCGCGGCGCACATCTGCTCGAGGATGTCGACGCTCCGCGAGAGCACCATGGGGCCGCGCGCGAGCTCGCTCGAGAGCGCGGTGCCGACCAGGTACTCCATGACGAGGTAGAGCTCGCCCTCCTCTGTCTCCCCGATGTCGTGGATGTCGATGATGTGCGCGTGATCGACGCGGTTCGCGGCGCGCGCCTCGCGCAGCATCCACGCCCGCAGGTGCGTCTCGCCCCGCAGGTCGGGCCGAATCAGCTTCAGCGCGACGACGCGATCGATGAGCACGTGCCGTGCGCGATACACGACCCCCATTCCGCCTTCCCCCGCGCGCGCTTCGAGCCGGTAACGACCGGCGACGACGCGTCCGAGCATGGGATCTTGCGGCTTACCGGGTCCAGAGGTCCTCTGGCTGGTCTGGTTCATTTACCGTTGTCTCTCCGAGGCGATAAGGGCACGTCCCGCGGCGAGGGTACCGCACGAGACTCAAGGCAAGGGTACATGGGCGAGGGCGCGCAAGGAACTGCTACGCGCTCCATGTGCAAACGGCACAAGGCAATGTGCGATAAAGGGCGACGTGCCAGGTTCGCGGGCGTCCGCGCGCCTGGCGCCTGGCGCCTGGCCTTTGCGCCTGTTCACGTCACTCCTCTTCGTAGGTACCCCGGCTCGTCAGAACGCGACGCTGAGGACAGGCATCCGGACCATCGTCTGCTGCGGCACGCCGAGCTCTTTCAGCTCACGCGCAGAATACACGGGCTTCACGTCGGGCACCGGAACGCCCATGCGGAAGGCGCCGCCGTGCAGGTCGAAGAGCGACTGCGGCGGGGGCGCCGTGGTCGGCGGCGGTGAGGACGGGGGTGGGGTCGTGGCGCCGCCACCGCCAGGCGGAGGCGTGGCGGGCGAGCTTGGCTCGGCGCCGAGCACCGACGTTCCGCCAATCTTGCCGGGATCCGCGGACGGTCCCGTCGGGGCACGGTCTTCGGTCGCGTCCTCGCTCGGCTTGTACCGCGTCGCGTTCAGCATCAGCACGACCGCGGGAATCACCAGGCCGAGGCCGCCCGCGAGCATGTACATCGGCACGCGGCCGTCGCTCGAGCCGCTCTCGATCGCGTAGCCGCCGAGGCCGCCGCCGATCGCGCCGACCCCGGCGCCGACCGCGTACATCCAGCCTTCCTTGAGGCCGATGAAGGACTCGGTGATGGTCACCACCTCGGCGCCGAGCAGGGCTCCGCCGACGATTCCCTTGCCGGTGGACTTCACTTCCTCGGCGTGAGCCTCGGGCGCGAAGGCGAAAAACGTGGCGGACGCGAGGACGGTGGCCGTCGCGGCGGCGGTGAAGCGCTTGAAGGTCTTGGTGGTGCGCATGGATCCTCGAGAGTAGCTATAGGTGGCGTGAACCTATCACGGTGTTCAACCGTGCGTCACGATGCCAGCGTGGGGGGCGCCGGAGGTGTGGTAGGACCGCGAAATGCTTCAGCGAAGCGCGCTGCGGGCCACCGCTTCCGTGACCGGCCTCGTCCTGGTCATCGCGGGTCTGGCGGCCGCCGTGCGCCTCCTGCCGTGGCTCCTCGACGCGCGCGTTCCGGTGCACGTCGCGCTCCCGTTCGCCCGGGGGCTCGGAGCGATCGCGCTCGAAGCGTCGCTGCTCCTGGGGTGGCCGATCGGGTGGGCGCTCGCCGCGCATCGGCTCGTCGAGCGTGGCGAGGCGCTCGCGCTCCAGTCGCTCGGGGAGGCGCCGACCCGGACGGTGCGTCGCCTCGCGGTGCAGGGTGCGTTGCTCGCGGCGATGGTGGGGGCGGCGTCGCTCGTGGGCGGTCGGGACGCAAACGAGCCTGGCCGCGTGGTCACCGAGCTGCTCGAGGAAGGCCGCGCGGCGTGCGAGATCGCGACCGGCCCCTCGTCGTTCGCGGTGCCGTTCTCGGGGACGACGTGGCTCTGCCGGCCCGACGCTCCGGCGCGCCTCGTGGGTCGCGCGCCGGGCTCGCTGTCCGGCGTGTTCTTCAGCGCGCGCGCGGCGCGCGTGGCCGGAGACCTTCGGCAAATCGAGCTCGACGACGCACGGCTCGCGTTCGACGGCGGTGAGCCAGGTCGCGCGGGGATGGTCCACGTGGGCACGCTCGCGCTGCGCGGGCTCCCGCCCTGGGCGCAGGCGTCGAGCCTCCCGCCGTGGCTGCGCTCGGCCCTCCTCGGCGCGAGCGGCATCCTCGCCGCGGCGCTCGCCGCGCTGGCCGCGCTTCGTCGCCGCCCGGCGCCGAGGGGACGCATTCACGCGATCCTCGTCGGTGCTGCGGGGCCGCTCGCCGCCCTCGCCCTCCTTCGTCTGCTCGAGCGTACGGAGGTCGGCGCCGCCGTGTACCTCGCGGTTCCGGTCGCCTGCGCGGCCGCGGTAGTGGCGGCTGCGGCCGTCGTCGAGCGATCGCTGCGCTTGCTAGACGAGCGGGCCGCTGCTACCAAGTAGAGGAAATCCGGGCAATTCCCAGGGAAGAGCCCGTCGTCCCACGTCCCCTGATCCGGAACGAAAAGAAGAGGCCACCATGGGTAGCATCGGAGCTCCGGAGCTGATCGTCATCGCGCTGATCGCGCTGCTCCTCTTCGGCGCCGGCCGCATCGCGGACATAGGCAAGGGCTTGGGCCAGGGCATCAAGAACTTCAAGCAGGGCTTGAAGGAGGCCGACGACGTCGGCAAAGACGCCAAGGACGCGAAGGACTCCAAGGACGCCAAGAAGGCGGACAAGGAGGACGCGAAGGACGAGAAGAAGAAGTCCGACGACGGCGAGAAGGCGGAGAAGGCCGACAAGGCCGAGCCGAAGGCGAAAGAGGCGTAGCGCAAAGGCCTCAACAGGGTCGCGCAGAGCCAGGTTGCCCGGGGGACGCACCGGCACGAGCACGTTTGCGGGCGAGCTAAGAACGCCGATGACGTGGCGCGTCACCGCGTCACCGACCGCCGCCGAGGTGTGGTAGACACGTTTCGTGTCCCTCGCACTCGCCAAGCGCCTCGAGGCCGTCCAGCCGAGCGTGACGCTCGCCATGAATGCGCGTGCCGCGGCGCTGCGCGCCACCGGCGTCGACGTCTTCGCGTTCGGGGTCGGTGAGCCCGACTTCGAGCCGCCGCCCTTCGTCATCGACGCGGTGAAGCGCGTGCTCGAGAAGGGCGGCGTGTCGAAGTACACGGCCGTCACCGGCATCGCGCCTCTGAAGCAAGCGATCTGCGATCGCGTCGAGCGCACGCGCGGCTTCCGGCCGACGCCCGACATGGTCACGGTCTCCGTCGGCGCGAAGCACGCGCTCTTCAACCTCGCCGTCGCCCTGTTCGAGCCGGGCGACGAGGTGGTGCTCCCGGCGCCGTGCTGGGTCAGCTACCCCGAGCAGGTACGGATGATGGGCGCGACGCCCGTGCTCGTCCCCACCGACGACGTGAGCGGCTGGCGCGTCACGGCGGCGCAGCTCGAGGCGGCGATCACGCCGAAGACCAAGGCGGTCCTCCTCTGTACGCCGTCGAACCCCACGGGCGCGGCCTACAGCGAAGCCGAGATGCGGGCGCTGTGCGAAGTGCTTCGCAGGCACGACGTGTGGATCATCGTCGACGAGATCTACTCCGAGCTCGTCTACGACGGCCTCGCGCATGCGTCCCCGGCGGTGCTCGCGCCCGATCTGTTGCCGCGCATCGTCCTCGTCGACGGCGTGTCGAAGACGTACGCGATGACGGGCTGGCGCATCGGCTGGTCGATCGCGCCGAGCCACCTCGCCAAGGCGCTCGACACGGTGCAAGGGCAGAGCACGACGAACCCCACGGCCGTCGCGCAGCACGCCGCGCTCGCCGCGATCACCGGCCCGCAGGACGAGGTCGTGAAGATGCGCGCGACGTTCGAGCAGCGCCGCAACGCGATGATCGCAGGATTGAACGGCCTGCCCGGTATCTCGTGCCGCACCCCCGAGGGCGCCTTCTACGCGTTCGCCGACTGCCGCGGCCTCTACGGGATCGACTTCAACGGCAAGCCCATCGCCAACGACGAGGACGTCGCGTTCTGGCTGCTCGAGAAGGCGCACGTCGCCAGCGTTCCCGGCGGCGCGTTCGGCGCGCCCGGGCACGTGCGATTCAGCTACGCGACCAGCGAAGAGCGGATCGCCGCCGGGATCGCGGCGATCGGGCGCGCGATCGAGTCGGCGTCTCGGACCGCGAAAAAGGGCTGAGCGGTGCGGGCGCGGCGCGGCGTGATCGTCGCGGGCGTCGTCGCGGTCGCGCTCGCCGGGGCGGGTGTCGCCGTGTGGTACTGGGCGCGCGCGGGCGACGTGCGCGAGCGCGCGGTCACGGCGTACTGGCAGGCCGACGGCCCCAGCGTCCGCCCCCGCCGCGAGTCGTGCCCGACGTGCCACACGGAGCACCCGAAGGCGGCCACCCTCGTTGCCCAGCACCCCACCGCGACGTTCGGCTGCACGTCGTGCCACGGCGGGGAGGGGACCCTCGCCATGCCGCACCCGCGCGTCGTCCTTCGCGACGTGGCGGACGGCAAAGGCAAGAGCAAGGAGTGGGCGCTCGACGGCCTCGAGCCCACCGATCGACGCGAGCCGCTCCTGCGCCTGGGCGCGCCGATGCCCGAGCTGCCCGCCGCGGCCCCGCCGTTCACGATCGCGGAGGCGTCGCGCGACGCGTTCCTCCTCGCGCTCCCCGAGGTGCAGGGTGGCTGCCTCAAGTGCCACGGCGCCGACGTCGAGCTCGCGGGCGCGCCCGAGCTCGCGCAAGGACGCGCTCTGTTCCGCGCGCTCGGGTGTCAGAGCTGCCACGCCGTCACGCGCCTTCCGCCGCTGGCCAAGCCGGGGCTGCCGCTCTCCGACGTCTCGGTGCGCCTTACTGCGGCCCGCTTCCTCGCGTACCTGCGCGATCCGCGCGCGGTCGATCCGGGGGCGCGGATGCCGCGGGCGTGGCCCGCAGGTACGGACGACGCCGCGCGCCGGGACGACACGCTCGCGATCGCGGCGTACCTCTTCGAGAAGAGCGAGCGTCGCGCGCGCGAGGGCAAGGGGGTGAGCGTCGCGCGCGCGTCCGTCGTCGCGGGCGCGTCGGCGGAGGACGGCAAGCTCTTCTACGAGGCGTACGGATGCAAGGGCTGCCACGACGACGCGCCCGCCGCCCGCGCGGAGGCCCCGAGCCTCGCCGCGGCCGGCGACGCCTGGACGCTCGACTGGCTCGCGGCGTGGTCGCGCGATCCGAAGGCGCTCGCAGCCGGCGCGCGCATGCCGAGCCTTCGGCTGTCGGCGCGCGAGGCGGCGAGCGTCGCCGCGTACCTCGCGTCGCGCCATGCGGCGGCGGGCTCCTTCGCCGCGCCTTCCGAGGAGGCGGCGATCGTGACCGATCCCGCGCGCCGGGGCGAGCGCATGAAATGCTCGGCGGGCGGCGGCGAGATGCCGCGCACCCAGTGCGGTGAGCTCCTCGTCGTGCGCCACGCGTGCGTCGCCTGCCACGATCTCGACGGCGCCGAGACACCGCGCGCAGCGGGCCCGCCGCTCGACGGCTTCGCGGCGCACGCGCGGCAGAGCGGGCGCGCGACGCTCGTGAAGCTCGACGCGCCGCGCGCGCGTACGGACGATCCGAACGCGCGCATGCCCGATCACGAGCTGAGCGCCGCGGAGCTCCGGGCGCTGATGGTCTTCCTCGCCGGCCTCGGCGAGGCCGTCCCGGTCCGCGGCGCCGACGCAGACGCGCTCCCCGAACGCCAGGCGCGCGCCGCGGGCCGCGCGCTCATGGGCGCGCTCCAATGTGGAGGCTGCCACGACGCCGGCAAGCTGCGCGGCGTTCCCCCGCTCGCCGACGAAGCCGCGCGCGTGAGGCCGGAGTGGCTCTTCGCGCTGCTCGATCGCCCCGAGCGTCACGGCGTGCGCCCGGCGCTCCACCCCGAGTGGGTCTACGGCGAGCTCGTCCCGCCGTCGAAGCTCGCGCCGCGGATGCCGAGCTACGGCCTCTCCGCGGCCGCCGCGACGGAGATCGTCCGCGCTCTTGCAGCCGAAGGCGGCGCCCCTTTCCCGTACTCGACACTGCACCCCGCCGAGCTCACACCTGACGAGCGCGTCCTCGCGACGGTGGCGCTCCGTGGCCAGTGCCTATCGTGCCACTACCTGGGCGAGCTCCCGCGCGAGCGCGTGAAGACCGAGCCGAACCTGGCGCCGAGCCTCTCGGGGGTCAACGAGCGCCTGCGCGAGGACTGGGTGCGCGTCTTCTTGCGTCGTCACACCGAGGCGCCAGTACCGAGCAAGCTGCCGGACTTTCTCTTCCGGCTGCGCGAAGGCACGGTCCTTCCGCGGCCCGGACACGAACGGACCGAGCCGGTGCTCGGCCTGGGGGACTGAGCCTTACTGGCAGCTCCCCGAGACGCACGTCGTGCTCCCGGGGCACTGGGTGTCGTGGTGGCAGCCCGGCACGCACGTGCCGCCCGTGCAGATGAGGCCGGAGCCGTCGTTGCCCGGGTTGCAGTCGCCGTCGGAGCCGCAGGCTGTGCCGCCGCTCGTGCCACTGCTGCCGCTCGACGACGTCCCGCTGCTGCCGCTCGCGCCGCTGCTGCTGCTCGACGCGCCGCTGCCGTCACACGGGCCGAGCGGGAGCGACGTCAGCGTGGCGTGCACCTCGTACTTGCCGGGGTGCGCGCGCAGATCGCTGTAGCCGAGGCCCGACTCGCCGAAGAAGTAGCGCGCGACCGCCGGCGAGGAGTCGAGGACGGCGATGTTCGCGTTGTTCTCGACGTAGCTCGCCGGTCCTGCGTCGGCGGTGCGAACGACGGCGCACTTGCCGCGGGCCGTGAGCATCAAGTGCTTGTTGCACCCGTAGCGCTGGCTCGACGCGACGTACCAGTCGCCGGCGTTGCGCGAGTTGCCGCCGCACGCGAGCGGCTGGTAGTCGCCGGGCCCGCCGAACGTCGTCACGCCGTACGTCGTGTGGACGACCTTGCTCATGGCCTCTTCGCTCGTGGCGCCGCCGACGGTCTCGGTCGGGGCGCTCCCGCAATGCGCAGAGAGGAGAGCGACGACACCGAGCGCGAGCGGCGATGCGAAGCGAACGATGCGGCTGGAAACATGCGATTTCATCATGACGACGGGAGCCTCCACGGAGCCCGACCTACTCCAAGTTCCGTGCCTTCCTGCCTCGCTGGACGTTGCCGTTCAGGCCGTTCGAAATGGCACCCAATCTCGCGAAACATGCGACCCGGGGCACCAGGGAAGGCGGATCGCGTGTTCCTCAGGGCGCCTTCACGGCGGCGCCGGAATCGGGCTCGGAGGCGCGCCATTGAAGAGAATTCCACCGTCACGCGCCGCGCGACCGCGCGTGCGCGGAAGATTCCAGCCGCGACTTCGGCATCGCGCTTGCTGAGACGTGGAGCGATGTCCGTGACCGGCCAAGGCGCACAAGAGAGCGCGTTTCTGAACGAGCGAGTCCCCGCGCCCGCCCGCGCGCACGCGTCATGGGACGATCCGCTCGCCAGTGACGAGGCCCCCGTCTCCGAGACGACGCCCACCACCCAGCGCAGCATGATCGTGCCGGCCCGCGAGCCCGAGCGCTTCGGCGACGCGCTCGGCGCCTCCGAGGCGATGCGCCAGCTCTTCGCGACGCTCGCGCGCGTGGCGGGCGAGGAGCTCAGCGTGCTCCTGGAAGGAGAGAGCGGCGTCGGCAAGGACGTCCTCGCGCGCGCGCTCCATCAGCATTCGCGCCGGGCGGCCGGGCCGTTCGTCGTCGTCGACTGCGGCGCCATCCCGCCGAACCTGATCGAGAGCGAGCTCTTCGGCCACGAGCGCGGCTCGTTCACCGGCGCGGAGTCGGCGCGGCGCGGCGTCTTCGAGGAGGCGACCGGCGGCACGCTCTTCCTGGACGAGATCGGCGAGCTGCCTCTCGACATGCAGCCGAAGCTCCTCCGCGCGCTCGAGCAGCGCGAGATCCGTCCGGTCGGCGGCCGCGGGACGCGCCCCATCGACGTGCGCGTCGTCGCCGCGACCAACCGCAAGCTGACCACGCTCGCCCAGACCGGCGGCTTCCGGAGCGATCTCTACTACCGCCTCGCCGTCGTGTGCGCGACGGTGCCTCCGCTCCGCGACCGCCGTGAGGACGTGCTCCCCATCGCCCGCGCGATGCTGCGCGCGCTCCGCAAGGACGAGAGCGCAGAGATCGCGTCGGAGGTGGAGGCGCGCCTCGTCGCTTACCGCTGGCCGGGCAACGTGCGCGAGCTTCGCAACGTCGTCGAGCGCTACGCCGTCTTCGGCGACAGCCCGGGCCTCTTCGAGGCCATCGAGGAGCCGCCCGTCCGCGAGGAGGACCTCGCCACCCTCACTTACCACGAGGCCAAGAAGCGCGTCCTCGACCGCTTCGAAGAGGCGTACCTGCCGCGCGTCCTCGAGCGCGCCGGCGGCGTGGTGACCCGCGCCGCAGAGCTCGCGGGCGTCGCACGGCCGAGCTTCTACCGGATGCTCGAGCGCCTCCGGGCGTCCGATGGGGCGGGCACCGACCCCTCGTCTCATCCGTAGACGGCGTCGCGCTTCGCCTCCGCGCCCGCACGGCCTACATTCTCCCGTGGGCGCGCGGGCACCCGCGGAAGGGCCAAATGTTCGGCCCCGGGGGCCCCGCGGACCTGTCGTGAAATCGGCCCGCGTACCACGCTACCCATGACACGGCTGCCACCCTCGGCAGGCCCCGAGGCGATTTATTCCGCGGGCTTTTGTCGTGGCCGAGAAATTGTGTACCCTCCTCCGCTGATTGAACGAAGTTGGGAAAAAAAGAGACGCGGAACGGTTGGATGCTTTCCAGCCCCACTCCGTCGATCACGGGTCGGGCCGCTCGAGGGGAGAGCGTCGATCAGCCCACAAAAAAAGGAGAGCTTCGCATGTCGTCTAAGAGCTTCATTGGTCTGGCCCTCGCGGCCATGGCACTGTCACCCGCCGTCCTCCAGGGCTGCAGCAGCACCAGCAACCCGCTGTGTTGCACCGAGTTCAAGGTTGGCTCCCAGGTCGACGTGGCCATCGGCGGCAGCGCAGCCAGCCAGGTCTCCGTTCAGGCCGTGGCCGACGTCGCCGGCATCGCGTCCGCGGCGATCGACAACTTGACGACCGCCTGCCGAGGCATCTCGCAGGACCTGGACGCACCGCAGGCCGACCAGGACGCGGCAGCCGCCGCGGGCGACAAGAACAAGGTCATGAACGCGTGGTGCGCTCTGGCCGTCAAGTCGATCGGCTCTGCCAAGGGCACCGCGACGCTCAGCATCAAGGTCGTCCCGCCGGTTTGCCAGGCCTCCGTCAGCGCGAAGCTGGACTGCCAGGCGAAGTGCTCGGGCTCGGCCAAGTGCGACTTCAAGGCCAACCCGCCGGTCTGCACGGGCGGTAGCTTGAGCGTCGAGTGCAAGGGCGACTGCACGGCGAAGGCCGGCGCGACGCTCCAGTGCGAAGGCTCCTGCGACGCGCATTGCGAAGGCTCCTGCCAGGCGCAAGGCGGCATCGACTGCACGGGCAAGTGCGAAGGCACCTGCGAGGCGAAGGCCGGCGTCGGCACCGGCACCGGCGCCCAGGCGGACGGCACCTGCAACGGCACCTGCAAGGGTACCTGCAGCATCACCCCCCCGGGTGTGACCTGCACGGGCTCCTGCAACGGTGGTTGCAAGGGCACCTGCAAGGGCTCGGCGACCGCGTCCGTCAAGTGCGACGGCGAGTGCAAGGCCGACTTCACCCCCATCTCCTGCTCGGGCGGCAAGCTCGAGGGTGGCTGCAAGGTGGAAGCGAAGTGCGACGCGAACTGCGACGGCAGCGTCAAGGCGAAGGCCGAGTGCACGCCGGCGCAGATCACCATCGTGGCGAGCGCCGACGGCCTCGTGAAGCTGGTGGCGACCCTCAAGGCGAACCTCCCGCTCATCTTCGACCTGAAGGCCCGCATCGCGGCCATCGGCAACATCGCCGGCAGCATCGACGTGTCGGCGACCACCGACATCAAGGCCGCCTGCATCCCGCCGCTCCTCGCGGCGGCAGGGCAGGCTGTCGCGGATCTGACCGCGGCCGGCTCGGCGTCGGTCAGCGTGACGGGCAGCGTCGGCCAGTAGTCGGATGAGCCGAAGCGCTCCCACGAAGGGAGCGTGATCGGCGACACGGACGGCGGGCTTCTTCGCGAGAAGGGGCCCGTCGTTTCGCATTTGGGGGTAGGAAAAGGAGTCTCATGCACTTCCCGTCGGGTTCGTTGGCCCTCGTTGTTGCGCTCGAGCTCCTCACGGTCGGGGGCGTCGCGTGCAGCGCCAGCTCTTCGACCTCCGCGCCGAACAACGGCGTGAACGACGTCGTCAAGGCCTGCCAGCTCCGCGCGCCGTGGACGAGCAGGTCGTCGAGCGCCTGCACCACGTGCGTCGGCTACGCGTCCGCGCCCCGCTGCGCGTGCGCGGACAAGGACTTCGCCGGCAAGTGCAGCGATCAGGTGGCCGCCAAGAACAAAGAGGCCACGTGCGACGGGACCGACGCGTGCGCCGGCAAGTGCGCCCCCACGGACTGCCCGTGCGTCGACGCGTGCTACGCCGGCAAGGCCGCGTGCCGCACGCTCGCCTCGGCGGCAGACGGCTGCGTGGCGGACACCTGCGACGCCTACTGCAAGTGAATCGAGTGTCGTGACATTGCAACGACACTTGCGTCGGGCGCGCTCACCCAGGCCTCGCGATGTCGCTTCAAGCCGAGATCCAGGTCGAAGCGACCTTGGCGAGCGCGCGGAGGTCGCCCATGTCCTCGCGTACGCAACGCGCAAGCAGCTCCAAGTCGACCGAGACGTAGTCGTGGACGAGGATGTTTCGGAGTGCTGCTGCACCGCCGAGGCGCGCCGCCAGCTCGACCTCGATCTTGCCGTGAGCGGCGAGCGCCGCGAAGGCCGCCCGCCCGGACTCGGGCGGCGTCCATCCCTCCGAGGCGACGACGTGGTACGCGATATCCATGCAGGCCTCGATGGCGACCTGAAGCCATCGCTCGACGGCGGCGCGAAGGACCGAATCGCGCGCGAGCGCCTGCGCATCGCTGGCCTCGGGACGCGCGAGCTCTCGAAGGGATTCGTTCAGCGACAACAGCCGGCGCGCCAGGACGTCGGAGTCGACCATCAGGCGCCCCGCGTTCGCGCCGCGGCCGTCTCGCGTGCAGCATTCCGGAAGAGCGCGCGCTTGGGGGCGTCGTCGTCGTAGCGGCGGGCGAGGCGCGTCACCACACGTACGCGCTCGGCAGCCGACCGCTCGCAGACGACGTGGCCTTCCCGGATGGCGTTGAACGCCACGGCGCTGTCGACGGCTTCGAGGTCGACGACGTCGGCGCGCTCGCCGAGCGCGCCGAGGGAATCGGTCAGCGCCGCTAGGATCGTCCTGCGTGTCGCCTCTCGCGCGCGGTGGTCCAACTCCGGGGCGTAGGCGACGCCCACGTCCACATCGCTGTTCGGCCGGGCGTCGCCTCGAGCGCGCGAGCCAAAGAGGTAGGCGACCCGAACGGCGCCGAGCGGCGAGAGCGCCGCGCGGACCTTCGCCGCGAGATCTGCCGCCATGTTCTCCACGCTGCAAAAGATAGCACCGGCCGGACCGCCGGCGGGACGTGACCGTTCATCTGCTACGATTCCATTCATGGCCGCCGCCGTCGCCCAGCCCGAACCGCCGGACTCGCTTCTGGAGAGCACCGACCAGCGCATCTTCCTCCACGGACGCACGTGGGCGGAGTTCGAGGCCCTGCTCGCCGTCAGGGGTGATCAGGCAGGCGTGCGCATGTTCTACGCGGATGGGGAGATCGAGCTCATGAGCCCTTCGGCGAGCCACGAGGCCATGAAGACGACGATCGCCCGCCTCGTCGAGGCCTACGCGGACGAGCGCGGGCTCGAGTTCAATGGATTTGGATCGTGGACGCTCAAGAACGCGCCGAAGGAGCGCGGCGCGGAGCCCGACGAGTGCTACGTGGTCGGCGCGACGAACAGGCCCAAGCCCGACCTGGTGATCGAGGTCGTATGGACGCGCGGCGGGCTCGACAAGCGGTCCCTGTATGCCGGCCTCGGGATCGGCGAGCTGTGGATCTGGACGCGCCCCGGCAAGCTCTCCGTCTACGTGCTGCGCGGGCAAGCCTACGAGGAAGCGCCGCGGAGCGAGCTTCTTCCGGACATCGATCTCGAGGTCCTCCTCGGATTCGTCGCGATGCCGAGCCAGAGTCAGGCTGTCCGCGCTTACCGCGCGGCTCTCCGCGGCGCGGGGGCGTAGGGAGGGGGCGCCCGCCCGTGGCGCCCCCCGAGCATGTGCCACCGTCAGAGCGACCGGGTGCCCAGCAGCCACAAAAGAAGGCCCTTTTGTACATGTAGCCGGTTCTCGGCCTGGTCCCAGACGCGCGAGCGAGGCCCCTCGATCGTGCTCTCGGCGATCTCTTCGCCGCGGTGCGCGGGCAGGCAGTGAAGCACGACCGCCGAGCTCGCCGCGCGCGCGACGCTCGCGTCGTCCACCGTCCAGCCGGTGAGCGCGTGGAGGCGCGCCTCGGCTTCGTCTTCCTGGCCCATGCTCGTCCAGACGTCGGTGTTGACGATCTCCACGCCTTCCAGCGCCGCTTTCGGATCGTGGCACCTGGTCACGCGGGCGCCCGCGCGGGCGAGCTCGCTTGCCGGCGGCATGAACTCTTCGGGGCCGGCGAGCACCAGCTGGAAATCGAACAGCTGCGCGGCCTCGACCCACGAGCGCGCCATGTTGCTCGAGCAGTCGCCGACGAACGCGACGCGCTTGCCGGTGATCGGCGTCTTCAGCGCTTCCTCGGCGGTGTACACGTCGCAGAGGACCTGTACGGGGTGGCCGTCGTCGGAAAGGGCGTTGATGACGGGGCCGCTCGAGAACGCCGCCATCTCGCGCAGGCGCGACGTCGCGAAGGTGCGGTAGACGATCGCGTCGCAGTAGCGCGAGAGCACGCGCGCGGTGTCCTTCAGCGGCTCGCCGCGTCCGAGCTGGCTCCCCTGGATGCCGAGCACCACCGGCTGCGCGCCGAGCTGCGCGACGCCGACCTCGAACGACACGCGCGTCCGGGTGCTCGCCTTCTCGAGCAGGATCGCCACCGCGCGGCCGCGGAGCAGCTCGGTGCGGCGGCCCTTCGGCTCGTGCTTCATCGTCCTGGTCAACGCGAAGACCTCGCGCGCCTCGGCGAGCGAGAGATCGAACAGCGAAAGAAAGTCTCGTTTCTTCGGGGTATCGGCCATCACCATGCCTCGTTTTCGATGCCGCGGGCGAGCTCCGCCGCGGAAAATCCGCCGCCCACGCTCGTCTTGCCGAGCGCCTTGGCGCGCGTGCGGAGGTGAGTGAGCTGGGCTGCGACCGAGCGCGGGCCGGTGCCGCCGGGGCTCTCCTTGGCGGCGACCGCGCGCGCCGGATCGAGCGCCGCCATCGCCGCGGCGTCGAGCGCCGGGTGGATCGCCGTCGCCTGCCCGCCCATCGCGGTGAGGGGGAGCCCGGCCTCGAGGGCCGCGCGCACCAGCGTACCCACGGCCTTGTACGCCTCGCGGAACGGCACGCCGCGGAGGACGAGCGCCTCGGCGAGATCGGTCGCCTGCGTGAACCCGTCCGCGAGCGCCGCGGCGCCGCGTGCGCCGTCGAACGTGAGGTGGGGGAGCGCCAGCGAGATGGCCCGGACGGCGCCGCGCGCGCGCGGACCGGCCTCGAGCAGCGCGCGGCGGTCCTCCTGCTGGTCGCGGTTGTAGCCGCTCGCAAGGCCCTTCACGAGCGCCAGCATGTGCACGACGTCGGCCACGGCGCCCGCCGATTTTCCGCGCGCGAGCTCGAAGATGTCGGGGTTCTTCTTCTGCGGCATCATCGACGAGCCCGCCGCGATCTCGCCGCCGAGGCGCACGAGCCCGAACTCGCTCGTGGACATGTCGACGACGTCGGCGGCGATCTTCGCGAGCGCGAGGACCACGCGCGCGGCGCCCCAGACCAGATCGAGCGCAAATCCCCGGTCGCCGACGGTGTCGAGGGCGTTGACGCTGAGCCGCTCGAAGCGGAGAAGACGCCGCACGAGCTCGCGATCGATGGGCAGGCTCGTGCCCGAGCACGCACCGGAGCCGAGCGGCAGCTCGTTGGTGCGGTCGAGCGCGAAGGCGACGACCTCCGACGCGCGCACCAGATCGGTCGCCCACGCCGCCACGAGGAACGCGCCGCTGATCGGCTGCGCGCGCTGGCGGTGCGTGTAGGCGGGGAGCAGAACATCCATCTCGCGCGCGGCGCGGTCCGTCAGCTCGACGGCGAGCCGCGCCGCGGCCTCCAGGATCGCCGCCGCCTCCTCGCGCGCGAACAGGCGCAGATCGAGCGCGACCTGATCGTTGCGCGACCGCGCGGTGTGCAGCCGCCCCGCGATCTGAGGCCCCAGGCGGCGCGTCAGCTCCGCCTCCACCGCCATGTGCACGTCCTCTTCGCGCCCGTCCGCGACGATCGGCCCTGCCGCCATGGCCAGGAGCTCGCGCTGCAGCGCGCGCGCGTCGTCGGCCGGGATGAGGCCGGTTTTGCCCAGCATCGTCGCGTGCGCCGCGCTGCCGACCACGTCGTGCGCGAAGAAGGCGCGGTCCTGGACGAACGACGACGACCAGTCGATGAGCTCCGGCAGCATGGCCGTGCCGGTGGCGTCGGTGCGCGCGATGCTCATGGCCCCCTCACGTATCCCAAGGCGCCCGCCGGATCCAGCGCGAGGAGGCGAGGGCAGGCCAGGCCAGTTCAGTCGGCCTCGTCCGCCGGCGGCCGTGTGCTAGGACGTCGTCATGTCGCGTGCCCTCCTCCTCGCCGCTGCCGCTGTCCTGACGTTCGCCGCATGCAGCAGCTCGTCGAGCAAGGGAGGCTTCGGCGCGGGCGACGGCGGCGCGTCCGGCGACGGCGGCGCGGTGAAGGACGGCGGATCCTCGGGGACCAGCGGCACGAGTGGTACGAGCGGCCAGCCGACCGACGGCGCGGTCCCCCTCGCGCGCGGCGCCGTCGACGTGCGCCTCACCGGCGCCGGCTGCCAGGAGCGCCTCGCCCTGAAGCTCGGCACGATCTCCCCGCTCGCGGTCATCTCCAATGGCGATGCGAACGGTGGCAACACCGCCACCCTCGCGTGCACGGTCACGACCGCGACCGGCGCCTACAGCGTCTCGTTCGGCGTGGCGAGCGGCGTCAATTTCGGCGTACGCGGGACGAGCGACAAGCCGTCCGCCCTCCTCACCAACGAGGTCTCGCAATACTCCGCCGACGCGTGCACCGTCCAGACGTCGGACGTCGCCCTCGATCACGTCGTCGGCTCCATCAAGTGCGCGTCGACCACGGTAGGCGGCGGCAGCTCCGGAAACCCGGCGCCGAGCCCTTGCGAGCTCGACGCCGATTTCGCCGTCTACGGGTGCGTCGTCCGCTGACCCTGGAAACTGCGGTGACCGTCGCCCCGGCGGCGTGATAGGAAACCGCCCCATGAGCAGGATTCACCGTTCGCTTCCCCCCAAAGGCACGCGCATCGGCATCGCCTTTTCGGGCGGCCTCGACACCCGCACCGCGGTCGCGTGGCTCACCGAGAACGGCCTCGAGGTCCACGGGTACACCGCCGATCTCGCGCAACCCGACGAGAAGAACGTCGCCGACATCCCGCCCATCGCCCTTTCGCACGGCGCCGTGAAGGCGCGCATCCTCGACTGCCGCGACGCCATCGCGCGCGAGGGCGTCGTCGCCATCCAGTGCGGCGCGTTCCATCTCGCCACCGCAGGCCGCAAGTACTTCAACACGACCCCGCTCGGCCGCGCCGTCACGACCACCGCGATCGTGCGCGCGATGCGCGAGGACGGCGTGAACGTGTTCGGCGACGGCTCGACGCACAAGGGCAACGACATCCAGCGCTTCTACCGGTACGGCGTCTTCGTCAACCCGGAGCTCGCCATCTACAAGCCGTGGCTCGACGAGCGCTTCGTCTCCGAGCTCGGCGGGCGCACCGAGATGTGCCAGTACCTCGAGAAGATCGGCAAGCCGTACCCGATGGGCACCGAGAAGGCGTACAGCACCGACGCCAACGTCCTCGGCGCGACGCACGAGGCCAAGGATCTCGAGCGCCTCGATCGCGGCGTGTCGATCGTCACGCCGATCATGGGCGCCGCGTTTTACCGGCGCGACGTGAAGATCGAGCCGGAAGAGGTGACCGTCGAGTTCGTGCGCGGCGTGCCCGTGGCCGTCGGCGGCAAGAAGGTCGACACCATGATCGCCCTGATGCTCGCGGCCAACGCGATCGGCGGCCGCCACGGGCTCGGCATGAGCGACCAGATCGAGAACCGCGTCATCGACGCCAAGAGCCGCGGCATCTACGAGGCGCCCGGCATGGCGCTCCTCCACGTCGCGTACGAGCGCCTCCTCAGCGCGATCCACAACGAGGCGACGATCGACCTCTACACCACGCTGGGCCGGCGCCTCGGGCGCCTCCTCTACGAGGGCAAGTGGTTCGAGCCCGAGGCGGTGATGCTCAAGGACGCGCTCGTCCACGGCGTCGCGGGCGTCGTCACCGGCAAGGTGACCCTCGAGCTGCGCCGCGGCGAGGACTACTCGCTCGTCGCGACCGAGTCCGAGCACGCCACGTACGCGCCCGACCGGCTCTCGATGGAGAAGACGCGCGCCGCCTTCACCCCCGAGGACCGCATCGGCGCGCTCGAGGTCCAGAGCCTCTCGGTGCTCGACAGCCGGAGCCTCCTCCTCGCGAGCCGAGGAGACACGCCGGAGATCGGCGCCCGCGCGCTCGACGTCCTGAAGTGACGTGACGCGCCCGATCCACCCCTGGGGTTTGTTCGCGCCCATGCCCGGCCGAATATGTGGGATACTCCCCCACCTTTGAGCGTCATGAGGCCCATCTTTCCATCGGCGGTGCGCGCAAATGCCCGCGCGCGAAGTGGCCCGTACTTTGCGAAGGAGGCTATTGAAATGGCCACCAACCTCCCCGCGCAGTTCGGCCACGTCGACTTCGACGATCTCGACTTCGGGGGCGATGGGCTCGACGACGCGGAGCTCGCCGCCTTCGACGGCGCTCTCGCGGAGCTCCCCCGCTCGGAGCCGCCGCGCTCCGCGGAGTGAGCTTCGACGTGCCGCTCTCGCGTCGCGCCTTCTCGGGTCGCTACCGCCGTTTGCCCGTTCCCGTGAAACGGCGTTCGCTCTAATCGCGTGCGATCAGGGTGCCGACGCCGCGGTCGGTGAAAAGCTCGGCGATGACGGAGTGGGGCGTGCGGCCGTCGAGGATGTGGACGCTCTCGACGCCTCCGTCGATCGCGGCGAGCGCGGCCATCGCCTTGGCGACCATGCCGCCCTTGATCGCGCCGCTCGCGATCTTCGCGCGCAGCTCGCTCACGCGGATCTCGCTGATGAGCTCGCCATTCTCGAGGATGCCGGGGACGTCGGTGAGGTAGATGAGCTTCTCGGCCTCGAGGGCGACGGCGATCGCCGCGGCGGCCGTGTCGGCGTTGATGTTGTAGGCCTGGCCGTCCTCGCCCATGCCGATGGGGGAGATGACCGGGACGTACGCCTTGTCGAGGAGAGTCTCGAGGAGATCGGCGTTGACCGACTCGACCTCGCCGACCATGCCGAGATCGCGTCCGTCCTTGGACAGGAGCTTCCGGGCGCGGAGGAGCCCCGCGTCTTTGCCCGAGAGGCCGACGGCCTTGGCCGTGCGCTGGTTCAGGAGCTGGACGAGCTCGGTGTTGATCTTGCCGGAGAGCACCATCTCGACGACCTTGACGTCCTCGGGGCCGGTGATGCGCTGGCCGTCGATGAACTCGCTCCGGCCGCTGCCCAGCTTCTCGAGCGTGTGGGTGATCTCGGGGCCGCCGCCGTGCACGACGACGGGCAAGAGGCCCGCCGAGCGCAGCAGGTTGATGTCGTTGGCGAACGCCGCCTTGAGCGAGTCCTTCACCATCGCGGCGCCGCCGTACTTGACGACCGCGCGCGTGCCGGTGAACTTCGCGATGTAGCTGAGCGCCTCGACGAGCAGCGCGCGCTTGAAGCCGGGGCTGTAGTTGGTGAGGCGATCGTCCTTGGTGACGGTGCCGTCGGGCGACGAGCTGGTCAGGCTCGTGTAGTCGGCGTTGATCTTGACGTAGTCGTACGAGAGATCGCAGCCCCACGCGCGGGCGACGAGGTTCGCGTTGCCGGGGAGGGTGACGTCGATGAGGATCGTCGGCTCGCGCATCTTGGCGCGGAGGACGATCGGGTCCATGCCGGTCGGCGCGCCGTTCGCGAACACCGCGGCGCCCTGGATGGCGACGGTGGCGCGGAGGGGGTCGACGTTCCACTTGCGCGAGCCTGCGCGCGCGCCGACCGTCGCGAGCACGCGGCCCCAGTTGGGATCGGCGCCGAACATCGCCGCCTTGACCAGGCTCGACCCGGCGATCGAGCGCGCCAGATCGCGCGCGATCTCCTCGGTGGGGGCGCCGCGCACGGTGACCTCGAGGAGCTTCGTCGCACCCTCGCCGTCCTCGGCGATGGCGCGCGCCAGATCGGAGCATACGTCGTTCACCGCCGCCTCGAAGAGCGCGTATTCGGGGGTGCCCGTCGTGATTTCGGCGTTCCGCGCGAGGCCGTTCGCCATCGCGAAGACCGCGTCGTTCGTGCTCATGTCGTTGTCGACGGTGAGCATGTTGAACGTGCCGCCCATCGCGCGGGTCAGCGCAGCCTGGAGCGCCGCGGGCGCGATCGCGGCGTCGGTCGTGATGAACGCGAGCATCGTGGCGAGCTCGGGCGCGATCATGCCGGACCCCTTGGCGAACGCCGCGATGGTCACGTCGCGCTCGCCCACGCGGAGCGAGCGGCCGGAGAGCTTCACGCGGGTGTCGGTCGTCAGGATGGCCTCGGCGGCCAGCTCGATCGCGGCGCCGCGCGCGGCCGCGAGAGGAGCCGCGCCGTCCTCGAGCTTCTTCGTCGGCAGCCGCACGCCGATGACGCCGGTGGACGCGCACAGGACGCTCTCACTTGGCACGCCGAGCGCGAGCCCCGCCGCCGTCGCGACCGCGCGGACGTCGCGCTCGCCCTCCGGGCCGACCAGCGCGTTCGCGTTGCCGCTGTTGACGACGATCGCGCGGATGCTCGTGCTCGGGACCCGCGCGCGCGCGTCGACGATGGGCGCCGCGCACGCGGTGTTCACGGTGAAGCACCCGGCGGTGACGCACGGCGCTTCGCTGTAGACCAGCGCCAGGTCCTTGCGCGCCGCCTTGATCCCGCAGTTGATGCCTGCGTACGAGAATCCGAGGGGCGTCTTCATGGCAAGATCCGCATGAGGTGGTCGAGGCCGAGCGTCTCGGGCAGCTCGAAGAGGAGGTTCAGGTTCTGCACCGCCTGGCCGGCGGCGCCTTTGAGCAAGTTGTCGATCGCGGCGACGCTCACGACCATGTCGGCGTTCGCCGCGGCGCCGACGCGGGCGTGGTTGGTGCCGGTGACGCTCTTCAGCGTCGCCTCGGCCGGCGCGCACGCGTGCACGAACGGGGTCTTCGCGTACGCGTCGGCGAGGCACTCGGTGACGCGTGCGTGCGTCGTGCCGGGGCGCGGGCGCGCGTAGCACGTCGTCAGGAGACCGCGGCGCAGCGGCAAGAGGTGGGCGGTGAAGGTGACGGCGTCGGGCGAAGCGCCGAGGCGCCCGAGCGCGCGGGCCATCTCCGGCGTGTGCTGGTGGGCGAGCACCTTGTAGGCGCGCGCGTCCTCGTCGACCTCCGAGAACGAGTACTCTTCTTTGCTCTGGCGGCCGGCGCCGGTGACGCCGGACTTGCCGTCGACGACGAGCCCCGTCGGCTCGACGAGCCCTTCCTTGACGAGCGGCGCCAGCGCCAGGATGGCCGCCGTGGCGAAGCAGCCGGGGTTGGCGACGAGCGCGCCCTTCTTCGGCGCACCGAAGGTCTCGGGCAGGCCGTAGTGGGCCTTGGCCAGCCACCCCACGGCCGGGTGCTCGAGACCGTACCAGTGCGTGTAGTCTGCAGCCGTCGCCAGGCGGAAGGCGCCGGACAGATCGACGACGGCGGTGCCGCGCTCGTCGAACGCAGGCCCGAGGACGGCGCTCACCTCGGCGCTCGTCGCGAGGAGGACGGCGTCGCAGGCGTCGTGGAGGTCGAGGGCCTGGCCGTTGGGGTGAAACGAGCCCGCGACCGGCATGAGGAGGTGGTCTGCCAGGGGCTTGCCGACGAGCTTGTCGCTCGTCACCCAGGCGAGCGTCAGGCCGGGGTGGGCGGCCACGAGGCGCGCTGCGACGCCGCCCGTGTACCCTGTGCCTCCGACGACTCCGACGCGCACCATCGGCGGCGCTTATAGCCCAGCTCAAAGGTGCAGGAAGCTCAAAACACCACGTCGGCGCGGTCGAAGGCGCGCCGGAGCAGCCCCTCGAGCAGGTCGGCCTCGGCGCGCGAGAAGGCCGCGACGTGCGGCGAGTCGAGGTCGAGCACGGCGCGGAGCTCTCCCAGCGCCACGATCGGCACCACGAGCTCGGAGCGGCTGCGCGCGTCGCACGTGATGTGATCGGCGACGGCGTGCACGTCGTCCACGAGCTGCACCTCCCGCGTACGCGCGCATCGCCCGCAGACGCCGCGCGCGAAGTCGATGCGCAGGCATCCCATCGAGCCCTGGTAAGGACCGACGGCGAGCGTGGCGGGCGCGACGCGCCGGTAGAACCCGCAAAAATTCGCGTGCGCGAGCGTCTCCCACAGCAAGCACGCGAGCGTCGCCTCGATCGCGACCGCGTCCGTCTCGCCGTCGATCGCTGCCTCGATGTGGGGGATGGCTTCGGAGAGCCGCGCGAGGCGCTCCGCTTCGGGGAGCAGGGTTCCGCGCGCGAGGGGGGGCAAGGGAATGCCTTCGGCCATGGCGCGGCACGCTGGCGCGAACGGGCGCGGCTGTAAACCGGTAAAGAGGAGCGAAAGCCCGCACAGGGCCGCTCCATTCGCTCAGTCCGAGATCGGCGGCGGCTCGTCCTCTGGCGGGTCCGGCGGGTCCGGAGGAGGCGGCGGGAAGCTCGATTGGAGGCGAGACCGAAGCCGCTCGGTCGAGGCGCGCAGCCGCTGCACGCTCTGGCGCAGCTCGTTGGTGCGTCCGTTCAGGCGCCGCGTGCGGCGCACGAGCCGGTCGGTCGTCGCCTGGAGCTGCGCCGGGAGGGCCCCGGAGCTCTTGTCGATGACGTCCCCGACCATGATGGCTTTCACGAATGCAACCGGTGCTCCATTCCCGGCGTTCCGCTCCGTTCCCGCTTGAATCCAGTGATTCCGGGCCTCTCGGCCCGTATCCCCCATGGAATTTGGCCCTCGACCGGATCGTCGGTAGTCCATGAGCGAGGGCTCGCCGCCTCACCTATGATGCTCCCGGACCCCCGCCTGTTCGTGGCCTCGACGTCGCACGAAGGGGGACCTTTCCTCGACGTTCATGACCCGTGGACGGGCGAGCGTATCGCCCAGGTGACGATGGCGGACCGGGCGCGCGCCGAAGAGGCGACCAGCGCGGCGGTGCGCGCCTTCGAACATACGCGTGCGATGAGCAGTCACGCGCGGCGCGAGCTCTTGCGGCGCGTCGCCCGCGGCCTCGACGCGAAGCGCGACGGGCTCGCCGAGCTCATCGCGCGCGAGGCGGGAAAGCCCCTGCCGCTGGCCCGGAGCGAGGTGGCGCGCGCGATCGCGACGTTCGAGCTCGGCGCCGAAGAGGCGACCCGGGTGGGCGGCGAGGTCATGCCGCTCGACGTGACCGCGCCCGCCCAAGGCTACCGCGGAGAGTGGGTGCGCGTGCCGGCGGGGCCGGTGATCGCGCTGTCGCCCTTCAACTTTCCGCTGAACCTCGTCGCCCACAAGATCGCTCCCGCGCTCGCGTGCGGGTGCTCCATCGTCTTGAAGCCCGCGCCCCAAGCGCCGCTCACCGCGCTCGCGCTCGGCGAGATCCTCCGCGAGGCGGACATGCCGGACGACGCCGTGCAGATCCTGCCGTGCCAGGTCGACGTCGCCGAGGCGCTCGTGCGGGACGATCGCTTCGCGACCCTGTCGTTCACCGGCAGCGCGAAGGTCGGCTGGTACCTCAAATCGATCGCCGGGAAGAAGCGCGTGCTGCTCGAGCTCGGCGGCAACGCGGCGGCGATCGTGCATGAAGACGCGCCGGAGCGCGCGGCCGCCGCCGTCGTGGCCAGCGCCTTCGGCTACGCGGGGCAGGTGTGCATCAAGACCCAGCGCCTCTACCTCCACCGCGCGATCGCCGACGCGTTCCTCGGCGATCTCGTGCACCGCGCGCGCAGCCTCCACCCCGAGGAGCCGCGCCACGCGAAGGGCATCCTCGGGCCGCTCATCGACGAGGGCAACGCGCGCCGCGTCGAGGCGTGGGTGCAGGAGGCGCGCGACGCCGGCGCCGACGTGCTCGTCGGTGGCACGCGGGACGGCGCGCGCTACGCGGCCACGATCATCCAGATCGACGGCGACGGCCGCGGGCTCGACGTCGTCGACGAGGAGGTCTTCGGCCCCGTGCTCACCGCCCACGTCTACGACACGTGGGACGACGCGCTCGCGATGGCTGACGCCACGCGCTACGGCCTTCAGGCCGGCGTCTTCACCGACTCGCACGCGCGAATTCGCGAGGCGTTCGAGCGGCTGCACGTCGGCGGCCTCATCGTGAACGACACGGCGACCTTCCGCGTCGACGCGATGCCCTATGGCGGCACGCGCGACTCGGGCCTCGGCCGCGAAGGCGTGCGCTTCGCGATCGAAGAGATGACCGAGCGAAAGACCCTCGTCTCGTACGGGGCGCCGCGGGGCGGATGACGCAACAGATGAAAGGTACAGACCAGTGAAGCACAAGATCGCGGCGGAGTTCTTCGGCACGCTGTGGCTCGTCCTCGGAGGGTGCGGCAGTGCCGTGCTCGCGGCGGCGTTCCCTCAGCTCGGCATCGGCTTCCACGGCGTCGCGCTCGCCTTCGGGCTCACCGTGCTCACCGGCGCCTACGCGTTCGGGCCGATCTCGGGGGGCCACTTCAACCCCGCCGTGACCCTCGGCCTCACCGTCGCCGGGCGCTTCTCGTCGAAGGACATCCTGCCCTACTGGGCGGCGCAGGTTGCTGGCGCGATCGCAGGCGCCGCCATCCTGTTCGTCATCGCGAGCGGCAAGCAGGGCTTCGCTGCCGGCGGCTTCGCGTCGAACGGCTTCGCCGAGCACAGCCCCGGCGGCTTTGGCATGGTCTCGGCGCTCGTCTGCGAGATCGTGATGACGTTCTTCTTCCTCCTCGTCATCCTCGGCGCTACGGCGAAGAAGGCGTCGCCCGGCTTCGCGCCGATCGCGATCGGCCTGGGATTGACGTTGATCCACCTCATTAGCATTCCCGTCACGAACACGTCGGTGAACCCCGCGCGGAGCACCGGCGTCGCGATCTTCGCCGAAGGAGGCTGGGCGATGCCGCAGCTATGGCTCTTCTGGGCGGCGCCGCTCGTCGGCGCGGCCCTCGCGGGGATCGTGTTCCCGAAGCTGCTCAGCGAGGAGTAGCCGCAGGCGCGGCCGTCGTGCCCGCGTAGCACCCGGCCTCGAGCAGCTCGGGGCGGTACTCGAAGTGCATCGTGTCGTAGTGAAACCACCGGCCGCCCCAGATGAAGCCCTCGGCTTCGAAGGCGTCGACGATCACCTGCGGCACGCGGTTCTTCCATACGCGCTGCGCTTCGGGGACGTTGCGCCAGTAGTGGCCGACCGACGGATCGAGATCGATCGCGATCCCCCACGAGTGCATGCTGAGCTCGCGCGTGCCGGCGATGAATCGCCAGTTGAAGGTGCCGCCCGGGCTCGCGAAGAAGCGGTCGAGCCCGCGCCCTGCCTTGGTACGCGCCGCCTGGTCGAGGCGCGCGGCGACGCGGCGGAACGGCTCGGCGATTCGCGTGTGCACGCGGAACGTCTGCCCGCGCATGCGCACCGAGACGAGCTGGCCCTGCACGGCCGCGGCGGTGGCGCCGTAGGTGGCGCGCATGACCGACTCGAGGCGCACGCGGCCGGGATCGTAGTCGGGATCGGTGATGGGAGCGATCGGGCCGGTCGTGTAGAGGAGCTCGTAGACGTCGTTCACTTCGCCGAGTGAGACGGTCTCGCCGCCGGCGAGCGAGAGGGCCCAGCTCGCGTCTTGGCGGACGGCGGCGGCGGCGTAGTGCTTCGCGATGCAGGCGAGGGGAGGGGGCGGAGTCGGGGTCGGGGTCGGGGTCGGGGTCGGGGTCGGGGTCGGGGTCGGGGTCGGGGTCGGGGTCGGGGTCGGGGTCGGGG
>JANYHK010000100.1 GCA_025359105.1 Myxococcales bacterium | reverse complement strand
AGCCGTCCGGTGTGGATTGTCGACAGCACCTTCGGTGGCAAAGCCGGATTCGGAAATTCGTGCGCCAATGGTGGAGCGATCAGCAGCATCGGCGTCTCGTGGAACGTCTTGAACAGTCTCTTCTCAGACAACTCCGCGGTCGGGCACGGCGCGAACGACGGCCAGGGCGGCAATGGCGGAGCGATCTACAACGACGGCAACGAGATCGTCATGAACGTCACGAGCAGCCTCATCCAGGACAACAAGGCGAACGAGGGCGGCAGCGCGATCTTCTTCGTCAGCAACGACAAGAGCGGCGCGATCACCATCAAGGACTCGACGACGCAGCGCAACCCCCGCGGCACCTTCGAGACGCCTGGGCTCTTCGGCTTCTACGTGATCGCGAAGCAGCCCGCGACGGTCATCAACTCTCAGATCCTGCGCTGAGCGCCGAGAGGCCATCTGCTGCAATGTGCGCCTTCCCGCGGGCTTCCGTGGTCCCGGCGCACCAGGACTGCTGGAATCGATCGCTCCAGGTGCGATCGGATCGAGCACCCGATCGCAACCCGTCGTGATCTGGGTCCTATTCGGCGTCGCGTGAGCACCGCCCGCGGGCGCGTGCGTCGAGCCACGGACGGCGAAAGCGCGCGGTATACGCGTTGCAGTACCGATCGCCGTGAACATCACGGAGCCGATCCTCGTCCTCGCGTCGCTTGCGCTCGTCGCATGCGGCTCGCCCGATCCCACGGGGACGATGCCGTTCACGGCGCCGGCGGCTTCCGCGCCCGAACCGGCGGCCGATGCTGGGGCCGACGTGGTCGCGCCGGTCAGCGAGGCGCGTGCGCTCTTCGATGCGCTCCTTCCGGATCTGACGACCAAGTGCGGCGGCTGCCATTCGCAGGGGACGAACGCCCCGCTGTGGCTCGCGCCGCCTGAGCGGTACGCGTCGATCAAAGCCTACGAAGGGCTCGTCACGCCCGAGCCGAGCGCGAGCAAGCTCCTCGCCGAAGGGCGCCACTCCGGACCGGATCTCGGCGCGAGCCTGCGCGCCCGCCTGGAAGCGTGGCTGGAGGCCGAGGCCAAGGCGCTGGCTCCAGCCGCGCCCATCGCGACGGGGCCGTTCGGCATCGTTCGTGGGCCGAACTCACGCGGGCTGGGTGGAGTGGGCAAGGCCCCTGCCGGCGCACTCCTGCAGTTCGAAGCGTCGTGGACCGGCGAGCCCGCCCGCTTGAAGCTCAGCGCGCTCACCGTCGTCGCGCCGGCGCACTCGGGCGTCCGGATCGTCCACCCCCGGTTCTCCGTCGTTCACGCGCAGGGCACCGTGGCGGACCGCGTCGACGGATTTTCCACTCTCGATCAGACGATCGCGGCGGGCAAATCGGAGATCCTCGGAGACGGCCTGCTCTTCCTCGAGGGCTGGGGACACGACGACCGGCTCGCGATCACTTTCGGGGACCTAGGGCCCCAACCGTAGAGAGCGTTTTCGACACGACGGAATCGCGAAAGGAGACTCGCGGATGCGAAGGTGCACCAATTCGCCGCTGATCGCGCTCGTCCTCGTGGGCGCAGCGGCTTGCCAGGAGGACGACGTGACGCCCGATTTCGAGCGGCACGCCCCCGCCGAGCAGGCCGCAGGGCCGGCGGCGCCGCTCGGGGCGATCGTCGTCGATCCGCGTGTGGTCGACTACGGCGAAGCGCTTCGCACCGCGAGCCTCAAGCTCGTCGGCGATATTCCCAAGCTCGCCGACGTGCTCGCGCTCCGGGACGCGAAGGACCAAAAGGCCTTCTACGAAGCACGGATCGACGCGCTCCTCGCCGATCCGCGGTTCGCGACCACGCAGATCGCGTGGTGGCAGAGCACGTTCAAGACAGGCGCCGCCGGCAGCCCCGACGCGAGCGGCTCCGATCTCGACGCGGCGGCGACGTTCGCGGCGTCCATCGTGGTCAGTCGCCGGCCCTACACCGATCTGTTCACCGCCGCGGGCGGCACCTGCGCGACGTTCGAAGGAGGGCGCTTCGTTCCCCACGACTGTCCCGGCGACATTCCGTCGGTGGGCGTTCTCACCGATCCGGGCCTCCTCTCGCAGTACTTCGGCAACCTCGCGTTCCGGCGCGTGCGGTTCGTCCAGGAGACGTTCGCGTGCTCGCCGTTCCCCGCGGAGTTCGCCGCGCAGCCGAGCGTCGTCGACACCGGCGTCTACACGAGCCCATGGCCGTTCGACAGCATCTCCGGCCACCGCACGAGCGCGACGGCGTCGATCGATTTTCAGGCGACGAGCGGGCGCGTCTGCGCCAATTGCCACTCGACGCTCAACCACGTCGCGCCGCTCTTCGCCATGTTCGACAAGGAAGGGCGCCCGTCGGACACGTTCGCCGTGCCGAAGCCGGGAGCCGCGAAGACGACGCGCGAGGACTGGCTCCCCGCGGGCCAGCCGCTGGCGTGGCGCAGCGGCACGAACGTCGACGACATGCGCGCCCTGGGAGCCGCGCTCGCCAAGGACCAGGACGTCGCTCGGTGCGCGGCCAAGCGCGTCTACGCCTTCGCGTGGTCGCGGGGGGACATCGTCGATGACCACGCCAACGTCTCCGACGACATGGTGGCAAAGCTGACGGACGACTTCGTGCAGGGTGGCTTCGATCTCGCGAGCGTCATCCGGAGCGTCTTCGTCTCCGAAGACTTCGTGCGTTTCTAGGCCGGCGAAAGGGATTGAACGATGCCGCACCGTCTTCTCATCACATTCGCGCTCGTCGCGCTGGCGGGTTGCGCGAGCAGCACGCCGGCGACGAGCGACGCCACCGGCACCCTCGCGCCCGCGCCGCCGGCCCCGCCGGCGTTCGTACAAGGAGTCGACGCTGGCGCTCCGAGCATCTCGATGGGTCCGGTGCACGGGTGCACGAAGATTCGCACCGCGACGCTGGGAGCCATCTTGCGGTCCCTGGGCGTCGCGATGGACGCGGCCGTGCCGGGCTCCGCCGCCCAGCTTTACGCGAGCGGCGCCGACGCGCTCGGGACCGCGCGGTACGCCGAGCGGACACGTGAGCCGCTCCACGGATCGACCGCCGGCGCGGAGAAGCGGGACGATCTCTTCGTCCTCGCGGCGGTCGAGATCCATCGGATGGCCAAGAGCGGCGCATGGAACGCGCCGGCATGCCCGGGGACCGCGCTCTTCGACGCGTCGCATGCGCTCACCCTCGACGGCGCCTCGTGCCTGATCGGAAAGCCCGCGCGCGCCGATCACGTCGCGCTCGGCCACGAGCTGGTGTCCGACGTGCTCGCCGCGGCCGATCCGAGCGAGAGCCCCGCCGACGCGCGCGACCGCGGTGAACGCATCGTGATCGCGACGCTCTTGTCCGCTGCGCATGGCTGCGAGTGAAGGAGACAGGCTCATGACCGACGATCGACTGAAGAACCTTCGCGGTAGCGGCCGGCGCAACTTCTTGAAGTGGGGCACCGCCGTCGGCGCGCTCCTCGGCCTCGAGCGCGCGAGGTTCCTCGACGCGCTGAGCGGCACCGCCGGCACCGCCATGGCGGACGTCGCGGCGTGCGCGGCGACCAGCAAGTCGGTGCACCTCGTCGGCGGCGGCGGCGGGATCCCCTGGTTTCACCTGCTCTGGCCGCATCCGGAGGTCGCGAAGGCGGCCACCGACTCGAACGGCTTCGCGTTCCTGAGCCCGGGACGAGCCGCGCTCGCCCAGGGCACGGACCGGCCCCTCGTCTACGATCCGGACGCCTCGCCATTCCAGGGCGGCGGGCCGCAGATCTCCGCATTTCTGGGCTCCGCGATCGAGAACACCCACGTCGCCGCGCCGAAGAACGCCGCACGCGTCAGCGCCGGGACGGGGATGATCGCGGCGATCGCGGCGATGCAGTTCGCGGACAACCCGACGCTCCTTCCCGTCATCGGTGTCGAGCCGGTGGCCGATGCCGCGGGCGCCGCAGAGGGCGCGCCGAGCATCGTCACGACGAGCCCCGACGGCCTCCTCGGGCTCTTCGACAGCGCAGCGTCGCGAACGCTCCTGAAGCGGCCGGCCGACGCGGCCCTCTACGAGGCCTACCAGAAGGCCTTTCTCTCGCTGAACGCGGCCGCCGGCAGGTCGAAGGTCGCCGCCGCGTACCAGACGGAGAAGGTGGCCGCGCACCTCGTCGGCCAGAGCTTCGGTGCGAAGCTCGCGCCCACCGCGGCCCAGGAAGCGCTCTATGGCGTGCCCGAGCTCGTCGGCAACGGCGCCGCCGGCGACACGGACTACGCGCTCCTCGTGCGCCTGGCGCGGCAGCTCATCGTCGCGGTGAACGCGTTCGGGCTCGGCCTGTCGTCGACGTTCATCCTCCCCGCGATGAGCGGCAGCGATCCGCACGGCGCGTTCGCGCGCCTGAGCGCGACGAAGACGAAGGCGAGTGGTCTGGGGAAGATCATGGACGGCTTCCTCGGTCACGCGCGGCAGACGCCCGATCCGGCGTGCTCGGGCAAGAGCCTCGGTGAGTCGATCGTCTTCACCGTGCACGGCGACATCCCGAAAGATCCGATGGACACGACGGGCGGCGGTGACTGGAAGGACCAGACGCCCAGCGATTCGAACTGGCTCTACGTCTACGGCAACGGTCGCCTGAAGACCGGATGGTTCGGCGGGATCGCCCCGTCGGGCCAGGTCTCGAGCTTCGACCCGACGAGCGGAGCGTCGGTCCCTTTCCAGAAGGGTGCGCCCAAGACGACGACGGAGGCCGCCGCCGCGACGGCGCTCTACGCGGTCGCGAAGGGCAACGCGCAGAAGGTCGGCCAGTACTACAAAGGCGCGTCGATCGCCGGGCTGGTGAAGTAGCTACTTGGTGACGCGCGCGCGGATCACCTGGAAATAGCGGCGCGCGATGCCCGAGGCCTGGGCGGCGCGGGCCACGTTGCCGCCGTGCTTGCGCAGCACTTGCTCCACGTAGGCCCTCTCGAACGCCTCGACGACGTGCTGTCGCGCGGTCGACAGCGAGAGCTCGAGCTCGTCGGTGATGTCGATCGTCTGACGCGGCGCACTGCTGCTCGCCGCGGCGGCGCTCGGTTGCGCCTTCGGCGCCTCGGCGAGCTCGCCCAGCGCGATCCGGCGGACGACGGCGTGGTGCAGCTCACGCACGTTGCCCGGCCAATCGTAGCCGAGGGCGCGGGAGAGAAAGTCGTTCGGCAGATCGTCCTTTCCGGTGAGCACGCGCCAGAAATGCCGCGCCAGCACCGGAACATCCCCCTCGCGTTCGCGAAGAGGCGGTAGCTCGACGCGCGAGACCGCGAGCCGGTGGAAGAGATCGTCCCGGAACCGCCCCGCTTGCACCTCGCGATCGAGGTCGCGGCGCGTCGCGGCGATGACGCGCACGTCGACGCGAATCCACCGATCACCGCCGAGACGCTGCACCTCGGACCGCTCGATCGCGCGGAGCAGCTTGGGCTGCAGCGCGACGTCGAGATCGCCTATCTCGTCGATGAAGAGCGTGCCGCCGTTCGCCTGCTCGAACACACCTTTGCGACCGCCTTCTTCGCCGAAGAGCGTGACCTCCACCTGATTCGGCGCCGTGGCGGTGCAGTCGAAGACGATGAACGGACCGGCCGCGCGCGCGCTCCCCTCGTGCAGCGCCTCGGCGACGAGCTCCTTGCCGGTGCCGGTCTCACCTTCGAGAATGACCGGCCAGTCGGCGTCGGCCACGCGCACCGCCCACGCGCAGATCTTCTGCATCTTGGGGCTCGCGCCGACGATGCGTCCGAAGCACCAGCCCTCCGGCGCCGACAGCGCGCGCCCCCTCACGCGATCGACGCGCATGCGGGTCGCGCCCATCCCGAGGATCTCGCCGCCCGTCAGGAACCCGTCGACGAGCGCGATCCCGTTTGCCGTGGTCGCGCCCGCGTTGCCCAGATCGGTCACGCGGAGCTTGGGCCCGGCGAGGTCCAGCGCCGCGTGCCGCCGTGACACGCTCGCATCCGTCAGCTGGAAGTGACACGTCTCCGCCTGCCCGATGAACGTGCGACTCGGCTGGCTCCCGTCGAGGGTGAACACCTTGCCGGTATCCGGTCCCTCGACGACGACGAGCGCGTAGCCAACGGGTTCCCACATGACCCGATGAATGTACCATCCTCCCTCGCCGAATGTAGCCCTGCATGGACACCGATCGCCGCGTCATTTAGCGTGGGCGCCATGTCATTCAGCCCCAGGATTCGCGAGTTTCTGGCTGCGCCCGACGACGCGCGACGACTCGGGCCGTACCGGTGCAAGGAGCTCCTCGACAAGGCCGGCTCGGCGCCGGTGTACAGGGCCGTCGAAGAGCACGCGGGGCTCGCGCTGCGGGAGGTCGCGGTCAAGATCTTCGACATCGGTCAGACCAAGGCCGGGGAGGCGAACGAGGGCTGGCAGGCGCGCGTCGTGGACGAGGCGCGAGCGCTGTGCCGCGTTCAGCACCCGAACGTCATCCGGTTCCACACGCTCGCGACCGATCCGAAGCGCGGCCTCATGGGGCTCGTCATGGAGTTCGCGGAAGGGATCAGCGTCGACCGGCAGCTCGCGGACGTGCCCGCCGACTCGGCGCGTCGCGTGGCGCTCGCGGTGGAGATCGGGATCGACATCGCGTCGGCGCTCGCGGCCGCGCACGAGGCGGGCGTCGTCCACTGCAACGTCAAGCCGTCGAACATCATGCTCACCGCCGGCACCCACAAGCTCATCAACTTCGGCATCGCGGCGTCGGTGCGCCCGGCGGGCCAGAAGAACGACGGAGCCCAGCGCGAGGCCCTCGCGCTCGATGACTTGCCCCCGGAGTCCATCGGGATGAAGGCGTCGACCCTCGACAAGGCGAACGCCGACACGGCGACGCCGATCACGGGGACGATCGGCTACGTCGATCCGGTCTGCCTCAAGACAACGGCACCGCCGACGGCCGCCAGCGATCTTTACTCCCTCGGCGCGACGCTCTACCAATGCCTCGCGGGAGACGTCCCTGCCCTCGCGACGTCGAAGAAGGCCGGCGGCGGCAAGGCGGGCGTCGACAAGAAGGTGCTCGTCGGCGACGCTCCCGCCGCGCCCGTCGCCGACGTCGCACCCGGCGCGCCGCCGGCGCTCGCGAAGCTCATCGACGCGCTCGTCTCGGCGACCCGTGAGGCGCGACCCCGCTCCGCCGAGCTCGTTCTTCGCGACCTCGAGCGCATCCGCAGCGCGCTCGCCGGTCGAGAGCGCGCGCTCCCCCCCGACGGGCGCGGCCCCTTCCCCGGGCTCGAGCGCTACGAGGCCTCCGATCGCGACGTGTTCTTCGGGAGGGCGGCGGAGATCGCCGGCGTCATCGAGCTCGCGCGCACGCGCGGGCTGGTGGGCATCGTGGGTCTCTCGGGGAGCGGGAAGAGCAGCATCACGCGCGCGGGCCTGCTCCCGGCGATCGAAGAGGGTGCGCTCGGCGGGTGGCCGAAGAAATACCGGAGCGTCCTCGTCACGCCCGGCAAAGATCTCATGGCGGCCCTCAGCGCCGCCCTCGAGAAGGTGGTCGGCTCGCCGCTCGAGGAGCATCCGGAGGCGATCGCGGAGCAGCTCGCGGCCGACGTCGACGCGAAGGGCGAAGGGATCGTGCTCCTCGTCGACCAGCTCGAGGAGCTCGTCACGAAGTACGAGGCGAAAAGCGAGAAGGGACGCGCCGCCGCGCTCGATCTCCTGTCGCGGCTCGCCGAGGCCCACATGGGCCTGCGCGTCATCGTCGCCGTGCGCCGCGATCTGCTGGACGCCACCCTCGCCATCGACCCGATCTTCTCGCGCGCGCTGTCGCGCGGGATCCAGCTCCTCGCCCCGCTCTCGAGCGGCGGCTGGGAGGAGGTCGTCGATCGGTCGCTCGAGGCCTACGGCTACAGCTTCGAAGACGCGAAGCTCAAGAAGGAGATCCTCGCGGATCTCAAAGGGCGTGAATCCGCGATGACGCTCGTGCAGTTCGGGCTGACGCGCCTCTGGGCCGCGCGCGACGAGAAGAAGAAGACCATCCCCCGCGCAGCGTTCAACGCGAAGGGAGGCATGCAGAGCGCGCTGGAGGAGCACGCCGACGCGGCGATCGCCGCGAAGAAGATCCCGCGCGACACGCTCCGCAACGTCCTTCTCGCGATGACGACGCCCGAGGGCACGCGCGCCCACATCGAGCTCGAGGTCCTCGTCGAACGCTACGGTGAGTCCGCGAAGGAGGCCATCTTCGCGCTGACCAAGGCTCGCCTCGTCGTCGCCGAGCAGGACGGTTTCACCTTCGTGCACGACGCGGTCCTCCGCGAGTGGAGCCTCCTGCGCGGCTGGCTCCAGGATGCGCGCGACGATCGTCTGCTCGTCTCGCATGTCGAGCGCGACGCCGCGCGCTGGGACACGTCGAAGGACGTAGCCGAGCTGTGGCGCAAGGGCCGCCTCGCCGCCGCCGTCGAGCTATGGAGACGAGACGGCTCCCCGCTCACCGACGTCGCGAAGAAGTTCCTCGACGCGGGCGCGAAGGAAGAGCAGAAGGCGCAGCGCGCGCGCTTCGGGATCGTGGTCCTCGTCGTGGGCCTCATCGTGGGAGGCGCTCTCTTCTATGCGAAGTTGAGCCACGACAGCGAGGCGCAGGCCCGCAAGGACGCCGATGCGCTCGCGGCGGCCCTCACCGACGTGAAGACCCTCAAGCAGCAAGCGGAGGAGAACGCGGGCGAGGCCGCCGCCACCGCGGCGATGCTTCACGACCTGCGTAAGAAGATGGCGGAGGATCAGGCGACGTACGGCGCGAACGTCGCCGCGGCGATGAAGAAAGTCGCCAGCGCGACGAGCCTCGACAGCGCGCAGAAGGCGACCGCGGATCTGAAGGCGCCGAGCCCCATACAGAATCAGGTCGTGCCGCTCCTCGCGGGGCTCACCGGAGGACCGAGCATGCCGAGCCCCGGCGGCGCCGGCCCTTCGCCCAGCGGGGGCGGTGGCTTCGATCAGGCCGCGATCGAGCGCGTGGTCAACTCACGCAAGGCGGGGGTCAAGCGCACCTGCCTCGAGCGGAGCTCCAGCACCGCCTCGACCACGAAGGTGACGGCGACGATCACGATCGCGCCCAACGGCTCGGTTCAGAACGTGAGCACCACGGGGGACGAGCCCGTGGTGGCCAAGTGCATCGAGCAGCAGCTCAAGAACTGGTCGTTTCCCGCCCTGGGCGACACCAAGCAGGTGCAGATCCCGTTCGTGTTCGTACGGCAGTAGGGCGAACGCCTCGGCGGCCTCGCGGTCAGGGCTTCACGCCGCGCGCGAGGAGCCGGTCGCGGCGGCCGCGCATTTCTTGTTCGGCCTCGCGCTCCTCGGTCCTCGCGGCCAAGACAGCGCGCTTGTCGTGAGACTTCTTTCCGCGCGCGAGGGCGAGCGTGACCTTCACGCGCCCCTCCTTGAAGTAGAGATTGAGGGCCACCAGCGTGTACCCCTCTCGAAGGACCGCGCGCTCGAGATGGCGGATCTCCTTGGCGTGGAGGAGGAGCTTCCGGGCGCCCTTCTCCACGTGAGGAAAGGCGCGGGCCGCGGAGAAGGATGCAATATGCATCTGCCGGAGCCAGACCTCGCCGCGCTCGATGGATCCGTACGCTTCGGTGAGCTGCACGCGTCCCTCGCGGAGTGACTTCACCTCGCTCCCGCGCAGCACGATCCCCGCCTCGAAGCGCTCGACGATGTCGTAGTGGTAGAGCGCGCGACGGTTCTGCGCGATGAACCGCGGAGCTCCTCGTTCGGCCCGTTCGCCTCGAGACACTCCTCTTTCTAGCTCTTGTTCTCGTCGCCGTCGCCGTCGTCGGACTCGGGCTCGGCCGTCACCAGAAGGGGCATGCCGAGCTCCTTGGCGTAGTCCATGACTTGCTTGGCCTTCGTCTCGGCGATGTCACGCGTGTAGACGCCGGCGATCCCCCTGCCCTTTTCGTGCACCGCGAGCATGAACGCGGCCGCGCTCGTCTCGCTCATGCGAAAGAACTGCTCGAGCACGTGAACCACGAACCACTTCGTCGTGTAGTCGTCGTTGTAGAAGACGACGCAGTAACGCCGCGCGCGCGCGGTCCGCGAACTCCGCTCGAGCACTACGTCGTCGCCGCCGTCGATCTTCGTCGGACCCATGCGCCTGAAGGAGTGTATCGCGAGGCCCGGCACGGCGTGAAGCCCTCGACCTCGAACCGGAACGGGCAATCGACGGTAGCGACCCTCGAGCAGACCAAGGCAACCGTTCCGGGCAAAGGCAAAGGCAAACGCAAAGGTGAAGGCAAAAGACGATGCCTTGGTCTGGAGCCGCCTCGAGTGTCACCCGAACGGGGGACTTCGCCTTTCGCCGTCGCGCGGGTACCGTAGGTGGCAGCATGAACACGACTCACCCGCGCGCGCGTTCGGTGGCAGCATCCTCGGCGTCGATCCTCGGCTTGGGCCTTGTGGCGTTCGCCTTCTTGCACGCAGGTTGCGGAGGCGGCGACAGCACGCCGGGCGCAACGCCAGGCAGCGACGGAGGCGCGAACGATACCGGCGGGGGCTCGTCGGACGGGACCGCTGCGGACGTAGGGACCGGCCTCGACAGCGCCCCCGTCAACGACGCCCCCGCCAACGATTCGCCGAACGGCGCGACCGTGACGGGCAAAGTCGTGGGCCTCGGCTTCAGCGGCATCCCGTCGGCGACCGTCCTCATCCAGGGCAAGACAGCGACCACGAGCGCTACGGGCACCTTCTCCATCAGCGGGGTTACCGTCCCCTACGATGTCACCGCCCTCGTGCCCACGGGCGCTCTCTCCCCTGCGAACGCACCCGTCGTCACGACGTTCGCCGGCCTGACCGGCACGAGCCCGCTGTTGTTCGCCTTTTCAGCGGGGACGGACAACACGGCGAACCTCGCCGGAACGCTCAACGGCGGTGACGGTTTTCCCAGCGCGACGTACGGCTACAGCGTCGTCGCCGACGGCCCGTCGCTCACGCGAGCCAACGGGAACGGGGGAAGCACGGGTACGCAGGGAATCTTCGATCTCTCGGTGTATTGGCCGGCGGACCAAGGACCTGTGGGGGTGAGCGTTCACGCGATTCAGTTCTCCCCCGCCACCGGCATTCCATCGGCGTATGCCGGGCACGGCGTCGACATCTCGCCGGGGGTCGCCCCAGGGGCCTCGCTGCAAAACCACCTCATCTCGCTCACGCCGATCACGACCTCGACGGTCTCCGGGACGATCACGGTTCCGACCGGCTACACGGTGGTGCGTCACTACCTGGTCGCGCGCCCGGGAAAGCCTGGGGCATTCCAGTGGTCGGAGCTCAGCACCGCCACGGACTTCAGCTACACGGCGCCCAACATCGGAAGTGGAACCCTCGAGGTATCGGCAACGGCGACGGGTCCGCTCGGTGAATACTCGAGCGGCGCCAAGAAGGGCATCGTGAACACCGGCGCGACCGCGGTGGCCATCACGATGCCCACCGCTCCCGCGCAAACGACACCTGCTGCAAACGCGACCGGCGTAGATCCGACGACCTCGTTCGCCTGGGCGGCGAGCGTCACGACCGGCTGCGTCTATTGGGTTCAGGCGACGTCGACCGTCGCCGGGTCGCCGCAATACCACCTCTACACGACCGCGACGACGATTCGCCTTCCCGACTTGACCGCCAAGGGCATCACACCGCCGAGCGGTGGCGCCTACAACTGGGAAGTGTCCTGCCTCACGCCGTTCACCAGCGTCGACGGCGTCGCCGGCGCAGTGGGCATCTTCGGATACGAGTCGACCGCGAGCTCGCCGCAGTCCCCCTTCTTGATGAAGTGAGGAAGTCGCGAAGCGACTGCGACGGCGGAGCGTTGATTCTCTGCGGCGGCGGCGCGTGGTGACGCGACCGTGTAAGATGGCGACGAGGACAGTAGTTGAAACGAGACGGCGCGCACGACGTCACCGACAAGCCGACCCTTGGCATCATCGAACGCCTGAAGCGGGCCACGATCATCGAGGTCGTCTACCCGAAGGAGCGCGGGCCCATCGGCCTGCGCGGGAGCGTTCGGCCACTCTCGTGGACCAAGACGACGCCGCCGACTGCGACGCTCGGTGACCGGAGCGTCTTCGAGCTCGCGATCCCCGACGGGGAGATGGTCGACGTCAAGCTGGTCCGCGGCAACGACGAGTGGGCCCACGGCCGCAACTACACCCTGCACGCCGGCGACCATCTCCACCTGCGCCCGGCGTTCGAACGGACGACGTGCCAGCTCTTGCCCCCCGTCGTCCTCCCCGCGTCGCCATGGCCGCTGCGCTACCGGGTGCTCCTGCCTCCCTCGTACGACGAGCAGCGTGCGCAGCACTATCCGGTGCTCTACGCGCAGGACGGGCAGGCGCTCTGGTCGACGTCCTCCGATCCGTTCGGGGTCTGGACGCTCGACACGGTGATCGATCAGCTCCTCGAGATCGCCGTCATGAGCGAGCTCATCGTGGTCGGCATCGACACGTCGGAGGCGCGGATGGACCGCCTTGGCCCCGCGCCCGACCCGACGTTCGGCGGCGGCCGCGCCGCGGAGCACCTCGAGGCGATCACGCGCGTGCTGAAGCCGCGCATCGACGCCGAGTTCCGCACGCGCGTCGGCCGCGAGGACACCGCCGCCATCGGCTCGTCCCTCGGCGGCCTGTTCGCGTTCTACGCCGCGTGGACCGCGCCGGAGGTGTTCGGCAAGGCCATTTGCCTCTCGAGCTCCTTCTGGTGGGCGAATCGCTACATGATTCGCAACGCCAACGTCGCGCCCTCGCCGCGCCCCACGATTTACCTCGATTCCGGCGTCAGCCTGCGCGCCGACGCCCCCTCGCAAGACGGCTTCCAGCACACCCGCTCGATGCAGCGCGCGCTCGTACGGGCGGGGTACACGAGCGGCGACGACCTCCACCGCCTCGCGTTCCCAGGACAGGCGCACTCGACCGCGGCGTGGGCGGCGCGCGTCGCAATCCCGCTGCAGCTCCTCTTCCCCCCTCCCCCGCTCACGCAGGTCCCCGAACAGTCGCTCGCGCCGTAGGGCGCCGGCCCCCCGCCCCCAGGAGAGAACCTTGTCATCGTTGAAGAGTCGCCTCGCAAGGATCCCCGACGGCGCCGGGGTGCTCTTCTTCGTCCAGCTCTTCTCCACGCTGGGATTCGCGGTGCTGTACTCGACCCTCGTCCTGTACGCGACCAAGCACCTGCACTTCTCGACGAAGGACGCGACCGCGGTCATGGGCGTGTTCGGCGCGTTCAACTACGGGTTGCACCTCTTCGGCGGCTACCTCGGCGGTCGCTTCCTGAGCAACCGGACGCTGTTCGTGGGCGGAATGGCCCTGCAAGTCGTCGGCTGCGGCTGCATCTCCGGCGGGACGGTCGGCCTCTTGTACTGGGGGCTCGCGCTGTTTCTGACCGGCAGCGGGCTCAACGTCACCTGCCTGAACATGATGCTCACGCAGAGGTTCAAACCGGACGACGTCCGCCGAGAGGGGGCCTTCCTCTGGAACTACGCGGGCATGAACGTCGGGTTTTTCATCGGCTTCACCGCGGCGGGTCACTACCAGCTGACCGAGAACTACTCGGGCCTGTTCATCTTCGCGACCGTCGGAAACATCATGGCCATCGTCCTCGCCAGCATCTACTGGAAGACGCTGGCCGACCGGGACACGCCTCTCGCGGAGGTCGATGCGCGGGCGTTCCGGCGTCGCTTCACGGCGGGGCTGTTCATCCTGGCCGGCCTCGTGCCCATCGTATGGTTTCTCCTCCAGCACCCCCACGGCACCGAGACGCTGGTGAAGGCCATCAGCGCTGTCGTGGCGCTCTCCTTGGCGTGGCTCGCGTTCAAGCATCGCGACGCGCGCGAGCGGAACAACATGTGGGCGTATCTGATCCTCACGCTCGGTTCGCTCGTGTTCTGGGCCCTCTACCAGATGGCCCCGAGCGGGCTGCAGCTGTTCGCGGTCAACAACGTCGACCGCAAGGTGTGGGGTGTCGAGATTGCGCCCCAGTGGATCTCGAACATCAACACGGTGGTCATCGTCGTGGGCGGCCCCCTCGTGGCAGCCCTATTCACCCGGCTGCGCGCGCGGGGCTTGCGGATCGACGTCCCCCGGCAATTCTCCGCGTCGCTCCTCCTGATGGGGCTCGGGTTCCTCGCGCTCCCGGTGGGCATCGCCATGGCCGACGGCAGGGGGATGGTCGCGTTCAGGTGGCTCTTCGCGAGCTACGTGCTGCAGAGCATCGGGGAGCTCCTCATCTCGCCCGTCGGCTACGCGATGATCGGCAAGCTCGCGCCGCGCCAGTACCAAGGCGTGATGATGGGCGCGTGGATGCTCGTGACCGGCGTGGCCTCGCTGTTCGCAGGAGACTTCTCGGGCATGGTGCCCGAGCCGAGCGAGGGCAGCGCAGGGGCGACCAACCCCGTCTACTCGACCCTCTTCGCGGAGCTGGGCGCGGGAAGCCTCGCGGTCGGTGTCCTCCTCGTCCTGCTGACACCGCTCCTGCGCAAGCTCATCACGGACAAGGAGACGCCGAAGCCCGACGGCTCCCTCGCGCCCGATGGCGGCGCGGCCTGAGAGGGCTGCTTCGCTCGGGGGCGCAAGCCGGCTCCGGTCGAGGTATCATGACCGAAAGGCAGGTCCGCGATGCGAAGCCCCGCGCGAACGAGCTGGTCACGGTTCTTGATCTGCGGCGCGGTCGCGGCGGCCGCCTGTGGCGGCGACCAGACCACCGGCACGCCCAGCGGCGGGGACGCCGCGGCGAGCTCCGGAGGCTCGAGCGGAAGCAGCTCCACGTCCTCGGGCGGCTCGAGCGGCACCAGTGGCAGCAGTGGCAGCAGTGGCTCGAGCGGCACCAGTGGCTCGAGCGGCGGCACCGACGCGGGCTCCGGCGACGCGGCCGGCGACGCGGCCACGCCCGATCCGTGCGGCAGCGCCCTCTTCTGCGAAAAATTCGAGAGCTATCCGGGAATCACCGCCATCGCCGACAAGCAGAAGCTCGGACCGTGGCACGCGGCGCTGCAGACGGGCGCCACGATGGGCCTCGATGGAGCGCACAAGATCTCCGGCGCCAGCGCGCTCCACGTCCACATCGACAACACGGTCACCGCCGGCGGCCGCCTCTTCGCCGACGGCGCTCTGCCGGTGTTCGCCGGCAAGCCGACGCACCTGTACGGGCGGATGATGATGTACATCGACCCCAACGGCACGAGCATCCACTGGACGTTCTTCGGCGTGAACGGCGGCGCCGACCCTGCCTCACCGGCGGCCGGCCGCAACGCCTCGTACATCATGAGCTCGCTCCCGAAGAACGGCGTCAACACCTACAGCTTCGTGTACGGCCTCTCGGCCCAGGGAGCGGACGGCTTTCACGACTGCTCGTCGCAAAGCGCCACGCCGATGCCCACGGCGGCGTGGGCGTGCGTGGCCTTCGAGATGGATTCGGTGGCGCGCAAGCTGCGCATGGTCAAGGACACCGCCGCCGCGCCGATCTTGTCCGTCGACGATCACGGCAACGGATGCGTGGCCCCGACGCCGGTGGTCTCGCCTTGGTATGGGCCTGCCGCCACGCAGCTCTTCGCCGGCGCGTGGAGCTTCCACCCGATGAACGCGCCGCTCGACGTGTGGATCGACGACGTGGTCGTCGACACCAAGCCGGTGAGTTGCCCTCCGCCGTGAACGGCGCCGGCTCGTTCGCAATTTCCCGCCACCCCCGCGACGCAGTGCGGTGGCACCCCCGCGACGTGATACCTTGTCGGATGGAGGCGGAGGCCGTGCCCGACGAGAGCGCCGCGAAGGCGGCCTGCTTGAGCGACGAACAGGTGCGCCGTCTCTGCGACGGCGGCGCGAGCGACGACGAGTCGCTCGTCGCGCAGAGCCACATCGTCGACTGCGTGACGTGCCGGGGGCGCATCGCCACGCGCGCGAGCGGGAACGCCAAGGAGCCGTTCCGCCGCGGGGACGTGATCGACGGCAAGTACCGCATCGAACGCCTCCTCGGGGGCGGCGGCATGGGGATGGTCGTCGCCGCGAAGCACCTCGAGCTCGGCACGCGCGTCGCTCTCAAGTTCATGCTCGATGACATGCTCGACGACGAGGACATGGTCCGCCGCTTCTCCCGCGAAGCGCGCGCCGCCGCGCGCCTCAAGAGCGAGCACGTCGTTCGCATCCACGACGTCGGCAGGCTGCCGTCGGGCGCGCCGTACCTCGTCATGGAGTACCTGGAGGGGCAGGACATCGCGTCGATCCTCGCCGAGCAGGAGGTCTTGCCCGTCGATGCCGCGGTCCGCTACACGCTCGAAGCGTGCGAAGCGATCGCCGAGGCGCACGCGAACGGCATCATCCATCGCGACATCAAGCCGCAGAACATCTTCGTGACGAAGGGCCCGCGCGGGCAGGCTGTCGTGAAGGTGCTCGACTTCGGGCTCGCGAAGGTCGAGCAGCAAGCGGTGACGATCGATTCGCCGGAGCAATCGGGCGTCACGCAGGCGGGCGTGCTGCTCGGCACGCCGTGCTACATGGCTCCCGAGCAGCTGCAGGACTCGAGCAGCGTGGACGCACGCGTCGACGTCTGGGCGCTCGGCGCTTGCCTGTACGAGATGCTGGCCGGGCAGCGGCCGTTCGCGGCGCCGTCGTGGACGCTGCTCTCGGCGATGATCCTCATGAAGGATCCGAAGCCGCTCCGCGAGTTGCGGCGCGAGGTGCCGGATGCGCTCGAGCGCATCGTGATGCGCTGCCTCGCCAAGTCGCCGGGCGAGCGCTTCGCCGCCGTCGACGATCTCGCCAACGCGCTCGAGCCGTTCGCGGAGGCGCCGGCGCCCGACGCCCCGGAGATGCTGTGGGCCGACTCGACGATGCCGATGATACCGCGGCCGCTCCATACGCCGCCGCCACCCCGCGCCGAGCCTGCCGCCGTGCGTCTGCCGTCGGCGCCGCCTGTTCCCGCGCACGCATCTTCGTCCGTGGCGCCGCCGCTGGTGGAGCGTCGCCGCTACCGACGCGATCAGCGCACCGGTCTCTCGCCGCTCGTGGCGGTGCTCCTCTTCGCCAGCTCGGCGCTCGTCGCGGGCTTCGGCTACCGCGCGTGCGCAGCTTCGACGCACGCGCCGTCGCCATCGCCGCCGGCGTCCGTCCGCTGAGCGCCGAGCGCAAAGACGACCCGCCCTCCGGGCTCGCACCGCGAATTTTCCGCTGACACGCGTCACCCGGCGCACCACGCGATCGGTGACCCTGGTCGGACGGATCACAGGAGGTGGATCCTTCCGTGCGCCGTCGCGAGCGACGCGCAACAAAACGAAAGCGCCGACGCCTCCATCGAGTGGAGAGCGTCGGCGCGTTCTGCGAGTCACACCGGATTTTTCCTAAGGGCGAGCCATGGGATCCTCGGCGTCTCCCGGCAGGCTACTTGCGGACCATGTGGAGCGTGCCGTCGCCCGAGAGCGCGGCGCCGTTGTCGTCCTTCGTCTTCATCGTGAACGTTCCCTGGCCCACGGTCGGCGTGACGCTCGTGTCGAGGTGCCCTTCGACCGCGAAGAGGACGTTGCCGATACCGGAGACGTTCGCCTCTCCGAGGAAGTGCAAGACACCCGCTTCGCACGTGCTGTCCTTGGGATCGCCGGTGGGCGACTTCGCCGGCACGATGGGCTGCGTGATCGTCTGGCCTGCAGCCTGGATGGTCGCAGTTCCCGTGAAATCGAGGACGTTCGGGACGTCCGCTTCGTCGTGTGTGAACGTGAAGTCGATGGTGCCGCCGAACGGAATGCTTCCGCCCAGAGCGGAGGTATCCGTCCCGGTCGCCACGGCGCCCGGATCGACCGTCGCGAGCCACCTGCCGACGTACGGCTTGCAGAGATCGGGCGCTGCCGTCGCGCTGTCGCCGCCGCTCCCCGCGTCGTTGCTCGGCGTGACGCCGCCATCCTTCTGAGGCGGCACCGATCCCGAAGAAGACCCGCCCGACGAAGATCCGCCCGACGAGGAGCCGCCGGCCGGCGCGGCGTTGCCCCTCGTGAGGCTGGTGCCGTCGCTGCTGCCGCCGCATGCCATCAGGGTGATCGCGAGCGCAGAGGCGGCGGCGAAGAGGAGTCGGGCGCTGACCATGACGATCCTTTTGTCTTTCTCGGACGGGGTGTCCGGTGGACGACGCCGCGTGAACCCGATGGGCCACGCCGCGCCGGTACCGGATGCCTTACGCAACGTCCGTGCCCAGGCGGGCTCGTCGTCGACCTCGGCCAGCTCGCCAGCGTGGGGGTCGAATGTCTTGGGCTGTCAGGAGACGGCGGTCAGGACGAGGACGGTGCGGTTCATCGCTTCACTTTCTTCTTCTTGGCTGCCCGCTCTGCGAGCGCTGCGGAGTTGGCCGCCACCGCGGCGCGGACGAGTTGCTTGAGGGCCGCTTCGTTGATCTTCTCCCCTTCGCGGATGTCGATCGCCCGCCGCACGTTCCCCTCCAGGCTGGAGTTGAAGAGCTTCTTCGGATCTTCGATGGCGGCTCCGCGGGCGAAGGTGAGCTTCACGACCTGCTTGTACGACTCCCCCGTGCAGACGATTCCGTCATGGGAAAAGACGGGGGTGCCCATCCATTTCCACTCCTCCTCGATGTGGGGATCGGCATCGTGGATGAGCCGACGAACCTGAGCGAGGGTGTCCCCTCTCCAATCGCCCAGCTCTTCGATCCGCTTGGTGATCTTCGCTGAGGCGGCCTCGCCACCCGGACGACTCGTCGGCTTCACGTTCCCTCGTTTCACGGGACCTCCGCCAGCACCTGGCCCAGCCGCTGGCCCGCCATCCACTGCCAGCCCATCTTGGCGCCCTCGAAGAACCTCGCCTGCCCTTTGGCAAGCCGGAACCCCGAGTGCTCCAGACGAAGCAGCGTACCGCCCGTCTTCGTCGGCGTCAGGGTCCACGTGACCACGGTGCCGTCGAGGCCGCCGCCGCCCCACGAATAGCGAAGGCGCGTGTGCGGCTCGACTTCGTGCATCTCGCAGCTCACGGTCCCGTCCCATTGCGGCGACGACGGCGCCTTGAACGTGAAGGCCTTCCCGACCAGGGGCTGCATGTCGGTCGCCATGAGCCACTTCACGAGCAGCGCGGGCTCGGTGAGCGCGCGCCAGACCTTCGCGGGAGCGTGCGGGAGGTCGAGCTCCATCGAGATCGACTGCGTGTCTTCGGCCTTGTCGTTCATTCGTCCATCTCCTCGAGCAGAGCTCGAAGTCCATCGAGCCGTTCGACCCAGAAAGCTTGGTAGTGCGTGATCCAATCGACGAGCGGGCGCAGCCCTGACAGCTTCACGCGGTAGTAGACCAGGCGGCCCTCGCGCCGCTCGGCGACGAGGCCAGCCTCACGAAGCACCGCGAGATGCTGAGACACGGCCGGCTGCGAAATGCCGCCGCGAGGGACGAGGTCCCGGACGGCCGCCTCGCCCTTCGTCAGCCGCTCGAAGATCGCCCGACGGCTCGGATCTGCCAGGGCGCGGAAGACACGGTCCTGGCTCAGCACCCCAATTCAATAAGCCGTGGCTTATTGAATGTCAAGCCTTCGAGATCGACGGCATTTGTCCTCGCCCTCACACCGGCGTCCGTGTAGACCACGTTGACGCATGGGAGCCAGTGACCTGCTGCCGTTGTTGCCGCTCGTCCTGGCGTTGCTCGTGCCGACGACTCTCTTCGCGGGTGCGCTGCTCTTGTCGCGGCGCTCCCCGTTCGGTACCGCGTCCCGCGTGACGCTCGTGACCGCCGCGCTCTCCGTCCTGGCGGTCACGCTCCATGCCCTCTTTTCCCTGCTTGGCTACGGCCTGCGCGGGCAGCGGGTCGGTTCGACGTTCTACGACCAGATTGACCTCGATCTCGTCTCGAGCGCGATGCTGCTCCTGGTCTCTGCGCTCGCGATCATCGTGGTCCGCTATTCGCGGACCTATCTCGCCGGAGAGAGCGGGCTCGAGCGCTACGTGCGCTCACTGCTGCTGACGGTCGCGTCGGTCACCCTCCTCGTGATCTCGAATCACTTCGCGGTCCTCGTCGCAGCCTGGATCACGACGGAGCTCTTCTTGCACCAGCTCCTCACGTTCTATCGAACGCGCCGCCAAGCCATCATCGTGGCGCACAAGAAGTTCCTTCTCAATCGGGTCGCCGACATGTGCTTCTTCGCGGCGCTCGCGCTGGTGTCGACCGAGGTCGGGTCGCTGCGCATCGACGAGGTGAACGCGTTTGCGCAAGCAAGAGGGGCGCTTTCGCCACCCCTCCATCTTGCGACGGTGCTTCTCGTGTTCGGAGTCCTTCTCAAGACCGCGCAGCTCCCCTTTCACGGGTGGATGTTGCAGGTGATGGAGGCGCCCACGCCGGTGTCCGCTCTCCTTCACGCGGGCGTCGTGAACATCGGCGGCTTCGTGATGATCAGGCTCAGCCCCCTCATGGCGCATGCCGCGATCGCGCAAGGTGTGCTCGTGGGCGTCGGTCTGTTTACGGCCATCATCGGGTCGCTCGTGATGACGACGCGGGTGACCATCAAGGTGGCGCTCGCTTGGTCCACGATCGCGCAGATGGGATTCATGCTCGTGCAGTGCGGTCTCGGCGTGTGGCACCTGGCGCTCCTCCACCTTCTCGCGCACTCGTTCTACAAGGCCCACGCATTCTTGACGTCGGGCTCCGTCGTGCAGACCTGGCGAGGCGCGTCGCTCGTGCGGCCCTCGCGGCCGTCTCTGGGTTTCATTGCGGTGGGCGTCGCGGTGCTGTGCATCGCGGCCGCACCGTTCTACGCAGCGTTCACCTCGAGCTCGCTGCACGCGTCCCCGTCGCTGGGGCCGCTCGCGCTCGTGCTGCTCATGAGCTTCGTTCCCATGATCAGCCGAGCCCTTGCCGCGGGAAGGCGCGCGTTCGCGCTCGCCGCACTCTTCACTGCGGGAGCTGCGGCAGCGTACTTCGCCGGGCACGCAGTCTTCGACGCCCTCGCGCCTTCGATCGCCCCTTCGATCGAGGCGGACGCCAAGTCTTCTCTGGAGTGGTCGCTCGTCGTCGGAGCGCTTGTCGCGCTCTTCATCGCCCAGACGGTCCTGCAGACGAGCCCGAGCGGCCGATTCGCGCGCTTCATTCAGCCCCACCTCCTCAGGGGCCTCTACATGGACGATTGGTTCACGCGGGTGACGTTCCGCGTTTGGCCGCCACGACTTGAACGAGCCACCGCGGCAACCCCGTCCTCGCGCGCTCGGCCGAGTCTGTATCCTCGTTCCTAGATGCCGACGCCCGAGCTGAAAGAAGCCGCGGAGCATGCGTGCGCACGCATCGCCCCGACCTGGCCGCTCGATCGCTTCATCGCGGTGAACCCTTTCTGGTCACGCACGGACAGGCCGTTTCCTCGGGTTGCCGGTGAGCTCGCGGCGCTCTCGGGTGCCCGCCTGCTCATGCCGCGCGCTTGGTACGCCGAAGAGTGGCGTGAAGGGCGGCTTCGCCCCGAGCACCTGCGCGAAGCGATCGCGGAGAGCGGGGCCGACGTGACGGAGGAGCACTTGACCGCGCTCTTCTGGATCGACGAGCCGAGACCGCGTCGACGTCCGCTCGTCGTCGACGTCATGGACTCACGCTCGCGAAGCGAGCTCGAGGTCTCCTGGCGAGACTTCATCCTCGAGAGACTGAGCCGGTTCTGCGGCTCGTACTTCGACGACGGACAGGCTCAGATCGGATCCGCCAAGAAGGGAGGCCTCTACGCGAGCTGGCGAGACCATGCCCGAGTCGATCGCGGACCCGCCCTGTTCATGGGCCTCCACGAATATCGCTCCACGGTCGCGCTGCTGCCGAAGACGGCGGACGAGATGATGACGGTCGCATCGGCGGAGCTCGGGGTGTCTGGGGACGAACGCGAGAACTATCTTGCGGCGCTCCTCCTCGACATCAATGGATGGGCGTCGTGGTGCGCGTACCTTCGCTGGACGGCGCGACTCGCGGGTCGAGACGACCACCACATTCTCGAGCTGCTCTCGATCCGCCTCGGGTGGGAGTGGATCCTTCTTCACTCCGGCGGCGACGAGCTCCGCGCGGACTGGCGTAGTGCCCTGGCCAGCTGGCCGGCGTTCGACCACGCCGCGCAATCGGCGCGCGCCGACGACTGGATCTTCCAAAGGGCGGTGGAGATCGCCTGGACGTCCCAGGTGCGCCGGAAGCTGCCGGAGGGCTTCGGGGCCGCACGCCCGGACAGCCCGGCGGTGCAAGCGATCTTCTGCCTCGACGTGCGGTCGGAGGTCTTCATGCGCGCCCTCGAGACGCGAAGCGAGGACATCCAGACGCTCAGCTCGGCGGGGTTCTTCGGTCTGCCCATCGAGTACGCGCCGCTTGCTGCCGACGCCGCGCGTCCCCACCTCCCCGGCCTACTGGCCCCGAAGTACCGCGTCACGGACACCGGAGTGCCGGAGTCCCTGGAGGCGACGCGCAGGTCGCGCCTCCAGGCCGGCCATGCGTGGAAAGCGTTCAAGTCCAACTCACTCTCGAGCTTCGCCTTCGTGGATACGATGGGCTTGCTGTTCGCGAAGAATCTCTTCGACGAGTCCTTCGGTCGGTCGTCGCGACACGTGGACGATCACGAGCACGCGGGCCTCTCGCCGCACGAGGACGCGACGCGCACGCCCCGAATCACGAGCCGTCTCGACGGTACGCCGCTCTCCGTCGAAGAGCGCTGGCTGCTCGCGGAGGGCATGCTCCGGGCGATCGGCCTCACACGAGGCTTTGCGCGTGTCGTCCTGCTCGTCGGGCACGCGGCGGCGACGCGGAACAATCCCCACGCCGCGGGCCTGAATTGCGGGGCCTGCTCGGGCCAATCGGGTGAAGTGAACGCGCGGGCCGCTGCCGCGCTGCTCAACGACACCGACGTTCGCGCGGGCCTCGCCTCGCGCGGCATCGAGATCCCCTCGACCACCCAGTTCGTGGCCGGTCTCCACAACACGACAACCGATGAGGTCGCGCTGTTCGACGAGAGCGCGGTTGCGGCAACGCATTTGCGCGACATCGCCGACCTGCGCGCGACGCTCGAGCGCGCGAGCACAGTGGCACGGCGCGAACGTGCTCCCAGGCTCGGCCTCGGCGAGCTGCCGGACAAGGAGCTTCATGCCGCCGTCGTCGAGCGCTCGAAGAACTGGGCCGAGGTGCGCCCCGAGTGGGGGCTCGCCGGCAACGCCACGTTCATCGTGGCCCCGCGCGAGCGGAGTCGGCACCTCGACCTGGCCGGACGCGCGTTTCTCCACGACTACCGATTCGAGGAGGACACGGACTTCGTTATCCTGGAAGGCATCATGACGGCGCCGCTCGTCGTGGCGCACTGGATCAACTTCCAGTACTACGCATCCACGGTCGACAATGGGCGCTACGGCAGCGGAAACAAGGTGCTCCACAACGTCGTGGGGGGGCACCTCGGCGTCTTCGAGGGCAATGGCGGGGACCTTCGCATCGGTCTGGCGCGCCAGTCCCTCCACGATGGCGAGCGTTGGATCCACGCGCCGCTGAGGCTCAGCGTCTTCATCGAAGCGCCTCGTTCCGCGATCGATCGCGTGCTCGAGAAGCACACCAAGGTGCGTGAGCTCGTCGACAACGAGTGGCTTCATCTGCTTCAGATCGACGTCGGTGAGCGCGCCGTCTTCGCGCGAAGGAACGCACTGTGGGCACCGGCGGAAGCGTGATTGCGCCGCCCGGCGCCTACGGCTTCAGGCTTCGGGGTCTCGTGCCGTTCATGCACCCGTAAGGTGCATTTGCTCGATCGCTCCCCCCGTCCCACATCGCCCGACGCCTGGCGTTACGACCCGGTTGGCCCGCGCGCGTTTCCGCCCGGCGAGAGCCCGTTCCGCGTGCGCGGACACGCGTTTCGGACGGCGCTCGACTACATCGACAACCGCCTCGAAGGCGGCCGCGCCGCGTTCTTCGCCGCGCTCGACCCGGCGGAGCGCACGGCGTACTACGACCAGATCTTCGTCGCGTCCGGCGACTACGACGTCTCGCGGCTCGTCCTCCTCTACCGGACGGTTGCAGCCATGAAGGGCGTCGCCACAGGCAAATTCATCGAGGCGCGTTCGCGCTGGTCGGCGGCGTCCGTCATTCAAGGGCTATGGAAGCCGGTCTTGAAGACCGTCTCGCCGGAGGCGATGGCGGAACGCGTCCACTTCGCGTTCAACCGCTTCTTCGAGCCTTCGCGCGCGCGCCCGCTCCTCGTCGCGCCCGGTCGCCTCCAGGTCGAGCTCTCGATCATCCCGGCGCACATGAACGGCTTCTACACGACGTCGACGATAGGCTTCGTCGAGGAGGCGCTAAAGCTCGCGGGCGCGCAGGATGCGAAGCTCGCCTTCGACCGCGGCCAGCCGGCCGGCGACCTCGCAGGCGTGCCCCTCGAGGTCTTCCGCTTCGTCGCCACCTGGACCCACGCGCAGAGCTGACCGCATCGCGCCGTGCAGGGCCGCTACGTCTCGTTCTTCGCGAAGAGCGCCGCGTCGCTGCGGAAGGCCTTGAACTCGAGCGCGTTTCCGCTGAAGTCCCGGAGGAACATGGTCGCCTGCTCGCCCGGCAGGCCGGCGAAGCGCAGGCGGGGCGGGATGATGAACGGGACGCCGGCCGCGGCGAGGCGCTCGGCCGTGGCGTGAAATTCGTCCCACGCCAGCACCGCTCCGAAGTGCGGCATCGGGACGAGCACGTCGTCCACGAGCCCCGCGTCGACCGTCGGCACGACGGGCCCGGTCGTGTGCGCGGAGATCTGGCCGCCGAAGAAGTCGAAGTCGACCCACGTAGCGGTGCTCCGTCCCTCCTTGCAGCCGAGCAGCCCGCCGTAGAACGCGCGGGTCGAGTCGAGGTCCTTCACGAAGAACGCGTAGTGGAACGGGCGCATCGTCCGCCGAGCGTAGCGCAGATGGAGCACGCGGGCTGCCTCAGCCGATGGCGGCCACCGGCTCCGGCGCGCCGCCGTTTCGCGCCGAGCGGTAGAGCGCCTCGATCGCCGCCATGTTGCGCGCCGCCTCGAGCGCCGGGTAGCGAAGCGGCGCCCCCTCGAGCGCCGCGCGCGCGAAGTGCTCGACCATCCGCTGGTACTGATCGACGCCCGCAGTCAGGTGGCGCTCCTCCTTGCGCCCGTCCGGGAAGGGGCGGCGCTCGACGAGCTCCGCCGGTCCCTTGCCCGGCAAGAACGCCGCCTCGGCGGCGAAGCTCCCCGTCGTGCCGGCGACCTCGCAGTACTCGCGACGCTCGAGCGTGAGCGCGCAGTCGAAGTGCGCGACGGCGCCGCCCGGGAACCGCAGCGTTCCCGTCAGCTCGGTGTCCACGCCGGTGGGGCCCCACGTCGCCCACGCCTGCGCGACCGTGGGCTCGCTCCCGAGGAGCGTGCGGCTCGCGTTCACGCAATAGCAGCCGACATCCATGAGCGAGCCGCCGCCGAGCGCCGCGTCGAGGCGGATGTTGTCGAGCTTGGTGAGGCGGAACGTGAACGCGCTGCGGACGACGCGCACCTCGCCGACGGCGCCGGCCCGGACGCGCGCGACGACGTCCTCGGTGCGCGGATGGAAGCGGTACATGAACGCCTCCATCAGGAGGACCCCGTTCGTGTCCGCCGCGCGCTGCATCGCTACGCATTCGGCGGCGGTCATCGCCAGCGGCTTCTCGCACAGGACGTGCTTCTTCTGCCGGGCGGCGCGCACCGTCCACTCGAGGTGGAGCTTGTTGGGCAAGGGCACGTAGACCGCGTCCACCTGCGGGTCGGCGAGGAGCGCCTCGTAGCTGCCGTACGCCTTGGGGATGCCGGCAGCCGCGGCGAACGCGCGCGCGCGCTCAAGGTCGCGGCTCGCCACGGCGACGAGCTCGCCGTTGGTGGACGCCTGGATGGCGGGGTTCACCGCGGCGCGGCCGATGTTGGCGGTCCCGAGAACTCCCCAGCGGAGCTTGTTGATCGTGGTCATGCGTTTGCCCTTCAGTAGAGGAGCGAGAGGTCGAGCACGTTCTCCAGCGGCGCGCCGGCCAAGAACCTCCGCAGGTTCTCGCAGAAAAGATCGACGAGGAGCGCGTTCTCGCGATCGCTCGTGCTCGCCGAGTGCGGGCTCACGAGCACGTTGGGCATCGCCCACAGAGGGCTCGACGCTGGTAGCGGCTCCTCGGCGAAGACGTCGAGCGCCGCGCCGCCCAGATGCCCGGACAACAGGCTCGCCACCAGGGCCGGCTCGTCGACGACCGCCCCGCGCGACACGTTGATCACGATCGCGCCCTTCGGGAGCATCGCGAGCTCCGCCGCGCCGATGACCCGTTCGGTCTCCGGTGTGTGCGGCGCCGCCAGGACGAGGAAGCTCGCCGCCGGCAGGAGCGAGCGCAGCGCCGCGGGCGGGTGCACCGCCACACCCAGCTCCGCGGACGACGCGGGGGCGCGCCCGGAGCGATTCACTCCGACGCAGACCACGCCCAACGCGCGGGTCTGCCGCGCGACCTCCTCGCCGATAGAGCCGTAGCCGTAGACGAGCGCCGTCTTGCCGAGCAGATCCGTGCCGGCGAAGCGCTCCCAGCGCTTCTCGCGCTGCTGCGCGAGCATCGTGAACAGGCCTCGGCTGAAGGCGAGCATCGCCAGGGCGACGAACTCCGCGAGCGGCTGCGCATGCACGCCGCTCGCCGTCGTGAAGACGGTGCGCGGCATGCGCGCGGCGTAGGCCTTGCGCTCGACGAGCTGCCCGATACCCGCGCTCGTCGCCTGCAGCCACCGGACGTTCGGCGCGAGCTCCGGCAGCGCGTCGAGGTTCGTGTAGTCGAAGTCGAAGAGCACGTCGGCGCTCGCGAGGTGGGCGCGCCAGCGGGCGTCCTCTTCGGGCGTGCGGGCGTGCGGCGCCCCCACATGATCGGCGGCGTAGCGCGGCCTCGCCAGGAGCGACGGCTCGCAGACCACCTCGAGGCGCGGGTCGACCGCCGCGATCCGGGCCACGAGCTCCGGCTCGAGGTAGCTCGCGACCACGACCTTCAGCTTGTCCATCGCGCCGTTCAAAACGGGCTCTGCGAGCCCATGCCGGGCGCGCCCTCGGGCAGCGGCAAGTCGACCCACGCGCGGGTGCGGTGCGACAGGGTGACGGCGTTGATGATCTCCTGCACGCGCGCGCTCTGCGCGAAATTGCCTTGATTCGCCCGCCCTCCGTCCAAGATCTCCGCGCAGAAGTTGTGCACCAGGTTGCCGAAGAACGCGGCGCCCCAGGCGTCGCCCGGCTGGTAGCCGGGTGGGAAGTACTTCGCCGGGATCTCGCGCTGCACGAACTCGACGGCGCCCGCGGTGGCGGTGTGAATCGTCTGAATGACGCCGTGCTCCTCCACCAGGCGCGTCTTGATGGCCCCCTTGGAGCCGTAGATATTGGCCTCGATGCCCGGGTAGTTGCCCACGGTCACGTACGACGACTGCAGCGAGAAGAGCGCGCCGTTCGTCGCCTCGCCCATGAAGTGATCGAGATCGTCGATGTTGATGCGCTCACGCGCGGCGTCGAGGTTCGTGCGGCGGCGCATGGGGATCGCGTTGCACAGGACGCCGACCACGGACGCGAGGTCGGCGCCGATGCACTCGAGGCCGATGTCGATCGTCGGCGCGCCGTAGCCCTCGAGCGAAGAGACGGTGATGCCGGCGCGGCTGAGGTCGGCTCCCCACGGCGTCTCGCCGGCGGGCTTCGTCTTGTGGATGCGCTTGTCCATCGGGTTGTCGGGGTCGAGCCACTGGGCGTTCTGCTCGTAGCCGTTGAACACGTACGGCTGGCCGACGAAGCCCTCGCGCATCAGGTCGAACATGTACATGACCGCTGGCGCGTAGCGGAAGGTCAGGCCGACCTTCGTCTTGAGCCCCTTCTTCTCCGCGATGGCCTGCGCACGGCGCACGTCACGGAAATCATGGCACACCGGCTTCTCGACGAGCACGTGCTTGCCGGCCGCCAGCGCGGCGAAGACGAGGTCCTGGTGATCGCCGCGCGTCACGATGTCGAGGACGTCGATGTCGGCGCGGGCGAGCACCTTCTCGTAGTCGGTCGTCACCTCGGGGATCTGGAACTCTCTCGCGCACGCGTCGGCGGCGTCGCGATCGAGATCGCAGATGACCGCGAGATCGGCGAGCGGCGAGCGGAAGAAGCCGGGCAGGTGCGCTCCTTTCGACCACCGCCCGGCGCCGATGACGCCGACCCGGAGCTTGTCTCTCTTCATGTGGCTTCCTTTTCGACCTTGGGCAGGAGGAGCTGCTGGAGCCCCTCGCCGATGAAGTTTACCGCGAGCACGACGACGAGGATGGAAAGGCCTGGGAACAACGTCAGCCAGGGCTTGGTCGCCATCGTCGCCTGCGAGTCCATCAGCATGTTGCCCCAGGTGGGCGTTGGGGGTTGCACGCCGAGGCCGAGGAAGCTGAGCGCCGACTCGACGACGATCGCGTTGCCCACGGCGAGCGTGGCGCCGACGAAGACGGGGCCGAGCACGTTGGGGAGGACGTGCTGGAGAAGGATCCGCGCGCTCGTCGCCCCGAGGCCGCGCGCCGCCTCCACGAACTCGCGCTCGCGGATGGACAGCACCTCCGCGCGGACGACCCGCGCCGTCGTCATCCAGCTCAGAAAGCCTATGATCAGCACCATCGCCCCCACCTTCGCGTGGGCGTACGACGACAGGACGATGAGGAGCGGCAAGGTCGGGATGGAGTACGCCACGTCGGTCATGCGCATGAGCGCGCCGTCGACGAAGCGACCGTAGAAGCCGGCGAGCGCGCCTATCGCCGTCCCGACCGTCGTACCCACGACCGCGGCCAGCACGCCGATGACGATGGAGACGCGACCGCCGAACAGCATTCGGGTGAGCACGTCGCGACCGAGATCGTCAGTGCCCATCAGGTGAGCGAACGACGGCGGCTGCCGGAGGCTGTCGAGGTCGATGCGGTCGAAGTCGTAGGGGGCCACCAGCGGCGCCAGCGCGCACGCCGCCGCCACCACGCCGAGCACCCACACCGACGCGCGCGCGGCGCTGTGCTCGCGGAAGCGGCCCCACTGGAGGAGCCCGGTCGGGACCGCCCGCGCCCCTGCCTCATGCATAACGCACCCGCGGGTCGAGGAAGGCGTAGAGGACGTCGGCGACCAGGTTGAAGACGAGCACCATCGCCGAGCCGAGAAGCAGGATGCCCATCAGCAGCGGGTAGTCGCGCGCGAACATTCCCTGCACGAAGAGGCGGCCGATGCCCGGCCACGCGAAGACGGTCTCGGTGATGACGGCGCCCGAGAAGAGATCGGCGAGGCCGAGCGCCATCACGCTCACCACCGGCACGAGCGCGTTGCGGAGGACGTGCACGACGAGGACCTTGCCCTCCCCCTGCCCCTTCGCGCGCGCGGTGCGCACGAAGTCGGCCCGCATCACGCCGAGCATGCTGCCGCGGAGGTAACGCGACCACCCGGCCACGTTACGCAGGGAGAGGACGATGGCCGGCAACACCAGGTGCGCGGCGTGATCGCCGAGCGACGCGTCGCCGACCGTATGCGTACCCGAGACCGGCAGCCAGCCGAGCTCCACCGCGAAGACGAGCTGCAAGAGCAGGCTGAGCCAGAATGCCGGCATGGCGACGCCGACGAACGACAGCCCGGTGCCGAGCCGATCGACCGCCCCGGCGGGGCGAGCCGCGCTGAAGACGCCGAGCGGGAACGCGAGCACGGCGGCGAGGACGAACGACGTGAGCATGAGCTCCAGCGTCGCCGGCATGCGCTCGGCGATCATCGCCGCCACGGGCCGCGTGGTGGAGAAGCTCTGGCCGAGATCGCCGTGCAGGGCGATCGCACTGATCCAGCGAAAATACTGGACGATCACCGGCTGATCGACGCCGAGGCGGTGGCGGTACGCTTCGGTGACCTGCGGATCGACGAACAGCCCCGACGCGACGAGGTTGCCCTCCGGCCCGCCCGGCGCGGCCTGGATGACCGCGAAGAGGACGACCGAGATGCCGAGGAGCAGCGGCACCATCTGCAGGACGCGCCGGACGACGTACGGGATCACGGCGCGCCCAGCTCCCACGACCACAGGTTCCAGAACGAGCCGAAATTCGTCCCGCTGCCGTGGTAGCCCTTCACCCGCGTGCTCACGAGCTCGGGGGTCACGTTGTAGAAGAGGGGCAGGAGGCGCGCAGTGTCGACGAGGCGGCGCTGGGCGCGCGCGAGCAGCGGCGCGCGGATGGCGAAGGTGAGCGCGTGGTCGGAGGTCTTCAGGACCTCGTCGAGAGCCGGGTCGCACTCACCGGTCATGTTGTTCGAGCCGTCGCAGGCGAAGAGGCTCGTGAGCGTGGGGTCGGCGGGCAGGATGAACGCGCTGACGATCGCCTCCCACTTGCCGCTCCGCCACCTCTGGCTCCAGGCGGCGCTCTCCAGCGTGTCGAGCGACGTCTCGACGCCGATGGCGCGGAGCTCCATCTGGATGACCTGCGCGACGAGCGCGCGATCGGTCTGCCCGGCGCGGTTCAGGAAGGTGAACGACATGCGCTCTCCCTCCTTCTGCCGGACGCCGCCAAGGCCTCGGGTCCACCCCGCCTCGTCGAGTAGGCGCGCGGCGAGGGCGGGATCGTACGTGAAGGCGGCGCCGTCGGCGGTGACGTACGGGCTCTCGAAGTTGAGCGGGGAATCGGCGACCTTGACGGTGCCCTCCATGAGCTTCTTCGCGATCGCGTCGCGGTCGACGGCGTGGAAGAGGGCGCGGCGGACGCGCGGGTCGGAGAAGAGGCGCTTGCCGTGCGGCGTCTTCACGCCAAGCTCCAGGTGGAGGACGGCATTCGTGTTGACGAGATGCACGTGGCTCTCCGGCAGCGAACCCGCCGCCGCGACCTGCGTGGGCAAGATACGCCCGAAATGGTGCGCGCCGGACCGGAGCGCGAGCAGGCGCGTGTTCGCGTCGGGGATGAACGCCCAGACGATCTCGTCGATCTTCGGCAGCTCGCGTCCCCGCCAGTAGTCGCGGTTCTTGACAACGCGGATGTACTCGCCGGTCTTCCACTCGGCGAACTTGAACGGCCCGGTGCCGATGGTCTGCGGCCCGCGGTTGTACCCTTCGTGCCGGACGATCTGCGTCGCGGTGAGGCCGCGGAAGACGTGCTCGGGAAGGATCCCTTCGAAGAGCCCCGCGTAGTACGCGTATTGCCCGTCCCAGCGGAAGACGACGGTGCCCGCGTCGGGCGACTCGCACGCTTTGATCCCCATGTACTGCTCACGGTTGTACGTCTCGGAGCCGGGGCTCGTGACGAACCGCCACGTGAAGCAGACGTCGGCGCTCGTGAAGGGCTCGCCGTCGTGCCACCTGACGCCCTCGTGGAGGTGCCACGTCATGTCCACCGTGCCGTCCTCGCGGAGGGTGACGCCGCCGTTCTCGACGGTGGGGATCTCCTTGGCGAGGACCGGGACGTAGCGGCCGTGATCGTCGGTCGTGACGAGGCCCTCGACCATGCTGAAGCTGATGTCGACGAGGTTCTGGCTGGTGAAGAGGTTCAGGACGTCGATCTCGCGCTCGTAGGCTATGCGGAGGATCTTGCGACCGCCGTCGTCGGGCGCGCGCCGCGAGCAGCCGTCGCCCGCGGAGAGGCAGAGCGCAGCGACCACTGCGAGCAGCCGCTGCCCGCCGCTTCGGCTCACGCGAACATCCCGACCGTCGCGCCCGAGTGCATGCGCCCGTACAAGTACCGGAAGAACGCGTCGCGCCTGCCGGCAAGGGTGGCGCGCTCCCAGCCGGCGAGGACGACTGGCTCGCCCCACCAGTACGACCAGATGAGGACGGCGCGCGACGGCGACGCGATGAAGCCCATGCGGTTTCGCACCCAGCCTTCGCCGCCCGTGAGCGCGCGCTCGCCGAGCCACGCCGCCACGCGCTCCTCGCTCCAGCCTAGGGCGTGGAGGCGCCACGCCGCGCCGGTGCCGATGCCGGCGCGGTAGCGGTTCATCACCGCCTGCACGCGATCGTCGTCGCCCTCGATCCAGTCGAGCAGGACAAGCCCGGAGTCGCCGATCCCTTCGAACACCGACGAGCTCGCGGTGTTGACCACGCTGAGGAGCACGTCGGCAGGGGCGCGGCCCTCCTTCACCCACGCCTCGCGCACCTTGAACTGCAGGTAGTGGCCGGGGGTGCACTCGTGCACGGCGAGGTGCTTGAGGCCGGGGCGCGTCAGCACCGGATCGGTGTTGAGCTCCACGGTGCGGTTCAGGTAGTCGCAGCGCGCGTTGAAGGGGACGCCGGAGACGGAGCGGACCTTCATGGCGTCGGACTTGGGCGCGCCGATGGGGGCGACGAGCCGCTCGGTGCGATCCCACGCCTCGTCGATGAGCGCGGTGAGCGCCTGCGGAACCTCGGCGGCGGGGACGCGGACGCGCTCCTCCCACGCCGCGCACTGCGCGCGCAGATCGCCGGGTAAGCCCATGCCGCCGAGGAGGCGTGCGAGCTCGGCCTCGAGGACGCCGAGCTCCTCGTCGGACGCCGGCGCAGCGGGCACGCCGAGAAACCCGGTGAGCTGCGCCTCGAAGGAGAGGCCTCTCTCCTGCCAGGTCACGAACGCGTCGGTCGAGCGCGCGAGCTCGTCGTAGTACGCGCGGCGATCGGGCTCGGGGAGCGAAGCGGCGTCACGCTTCAGATCGGCGAAGCAGGCGCGCGCCTCCGCATAGCTCGCGAGTGGCGCGGCGGGGAAGGCGCCGGCTGTGTCGAGGTTCACGACCGCGAGGCCCTCGGCGTCGCCGCTCTCGCGTCGGTAGAGCCGGTCGAGGCCGAGCAGCGCTGCCATCGCACGCCGGCCGAGCGCGAGCGTCGCGTCGCTCAGGGGATCGGGGAGGGGCGCGGAAGGGGATGCAGGCGACGCGATCGGGGTGGTCATGACGAGGCCTCCGCGAGCAAGGCCTCGGCGGCGAGCGCCACCGGGACCGAGCCGTAAGAGAGGAGTTTGTCGTGGAACGCGCGCAAAGAGAAGCGCGCTCCTTCCCTCTCTGCGACCTGGCGGCGGAGGCGATGCAGCCCATCCGTGCCGGCCACGTACATGAGCGCGGCGCCAGGGAACATGCTGTTCTTCGTCGCCTCGGCGCGGGCGAAGGCCGGCGGCATCCCCGCCTCGCGCTCGTAGAACGCTTGGGCGTCGTCGAGCGTGAAGCGCCCCTGGTGCAGGCGCACGTCCACCACGGCGCGGGCGCACATCCGTGCCCGCGTGTGGGTCTCGGCGTAGGCCTGGAGCGGCGTCAGGAAGCCGATCTCGCGCATCAGATCGGTCGCGTAGCACGCCCAGCCCTCCGCCATCGTGCCGCCCGAGAACATCGCGATGCGCGACGCGCAGTCGATCGCCGCGATCTGACCGACGCGTGAGCGCGACGCAAAGGCGTAGGCGTTCTGCACGTGGTGACCGATCCCGCCGTGGTGAATGACGTGGTTCGACGTGATCGCGGCGTCGCCGTTCGCGCGGAGGAGCGCGCGCTGCTCGGCCTCCGGCATGCTGGGCTCGATCGGCGTCACCAGGTACTCGTGCACCTTCGGGCGGCCGAAGGCGGCGGGCGAGCGGTACGGCAGAAAGTAGAGATACGGCGCCGCGGCGCGCACCCACGCCGGGCGCGGCACGTAGCGGATCGGGTGCTCCTTCCAGGTGACGAGGCCGTGGGCCTCGGCGGCGGCGCGCGCGCGGTCCCAGATCTCCTGGTAGCGCACGTAGTAGCCGCGCGCCGATGGGTGCGCGGCCGCGAGCGCTGCGAGCGCGTCGTCGGGGGTGCCGGCGCCGAACTCCTTGGCGCCGGCCGCGAGGCGCGCCTGCGCGTCCCGGAGCTCCGCCTCGGCGTGGCGGGCGATCTCGTCGGGGCTCTCGTCCAGGAAGTGGCCGTCGCGCAAATAGAGGAGGAGCGCCTCTTCGCCGGCCGCGACGTCCTCCCGCGCGGGCGCGGCGCGCTCCACCGCGAGGTGCGCCTGGGTCTGGGCGAACGCCGACGCCGCGCGCTCCGCGGCCACCGTGAACGCGGGATCGGTGATGCCGCGCTCCGCCGCCAGGAGCGGCAACCCCTCGGTGAAGAGCGCGCGTGCGCCCTTGCACTCGTCCTCCGCGCGCTCGGACCACGCCCGCGGCGGGCGCCGGACGTTCTGCCGCGCATGCGCGAGAAACGCGGGGATGGCGTCCATGCGCGCGATGGCCGCGGGCACGCGCCCCGCGACCGCCGCGTCCTCCACGCCGAGGAAGAGCGACATCACGCCGAAGACCGCCTCGCCGGTGTACGCGCTGGGATTTCCGCGATGAAAGTGCGACGAGCGGAGCTCCCACGCCTGGGTCCGCAGGTAGCCACGCGCGAGGCGTTCGTCGCGCGCCGCGAAGGACGCGTCCTCGTCCGCTGCGCCGGCGGCTGCGGCGCCCGTCCGCCCCGCCGCCGCTGGGCCGAGCAGCGCCTCCACCTCGGCGAGCGCGTCGCCCGCGCCGTTCTCCGACCAATCCGGCAGCGCGTGATCGTGGGCGTGGACGCCGATGAAGGTGGCGTTGACCGGCCGGCGGGCGTAGTAGCTCTCGAAGAAGCGGTCGAGCCACATCATGGCGGCCCTACTCTACGCGCGATTGGGGGAGCGATCGCGTCCATCCAGGCGGCCAGGGACACGCGGGCTCGACGTCCCCTTGGTCACGCCCTCGTCGAACGTTGTCTCCGCGAGACGGATCAAGCCACGCAAGCTCGCCGCGGTACCTGCATCACGCACAGGGGAGCACGGGCGTCTCGGCGGAGCGCACAGCGGCGCGGGGAAAATCAGTTATTGTTCCAGTGGAGCCATGCGGGGGCGCGCCATTCTTCTCGTCGGGTTTGCCGCCACTCCGGTGGTCGGGGTGACGGCGTGCTCCTTTCTCCTCGAGACGAGCCGGGAGCAATGCACGACCGACTCCGACTGCCTACGCCGAGGCGGACCGTTCACCTCATCGCGCTGCGTCGCGAAGGTGTGTGTGGCGGAGACGACCGACGCGGCGTCCGTCGACACGGGCGCAGTACCTCGACGGGCAGTCGCTCAGCGCGTGCTCGGGCGGACCAAGCGCCAGCTGCCCCTCCCCATCTACCTTCACGTCCTCACGCGCATCCTCGCGGGCCTCCACGCCGCGCACGAATTGACCGACCTCACCGGCAGCCCCCTCGGCGTCGTGCACCGCGACGTGACGCCGCACAACGTATTTGTGACGTACGGCGGCGCGATCAAGCTCGTCGACTTCGGCATCGCCAAGGCGCGCTCACGACCGACGTCCTCGGCGTCGCCACGCTCGCGACCGCCGGGGTCACGGTCGTGCTCTACGCGACGACGGGGTCGCCGGATCCATCCCGCAAGTCCGGGGCCCTACGTCCTTACCTAGGTGGGTTCGGCGCGTCGGGGCACGGGCCCGCCGGCATCGTCGGGGCCACAGGGACCTTCGACTGAGGAGCGGCCGACGTCGGGCCGGACTATGCGGTTTTGGAGACGCCGCTTCCTCGCCGGTTGCGCACGATCACGTGGGGGGGCTCGGTTAACCCATGGCGAAATTCGGCCGGTGAGGTGCGCGCTTCTTGCCGACATCGTGGGCCGACCGCCATCGACAGAACGAGAACCCCGCGAACTCGCACGTCACCCGTCCGGCGCGCGAATTGCTTAGGTCACCGTCGTGCGCTCGCCCCATGTCAGCTCGACGGTGTTCGACATCGCGCTCGCGATCCAGCACGCGCTGAACTGCGCGTCGCCAACCCGCAACGAGCGCGCCGAGACCTCTCCGCCGCCGTCCTCGACGCGCGTGAAGACGCCACCGCGACCCGCCGCGAAGGAAGAACACGTCGCGTCGGTGATCTATTCGCTGGAGGCGATGGCACGGGAGGCCGCGGCGGCCATGAAGGCGTCGGTGCCGCCGCCGCTTCCGAAGAGGAAGGCACCGCCGCGCAAGCGATCGACCGGCGTCGATCTCGACAAGCTCGTCGTGCCGGCCGACCGACGGCTCGGCGCGCCGATGCTGTGCGCGTTCGTCCTGGAATCGCCGAAGACGCCGGCGGTGGCACCTCCTTCGATCCCGCGCCGAACGAAGCAGCTCATGGCGATCGCCTTCACGGCGTGCGCGCTGCTCATGAGCGGCCTCGCCGCGGCGACGGTCGGCGACGAACCGACCGGCAAGCGCACGTTGGTGGTGGCGGTCGCTCCGTCGCTTCCCCCTAGGCCTCCTCGCGTCATCGCCGCGCCGGCCGAGCCCCCCCCGCAGCCGGTCGAACCGGGCGTCGTCGCTATGCCGCCCACTCCGTCACCGCTGCCCGTGCGGCCGCCCGCGCCTCGCCTGACCGTGGCGGCGCGCTCTTCCGCCCCGACGACGGCGAGTCCGGCGGTGAGAGCCCCGAGCGCCGTTCGCCGGAGCGCACTCGGGGTCGCTCCCGCGCACCGGCCGATCGCCGCTGCAGATCCCTCCCGCGTGCGCGACGACGAGGGATTCACCCGCCTGCCCCGCTTCCATCCGGACGACGCGCGGCCGACGGCGACGTCCGACTGACCGAGCCTCGGCGGCTCCGAACTGCTGTCTCAGAAGCGTTCTGCGTCGCTCTGCGGCGCTTGCGGCCACGCCTTCGACGCCTGACCGTTGACGGTCGTGCCGCCAAAGGCGAAGGACGGAACCATCGTGAGCATGTCCACCGGGAACGGCAGAGACGGCGTGGTCGCCTTGTCGAGCGCCTCGACCTCCGCGTGGGCGAGCTTCACGTCGAGCGCGCCGATGTTGTCGTCCAGCTGCTCGATCGTGCGGGCGCCGATGATCGTCGACGTGACACCAGGCCGGCCCTGGACCCACGCGAGCGCGACCCTCGGCACCGTCGTGCCGTGCGTTTGCGCGATGCCCTCGAGCACGTCCAGGAGATCGTACGTGCGGTCATCGAGGTAGCTCGTGACGCGCGCGCCTCGCGCGGCCTCGTGTTTGCCTTTGTCGGCCCGCTTGTACTTGCCGCTGAGCGCGCCGCCGCGGAGAGGTCCCCATGGCGTGATGCCGAGCCCGAGCTCCTGCGCCATCGGCACGAGCTCGCCTTCCACCGTTCGCTGGAGGAGCGAGTACTCGATCTGGAGCGCAACCAGCGGTGACCATGCCCGGAGCGACGCCATCGTCTGCGCCTGCGCGACCTTCCACGCCGGAGTATCGCTGAATCCGAGGTACCGAACCTTGCCTTGCTCGACGAGCGTATCGAGCCCACCCATCGTCTCTTCGATGGGCGTCGTCTTGTCCCAGGCGTGCATCCAGTAGAGATCGATGTAGTCGGTGCGGAGTCGGCGGAGCGACTCCTCGCATTGGGCCACGATCGCCTTCCGACTCGCGCCGCCGCCGTTCGGATCGCCCAAATAGAGATTCGTCACGAACTTCGTGGCGAGGACGACGCGGTCTCGCTTCTTGCGATCGTGCGCGAGGTGCTCGCCGATGATCGCCTCGGAGTGGCCTTTGGTGTAGCCGTTCGCGGTGTCGATGAAGTTGCCCCCGCGCTCGATGTAGCGGTCGAGGATGCGGGTGGCTTCCGCAGGCTCCGAGCCCCAGGCCCCCCACTCCTTTCCGAAGGTCATGGTACCGAGGCAGAACGGACTGACGCGAAGTCCCGAGTGACCGAGCGTGACGTAGTGAGCGAGCGACATGTGCTTGTCGTATCGCGCCGGCCTACAGGCGTGAAGCCCGAGCAGCGCGCGAGTGGTGCGGGCGCGGGCTTTTCATGTCGGCACGGTCTCGCCGCGTACCGCCGCCGCGATCTTGGCGACGTCGATCTTCCGCATCTCCATCATCGCCTCGAACGCGCGCTTCGCTACATCGCCGCCTCCGGCCAATGCCTCGGTCAGGACGCGCGGCGTGATTTGCCACGAAAGGCCCCATTTGTCCTTGCACCAGCCGCACGCGTTTTCCGTACCGCCGTTGCCGAGGATCGCGGTCCAATAACGGTCGGTCTCCGCTTGATCGTCGGTGGCGATCTGAAAGGAGAACGCCTCGCTGTGCTTGAACCTGTCCCCGCCGTTGAGGCCCAGGCACGGCACGCCGCAGACCGTGAACTCGACCGTCAGGACGTCGCCCGCCTTGCCGCCTGGAAAGTCGGACGGCGCCCGATGCACCGCGCTGACCGTGCTGTCGGGAAAGGTCCGGGCGTAGAAGCCCGCCGCCTCTTCCGCGTCATGGTTGAACCAAAGACAGATCGTGTTCTTCTTCATCGTCGCTCTCCTCATGATCCGACTAGCGCCTTGGGTAGCTACCTCTGCCCGGCCTCGTTCCGCAAGGGTGCCGCCTCGCCGGGTCGACCCCCGTGGCGTCGGATGAACCTCGCGCACACGACGGCACCGACCACGTGCCGACTCTGCTGGACAAGGCTCAGACCCTCGCCAGACGGCGGATCTCTACGCCGGTCGGGCCGCCGGCGGCGAAGAGCTGGGCCGTGAGGACAGGAAGAGGTCCGGCGACATCGCCTTCAGGGATGCCACGGTCCACTCGCCGCCGAGGGGGAGTGCTGGAGTCGGGCAAAGCCACTGCTTGTCGACCGACTCTCCATTGAGCTCGCTCCACAGTTCGAAGAGCTCTTGTCTGAGAAACTCGTCGAGCACGGCCGGTTCGCAGAGGACGTCCGGCAGCTCGTCGAGCGGCACATCGGCCTCGACCACTTGTCCGTATCGCGGACTGACGACCCACAGATCCTCGCCCGTCGTGGCGTAGAACAAGCCAAACGCGCTGCTCGCGAAGACGCGTGCGCTTGCCGGAAGAAACTTGCCCCAGAGGCCGGGATCGCCGCCGTTCTCCCGCACCGAACACAGCGAGAGCAGACCCGAGGCGTACACGCCTGCAGCGTTCAGACCCAGGAGACGCGGTACGAGAGGGAGCCATCTCCCGCGGGTTGCGGTAGCTCGCGGATGAAGAGCGACCGTGCGAAGAGGGAAAGCCCGACGTGGTTCGTGCCGCGGAACGCGTTGCGGAAGTACGCAAATCTCGCGGGCGGCAGGCCGTGGCAATCGATACGCGCCTCCTTGGGACCGCACTTGAGGACGACGACCTGACCGCCGTCGAGGATCCGCCGCCACAGCCGTCCGTAGTTCTCGAACACCGTCCACGGCGTCGTCCCGGCCCCCGCGGCGAGGCGCACGAGCGTATGGAGGACGGACTGCTGGATGCGCTTGCCCGACCCCTGGCCGATCTCGAAGGCCTCGGTGCTCGACAGATTCAGCGCGTCGCACGCCTCGAAATGCGCCATCGCGATCGCGATCGGGAGCCACTCGCCGGCGATGGCACCCAGCACGACTTCGCGGGCCGACGGGTCGAGATTCTCGCAGTACGCGTCGAACAAGTTGCGCCCGCGGAGCTCGCGGATGCCCGACAGGAGCAGCGTGCTGCGAACCCGCACGAGGGCGCGCGCCGTACCGTCGACGGGGTGCTGGGCGAATCGTTCCTCCACGGTGATGTGGCTCTCACTGTACCTCTACGGCGCCCGGTGCAATGGCAGTAGGCGAATTCCGACAACCGGCGCCGCGCCTTCATCCCTGGCTGAGCGGAGCACTACGGGCTATGGACAGCGACATGGTAACGCTCGTCACCGGCGGCACCGGGTTCGTCGGGCAGGCCCTACTTCCAGCGCTCGTCGCCGCTGGGCACGAGGTCAGGGCGACGACGCGAGACGTCTCACGCGGCACGAAGGCTCCCCACGTCGACTGGATTCGCTGCGACGTGAACGACCACGCCGACGTCGAGCGCGCCCTCGAAGGGATCGACGCCGCGTATTTTCTCGTCCACGGCATGGGCAGCGGACAGCGCGACTACGCCGCGAAGGAACGCCGGGCCGCGCATTTTTTTGCGGAGGCTGCGGCGCGAGCCAGTCTCAAGCGAATCATCTACGTGGGCGGCGTCGCTCCTCGAGCGAAGCCTTCCGAGCACCTCAAGAGCCGCCTCGAGGTCGGAGAGATCCTCCGCGCCGGCAAGGTGCCGACCCTCGAGCTTCGTGCCTCCATGATCATCGGCAATGGCAGCGCCTCATGGCAGATCGTTCGCGATCTCGCGATGCGCCTTCCCGCGATGTTGCTCCCCGCATGGACCGCGTCGCGCACGTGCCCGGTCGCCATCGAAGACGTCACGGTCGCGCTGGTGCGTGGGCTCGAGCTGCCCGTTCCAGAGAGCGTTTGGTACGACATTCCGGGCCCGGAGGTGCTCAGCGGCAGGGAGATCCTCCTCCGACTCGCTGCGCTGCGCGGGCGAAGGGTCCCCAGCCTCGGCGTTCCGTTCCTGAGCGTGTCGCTCTCGTCGTGGTGGCTGAAGCTGGTGACACGCACCGACTTTTCACTGGCGCGCGAGCTTGTCCTCGGCTTCACCGACGACCTCTTGCCGCAGGACGCGCGCTACTGGACGGAGATCGACTACCCGCCGAAGTGGACCTTCGAAGCCGCGGCGCGCGCGGCCCTCCAGCGAGAGGTCACGGAGCTGAACGTGCGCGGCGTCGTCGGGAAGCTCGGGGAATCGATGGTGCAGCTCATCGGCCCGAAGCTCGACGACCCAGCGGTACGACGCTGAGTCCGCGCCCTTCTCTGGAGCATCCGCTGGTCGCGATGACTCTTCTGTGACTCGCGAGCGCGTCGCGGGAGGGGCTCGAGGAACGACCACCGTCGTCAGCACCCGCCGCACGTTCCCGCCACACCGCCACCGCCGCACGTCTGTGGAGGGCTGCACGTCGAGCCGCACGTCAAGGTACCGCCGCATCCGTCCGGCCACGAGCCGCACGTGTAGCCGAGCCCTCCGCACGTCATCGCGACGCAGACTCCGACGCCGCACTCTGGAAGCAACGCGCGCTTCGGCGAATGCCTGAAGTCGAGAGAGAGAGAGCTCACACGGGCGCGACGCGCGAGAGCGACCTGCCCAAGGTGGGCAAGATGCTCCTCCGCATCGGCTACGCGCGCGCGAGCGTGCCGGGCTTGGCGCGCGTCGTCGACTACGGTCCGACGCTGTAGTTTTGCGTGACCTCGACCTTTGTCAGGGGACGGTCGTAGATTGCGGCAAGGTGCATCGTGCCGAGGAACGGCCGCGATCCGTTCGTCGAGTTCGCGAGGCTCAGCGTGCCACCGTTGTCCCACGCGCCGGCGAACGCTCCGGCGATCGTGCCGGAACCGGTGGCCGCGCCGTTGATGTAGGTCTGCCACGCGCCCGCCGCGCTGCGCGTGAGGACGTAGTGCGTCCTCGCCAGCGACACGGGGATCGCGCTGTCGAACTGGGCCGTGCCGCTGGCCGCGACCTTCATCGTTCCTCCCCAAGTCGTGGCGCCCTGCGCGGTGTCGAAGCTGGTGTTCTGGATCGCGCTGCCGCCGCACGAGACCAGGCGCGCCGAGGTCGCGCTGATGGCCGTCGTCGAGCTCGTCGCCCACGTCTCCACCGTCAGCGCGTTCGAGGTGGTGAGGGCGTTCGTGATCTTGGTGGCAACGCCGCTGATGATGTTGGTGTTGGTCACGATCTGAAGGCCGGAGGCGCTCCAGACCGTGTTCGCCGGAGTCTCTATCATCGTGTCGAGCGCGGCTCCGACCCCGGAGACGTCGTGCACGACCGCGCCCGCCCCCTCCTTGAAGGTGTAAAGAACGACGAGGCCGCTCGTCACACGCGTCGGTCCCGCGTCCGCGCCGGTGTCGATGGGCGGAGCGGTGTCCTTCTGCACCGCGTCGTTGGGCGCGTCGGCCAGCGGGCCGTCGGTGGTCGAGGTGTCGCCGCCCGTGGCGCCGTCCACGACGGCGCCGTCGTCGCCGGTGGCGGAGTCGGCGCCTGCGTCGTCGCCCACGGGCGGCGCGTCGAACGTTCCACCGTCGTCCCCCGGCGTCGCGCCGGTGTCGACCTCGGCCAGCTCGAACGAGCACGCCACGCCGGCGCTCCCGAAGACGGCCAGCACCAGGCCGCAGCGCCACGCCGGTTGGCTCATTAACCAAGAATGTCACGTTCGCATGGCACCAGCTAAGGCTCGATGGCGCTCCCACAAGGTGGGCGCCGCCGCCACGGGCGGAGTATTCTCTGGTCGCGATGACTCGTCTGCGACTCGCGAGCGCGTCAGAGGGCCGCGCGATCCTCGCAGCGGAGGACGACTTCACGCGCGCGCTCGGCGGCTTCGACCGCTCCTTCAGAATGCGCACGACCGCGCCGGTCGACGACGCGGAGCTACGGCGATTCCTCGGCGAGCAGGCGGTCGACTTCACCGCGGAGGAGGCGGCGGCGTGGGACGAGACACTCACCGCGGTCGCGCAGGGCGCGCGGGGAATCGGCGGCGTCCTCCCGCCGGAGGTGCTCGTCGTGAAGACGACCGGCCGCGAGGAGCGCGACCACGCCTATACCCGGGCGAACGCCATCGTCCTACCGACCTCGCGCGTCCAGAGCCTCCGAGGCGAGCGCGCGCTCCGCCTCCTTGCTCACGAGCTATTCCACGTCGCGTCCCGGGCGTCGCCAGCGCTGCGCGACGCGACCTACGCTCTGCTCGGGTTCGTGCCGGTCGGGCCCATCTCGCCGCCGCCGGAGCTCGACGGCTGCCGGATGACGAACCCCGATGCCTACGGGTTCGGCCACTACTTGCGGCTCGGAGAGCGCGCGGTCGTCCCCCTCCTCACCTGCCCGCTGCCGCTCGCCGACGTGCTCGAGCGAACGTCGGTGCTCGGCGTCGTTCGTGCGACGTTGCTCGAGATCGATCCTGACGCGGGGACGGTCGTGCGCGACGCGGGCGGCGCACCCGTTCTCATCGACCCGCAGGCGACGGAATGGCCCCGACTGCTCGCGCGAAATTCGAAGTACGCCATCCACCCCGAGGAGGTCCTCGCCGACAACCTCGCCCTCCTCGTCCGCCGACGCCTCGGCGCCGCGCCCGCCCCCGCCGATCCCACCTTCCTCGCCGCGTTCGAACAGGCGCTCGCCCAGCACGCCAGCCTGCCGTGACACCCCGAGACCCGCGGCTCGTCAAGACGTGGCTGAGCCTCAGGGCCGGTGGCCGACGCTGGCGAGGAACGCGAGCAGCTCGGGGTAAGGGCTCGCCGGAGTCGCGGCGTGTTGGCGGATGAACGGGCGGATGTCGAGGATCTGCTCGCTGTACTGTTGCTCCTTGTTGTCGTTCTCGACGAAGTACAGCTTGCCGTCGCGGAATTGGTAGTACGCCTGCGACCACTGGTCGGCGCGGAGGACCCACTCCTTGGACGTCGGCGAGAAGGTCCCGCTCTCGTAGTTGAGGAAGGGCTGACGGTCCCTCTCGGTCATGTGCGAATGCTAGCGAATCCTTCGTTCACACCCCTTGGGAATCGGGCCTTCTTCGTGGGTGCTGATTCGACGTCGTCGTCCAGCGAGAGTTGCGCGGGTAGACGACGACACGTCCCGCCCAGCGGTGGGTGATGGGGCGACGCGCACGCTAGCAGCGTGGTAGGGTCGGCGCGTGTCGCCGGCAACGCAAACGCGGTCGCGTCGAAGCACTGGCGTCGGAGGCGTCGTGGTCGCCTTCGCGTTGCCGTTGGCGTTCGCGTGCGGCGGTGTGGCTCCGGCGGGCTCCGTGGCGGATGCGGGTCGCGACGGCGCGTCGAGCACGAACGTCGACGGGTCGAGCGCAGGCATCGACGGATCGAGCGCAGACGGGGCCGCGGCGGACGCGGGATTCGCGCCGCTTCGGTGCGGGGACCTGACGTGCGCGGGCGCAACGCCGCTCTGCCTCGAGGAGAACAGGTGCGGATTCGCTGCCTCGGATTGCACTACGCCAACGTCCGACGGTGGCGCGTGCCCACAGTTCTACGAGTCTTGCGAGAAACTGCTCGGGACGCCGGGTTGCCTGGCACTCGTCCTATACAGGTGCGTCGCGGTCCCGGAATGCCAGCCGGTCGGGCCGCGCACCTACGGCAAGTGCACCTGCTGATCGCGCACGGCACTAGGGCGCGCGCCGTTTACCGAAAAAGGTCTCGAGCTCGTCGAGCTCGAAGCCGAGCTCCGGATCAGTCAGCGCCATCGTGAAGCGCTCGGCGCTCGCCCGAAGGCGAGCGCGTTCCGTCGTGTCGCCGAGGAGGCGCGCGACCTCGCGGCGGTCGGAGAGGTCGCCGAGGAAGCTGGACGCGCCGCACGTCAAACACGCCGCGGGGAACGCGTCGGATCGGAACCAGCGTTCGAGCGGACCGCGGTCGGGTCCGAGCTGCGGCAGCGCGCGCGGGAGCGTCGTCCGTCCCGTCGAGCGCTGCTCGGTGAGCACGCGCGCGACCTCTGCCGCATCTCGGATGCGTGCCGCGTCGAAGACCGCTTTGCTCTCCGGCCAGGTGCGATCGACGACCGGCTCCTCCCACGTCGCTCCCGGCAGGACGAGCCGCGCCATCTGGCTCGCCGCCTGCGAGGTGTACGGCTCGCCGATCGCCGTGTAGCGCTTCATGCGCGCGGGATCGTCCGCATAGAGGGCCGCGGCACCTGCGACCGCCAGGGTGATCGTGAGGAGGGCGCGTTCGTCCTCGACGGCCTTCGTCTCGAGCTCGCTCCTGGACGTGGGCTGGTGGAAGGTTCGCCCCTCTTCGACCATCGCCGCGACCCGATCGAGAAAAGGCCAATACGGCGCCGCCTGCTCGGGAAAGCCGGCGTAGGCGTAAAAAAGCGTGAGCTCGGCGGCGAAGGTCGCCAGGAGCGGCTGGAGCTGGTCGACGTCGATCGTGAAATACCGCTCGACGCGGCCGGCGACGACGAAGCGATGGAGGAGGTCCTTCTCGAGGGCGACGGGGCGCGACGCCAGGCGCGATCGCGTCGCGACGACGGAGGTGAAGGTCTCGCCGACGGCGTCGTAGCGAGCGTCGCGGAGGAACGTCGGCCGCGGCCAGTCGTCCTCCCCGAGGTAGTCGCCGTTCGAGTCGAGCTCGCGCGCCGCCTTGGCGAAGGGGCGCGTCGAGCAGACCTTCACGAAGCGCGGTCCGCCGTCGCGAGGCGTCCGCGCACGCGCCTCGAGGATCTCCAGGATGCACTGGAGGTTCCGCTTCTCCGACGTGCTCGGGCCAGGATAGAACTGCGCGGCCATCCGCCGGACGGTGCTCGCGGCGCGATCGAACGAGTGGGCGAAGAGGTGCGTCTCCACCTCGGCGAGCGAAGGGAGAGGCGCAGCGTCCGTCGCCGCTGCCTCCGCGAACGCCGCGCTCGCCAGGGCGAACTCACCCGCCGCGTAGTGCGCCATCGCCCGCGCGTACGCGTCGTCGCAGCCCAAGGACGCGGGGATCTCGTAGCGCGAGAGCCTGGCGAGCACGGGGGCGCGACACGCCGGCTCGTGGGCGCTCGCGTCGACGCTGTTCCCCGCCGCCGGCGTGCCGCCCGCGCCGCGCGCGAGCGCCGAACGGTCGACACGGACGGCTGCCCCCGCGAGGGCGACTCCGACGACCACCGACGCGACGGCCACGGGCAGGACGATGCGCTTCGACGTCGTCCGCCGTCGCGAGGTCGTCGAGGCGACGGCGATCATCGCCTCACCGAGGCCGGCGGAGACGGGGCCGGGCTTCATGCTCAGCACCTTGGTCCGCGTGCGGTAGAGCGCACCGTCGTCCGGCGCGGGCTCGACCGAACCGCGCGCCCGCACGCGATCTCCGGCCTCTACGACGCGAAATTGCCCGACGCGCTTCTTCACTTTCGCGTGGGAGAGCGGCTCGGCCCCGAGCGCCGGCGCGCGGTCGAGCGACGCGGTGTGCTCGGTCTCGATCGCGCCCCGTAGCACTTGCGCCGGCCCGTCGAGGAGCGCACGCCCAGCTCCGCCGTCGAGCTCGATCGCGAACCCCTGCGGTGCCGTCGAACAGCTCACCGCGTACGCGTTCACCTCATCGAGGAACGACGTCCCGTACGGATGGAACGACACGAGGTGCGCCGTGCCGGCAGCCCCTTCCGCGCCGAGCGAAACGAGCTTCCCTTCGACGGTGATGACCTCGCTTCGCGCAGCCCCAAACGCATTCGCGGGCGAAATCGGGTGTCCGAGCTCCGCAAGGATGTGCGCATGCCGCCGGCTCTCGCGCACCCGCTCGATCCACCCGACGACGCAGCCAACGAGCGCCATGAGCGCCAGCGGAGCGAGCCCAACGAAGACGATCAGCCACACCGACCAGATCCTACGCGCGATCGGCGCGTTGTCCCCCCGCG
>JANYHK010000092.1 GCA_025359105.1 Myxococcales bacterium | reverse complement strand
AGCCACGGTCCAGGTGCGATCGTGTCGGTGCCGCGGCGGACCTCGAAGTAGAGCATCGCCCCGTGCCCGTCGTCGCCGACGGTGCCGACGCGCTCGCCGGCGGCGACCTCGTCGGCGACCTTCACATCGATGCCGGCGAGGTTGCCGCTCACCGTGTAGTAGTGCTCGCCGTGATCGAGGATCACGAGGCGCCCGTACGGTCCGTAGCGATCGGCGAACGCGACGCGGCCGCCGAAGACGGCGCGCACGGGGCTGCCGAGGGGCGCGCGGATCTCGAGGCCGGGCCCGCCCGTTCCTTCACGGCGACCGGGGCGCGCTTCGGCGCGGCCGGGGACCGGGAAGAGCAGGCGCCCCTTCGATGCCTGAAAGCCGCCGGAAGGTGACGCCAGATCGGGGGACGCGCCGCTGTAGACGGCGACGTAGCCGTCCGCGCCTGCGCCGCCGGCGAACGCGCGGTCGAAGGCCTGCATCCGCCTCACCTCGTCCTCGGCCGTGAGGCGCGCGGCGTCGACGGCGGTGCGTTGCCCGGCGAGCGCCACGCGATCGCGCGCGACGCGCTCGAGCGAACGGGCGAGATCCCCGCCGTGCTCGCGGAGCTTCCTCTCGGCCAGCACGTCGGTGGCGAGCGAGTGGCGCGCGCGCTCCACGCGCATCGCGTGCGACACGAGCGCGTCGAAGCCGCCGCCCAGCGGGAGCATGCCCGCGCGCGTCAGCTTGTAGAACGCCTTGCCCCGGACGAGCACGCGCCCGTGGGCGTCGGCGATCTTGGCGCCCAGCTCTCCGAGCTCCTGCTTGTTCTGCGACTCCTCGGCGTCCAGATCCGCGATCTTGCGATCGAGCGAGGCGAGCGCGAGGGCCGGGGAGGCGGGGGTCGCGCCGAAGCCCGGCGTGGGCAGCGGACCGGCGTGCGCGAGACCGGCGCCGAGGCCGAGCGCGGCGACGAGGAGCGCGCGCTTCATACCGAAACGAGCCTCCGGAGACCGAGCGCCGCAGCGGTCATGCCGAGGAGCGCACCGACCCCGACCATGCCGACGACGACCGACAGCGGCAGGAACGACGGCTCGACGCCGACGAGCGCGGCGAGCTCGCCGTCCAGACGCCCGCGAACCAGGAGGAACAACGCCGCCAGGAGCGCGACCGCGCCGACGGCGCCCAGCCCGCCTTGCGCGCTGCCCTCGAGGAGGAACGGACCCTTCACGAAGCGATCGGTCGCGCCCACCAGCTTGAGGACCTCGACCTCCGTCTTGCGACGCTGGAGCGCCAGGCGAATCGTCGAGCCGACGACCGCGAGCACCGACGCGAACACGACGAGCGCGAGCAACGCCGACGCCGCGACCCCTCCGCGGACGAGCCGCGAGAGGCGATCGGTCCAGGCCTGGTACGTCTCGACGTCCTCGACGCTGGGGAGCATCTTGATCTTGGCGACGATGTCGGCCATCTCCGCCTCGGTCATCTCCGGCTTCACCTCGACCTCGATCGACGCGGGAAAGGCCTCCACGGGCAGCGCCGCGAGCTCGCTCTTGGAGTCCATCTCGAGGAGGCCGAACTCGCTGCGCGCCTGTCCGCTCGACACGTAGCGGACCTTCGTGACGCCCGGAACGGCGCCGAGCGCGGTCTTGAAGGCCTCGATGTCCTGCTGCGTGGCGCTCTCCTTCAGGTAGATCGACGCGCGTCCGGCCTTGGCCCAGCGATCCTCGATCGATCGCAGGTTGGTCACGACGAGCAGCGCTGCGCCGAGGCATACGAACGCCACGGCGAGGGAGAAGATCGAAAGCGCGTGCAGGCGCCACTCGCGCAGCATTCCGCGGCGCGCGCGCCGGGTGATCCCGATCGAACCGTCCAGCATGAGGCGAATCTCCTAGAGAGGCAGCTCGTTGTCGTAGTGGTCGTCCGAGGGACCGACGCCGTTGGGCACGTCCATGGCCTTGCCGTCGTCGAGGACGATGAGCCTCCGCGCGCGCACATCGAGGAGCGAGCGGTCGTGCGTCGCGAAGAGGACGGTGGTTCCGTTCTCGTGGATTTCCTCGAACAAACCGAGGATGTCGAGGGCGAGCTGGGGGTCGAGGTTGCCCGTCGGCTCGTCCGCGAGGATGAGCGCCGGCTCGCCGACGATCGCGCGCGCGATGGCGACGCGCTGCTGCTCGCCGCCCGAGAGCACGCCCGCCGGATCCTGGCCGCGCCCCTGGAGGCCGACGCGCTCGAGCGCCTCGCCGACGCGCGAGCGGATGAGGCGCGCGGGCAAGCCCAGCACCTCGAGGGTGACAGCGACGTTCTCGAACACGCTCCACGCGGTGACGAGCTTGAAGTCCTGGAACACCGTGCCGAGGTTGCGGCGCAAGAAGGGCACGCTGTCGTCGGTGAGGCGCGCGACGTCGCGGCCCATGAAGAGGATGCGCCCCTGGTCCACCATCTCGGCGCGGTAGAGCAAGCGCAGCAGCGTCGATTTACCCGACCCGCTGGGGCCGGTGATGAAGACGAACTCGCCGCGCTCGATGATGAGGTTCATCCCGCGCAGGACGGGGGCGCCCGGCCGGTACGACTTGTACACGTCCTCGAACATGAGGATGGGCCGCTGCGCCGCGTCACGTGCGAAACGGGGACCCCCACGAAGGAGCGGACGGAAGGGGCGGTCGCCTTGAGGGCGGAGCTCGTCGTCGTCGGATCCCGGCATACATCAGCGGGTAACAGCTCGCCCGAGGCAGCTACAACTTTTCGGCCAGCGCGCCTTTGCCCGCCGCGACGCCGAGCGAGGGGGCCTCGAGGGAGAGGGCCTGGAGCGTGAGGTGCGCCGCGCGCTCCGCGATCTCGAGCGCCCGCGCGCCGTCGCGGCCCGTCGCGAGCGTGGCGGGTCGCGCGTGCAGGGCGTCGTGAAGCGCGCGCGCCTGGGCGAGGAGCGGCTCGCACGAATCCAGGGCAATTTCCTCGCATTTCCCGCCGTCGCGCCGGGTCACCGTCAGGCGCGGGGCGAGGAGATCGCCCTCGTAGACGTGCTCCGCGGTCGTCAGCGTGAGCGCGCGCTTGCGGACGTGGGCGTTGCGATCGACGCGGACCCGCGCCAGGGCGCCGCTCTTCGCCTGCAAGGTCAGGAGGGCGCGCGCGTCGTTCCCCTCGGCACGCCGGAGGGTCGCGGGGCCGCCGCCGAGGAGCGCGACGAGGTCGATGTCGTGGACGCCGAGGTTCAGGAGGACACCGTCGTCCCTGTGCCCCTCGCTGCGTCGGGCGCCGCGGGGGGGCCCTTCGCGCCAGAAGTCGAGCGCGAGCACGCGCGCCGGGGGGACGCGCGCCACCAGCGCCCGCACGACCGGATTGAATCGCTCCGAGTGCCCCACGAAGAGCTGACCGCCTCGCGCGTCGGCGAGCAGGACGAGGCGCTCGGCGTCGGCGAGGCTCGCGCAGATGGGCTTCTCGACGAGCACGTCCCTGGCGGCACCGAGCGCGGCCTCGACCCCGGCGCGGTGCGCGGCGATCGGGGTCGCGACGACGACGAGCTCGGCGCGCGCGATCGCTTCGGCCTCGTCGCGAAGTCGAGGGACGCCGAACGCACCGGCCACCGCGTCGGCCACTGCGGCAGAGGCATCCACCACTCCGACGACCTCGAACCCCTCCAGCGCGCAGAGCACGCGGACGTGGCGGCGCCCCATCTCGCCGACGCCGAGCACCGCGACACGAACCGGTCCATCCGCCTGCCGCGTCCCGACGGGGGAGCGACGCGCCGGCCCCTCGATGCGGCTTGGGCGCCCACTATTTGGAAGGCGCGCGATCTTGCGGGAAGGATTGATCATTTCGCGACGATTTCCTCGTCCACCCGACGCCTTTTCCCGTCTAGAGTGGAAGTCCCGAATAACACGCGCGCGGCGCGCGTCGAACGCGAATGCGGAGAACCTCGATGAAACTTCGTGGCGGATCACTCGTGGCGCTGGGCGCGATTGTCTCGGCGTGTGCCGTCCACATCGGGGATGCACCTCCTTCGTCTCCGGCCGTCGGCCAGGCGCCTGCGCCTCCGCCTGCGCCGGCCCCCGCGCCTGCTCCGCCTCCTCCTCCGCCGACGCCCGCCGCGCCCTCGCCGGTCGCCGCACAGCCGAGCCCTGCCCCGCCGGCGCCGGTGACCATGTCGGCCGGCGGATCGCGGGCGGCCTTCAACGCGCCGGGCCCCACCCCGGCGCCGCAGCCGGCCGGCGTACATCTGCGCACTCCTCCCCCCATGAACAACCGCGGTCCGGCGGACTCCGCCACGCCGACGCCCGCGCCCGCGCCGGTCGGAACGGTCCAGATCCAGCACATCAACCCCTCGCTCTACGCGAAGGTCGATCCGGTCAACGTCGCGTTCCTCCAGGCGGCGCGCGCGCGCCAGCCCAAGCTCTGCGGCCCCGTCGAGGTCTCGCCCGGCACGTGGGTCCGCATCGACTGCCACATGTACCAGCCGATCGCGACCGCGAAGCTGCACTGGTCCGCCCGCAAGTCGAAGATGTTCTCCTCGCCGATCCGCATCGGCGCGGCGATGACCCCGAAGAAGGTCCACCCCGTCTTCGCGAGCGCGCACCGGGTCACCGCTGGCGCGCCGAGGATGACCTCCGGCGTCGTGAGCCCGAACGACAACGGCGGGAGTGATTTTCCCGACGTCGTCGACCACCGCACGAGCGGCGGCGAAGGTCCGATCAAGAACCAGGGCTACGTCGGCTCGTGCACGGCGTTCTCGCTCTCGTCGACGATCGACAACGCCATCCGCCGCGCCGGAAAGAGCGACGTCGTCTCTCCCGCGCACATCTGGGCCCACTACGGCACGCCGAGCATGAGCCTCGCCGGCGACGCCAACCTCAACAAGCCGATCACGACGTTCGAGGCGTGGCCCTACAGCGGCAAGGAGGCCTGTCAGTTCTCCACCGACTCCCGCGACGACTGCGGCGACAGCTACCACGTGCGCCCGAACACGGCGAAGACCGATCCGGCCATCCAGGCGAAGCTCGCGAAGGCGGACGGCGAGGGCATCCAGAAGATCGTCTCCATCGAGAAGCTCGAGACGTCGCCGTTCAACCCCGACGAGCTCAAGACGGTCCTCGCGAGCGGCAGCGACATCTGGTTCGCGATGTACGTCGGCTCCACGTGGATGGGCCGCTCGATCAAGGACGGCGTCATCCCCGAGTGGGATTCGGCCGAAGGCGGCCACGCGATCACGATGTCGGGCTACCGCAAGATGCCCGACGGCACGCACCAGTTCCTCGTCCACAACAGCTGGGGCGAGTCGTGGGCCGATCACGGCTACGCGTGGATCACCGAGGCCTCGACGAAGAAGTGGCTGAAATACGCCTACAAGGTGAAGCTCGACGTGGGCGGCGCGAAGCCGACCGAGATCACCGACGACGACTGCGCCGAGGACGAGCTCGTCGACTCCGTCTCGAACCAGTGCGCGAAGATGTGCAGCGACGAGACCCGCCCCGCCGGCGGCAAGTGTGCCCCCGCGACGGGCAGCGGCGTCAAGCACTAGCAGGCTGCTCGAGCGCGGCCGACACGATCAGCCCACGGCATCCCCGTGGCGGGCCAAGAGCGAAAGCGACGCACGGCGCGCCGCTTTCGCCACACCGCTACCAAACTGCCGCACTGCCGCCGCCCATGAAGCACGGGCAACGGACGCCGGTCAAGGCACCCCGGTGGAGTACGCCGAGCAGCCGACGCGGTTGCAAGCGGCGACCTGCACGCTCGCGGGCGCGCCCGGGCCGGCGACGAAATAGCTGTTCCCGCTGGTCCGCACCTCTTGCCCCGCGGAGTCGGCCGGCATGCGCAGGACGTACTCGATGGCGCCCGGCGCGGCCGCCCACGCGATGCTCGTCAGCCTCTGGGTCAAGGTGAGCGGCGTGCTCGACATCGCGAGGCCGGTGGGGGTCGTGGGCGCGAAGTTCGCGCCGACGACCTCGGGGCTGAAGCTGCCACAGGTCGCCCCCGCGCCGATCCCGGTGTGGCACGCGCGCACGCGGTAGGTGAACATCGCCGGCTGCGGCGCGACCACGTGCCTGAACTGCTGCTTGTTCGTGCCGGGGACCGTGATCGCGAACCCGCCGCCCGCGAGGTGGATGGCGCCCGTCGGGAAGAGGATGGCGTCGGCGTCCTCGGGCCGCGCGGGCTTCACCTCGATCTGGTAGGCGTTCTCCGAGGTCGCGCGATCGTTCCACTGCAGCGTGATGTCCCCGCTCCTCACGGCGCTGGCGATCCGGACGCCGGTGGGCGCCGCCAGACCCGTCCTCACCCGCGCGTCCACCAGCGGCCGCAGCGAGGCGACGATCACGTCGGCGTAGGCTTCGAAGCCGGCGTCGTTGGGGTGGAGGAGGCCGGCGGAGAGCACGAAGACGGGCTTGTCGAGATCGTGCCCCTGGCGGTGCAGCCCGGCGGAGTTGAGGTTGAAGTGCGGCGTACCGGTGCAAAGACCATTTCCCGCGAAGGCCGGGGCGGGCACGATCGCCCAGTTCGGCGCGCTGGGGCGGCGAATCACCGAGTTCATCGCGTCGGCCAGGCTGAAGGCGAACACGGCCTCCTCCACCGACAGGTTGTTCTTGAGGAAGTCGTCGGCCGCGCCGATGCCGGTCTCGCCGTGCGCGAGGAAGTCGTCCCCCTGGCACACCGGCGGATTCTGGTGGGCCGCGCCGTTGTGCAGCGGGTTGGGGTAGTCGCTGTGCAGCACCGGCACGTTGCCCAGCCGGTTCTTGATCACCTGATCGAGCGTCGCGTAGCTCGCGGCGAGGTCGTCGAGCTTCCCGTGAAACAGGGGGGTCCACTTGCTCGCGCAACCGCCGGGCGTCGCGTCGAACGGGAACACGCAGTCGCCGATGATGTCCCCGAAGCCCACGTCGTTGCCGCCGATGGACATGTAGAGCGCGTCGAGCTGGCCGGCGTTTTGCTCCTTGAGGGTGCGGATGCGGCTTATCTGCGCCGGCTGCGGTACGCGCGCGTGCCCCTGGAGCGACTCGGTGAGCGTGCCCGGCCCGGCATAACCGTCGTTGATCAGATCGGTGGTGGCCGCGCCGGAGCACGCCGTGAAGCCGAGCGTGAAGCCGACGCCGGAGTAGAGCGCCTGAAGTCTCCGGTGCGCCTTGGGCGCCCCGGCCTGATCGCTCCGATGGCAGGTCACCAGATCGGCCGCTTGCGACGCGTTGGCGATCGGGATCCAGATCGAGGCATCGTTGCCCCAGCGCAGGCCGGTGAAGTCGTCGTGGTTGCTCGGATCGGCGATGCCGGTCTCGGGGTTCCCTTCGCCCGATGCGTAGGAGTCGCCCATCGCGCCCCACACGAAGCGCGTGGTGTTGGCCGTGGGCTGCCCCAGCGTGCTCGGCGTCATCGGGGAAGGGAACAGGATCGTGAGCGTGGGGCTGCCGCTGAGGTCGATGGGGACGGCCGGCTGAAGCACGATGCCCCCGGTCGACACAACCGAGACCGAGCCGCGTGTCTCGTTGCCCAGCTGGATCCAGCCGCCGATCATGCGCCCGTCGGGCGTCTCTCCGTCGGCGCGGTAGAGCGCGGTCGCGTCGGTGGCGGCGGCGCGGAATGCGTGGCTCGTGCCGTTCGCCAGGGTCACCTGGCCCGTCGCGTCGCCGCCGAGCGACAACGTGAGCTTCGCTCCGCCGCTCGACGTGAGCGCGAGATCGGCGCCGCTCTCCGATCCGAAGAACCACTCGGCGATCGTGCCGCTCTCGCACACGTAGGCGGCGACCTGCTCCCCGTCGCCGACCACGGCGACGAAGGCGTCCGTCCCCTCGACGCGCCCAGCCCAGGTGCCCGTCGGACCGGCTGCCGCGCTGGGGCTGCCGCCGCCAACCTCGGTGTCGCGCCCACATGCAGACGTGAGCGCCATCAGGAGACAGGGAAGAACGACGACGGGAGAACGATGAAAAATCGACATGCACCCATCTTGTGTCGCGGGCACCGTCGCCACTAGACCACGCCTTCCTATGGGAGCCATAGGGAGCTCACGGGGCGACCGGCTTTCCGTCTAGCGAAGCCCGGCTCGCAGAAATTCCGCCGTCTTCGTCCACAGCGCTTCGGCCATGACCGGCTCGTAGGGGAGGTGCGTGATGCCGACGAGCGGCAAGAGCTCGAACGGCCGCCCCGCACGCTCCATCGCGTCGACGAGCTTCATGCTGTGTGTATAATGCACATTGTCGTCGGCGGTGCCGTGGACGAGGAGGAGCGGCCGTACCGGCTGGTCCTTCTTCGGCGCCGCGTAGGACAGGAGCGACGCGGCGTCGTAGGCGGCCTTGTTCGCGTCGGGCTGGCCGAGGTAGCGCTCGGTGTAGCAGGAGTCGTAGTCGCGCCAGTCGACGACCGGCGCGATGGCCACCGCGACCTTGAACACGTCGGGTCGCGCGAGCGCGCCGAGCGCCGCGAGGTAACCGCCGAACGAGCCGCCGTAGATGCCCACGCGCGTCGTGTCCATCTCGGGGAACCGCTTGCCCAGCGCCTCGATCACGGCGACGTGCCCCTCGAGCGGGACCTGACCGAGCTTGTCCTTCAGCGCGCGCTCCCACGCGCGGCCGCGATGCGGCGTGCCGCGCGCGTCGAGCGCCACGACGATCGCGCCGGTCGCGTCCGCGATCCACTGGCTGCGCAGGTACTTCGACGACGAGAGCACGACCTCGTTCCCGTGCGGGCCGCCGTACGCGGCGTCGAGGACCGGGTACTTGCGCGTCTTGTCGAACGACTGAGGGCGTAGGATGGCGACGCGCACGGCGTCGGGGCCGACGGACACGACCTCCGGCTGCGGCACGATGCCGGGATCCTCGGCGACCGACGGGATCGACACCGGGTTTTTCCCCTCGAGATCGTGCACGTACCAGCGCGGCGGTGAATTGCGCCAGGTCGTCTGCGATACGTACACGTCGTGCCCCTCGCCGAAGTGCGCGCCGACGGTGCCGTCGGGCAGCTCGATGACGAGGCGAAGATCGCCGCCGCCGAGGGCGACGCTCTCGACCTTCGAGGCCTGCGGCTCGTCCCCGGTCACGGCCGTCACGCGCCCGCGCGCGGCGTCGACGTCGACGAGCTCGCGGTAGCCCTTCGCGAAGAGCGTCGGACCGGCTTCGCCCTTCGTGCCGCGGAGCTCGAGCGCCCACTCGCCGCCGCGTTCGGTCGACCAGAGGAAGCGGCCGTCGGGCAGGAAGCGCGGAACGCTCGGATCGACGTTCAGCCACGCGTCGTCGTGCTCGGCGAGCAGGGTCGTCGTCTTGCCCGTCTGCGGATCGGCCGCGAGAAGGGCGGCGCTCTGCTGCGCGCGATCGAGCGCGTAGACGGCGAGCTGGCTCTTGTCCCACGTGACGGTGGCGACGTACGGGAGCTTGTCGCGATCCCAGGCGAGCCACGTCGTCGAGCCGCCGGCGAGGGCGACGACGCCGAGGCGCACGTCGGCGTTCGGGCGTCCGGGCCGCGGGTAGCGGGTGCGCTCGGGCTCGCGATCGGGATGCAGCACGTCGGGGATCGCGATCGTGTCCATCTTGGAAGAGTCGGCCTCCTCGTAGAGGATCTTCGTGCCGTCGGGCGACCACCAGAAGCCGCGGTAGCGCTCGAGCTCCTCTTGCGCGACGAACTCGGCGAGGCCGTGCGTCCGGGTCGCGGTTCCGCCGCGCGTGATGGCGATCTCGCGAGCGTCGTCGTCGGTGCTGACGGCATATACGTCGGCGCCGCGGACGTACGCGACGCGCTTTCCGTCGGGCGAGAGGTGCGGGTCGATGGCCGCGCCCTCGCCGGTCTTGAGCTCCTTCACGGCGCCGGTCGCGCGGGTGAGCACGTACAGCCGCCCGCTCAACGTGACGAGCACGCGCGCGCCGTCCCGGCTCATCTCGAACGTCGAGAAGCCGGCGGTCGTCACGCGCATGCGCTCGCGCCGCGCGCGCTCCTCTTGTGAGAGCGTCTCCGGTCCCTTCGCGACGGCCTCCGGGGTGAGCAGCTCCTTCGTGCGCCCCTTGGCGAGATCCAGCTCGTAGAGCGACTGCGATCGATCGCGCGCCTTGGCGCGGAGGAAGAGGACCGATTTCCCGTCGGGCGTCGGCGTCGCGCCGACCGGGGTGCCGAGCTGGAAGCTCTTGGTCAGCGCGACTCGGCGGATGAACTCGCGATCCATCTGGGACGGCGGCGCAGCTGCGGCCGCGTCGGCGCCCGATGCGTGCTTCCCCCCGACTTCACCGGCGAGCACGCGCAGGAACGGCCTGGTCGGGCCCGCTGCGGGCAAGGTCGGGTTCTCCGCGCACGCCGCGAGCGCGAGCGCGAGAACGAACGGTGCGTGGCTCCTCATTCGGCGACGGTACCTGGAACCGCCGCCCCCGCGCTACGGTCAGCGCTGTCAGCCGCCCACCGCGAACTTGAACGGGTAGCCGGCCACGGTGGTCGGGGTCTCGCTCGTCGGGAACTTCCAGCCGCGCACCTGGCGCACGAGGCAGCCCTCGACGCGCGCGTTGTTCAGCGACGTCGACGCGACGTTGGCGCTCGATACGCCGCCCCCCGGCTCGATCTGCCAGGCCACCGTCACGCCGCCCGAGAGGTTCGGGTTGCGCTGCGCCTCGCTCTCGTAGCAGGCGCGAACGCCGCCGAGGTGGCTCATCACGACGCGCCGCACCTGCTCGGGGGACAGGCCACCCGACGAGCGTCCACCGGCGGCCTGCACACCCACGGCGCGCTCACCCGGCCCCTTGCCGTTGCCCGCCGCGCCTCCTCCGCCCGCGCCGCCCGCGCCGTTGCCCCCGTTGCCGCGACCGCCCGGACCGCCCGCGCCGGCGCCGTAGCCGCCGCCGTTGCCAGGCCCCCACCCGGTGTTGAGCGTGCCCGAGCCGAACGCGACGCCGTTGGCGTTGCCGCCGCCGCCGCCGCCCGCGCCCCTGAGCGCGGTGCCGGGGCCGCCGCCGAGGACGAGGTTCTGGCTGTTCAGGCCGCTGAGCGCGCTCGCGACGGTGTCGATCGTCTTCAGGGTGTGACGGATCTCTTCGCCGGTCTCGTCGTTGAGGACGTCGGAGAGTCCACCGAGCTTCTGCGCCGGGCGAACGTCGCCGGGGAGCCGTGTGTCTTTCTGGTCGCCCTTGAGCCCGAGCTTGCCCGCCGCGTCGGGCATCTTCTGTCCGCCGCCCTGCGGCTTCTTGTCCTGCGCGCCCGGATCCTTCACGCCGGCGCCGCCCTTGTCGTCGGCCCCGGCCGTCGGCGGCGGCGGCTCTTCGATCGTGGCCCGGTGGAGGCCGAAGCGCGCGGCGTACTCGTCGGGGTTCGTGAGCTCGAGGGGCTTGTTCAAGGGCGGCGGCGTCATCAGCGTGCGGAGCATCCCCAGCATCCCGATGTGGAAGACCGCGCTCGAGAAGAGCGCGAGCAGCGTGAGGAGCTCGAGCCCGAAGGCGCTTTTGATCTCGTCGGCCGGCGTCGTGTACTGGAAAAAGACGGAGAAGAGGCCGTACTGCATGAGGCCGTAGTCGCCGGGCATCACTGCGATGGGCTGCCCCGCCTTCGCGAGCTGCACCGGATCTTCCTGCCGGCCGCGCAGGCGCATCATTCCGGCGATCGCGCCGCGCGGGTCGAGCTCCCACCCGCCCTGCGCCGCGCGCACGGGCATGGCGGACATCTCGAGCCCGTCGGGCATCGGCATCGCGGCGCCCGGACCGTCGCCGATCGCGAACGAATCTCCGCGCTTCAGCGTCCTGAGCGCCACCACCGTCGTCCCCCAGACCGCGGCGACCCGCAAATCCTGGGGACGCGAGATCGTTGCAGTAGCGGCCATGGCTCCTCCGAGTGTAGCCGAACGCTCGGCCCTCAGAAGCTTGGATCTCTTCTCGTATCGGAAAGTTCCCGCATGAACGATCTGTGGCCGAGGTCGCCGGCGGCGAACTCCGCGCGCACACGTCGTAGGAAGTAGACGAGCTGCGGGCTACGTAGGCGGCCCTCGATCTCGACCTCGCCGAAGCGGAAGACGCGCGCGCCGCCGTCGAGCGTGCGCGCCTCGACGAAGCCGGCGTCCCTGTCCTTCGCCCCGGCTGCGCCTCCTGCTGCTGCTGCTGCTGTGCTCTCGGCGCGCGCCGTCAGCGGGGCCGACGCGTCCAGATCCGCCTCGACGCCGGCGTCCTTCACGGGCTTCTTCGGCCCCCCGGCGGCGGGCGGGCGCCGGCGCGGCTGCGCGGAGGAGACCGTCGTGAGCCCGCAGATCCCGGCGCTCAAGCACGCGAGGATGACGAACGCGGCGAGGCGACTCTTCCGGATCACGCTCCGCCCTCCGCGCTCTTCTGCTTCTTGCCGTCGGGCTTCTTGTCGGCCGGCTTCGGCTCCGGCTTGGCGTTCGCCGCCGCGCTCACCGCGCCCATGTAGCGCTCGGCCTCGGCGCGCGCCGGGTGATCGTTCGGCGCATCGGACAGGAAGCGCGAGAAGTAGCCCTTGGCGCCTTCGGGCTTCTTCAGGAAGTCCGCGTAGAGCACGCCGGCGTTGAATAGCGCGCTCACGTGGTGCGGATCCTTGTCGAGCACCTTGTCGAGCAGCTGCCGCGCCTCCTCGAGCTTCGCCGCGCCCGTCTTCGGATCGGCCTCGCCGCGGAGGGCCGCCGCGAGCCCGACCTGCGCGCTCGTGTCGTCGGCCGACACCTGCAGGATGGCGCGAAACTGCTCGCTCGCCTTGCCGTACGCGCCCGCGCGCAGGAGCACGGTGCCCATGTTGAGGCGCGCCGTCGTGTCGCGCGGGTCCTCCTGCGACGCCTTCGAGAACGCCTGGAAGGCCTGCGCGTCGTCGCCTTGCTGGAGCAGGATGAGCCCTGTCGCGCGCTCGGCGACGGCGGAGCGCGGGTTGGCGTCGAGCGCTTGCCGCGCCAGGAGCGCCGCCGTGTCGCGCTCGCCGCGCGCGAGGTGGCACAGCGCGAGCTCCGCCAGCGCCGACGCGTCGCCGGGCTTGCGCACCAGCACCTCGCGCGCCTCCTTGATGGCCTTCTCCACCTGTCCAGAGTCGCGCAAGCTTGCAACATACAAGGTTCTCGGCTCGAGGAACGCCGGGTGGTCCTTCACGAAATCCTCGAGCCCGTCGGCGGCGTCCTTGTGCTCGCCGCGCCGTCGCCGGACCTCGGCGAGCGCCGTCGCCACCTCCGGCGCGTCTCTGGCGATCTTCGAGGCTGCCTTCAGCTGATCTTCGGCGCCCGAGAGATCCCCGGCGCCCGCGAGCACCACGCCGAGATCGTACTTGGCCTCCCACAAGGACGGATCGATCTGCACCGCCTCCTTGAGGAGTGCGATGGCCCTGGCGCGTCCGGAAGGCTCGCGGGACGCGACGACGCCCTGCACCATCTTCGCGACGGCCAGCGGGTTCGCCGGCGGCAGCACCGTCGCCGCCTGCGGGCTTTGCGGCGTCCCGCTCTTGCTCTTGCCGCCGCAACCCGCGAGCGCGAGCACGACCGCGAGCACGCGCACGCCGCAGCCGACGACGGACCTTGCGCCGCGCTTCACCTCTTCCCCCCGGGCTTCTTGCCGGGCGTCGGCGTCGGCGCGGGCCCCGTCGGGATCGCGAATTTCGGGGGCGGCTCGGCCGCCGGGGGTCCACCGCGTCTTGGCGCATCGAAGAGCGGCGGGAACGCGGTGGGGCCCTGCGAGCGGACGTCGAAGCCCACCTCCTTGAACGGCGGGTAGAGCTCGCTGTTCAAGCGCCCGAGCGACTCGCGCATCTTGGCGGTCCACTGGTTGTAGATGCCGATGTCGACGGCCTTCTTCCACCCGTTCTCGTACGCGTCGAGGCTGCGCTCCTCGATCGGAACCACGAACTCCTCGATCTGCTGGGTGTAGAGATCCTTGTCGGCCTCCGAGAGGCTCGGCGGCGGCGGCGCGTCGCGCATCGACTTGGCGAACGCCTCGTAGGTGTGGCCAATCTGGTAGAGCGCAGCGGTCGACCACTCGGCGACGCCGAGCGACACCGTGTCGAGGAAGATCGTCGACGCCTGCTTCAGGAGCTCGGCCTTCTGCTTCAGGCGGTGCGACAGCTGCTTCACGTCGCCGCCGATCTGGATCGCCTCGAACTTGGCGAGGACGCGCTCGCCTTCCATGTAGCGCGCGTGCGCAGCGGCATACTTTCCGTCGGCGCCGAGCTCGCCCTTCTTGTGCTTGCCGATTCCGACGGCGGCCTCGAGCGACGCCTCGGCGCCCTTTTCGTCGTTCACCTTGAGCTGCGCCTGCGCGAGGAGGACGTAGCCCTGCGCGCGGTGGTCCTGGTTCTTCGCCTTGGCGAGGTAGCGCTTGTAGAGCTCGACGGCCTCCTTGTTGCGCCCCGCGTTCTGGTGCGCGCGGCCCATCTGGAAGACGACCTCGTCGGCCTCGGCGGAGGAGCCGTACGCGGCGAGGAATTTGGTCCCGTCTTGCACCGCGCGATCGTGATCGCCGGTCGCCTCGCGCAGGATGACGGCGTTGTAGCCGGCGTCCTTCGCGTGCTCGAACTTCTGGTAGTTCGGGTGCTCGCGATCGGCGAGCTGCGCTATCGCCTCGTGGAACTCGGCCGCGTCGCCGAAGAGGCCCATCGCCTGGAACGTCGTCGCGGCCGTCCACGCCCCTTGCGGCGACTCGGGGCGATCGCGGTAGTCCTTGCCCGTCACGAGCTGCGCCGCTTCCTTGAGCGTCGCGACGTCGCCCGCCTTCTGCGACTCGAGCTCCGCGTTCACACACGCCTGCGCGGCGCGGGCGTCCTTTGGGAACTCCTTGGCCGCGCGCAGGTACGCCCCCGCCGCCGCCGCGTGATCGCCGGCCTGCGACTTCTGCTCGCCCTGCTTGAACACCGCCTGCACGATGAACGTGTCGAGCTTCGCCTGCTGCGCGGCCGACTGGAAGCGCGGGAGCGTCTTGACCCGCCGCGCGTACGTCTCGATGTTCTCGTAGTCCTTGCTCCGGTTGAGCGCGTCCAGCACGAGCTCGCCGGCGCCTTCGGTGAAGGGGCTCTGCGGGAATTTCTCGAGCAGCGAGCTCCAGATCTTCACCGCGGTCCCGTAGACGGCGTAGTCGTAATAGAGCTTCCCCTGGCGGAAGAGCAGCTCGGGGAGCGCCGGATCGGTCGGGTAGAGCTGCGCGTAGAGCTCGAGCGCCTCGGCGAACTTCTTGTCGGTCTCCGTCTCCTGCACGCTCCCGGGCTTGCCCTTGCGCGCCTCGAGCTCCTGGAGGCGCACGCGCTCGAGCGCCGCGATCGCGTTGTAAATCGCGTCGTGCCGCATCGTCTTGAGCGGCTCGGTCTTCGAGAGGGCGTCGGGCATCTGGCGCGCGGCGGCCATGTAGTGGGTGCCGGCGTCGGTGTTCTTGTCGAGGTGGTAGAAATCGATCTCGGCGAGGTTGTAGTGGACCTCGTACGCCTTCGCCTCGCCGCCGAATTTCGTGAGGTACGTGTCGTACAGGCCGGCGGCGCCCTCGTACTCGGCGCGGCTCGTCTTGTCCTTCTGCGCCTTGCCGTGGAGCTGCAGCGCGTGCTCGCGGAGCTGCTTCTCGATGGCGGCCTGCGTGGCGGCGACGTTCGCGGCGTCGGCCTGCGTGCGCGTCCACGAGCCGCCTTGCGTGTATTGTGCAAGCGCGCGATCGTAGGTGGCCTTGAGCTTCGGGTAGTCCTCGACCGCGGCGTACCCGGCGGCGATCTGCATGACGTAGACGCCCGCGTCGCGGTTCGTCGGCTCGAGCTTGAGGAGCAGCTCGTAGGCCTCGATGCCGCGCTCGTAGTGCGACTGGTCGTAAAACGTTTCGGCGAGGGCCTTGACGACCTTGCCCGCGAACTTGTCCCCGCCGACCTTGACGAGGAAATTGTACATGTCCCCGGCGGTGTTCTTCTCGTCCTCGGTGAAGATCTCGACCAGATACTTGAGCGCTTCGCCCTGAAGCTCGTCGAGCTGCTTTCGCTGCGAGGCGCTCGCGGTCTTGCCCTGCGCGTCGGTCACCTCGAACACCGAGACGAAGCGCTTGGCGGCCTCGTCGGTGTTGTTCATGCGCCAGTGGCACCACGCGCTCTTGAAGAGGGCGAGGCCGTAGAGCTCGCTATTTTTGAACTTGAGGACCTCTTCGTATTCCTTGAGCGCGCCGGCGTAGTCGTACTTCCCGTTGAAGAGCGCCTCGGCGCGGGCCATGTGCGCGTCGGGGACGAAGCGGCTGTGTGGCCAGTCCTTGAGGATGCGGGTGAAGCGCTCGATCGCTTCGTCTTGCTTGCCTTGCTCGGTCGCGAGGAAGCCGTCGACGTAGAGGACGAGATCGTACTGGCCGAAGGAGGGGTAGTCCTTGAGCACGCGGCCGAAGAGCTCGCGCGACGGGCCGAAGTTCGGATCCGGCGCGGGGCCCCGCTGGTCGACCGGCTTGGCCTCCCACGCCTTGAAGCGGTCGACGAACTGCTCGCGTTCGAGCTCCCACTTGAGCTCGCCGAGGCGCATGAGCGCCTCTGGCATCTCGCGCGAGTCCTTCGGCGTCTCGGCGACGAACGTGGTGAGCAGGCCGATGGCCTCGACGCGCAGACCGCGGATGTCGACGATGTCGCGCTCGATCCGCTTGTCGAGCTGTAGGCGCAGCTTCTGGCGGAGGGCCTCGGGGATCTTCGGACCGCGGACGGCGGGCCTCGAGCCGGGGCCCGTCGCCGTCGACTGCGCCTCGCGGGAGCCCTTCGGCTTCTGGGTGGGGCCGCCGCCGATCGTGCGCTCCGCCGCCGCCTTCATGCGCGACGGCTCGGCGGCGGCGCTCGGCCTCTCCGTCGGAGCGGCAAGCACTCCGTTGCTGCCGAGCGCGAGCACGAGCGCGAGGGCCGCCTGCGCGGTGCGGGCGAGCGCGCGGCGACTCATAGGGCGTCGCCTCCGACGAACTCGTCGGGCCAGTCGTCCCCTTCGAACGGCCAGTACTCTTCGCCGTCCTGGAGGTAGCGACCCGCGTCGAGCGAATCGACCGCGCTCTGCGGGAGGTAGCCGTTGTTGATCGCCTCGATCTCGACCTCGAGCGCGCGCTTGCGGCCGAGGACCGACTCGATGCGGCCGAGACGCGCGCGGCGGAGGAGGCGAGAGAGGCGCAAATCGAGGCGCTTGAGCGTGTCCTTGGCGAGCGCGCCCTCGGTCTGCCCGAGCTCGCGCCGCGCGATCTCCGACTGCGTCACGAGCTGCGTCGCGCGCGCAGCGTCGGCGCGCACCAGATCAGGGAGATCCGCGCCGCTCGCGGCTTCCTGGTGCTCGCGCGCCGTCGTCACCGTCTCGGCCAGTGCGACGCGCGCCTCGAGCGCGGTCACCTCCTGGCGGAGCTGCGCGACCTTGTCGGGCGCCGCCTTCGACGCCTCGAGCTCCGCGAGCTGGTGTTTCAGCGCGTCCAGCGCCGTCCGCGCCTCGCGCGCGCGCTCGATGGGGTCGCCGTCGTCGGTCACCGTCGGGCGGACGCCGCCGCCCGTCGCGAGGGCGCGAGACAGATCGCCGAGCTGCGTGGAGGCGAGGCGCAGCCCGCTGGCCTCGCGCTCGAGCGCCGCGCGCTTGCGGACGATCGCGCCGTACGACGGATCGAGGCGCACCAGCGACGCGACCGCGCGCATCGCCTCGGGGCTCAGGCCCCCTCCGCCGACGTCCACACCGCCCGCGTCGCTGCCGGTTCGCGCGGCCGCGAGGAGCGCCGCCATCGCGCGCTCGTTCTCCGACACGCGCCGCGCCGCGTCGCGCACCGGCTCGTAGTCGCGCACGAAGGCGACGAGCTTCTTGTCGGCGTCGACGAACTTGCACCGCGCCAGATCGATGTACGCGTCGAGGATGTGCGCCTCGTCCTCGTACCGGTGGTGCACCTTGATCTTCGAGAGCTCGTCGAGCAGCTCGCGCGCGCCGTCGTAGTCCTTTTTCTCGTAGCGGGTCGTCGCCGCTTCGTAGAGCGCTTCGGCGAGCCGCTCGGAGTCGCGCGGCACGAGGTAGTAGTAGTAGCGCGCGTCGTCGAAGCGCTCCTGCTCGTGCGCGATGCGCCCCAGGGCGAGGCGCGCGAGGTCTCGGACCTGGAAAAACCGCTCGTCGGCGAAGACTGGCGCGCTCTTGTCCTGCCGCTTGGGGTCGGCGACCTTGCAGAACAGATCCTCGCCGTCCTTGAATTTGCCGCGCTCGACCTGGATGAGGCCCTGCAGGTACGTCGCCTGCGACCACCAGCGCGAGGTCTTGGCGACCTTCTGGTACGCGGCGAGCGCCGCGTCGGGATCGCCGGCGGCCTCCTTCGCGCGGCCGGTCAGGTAGAGCACCTCGCCGCGCGTCTCGTCGGGCGCCTGGGCGGGGATGCCCTTCACGTCGTCGAGCCCGGCGGCGTACGCCTGCGCTTCCTGCGCGATCTCGACGAGCCGCCGCGTCGCGCGCCGCGCGTAGGTCGCGTTCCCTTCCCAGGCTCCCTTCGCCGCGAGCGCGCGGCGCAGGTACGCGCGCGCCGGTTCGAAGGCGCCGGCGGCGGCGAGCGCGTCGCCGAGCAGGTAGACGGCGGCCCGCGCGTCCTCGTAGTCGGCGAACGCGTCGAAGCGTGGGTGCTCCACCAGCTCCGTGAGCTTGGCGATGGCCTCGTCGACGCGTCCGTCCTGGCGCATCGTCTCGGCGGCGGCGACGCGGGTGCGGACCTCCTCGAGGTTGAGGGTTTCCTGCGCGCCGAGGCGGCGACGGGCGAGGGCGTCGTGGTAGGCGCGCATCGCGTCAGCGCGCGAGGGATCGGTCGAGGTCGAGGTCGAGGTCGAGGTCGAGGTCGAGGTCGAGGTCGAGGTCGAGGTCGAGGTCGAGGTCGAGGTCGCGGGGCGAGGCTGCGCGTGCGCGACGGTTGCTGCGAGGAGGCAGACGGACAGCGCGGCGACGCGGCGGTGCACGGTCACTTCCCTGCCGGACGCGCGACCGCGCGGACGCGGAGCCGGAGATCGTACTTCCCGCTGCGATCGCCCGGGAAATCAGCCCCCATCGTCGAGTCGTCGATGACGTGCGCTTCGACCGAGACCTTCTGGTCCTTCGGGACCTCGACGACGACGCGCGAGCGCTGCGCGGTGCGGAAGGCCTCGTCCTTGACGTCCTTGCGCTCGACGTCGAACGTCAGCGCGTGGCGGCCCGGCGCGACGGAGTGGTCGTACACCCGCGTCATGTCCTCGAAGCGGCTCGTCGCGTCCATCGTGAAGACGACGCCGTCGTCGAGCGAGACCGTCAGGCGCGTGAGCTTGGTGCGGTCGCCGTCGTTCTGGACGGCCACGTCGATGCGCGACAAGAAGAGCGCGTCCCCGACCGTGGCGACGCGCGCACGGAGGGCGGAGATGTCGCCGAGGAGCTTGTCGTAGTCGACGGCGGTGCCGGCGGGCGGAGGCGCGCCGCTCGGCAGCTCGTTCGGCGCGGGGTTCAAGGGCGACGGCTTCTGCCCGCCGTCGTAGTAGCTCGGCAAGGCGGGGGCGCCCGCGCCGCCGCCATCGCCCACGGGGCCGGCGGGGAGGGCGCTCGGGAGGTAGCCGCCCGCGTCGCCGTCTGCGGCGGCCTCGACTCCGGCGTCCACCTTGGGGGGCTTGGGCTTCGGCGCCGCGCCGCGCCCGCGCGGCTGGGCGATGGCGAGCGTCGCCGTCGCGAGGGCGGTGAGCAGCGCGACCGAGCACGCGAAGGTCAGACGGGTCCGCACCACGCCATGCTACCGGCTACCGGCGCCAGAATGAAGAGAGCTGGAGGCTCAGCCCCCGAAGGGTAGCCACACGCTCACACCCCCGGTCACCACCAGATCGTTGACCAGGTGCTCCTCGCCGATGAGCGTCTCGCGCAGGACGTGGTCGCGGAAGTCGAACCTCACGCTGAACCACTTGCCGAAGTACCACTTCGTCCCGATCCCGGCGCTCGCGGTGAGGCCGCGCGCGGTCGAGTCGTCGGTGACGCCGCCGCCGAGGGCGAAGTTGAAGTCGAAGCGGCTTATCCCGTCACCCATCCAGCGCAGTTTGCCGTACGCGAAGGACCACAAGAGATGGCCGAAATAGAGGCGCCCCGGCTTGTTGGTGCGGTCCTCGATCTGCACTTGCGGGTAGCGGCGCTCGTAGGTGTCGGTCACCGCGGTGCGAAAACGTGTAAATTGCACGGAAGCCTCGAGCCCGAGGTCCTCCGAGAAATGAAACGTGTAGGCGCCGCCGCCGATCCAGTTCGACGAGTAGAGATCGGCCGCGTAGTAGCCGCCCATCACCGAGAGCTCGTGCCGGTAGGCCTTGGTGAAGAGGCGCTCCTGAACGCCGCGGTAGTGGCGGCCGCCGATGAGCTCCTGCTTCAGCTCCTCGTCGACGCACTGGGCCTGCGCCTCGCGCGCAGCGAGCACGCACGCTGCGGCGACCGCGATCGCGCACGCGGAACGCACGAGAAGCCGTCGCGTGTCGCCCATGACTGCCATTTTGCGTACCAGGCGCGCATTCGGACTGTCAACGTCGCGATCCCGTTTGAAGAGGCCACGATGCGGCCGTAGGGTGGGTTTCGTGGCCTCTTCCCGCCCCGAGAAGCTCGCGTGCGCGATGTCGATCGCCGGCTTCGATCCGGGCGGCGGCGCGGGGATCGCCGCGGATCTGCGCGCCTTCCACGCCGCAGGTGCGTTCGGGTGCGCAGTCGTCGCGGTCGTCACGGTGCAATCGACGTCGGGCCTCCGCGCCGCGCGGCCGCTTCGGGCGGCGGAGGTGCTTGCCCAGGCACGCGAAGTGCTCGCCGTCCAGCGCGTCGGCGCGATCAAGACGGGCGCCCTCGGTAGCGCGGCGAACGTGCGCGCGGTCGCCCAGCTCCTCTCGCGCCACCCCGAGATTCCGGCCGTGATCGATCCGGTCATGCTTCCGTCGCGCGGGCGGTCGCGCCTGCTCGACGAGCGTGCCGTGCGCGCTCTGAGGGCGCTGCTCTTACCGCGCGCCCTGCTCGTCACGGCAAACGTCCCCGAGGCCGAGGCGCTCACCGGCGGACGCGTCACGACGCTCGACGAAGCGGCCGACGCCGCCACGAAGCTCGTCCGGCTCGGCGCCCGCGCGGCGCTCGTGAAGGGTGGCCACCTCGTCGGCAAGGACGCGGTCGACGTGCTCGCGGTGGACGGCGAGATTTACGAGCTCGCGCGGCCCCGCGCGAAGGTCGGCGCGCTCCACGGCACGGGCTGCGTGCTCGCCTCGCTCATTGCCGGCCGCATCGCCTCGCGGCCCGCCGATCGGCTGCTCGACCAGGTGCGCTGGGCCAAGCGCGCGCACCACGCGGCGATCCTCGGCGCGCGCGACGTCGGCGGCGCCGCCCGCGTGCTCTGCCCCTGACGCCGCGCGCCGCCCGCCGCACTCCGTACGGCGTGCGCGGCCGTGGCCGTCACTGCATCAACGCCTCGATCGAGCCCGCCCCTTCGCGCACGATGATCGGCGGCACCTGCGTGAGATCGACGACCGTGGTGGGGACGACGCCGCCGCCACCGCCGTCGAGCACCAGCGCGAGCCCGCGGAACGCCACGTCGATCTCGTGCGGATCGACGTGCGGCTCCGGCTCGCCCAGGTGCTGCGCCGTCGTCGACACGATGGGGCGACCGAGCTCGCGCGCGACGGCACGGATGACCTCGTGCGCCGGGATACGGATCCCCACCGTCTTCCGTTTGCTCTGGACGAGCTTGGGCACCTCGCGTGTTGCCTCCAGGATGAAGCAGTACGGACCGGGCAGCATCCGCCGGAGGACGCGGTAGTGCTGATTTTCGACGATCGCATAGCGCGCGATGTTGCCGAGGTCCGGACAGATGAAGGCAAGCTGATGGTTCTTGTCCATCCTCTTGATCATGTAGAGCTTGTCGACGGCCTTCTTGTTGAACAGATCGCAGCCGAGCCCGTACACAGTGTCCGTCGGGTAGGCGATCACCTCACCGGCCTCGAGCGCCTCCACGGCGCGCCGGATTTTGCGCGGCTCGGGGTGGTCTGGGTTGATCGAAAGGAGCACGACACCGCGGCGGATACCGTGAAAGTGCCAGGATGTCACGTCCGCCGTTATCCTAGGCTTCACCCTTGATCCTCGCCGACGCCCCGCTCTGGTTCCTGAGAACGTTCGCGATCGCGTTCGGGCTCATCTGGGGCAGCTTCCTCAACGTCGTCATCTACCGGGTCCCGCGTGACATGAGCGTGGTGAGGCCCGCGTCGCACTGCCCCGGCTGCGGCAAGCCGATCGCCGGCTACGACAACGTGCCGGTCTTCGGCTACCTCCTCCTGCGCGGCCGGGCCCGCTGCTGCGGCGTGAAGATGAGCCCGCGCTACCCGCTCGTCGAGCTCCTGGGCGGTCTGCTCTCGCTCGCCATCTTCGAGGCGATCATCCTGAAGATGCCGGACTCGACCATCCCGGGCGAGGAGGAGTACGTCTTCAAGCACAACCTCGAGC
>JANYHK010000037.1 GCA_025359105.1 Myxococcales bacterium | reverse complement strand
TCTTTCGCAGTTTCTCGAGCAACGTTCCTTCGAGCGGCAACATGGCCCGCGAGCCAAGCACGCCCGGCCGCGGGCGTCAGCACCCCACGACGCGAGCGACTTGCAAGACGCGCCGGCGACGCCGTTCGTGGACGGGTTACGATGGAACCGCTGCGTCCGCGCGCTGCGCGAGCACCCGGAGATCGTCCGCGCGCTCGAGGCCCCGCGCGTCAGCGGACACGACATCGGTGACTACGAGTAGCGAAGCTCCGTCGCTCAGCCTTCACGGGCACACCCACGCGCTGGCGCTCGCGTCCGCACACACGCAGCCGCCACGGCAGGTGATGATGCCGCCCGCCTCGGGGGCGCACCGCCCTACGACGCGTCGACGCGTGCGTCCTCGGGAGCATCGGCGCTCGCGTCCGTCGAGGCGTCCCCGCCGGGCTCGCTCGGCGCGTCCTCGCCCGCGTCGGCCTGAGCGTCTTGCCCGGCGTCGGCGCCAGCGCATCGCCGCGTGCACCGCGCGTCGTCTCCGGCGCCCGACGTATTTGGCCAGCCGTTGACCAGGATCGCACCTTGGAAGGTCATCCGGAGCGCGCGCCCCCCGAAGAGCGCGAGCTGTCGAAGGTCGCGAACGTCACCGAGGCCGCCGAGGGTCCGCCGACTCCGAGCACAGTCGCGTAGCATGGTGCCCATGCGTCCCCTTGCGTTCCTTTGTCTGGCCGTGCCGGGGCTCGTGGGGTGCGAGCACGCGGAGGCGCCGCCTTCGTGCCGCGGGCTTTCGGCGTCCGACGTGCGCGCCATTCACGCGCTGGTCGACGCGTATCGGACGTCCTGGTTGAAGGGCGACGCCCGCGCAGTGCTCGGGACCTTCAGCGCCGACGCGGCGCTCTTGCCGGCGCACGGGGCGGCGCCGATCGTCGGTATCGCGGCCATCGAGAACTACTGGTGGCCGGCCGGCGGCCCTCCTTCCACGATCACCAAGCTCGACATCACGATCGACCAGCTCGAGGGTGACTGCAACGTCGCTTACTCGCACGGCCGCGATGACGTGGCCTGGACGATGGATCAAGACGGTCGCACGCAGGCATACGGCCACCCGGGAACGTATTTGAACGTCTACCGGAAGCTACCGAGCGGCGCGTGGCGCATCTCCCGTCACATGTGGGACGACGGTCCCGTCACGAAGTGAGCGTCTGGGGCGTTCCGTTCTTCTCGAGGCTCACCCTGGCGTGTACGACCCCGAAAATGTCCGCGTCCCACATCGAGCGTGGCGTCGGGCCCGCAAGCGCCTTCACGAGCGCTGCGTGGACGTTGACGAGCTCGTAACGGTCGACGAAGCGCATCTCGGTGCGTGACACGTAGGTGCGGCCTTCGCGCTCGAAAAAAAGAAACACGCGAGCGCGTCGAATCCGCTCGCCTCGCGGACGTGCGCGAACGAGATCGGTAACCGAAGGTGCGACACGTGGCGCGCGCGGTCTCGGCCTTCGTCGCGACGGTCGGTGAGCGACGGTCCGCCCCAGGTTTCGGCTAAGCTCGTATCGTGGGGAAGGCAGTAGGATCCGAGACCAAGGCCGGCCGGCCCGCCGCTCCGATCCTGCGTCTCCTCGTCGTCGACATCGTCGTGCTGGTCGCCCTCGCCGTCGTCCCCCTCGCGGCCGTCGCGGTCTGGGGCTACGCGCGCGCGATGGATGACACGGCCCACGCGCGCGCCCACGAAGGGCTCCAGCGCACGGCCGACGCGCTTCGCGCGCATCTCGGGCTACATCGTCGCGCCGCCGACGTCGTCGCTCGACTCTGCGTCTCGGAGGGACCGGAGCGATGCCGCAGCCCGGTCCTGCACGGCACCCTCGCGGCGATCGCCCCCGCGGAGAAGAGCTTCCGATCCCTCGGTGTCGTATTCGCCGACGGGTGGGTGCTCGACGTCGCGCCGTGGGAAGACGGCTTCGTCACCGAGGACTGCACCCCGGAGGGCGCCATCGCGCGCTGCGAGGCGCGCTACTGGGACGCCGCGCGCGCCGACAAGGGGACACGGCGCGCGGAAGTCAATCCGCGGTTCGACACCGCTCGTCGCCCCTGGTACGGCGCCGCCGTCGCGCGCGCGCGCGAAGACGGCAGGTGGAGCGCCCCGTTCATCCAAGAGGCCGACGGGGCGCTCATCAACCGGTACCGCATGACGTACGCGCGCAAGATTCCGCTGGAGGGCGGCGTCGAGGTCGCGGGCGGCGTCGCCGAGAGCTCGCTGTCGCTCGACGAGCTGCTCGCCGACGTCAAGTCGATGCAGCCGTCGACGGCCACGATCACGTTCATCACTGACGACGCGCGCCGGCCGATGCTCCTTCCGCCGCTGCCCGAGTTCCGCGGCATCGAGGCGACGCCGGTGGGTCGCCCGATTTCCCCGGATTTTCTGCCGATCGCCGATGGAGCGCTCGCCGCCGCCGCGCGCGAGGAGCGCCTCGCGATCGGCGGGGAGGACTACTACTTCGAGAGCCTTCGGTTCGAGGGCGAGCCCGGCATCTCGTGGACGATCTCGATGGGGATCCCCGCAAACGAGCTGCTCGTCGGCCCGCGGCGCATCGGCCTCGCCATGCTCGCGTTGGCGGGGCTGGCGCTGATCGCCGTCGCCTGGCGCGCGGCGCGGCTCGCGCGTCGGTTCAGCGCGCCGCTTCGGGCGCTCGCGGCGGCGTCGGAGAAGCTCGCGCAAGGGGAGACCATGGAGCGCTCGGCATCGGGCATCGCCGAGATCGACGAAGTGCGCAACCGCTTCACCGAGGCCGGCACCGCCGTCCGAGCGCGCGCGCGCCTGGAGGCCGATCTCCGGCACGCCCAGCGGGTCGCGACCATCGGGACGCTCACCGGCGGCGTGGTGCACGACATCAACAACCAGCTTACGGCGCTTCTCGGCGCGCTCGAGCTCGCGACGCGCGAGGGCGAAGAAAACCCCGACCTCGCGCTGGCCCGAGACGCCGCGACCGCCTGCGCGGAGCTCACGCGCGGCCTCCTCGCCTTTTCACGCGGCGGGACCGCGATCGCGCGCAAACCGATCGACCTCGTCGAGCTCGTGCGGAAGACGGCGCAGCTCCTGGGCGGAACGCTGAAGAAGTCGGGCGTCGACCTGCGGCTGGATGTCGATCCGGCGCCCCTCGTGGCGCTCGGCGATCGTGTCCTCCTCGAGCAGGTGGTCGTGAACCTCGCCCTCAACGCACGTGACGCGATGCCCGGCGGCGGTCGCCTAACGCTCGCCACCACGCGGCGCGGCGGCGACGTCGTCCTCTCGGTCACCGACACCGGCAGCGGCATCGGCGAGGACGTGCGCTCCAAGATCTTCGACGCGTTCTTCACGACCAAGAGCGCCGGCGAAGGGACCGGCCTCGGCCTCTCCATCGCGCAGGGCATCGTGCACGCCCACGGCGGGCGCATCGAGATCGACAGCACCCCGGGGCGAGGCAGCACCTTCGCCATCGTCCTCGCAGCGGCGCCGCGGCCCCCCGCCGCCAGTTCGGCGGAGACGACGCGTTGAGCAGACGCACGTGACGCCGAGCAGGCCCGCGGCTATGACCGTAGACCGTCGAACTTCACGCCACGGTACTTCACCGCCTCGTCGGCGTTGTTCTGCCGACGCCATGCCGACGTAGACGCCCGTACCACGGCGCCGGACTGCCGACTCAATTGAGGTCGCGAACAACGAGTAGCGCGCCGCGGAGGCGCTCCCCTTCAGTAGAGGGCCACGTGTACCGTGCCGTTCGCGCAGGTCACGGGGGTGGCGCTGCCGCTTCCGAAGGTGGCGACGATACAGGCACAATCCGCATTCCCGAGACAGGTGGCTGGGACGCTACGGCATTCGTAGATGGTCGTCTCTGCCGGGCAGCCACCGTCCGGACCCTTCGCGTACATCGGGCATGCCGTCGCCAAACAGTATTCGGAGGGCACGCACGACGTGCTGCCGCAAGATTCGCCTGGCCTCGCTCCAAGCGAACCTGGCGCTCGCCGAGTCCCGCGATCCTGCCGCGCGAGCGCTCGCGACGGCACCGAAAGGGACGATGAAGCGACGCCTCTACCTGCCGCGCGAGATGTACGAGGAATTCGATCGGCAGGCCGAGCGCCTGCGCCTCTCGAGACGAGATCATGATGTGGGCGTGGGAGCAGAATCGCGCCGACATCGAAGCCTTGCCGGCTGCGAGCGCTGACGAGGAGTGACGAGCGCGTGGCGGCGCGCCGATCACGAGGGAGCCGCCCGCTTGCATCGCGTGTGCAGGGCCGCCGGCGTCGCAGACCTCCGGCTCGTGGCGTACGGATCCATGACCGACCCCGTACCGCTCCCGCACTCCATGCAAAGGTGGTCCCCCCCCATTCGTGGAAGCGGAGCGGGGCGTGACATCAGGTTCACGCCATGTGGCACGCTTCGCACTCGCCCGCGTGTCCCACGGGCGAATTCCCCGAGAAGACTGAGATGGGCGCGTCGGCGCGCCTCTTGCTGAGGTGGCTCTCCCTATGCGTAGCTTTCTTCCGCTTCTCGTCGCCCTAACCTCCCTTCCCGCTGCGGCCCTCGCGCAGACGACGGCGCCGACACCGATGCCGACCCCGACACCGACCACGACCACGACACCGACGCCGACACCGACGCCGACACCGACACCGACGCCGACACCGACACCGACACCGACGCCGACGCCGACACCGACGCCGACGCCGACGCCGACGACGCCGACCCCGACGACGACGCCGACCCCGACCCCGGCGCCGGCGCCGACACCGACACCGACCGCGGCCCCAACCCCTTCGCGCGAGCTCTGGCAGCTTCACTTCAAAGAAGCCCGCGACCACCTCACGACCGGAAACTTCTCCGTCGCGGCGCGTGAGTTTTCCGAGCCAATTAGGCCGGCAGGTTGTCACGAACCGAACGGCTCGTGACAGGCGCTGGGCCCGGGGATCCCAGGGGTCCGCTTCGCCATGGGATCGGCATTGGGCTTCCTACCCTCTGGGCATCAGCGCGCACTCCTTACTTCACGCAGCGGACCGACCTCTTCGCCGTACGCGGCACAACGCTGGCTTGCGCGCCCATGGTTCCGAAGCGGACGGCCCACGCCATCGACTCGGAGATCGCGTGCGGCGTGGACGTCCAGTAGTAGACCGTCTCGGAGAGGCCGGCTTTTTCCTGCGACGACGCCGCGGGGAAGGCGTTGCGGTCGATCCCTTCCGGGAGGTTTTCGCCGAGGGCGAGGAGCTCTGCCTTCGTCGGGAGGCGCCACTTGCCGCCGTCCGCGCCGACGCCGGCGCAGAAGGACTTCGCTTCTTGCCATGGCACACCGGACGTCTCGGGGGCGCGCATCCAGGTGAGCTTTGTGGTGCTGTCGGTGACGGCGGTGCCGTTCACGGTGTAGCGGCTGGACGGCGCCATCTCCGCGACGCAGCCGCGGCCTTTGACGAAGCGCGTGCCGCCGGGGCAGGTGGTGTCGACGGGTGGTGACGCGGCGGTCGTGGTCGTCGTCGCGGACGGAGCGGACGGGGCCGTCGCGCGTGCCGTCTTCGCCGTCGCGGCTCCCTTCGCGATCGGCTCGACCTCGAGCCGCAGGAACGCGCCGCACCCGAACGGCGGCGCGGTGGAGCCTTCGGCCGACGCGCCGCAAGCCTTTTCGTCGCCGTCTTGCGCCAACGTCTCGCGCGCCGCTCCGCTCTTGCCGCCCGCGGAGGCGCCCAGCATGGACGCGCCGGCGCTCGCCTCCGTTGCGCCGCCGGCCGCGAACTGGAAGGCGCCCGACGTGACCGCCGCGACGATGTGCGTCGCCTCGGCGCAGTCCCCCTCGAGATCCGCCGTGGACGCGCTGGCGCGCTCTGCCTCGTAGCGGCCCACGATCGTCATCGTGACGGTGAGCTCGCCGGCCTGTTTCAGCTTCCCCTCGAACGACGCGGCGTATACGGGCATCGACGCGTAGAGCTCGTCCTGGCTTCGCACGCGGAGGACGTCGTGCTTCGGTGTGAGCGCGACGTAGCGGTACGCCGCTCGCACGCGGCACCCCGCGAGCGCCTTCATGCGGCAGTCGTTGTACCGGACGACGACGACCCCGCCGCGCGCGAGCGACTCGAGCTTCGCGCGCTCACTGCTTGGCCACTCGACGACGAGCGGCGAAGAGTGGCTCGAGGCGACGGCACACTTCGTCTCGCCGGCCGGCGCATAGTCTGGCGCCTTGGGCGAGAGCGGGGAGGGGGGGCCCCCGCCGCACGCGAGGACGGCGAACGGCACGAGAAACGAGGAAGCGGCGGCGAGCGTTCGGAGAAGGTGCATGCAAGGGGCGTCACGGAGGACTGGCCCCCGGTATACGCGCCCGACGTCGCGATCTTCCCGGGTGCGCGGGGGTCTCTCCGCCGTCTCGGGCTCGGTGTTCGTGGGGAGCCGGCGGCGGCGGCGAGCGTACGGAGAGGAACACCGATGAAACGTGTCGCACCGTCGTTCCTGATCCTCCTCGCCTCGTCCTGCGCCGCGCCGCCGGCCGCCTCGCCTGCCTCCGGGTCCGGGGGAGAAGGCCGAACCTCCGTCACCTCGGCGGAGGCCGAGGCCACACCCGGCGAGCCGTTCGAGCTCCAGCCCGACGACGTCAAGCTGACGCTCGCCTTCGAGGGAGGTGCCCCGCTGTGCTCGGGCCGCACGTCACGTGACGCGTCGGGCAAGTACGTGGTGGACTTCGCGCGCAAGACCGTACGGGTGTCGGGGACCGACGCGTGCGGAGGTCCGTTCCGTCGCGAGTCGATGCTGCCGACGTCGGCGCGCGCTCAGATCGCGGAGCTGGTGCAGGCGACGAAGACGCCCAAGGAGGTCGCGTCCTTCGGAGCGGGCGGTGAGATCGCCCAGGCGCGTTGCACGATGACGCTCACCCGCAAGAACGGCAACCGCGCGCGCTTCGGCAGCGGCGCTCCGGACCCGCACGAAGGTCACGCGCCGAGGATGCGCGGGTACCTCGATTCGCTCCTGCGGTGAGCCCGCGGCCGCGTGCGGCATGGGTCTCACCCTTCGACGGGCGGTGCGGCGTCGAGGGCCTCGACGCCCACGACGTGACGCTGCGCGAGGCCGGCGAGGAAGGCCAGTGAGCACGCGAGGGCGCGAAGGATCTCTTCGTGCGGGAGCGGGCCTGTCCGCCGTACCAAAGCGGGAGGAGAGCGCCCGCCGCGTCGTACAGGAGCCAGGTCAGCTCGGTCGCGGTGACGAGGAGCCACGGCCAGACGAGGCGTCCGCCGCGAAGGGCCAACGCCGTGCGCAGGACGGGCGCGACCAGCGTGAGCGCAACCAGATCACCGACATCCGACACCAAGGCCGCGTAGGCGTTGAGGTCACCCCGCGCGATGCTGCGCAGGTCCACGAGGAGCGAAGGGCCGACGATCGCGAACGTGACGACGAAGAAGAGGCCGTCGAGCGCGCCTCAATTAGGCCGGCAGGTTGTCACGAACCGAACGGCTCGTGACAGGCGCTGGGCCCGGGGATCCCAGGGGTCCGCTTCGCCATGGGATCGGCTTTGGGCTTCCTACCCTCCTTCGAGGAGCACTTCACGGGCGCCAAGGTCGTCAAGCTCGAGCAGAACTACCGCTCGCGCAGGCCGGTCCTCGCCGTCGCCAACGCCGTCATCGCGAAGCGCCCCGGCGTGAAGCACCGCAAGGTCCTCTTCACCGATCGCGACGGCGGCACCAAGGTCATGACGGCGCCGCGTCGACCCCCGAGGCCGAGGCCGCGTACATCGGTCGCGAGATCTTCCGCATCATCAAAGAGGAGGGGCGCCGTCCGAAGGACTTCGCGATCCTCTATCGCTCCAACGGCCAGTCGACCGCGCTCCAGGCGGCGCTGCGCGAGCAAGGGGTCGCGCACAAGGTCGTCGGCGGCCAGCAGTTCTTCGAGCGTAAGGAGGTGAAGGATCTCCTCGCCTACTTGAAGGTCGCGCTGAACCGCTCCGACGAGACCGCGCTGCGGCGCATCGTCAACTATCCGCCGCGCGGGATCGGCGACCGAGCATCGAGCGCCTCACGACGTATGCGACCGCAAAAGGCTGGAGCTTGTGGCAGGCGGTCGAGCGTGTCGACGCGCTCGACGACATCACGCCGAGCGCGCGCGAAGGATGCAAGCAACTCGAGAAGGCGATCGGCGACCTGCGGCGCATGTTCCTCATCGAGCGGATGCCGGCGAGCGGCGCGGCGCGGAGCTTCTCCGACAAGATCGGTTCAAGGCGGAGCTCGACGCGACCTCCGTGATACGCGACGTCTCGCCGATTCCCCCCTCGTGGCGAACGAATAGACGCCGGTGCTCGAAACCGAGCGCCGATGCTGGCCGGAGTGAGGCCCGGTGCTACGAACGCGACGCATCATGGGTCGCTGCCTCCTTACTGCATGCGCTGCGCTCGCGATGAGCTCGCTCGCGGGCGCCGCGCGAGGAGACGTGGCTGTGCCGGCGCGCCTCGAGTACAGCGCGCCCCCCTCGTGCCCGACCGAAGCGGAGCTCGCGGCCAGCGTGGGGGCACGGACGCCGCGGGTTCGCTTGGCGCGCGACGGCGCAGGGCGAGCCTTTCGCGTCGACGTGATCTTCGGCGCCGGCGGCTACGTGGGCCGGCTCTCGTCCGTCGACGCGAGCGGCGTGCGCGCCGAGCGCGACGTGACGGGCGAATCCTGCGCAGAGGTCGTCGACGCCCTCGCGCTGGTCTTGGCGCTCGCGGTGGACCCCATGGCGTCGGCATCCCCGCGGCCTGCTCCAGCGGAGACGCCGAGCCCGGCGGCCAGCGCTCCGACACGCGACGCGCCGACGCCCGCGGCCCCTTCCCCCTCGCGCACCTCGCCTTTTTCGATCGCCGCTGGGATCGGCGTGGGTGCCGTGCATGGCGTCGGGCCCGACCCACTCCTCAGCGTCGGCGGATTCGTCGAGGGGGGACTGCGCGGAGCGACCGCTTGGCAGCCGACGGTGCGCCTCGGCGCCGAACGCGCGGCGAGCGGCACCTTCGACGTCCCGGCCTCCGGCTCCGCGAGCTTCACGTGGACGGTCGCGACGCTCGACCTGTGCCCGGTGCGTTTCTCCACGGCAGCCCTCGGCTTCTCCCCGTGCCTTCGCTCCGACCTCGGGGCGCTCGCGGGAACCGGCTCGAACATCGCGTCGCCTCGCGCGGACGCGCGCGCGTGGGCCGACGTGGGCTTGATCGGCCGCGGAGAGTGGTCTCCCATGCCGCCGGTCTTCCTGGACGTCGAGGCGGGAGGCCTGGTCGCTCTCACCCGACCGCGCTTTCACTTCGACGTCCCCGACGTGACCGTACACCAGCCCTCTGCCTTCGGCGCGATCGTCGCCGTACACGCCGGCGGTCGCTTTCCGTGATCCGCGCGTACCCCCCGAGTCATAGCTCCGTCATGGGCCCTGTCGGGGCTCCCGAGCACATGAAACCCGGAGTCGCCGCAGAGATGCCTTTCGAGCCCGACGTCGCCGGGCTCTTGACCCAAGCCGAAAGGCCGATGGATCAGGGATCTAGGGCGGATCTGCGGACCATGTTCGAAGAGAATTATGCGTTCATCTGGCGCATTTTGCGTCGGTTCGGGGTCGCGCCGCAGAACGTCGACGACTCCGCCCAGCAGGTCTTCCTCGTGGCGGCGCGCAAGATCGACGTGGTCGACCGGGCGAAAGCCCGCTCTTTTCTTTTGGGGACGGCCCTCCGCGTGGCCGCGGAGGCGCGCCGCGCCGGTGCGCGCGCCCGCGAGGAGGTGAGGGAGGACCTCGACCTCGTGGCGAGCGCGGCGCCGAACCCGGAGCAGCTGACCGAGAAGAAGCGCGCCCTCGAGCGGTTCGACGCCTTGCTCGACGAGATGCCGTTCGAGCTCCGCGCGGTCTTCGTCTTGTACGAAGTCGAGGGGATGTCGACGCACGACATCGCCCCCGCGCTCGGCCTCCCGCGCGGCACGGTCGCCTCGCGCCTCCGCCGCGCGCGCGAGGAGTTCGACGGCCTCGCGAAGCGCGCGAAGGCGCGCGCGGCGTCGGGGCTGCATCGTGAAGGGAGGGCGTCATGAAGGATCCCCAGCGGCTCTTCGACGCGACGGACTCGAGCACGCGCGCGATGCTCGAGGCGGCGCGCGCGGACGGACCTTCCCCGCGTACCCATCGCGGCGCGGCGATCGCCCTCGGGCTCGGCTCACTCGGCGTCGCGAGCGGCACCGTCGCCTCGAGCGCGGCCGCGGCGACGGTCGGCGCGGGCGCCGCTGCAGCCACGGCGCCGGTCGCGGGCGGTGCGGCCTTGGCGGCGGGGACCGCCGTGAAATGGGTCGGCATCGCTGCGCTCGTCGGCGCGGCGTCCTGGGGGGCCGCCGAGGTCGCCACCCGTCCGACGCCGACGACGCCCACGCACGCCGCAGCTCCTCTGAACGCGCCGACCGTCGCGACCGGCTCTCCACGCATGGCGACGACGCGCCTGCCCTCGCCTGCGCCCGACCCCGCGCCCACGGATGTTGCGCCGTCGCCGCTTGCCGCTCCGCAGCCGCTTGCCGCCCCACCGCCGCCGCCCGTCGCGCCGCGCCCGCCGCCATCCCGTCGCACAGCTTCGGCAGCGACGCCGCCGCTCGACCTCGCTCCCCCGAGCCCGCGGGCTCCCGCGCCGGCTGCCCCGCGGGCGGCGTCCACGCTCGTGGCCGAGACCGCAAAGCTCGAGGCCGCCCGCGCCGCCCTACAGACGAACGATCCGACCCGCGCGCTCACGGCGCTCGACGACTACGGCAGCGCGTTCCCGCGAGGCGTGCTTGCGCCCGAGGCCACCGTGCTTCGCGTCGAGGCGCTCGCGCGGCGAGGAGGCGCAGCAGATCGCGCGGCGGCGCAGCGCCTCGGCGAGGCCTTCCTGCGCGAGCACCCCGCGAGCCCCCTCTGCGAGCGCGTGCGGATTCTGGTGAGCCAGACGTCGATTCCGTGATCCCGATGGGCCCGCTCTCCGGTTGCTGTGTACCGCGGACCCGCGCAACAACGCGCGCCGCCGGAGGCTTACACATGAACCGACCTCTTCTGCTTGCGTCCATCTTCGGCGGGCTGTCGCTCGGCCTGATTCACTGCGTCACCAATCCCTCGCTGGGCGCCGGCGCCGGCCAAGGAGCCGTCCAGACAGGAGACGCCTCCGTCGACGCGCCGCTGCCGCCCGCCGCCGAAGCGGGAACGCCGATCTCTGAGGCCGGCCTGGCGATCTCCTGCGCGGACCTCGTCGCGCAGATGCTGAAGGCGCCCATCGCGCCTCCGAGCGGCTACGCCGGCTTCGATCTGACGCGCGGCCAGAACCCGAAGGGGCTCAGCTTCGACGAAGCGAACGCGGCCGGCTGCGCGACGTTGGACCCCAGCCAACGCGGCGGCTACCGCACAGCGCACTGGGGGACGGCGGTTCAGGGAATCACCGCGTACTACAACATGGAGTCGCGGCTCATCTACTCGTTCGAGCTCGGCGACGCGTATACAGGCACGGTCCGCTTCCAGAGCCGGGCCGGCGGCAGCTACGGCACGCACAGCTACGAGATCGGGGCCGGCAAGGTCCTCCGTGACGGCGCCGATCTCCCGCTCGACTGGACGGAGGTCGACCGCACCACGTGGAACGAGCTCTACGACGGGATGATGGCGTCGTTCGCTCCGACGGTCACCGGCGCGCCGAACGCGTGCACCTCCGGCGGCGCGTGCCTCATCCTCCCCGACGACGGGCTCGGGAGGGCCATATTCGGCGTGCGCCCGCTTCACTTCTACATCTTGGCGCCAGCCGGGACGAACAAGGTGAATGCCTTCTACAATTTTTGGGACGGGGGAAAGGCCGACTGCTCGACACCCACCGCTGCGCTCGAGGCCATGGACGACAGCAGCATCTTCGGCTTCTCCGGCGGCTCGGGGGGCGCCACCGGGCCGTACCTCGGCGGTCTAGATCTCTCGCGGCCCCGCCCCAATGGACTCACGTGGCAAGCGGCCGACGCCATCAACTGCAACGGCAAGCAGGTCACCGCGAGCGATCCCGGCTACGGCGCCATCCAATGGGGACCGGCCGGGGAGCTCACGCTCGAATACAACAAGACGACGAACATCGCGTACAAGGCCATCGCGACGGCAGGCTACCGTGGGACCATCGACGCGTACGACGGCACTACGAAGTACTCGCTCGGCATCGGCAAGCTCACCAAGGATGGCGCTCCGTTCACGGTCGACTGGGCCAACGCGGTCCCGTTCGCCAGCCTGCTGGCGAACAACCTCAACACCACCTCCGACGCGGACTGCGTCGTCGCGACGAGCTGCGTCGTCACCCCGGACGACGGGCAGGGGCACTCCGTGCTGGCGTTCCCCAGCGCCGAGCTCACCATCGTCTTCCCCACGGGAACGAGCGCCGCGCAGTCGATCACCGGGGTGTGGGCAAACGGCAAGTAGGCCGGACCTCGTCTTCAGATCGCGTCCAGCGCCTGCGTCAGATCTGCCGCGAGATCGACGGTGTCCTCGATGCCGGCGCTGTAGCGCACGAGCCGTTCTTCGATGACGCCGGCGAGAAGGCAGCGCAAAGGGGGGAGCGGTGCGAAGGGGCGGCGGCGCGTTGACAGAACAAGGGATTATGCGCGGTTTTCAGCAGCTCTCCGCCAGCCGTGGACCAACTTGGCGGTTGACGATGTGCTCAAGCACTTAGCAGCCCGTTGAGGAAACGGCCTTTCGTCTCACGCGCCGCGCGCGAGGGCGGTGCGGCGCGGCGTCGCGCGCGGGAGGATCGTGCCAATGAAGGCGTCGCCGAGGCGCCCGATCTTCTCGAGGACCATCGACAGCGTCATGAAGATCGCGGCGAGCACGGCATCGGCCGCCCCCCGCGGCGTTCCGGCTCCGAA
>JANYHK010000029.1 GCA_025359105.1 Myxococcales bacterium | reverse complement strand
GCGGGTTACTTCGTAACCCGCGATCAACGACTAAAGATGCGTCGCCTTCTTCGGTGGTGCGACGTACCTCACCGGATCCTTGTCCCGGTTGAACCGCTGCTCGAAGAGGAAGACCTCGTCGGCCGAGCGCACGACGAAGGGGGCGCTGGGGTTCTGCGGGCGGAGCTTCTCGTTGCCGCGCTCGCTGGTGTTGAGCACGAGCTCGAACGAGTCTCCTGGCTTGGCCGGGAGAAAGAAGTGCGCGGCGCCGGACGCGTCGGTCCGCGCGACCTCCTTGTTCAGGTACATGACGGGCAGGTTCGCACCGTTGTCGGCGCGGATCGCGACGACGATGGAGCGCTGGCTCGGCGCGCACGTGGCGTCGTACTGAGGGAGCTTGGCGGGATCGGCGATGCGGCGGAGCGACGCGGGGATCGGCTTGCTCGGGCTGGCGAAGCCGTCGGGGCATCGGACCCAGAGATCGAAGGTGTCGCCGTCGTTGCCGACGAACGAGAGGCGGGCACGGCCGTCGCCCAGCGTGGTCCCGCGCTCGCGGCCGTTGACGACGAGCACCGCGCCGGCGAGAGGGCGGCCTGGATCGCTCTCGACGTGGACCAGGATCTCGAAGGGCGGCTGGGTCTTGGCGTCGAGGCTCTGGCAGCCGAGCGCGCACGACGACGCGGGCAAGGCGAGCAGGGCGAGGGCCATCGAGAGCGTGCGCATCGTCTTCGTCAAAGCTAGAGGCCGCCGGCCTTCTGTCAAGGAAGCTTCCGCCATGGACGGCGAGCACGTGGCGGTGCGATCGCAATCCGAGAGGGCCGTGGAGATCGGCTACCTTTCCTGCATGAGCTGGCGGCGCGTATTGTTCTGTGTGGTGGCGTCGTCGATCGGCTGCGGAGCTGCGGTGAGCCTCGAACATCTCGACGGCGGCGCCGGTAACGCCGGTGAGAGCTCGGGCGGGAGCACCTCGGGCGCGGCGAGCAGCGGCGCCAGCAGCAGCGGCAACGGCAGCAGTGGGACCTCCAGCGGCTCCACGTCATCGGGCTCGAGCGGCGGCGTCCGAGACGCGGGCCCGTCCGACGCCCCCACGCTCGACGCCAGCCGCTGCAGCGCGCCGACGACGACGGTAGAAGCCACCGCCGACGGCGGGTGCCTCGGTATCTACGAGAGGGTCTGCAGCGTCGTCCCCCAAAGCGCCCGCTGCTCGTGCCCTGCCGCGCGCTGCACGTGCTACCGGTACGAAGGGCCGGGACAAACCTTCAGGTACAACGGGTGCTCGACCACCGCCACGCAGTGCCAGGACGGGCTCGCTGCGGCGTACACGCAGTGTTACCCATGAGTCGGCGCGCCCGCGCCGCTGCTCAGCGCGCGTGCTTCTTCGCCATCGCGAGGGCTTCGTCGACCATGAGCTGCTGCTCCGCCGCGTCCTCCCAGCGGCGCTGGATGGCGGTCGAGAGCTGGTGGAGCGGGTCGAAGTAGAGGAAGAACTCCCCCGGCTTCACGCTCGGCGCGGTGTAGACGCTGATACCCGTCTCGCGGTTGTAATACTCGTACGAGTGCGCGTCGCGCTTGCCGCCGCCGCCCGGCGCGTCGACGACGAAGGTGGGCGTGTTGAAGCCGGCGGTGCTGCCGCGCACGTGCTTCTCGAGGTAGATCGCGGTGTCCACGCTCGTCCGGAGGTCCTCGACGCCCTTCACGAGATCGTGCACGTACACGTAGTACGGGTGCACATTCACGTGGCCGAGGCGCTTCACGAGGAGCGTCATCACCTCGGGCGTGTCGTTCACGCCGCGCTGCAGGACGCTCTGGTTTCGCACGGTGATGCCGCGCTCCATGAGCTTGTCCATCGCGCGCTCGGTGTGGCTCGTGATCTCGCTGGGGTGGTTGAAGTGCGTGTGGAGGACGACCTCCTTGTGCAGCTTCCGTCCCTTCTCGACGATGGCGGTGAGCGCGTCGACCCACGGACCGTCGGTCAGGAGCTTCTGGGGCATGACCGCCGGGCCCTTGCTGGCGAAGCGCATGCGGCGCACGTTTGGCATCGCGAGGAGCGCCTCGCCGATCTCGGTCAAATGCGCGGCCCGGAGCTGGTAGGCATCCCCGCCGGAGATGACGATGTCCGCGAGCTCGGGGCGCGAGGCGATGTACTGGAACGCGCGCTTCCAGCGATCGTCGTTGGGCCGAAGGTTGACCTTCTCGACCTCCTCGGTGTCGAGCCCGATCGCGTAGCTGCGCGTGCAGAAGCGGCAGTAGACGGGGCACGTGTCGAGCGGGAGAAAGAGCGCCTTGTCGGGGTACCGGTGGGTGAGGCCGGGCACCGGCGCGTCCTCCTGCTCGTGGAGCGAGTCGAGGTTCAGCTTCGGGTGATCGGCGAGCAGGCGCGACGCGAGCGGGAAGAACTGGATGCGCAGCGGGTCGGTGTACGGGTTCTCCCAGTCGATCAGCGAGCACAGGTACGGGCTCACCCGGACGCTCATCGGCGACTTCTTGATGCCGAGCTCGGTGTCCTTGATGAAGTCGCTCGGGACCAGATCCTTGACCGTGGAGAGGAGCTTCTCGATCTTCGTGATCGAGTTCTTCGCCTGCCAGTTGTGGTCGAGGAACTGCTCCTCGCTCACCTCCTTGTACGCGGGGATCTTCTTCCACCACTCACCGGACAGGAGCTCCTTGTACGCGAGCGTCGCGGGGTCCGCCGGCGGCTTCTTGGGGACGATCGGCTCGTCCTGGAGGACGCGGAGCGCAGTAGGCGGCGTGTGCTGGACGGTCATGCTCGTTTGCCTTTTCCCACGGCGATGCGTGTAGTGCAATCGTAGCGCTTGCCGGCGTTCACGCATAACGCGCTGCGGCGCGCTTGTGGGCTGCGGCGACCTCGGCCGCAAGCCCGTCGGGCTCGATGACGCGGGCCTGGTCGCCGAACGCGAGCACCCACCGTTTCAGCTCGGTGACGTCGGGCAGCGAGAGCGAGAGGCGAACGCGGCCGTCGGGGGCGACGGCGACCTTCTGCGAGGGGTGCAGCTTCGTGCGTTGCACCTCGTGCGCGGCCTTGGCGTCGAACTCGACCACGACGCGCGTGCGGGCCCCCGGGCGCACCACGCCGAAGGCCCCCTGGAGAAATGGCGTCACGTCGAAATCGGCGGGCAGCGGGAAGCGCTCCTCCTCGTACGCGGTGACGTCGCTCATCCGTTCGAACGCGAAGCACCGGACCTCGGCGGCGCCGAGCTCCCAGCCGACGACCACGATGGCCCCCTTGTGCACGACCATGGCGTACGGGTGGAGGTGCCGCGCCTTTTCGCCGTACGAGAAGCGGAGCGCGTAGAGCTCGGCCACCGCGAGGAAGATGGCGTCGACCTCGTCGCCTCGTTTGGTGATCGTGCGCGGAGGGTGCGGCAGGTAGATGAAGCGCTCCTCCAGGCGCTGGTCGCTGGCGATCTCGCCCTTGACCACGCCTCGCGTGGGGCGCTGCGCCAGCTGGAGGATCTGCCGGTGCGCGAGATCGAGCTCGTCGAAGATCGCCGAGCCGCGGAGGGGCTCGAACGCGGTGCGCGCGGCGAGGAGCGCGTACGCCTGCGTGCGCCGCAGGTGCACGGAACGACCACGCTCGGTGGGCTTGATTCGCCAGAGGTGCGCGCCGCCCGGCTCCTTCGGGACCGACTCGAGCTCGGTGATCTTCGCGAGCTCGTCGAGGTAGCGGCGCACCGAGCGCGTCGTGACGTGCAGCATGCCTGCGAGATCGACGAGCTCGACGCCGCCGGGGTGGGCTTCGAGGGCGGTCTGGAGCTTGGACAGCCGCCGGTGCTGCGTGAAGCTGCCGAGCGGGCGACCGAGCCGTTTCCTCGCGCGCGGTTGGGGGCGCACGATCGCCTCAGGAGAGCGGCCGGGCGCGGAGCTCGGAAGACTTGAACTTGTTTTTGTACTGCTTGTGGCATCCCGTGCACGACGCCTTCGTCGCGTCGAGGTTTCCCGCGCGCGCGGCGGCGGCACCGTCCTTCGCGACGGAGACCCAGTTCTCGTAACCGCCGCCGGCCGGGGCCATGCGGACGATCGCGTCGAGGGCCTTGGCGAGCGCGGGGAGATCGCCGGCCTCGCTTGCGGCCGCCGTGTTCTCTTTCATCCATTTCTGCATCGGGCAGTCGGGAAGAGGCTTTTTGCCGCAGGCCACGCCGCCGTCGGCCGCGGCATCGGTCGCGGATGGGGTTGCGGTCGCGGTCGGCGTCGGCGTCGACGTCGGCGTCGCGGTCGTGGACGTGGTCGCGGTCGCGGTCGCGGTCGCGGTCGTGGTCGCGGTCGCGGTCGCGGTCGCGGTCGCGGTCGCGGTCGCGGTCGTGGTCGCGGTCGTGGTCGTGGTCGCCGAAGGCGTCGCGGACGGGGTCGCGGACGTCGAAGGGGCGGGGGGTGCTTGGTCGGGCTTGGAGCAGGACAGCAGCGCCAGCGCGACGAGGGCGAAAGCTCGCATGGGGCACGAGTCTACGCGGTTCATTGTGGCCGGGTGAAGGAGTACGATCACCTTCATCATGCGCACCAACGTCGAGCTCATCGCCGCCAAGCGCGACGGCCAGCGCCTGGCCGACGCCGAGATCCGCGGGCTCATCGCGTCGTTCATGGACGGCACCCTCGCCGACTACCAAATGGCGTCGTTCCTCATGGCGACGTTCTTCCGCGGGCTCGACGACGCGGAGACCGTGGCCCTCACAGAGGCGATGCTCCACTCCGGCAAGGTGCTCGATCTCTCGGCGGTGGCGGGCACCAAGGTCGACAAGCACTCGACCGGCGGCGTCGGCGACAAGGTGTCGATCTGCCTCGCGCCGCTCGTCGCGGCGTGCGGCGTGCCGGTCCCGATGGTGAGCGGTCGAGGGCTCGGGCACACCGGCGGAACGCTCGACAAGCTCGAGGCCATCCCCGGTTTTCGGACCGATCTGGCGACGGAGGACTTCGCGCGCATCGTCGGCACGGTCGGCACGTGCATGATCGGTCAGACGAAGGACATCGCCCCCGCCGACAAGCGAATCTACGCGCTCCGCGACGTCACCGCGACGGTCGAGTGCATCCCGCTCATCGTCGCGTCCATCCTCTCCAAGAAGCTCGCCGAAGGGATCGACGGCCTCGTCCTCGACGTGAAGGTCGGTCGCGGCGCGTTCATGAAGGACCTCGAGAGCGCGCGCACGCTCGCGACGGCGCTCGTCCGTGTGGGGACGCGCGCCGGCAAGAGGGTGGTCGCGGTGCTGACATCGATGAACGCTCCGCTCGGCGAGGCGGTTGGCAACGCCCTCGAGACGCGCGAGGCGATCGACGTGCTCCACGGCAAGGGCCCGGCCGATCTCGTCGAGTGCACGATGGTGCTGGGCGCCGAGATGCTGGTCCTGGGCGGTCAGGCGAAGGACACGCACGCCGCGCGGGCGCGCCTCGCCGAGGCCATCTCCTCGGGCGCTGCGCTGCGCGTGATGGAACGGATGGTGGCGGCGCAGGGAGGCGATCCCGCGGTCGTCGCGGAGCCCTCGCGCCTGGCCATCGCCGCGCACGAGGTGAAGGTCGCGGCGCACGAAGCGGGCTGCGTGACGCGCGCCGACGCGCTCGAGATAGGGCTCGCCGCGGTGGCGATGGGCGCGGGGCGCACGCGCGCCGATCAGAACGTCGACCCCGCCGTCGGCATTTCGGTGCACAAGAAGCCGGGGGACCGCGTCGCGCGAGGCGACGCGCTGGCGACGCTGCACGTACGCAATCCAAGCGCCGCGGCGGCGATCGCGGAGAGGGTGGCCGCCGCGTTCGATGTCGGCGCGTCGGCGCCAGCGCCCGAGCCGCTGGTGCTCGGACGCATCGAGGTGTGACGGTGGGAGCCATGGGGGAGACGGAGACGAAAGAGACGATGGATGGCGCGAGCGACGACGCGGTCGTCGCCGAGATCACCCGTGCGGTCGCGCGCAGCGAGTCGGGCTTCGACGGCGTCGTGCTCGGCACCATCTTCCGGGCGCTGCGCCGGGCCATCTCGTTCGAGCAGCTCGTCGTCTCGCTGGAGGAAGAGGACGGTCGCAGCTTTCGCATCTTCGCCCGCGCCGGCGGACCGGACGACGTCGGCTTCCCTACCGGCGTCCTCGTCCCGTACGACCCCGTCGCGGAGGGGTTCGGCGGGCCCGGCGAGATCCAGGCGCCGTTCGCGGTCGCCGACGTCGGCTCGCGGGGCACCCCTCTCGACACGGTGATCTACGAGTCCGGCGTCCGCAGCTACGTCACCATGCCCGTGCAGGGGGGCCTGGGCAACCGCGTCTTCATGTCTCTGACGAGCACCGAACGGGAGACGCCGTTCCCGCAGAAATTGCTGCTGTTCGCGCGAGTCGGGCGCGCGCTCGAGCCCGCGTTCAGCCGGATCCGAGCCTCGCTCCGCGCGCGGGTCTTTGCCGCGCTCGTCGACGCGTCGCCGGACGGGATGCTCGCGCTCGACGGCGCCTTCATCGTGCGGGAGTGCAACGCTGCCGCGCTGCGCCTGCTCCGCAAGCTGCGACCAGCGGTCATCGGCAGGCCCCTCGGGGATGTGCTGGGCAGCGAGAGCGGTGCGCGCGTCCTCGAGGCCCTCGGCGCCGGCCCGCTTTGCCTCGCCGTGGGGCTCTCGCTCGGGGAAGGCGACGAGGAGGTGCTCGTCGACGCGACCGTCGGCGCCGTCGTCGGGGAGACGGAGGCCGCGTACCACGTGCAGTTGCGCGACGCGCGCGAGCGGCGCTCGGTCGAAGCGGCTATGGCACGGCGGCTCGAGCACCTCACGTTTCTCCGCACGCTCGGCGAATCACTGGGCAGCGATCTGCGCGTTCTCACCACCGTCGAGCGCGCCCTCGATGTCTGCATCGCGCACCGACCGATACGCTCGATCGCCGCGCTGCGCGCCGAGGAGGCGGGCACGCTGCGCCTCGTCGCGGGGCGCGGCATCGACCCCGCCCTGGCCGGCCGCCTGGCGTGGATCCGGCGCGACCAGCTGGAGGGCCTGCGCGATCCGAACGCGTGGTCGCTCACGCTCCCGCTCTCGCACGCGCGAAGGACGTGGGGGACGCTCTACGTCGGCGGTCGCGGTGGGGGAGAGCCGCCCGCGCACGAGCGCGAGCTCTGGGACTCCGTCGCGGCCACCGTCGCGGCAGCGGTGCACGCCGCGCAGGACTTCGAGCACGTCGTCGAGCTCGAGGCCGAGAAGCGACTTCTCGTCGACAGCCTCCCTGTCATCGTCGCGCGCGTCGAGCCGGCGTTCGCGTGGTCCACGTCGTTCGTGAACGGTGCGGCGGAGCGCATCCTCGGCGTCTCCGCCAGCGAGCTCGCGGGCCTCCCGGGGCTCGACGGAATGATCGACCCCAGCGATCGCGCGGCCGCGAGCACGGCGCGGCGGCGCGCGGCGCGCGGCGAGAAGGTCGACTGGGAGGACCGCCATTATCGCCACAAGGACGGGCGTGCGATCACGCTGCGCGAATACGTCTACCCGGTACATGACGCCGACGGCAGCGTTCGCGCCGTGCAGATCATCGCGTACGACGTGACGACCGAGATCGAGTCTCGGCGGCGCCTCATCCAGACCGACAGACTCGCGTCGCTCGGCGCCCTTGCGGCGGGCATCGCCCACGAGATCAACAACCCGGTCGCGTTCATCGGGCTCGCGTCCGGGCAGATCCCGCGGCAGACCGATCCCGAGCGCGTCCTCGAGCTATCTCGCGAGATCGGCGAGGCCGCGCACCGCATCGCGCACATCGTCGGCGAGCTGAAGCTCTTCACGCGCATCCCCGACGGCGCGGCCGCCACGCCGGTCGACGTCAATCGCATGCTCGAGACCGCGGTGACGCTGACCTCCGCGGAGGTGCGGCGTCGCGCCCGCCTCGACGTCGTCCTCGGCGAACTTCCGCTCGTGCCCGGGCGCTTTTCGAGCCTCGGACAGGCGTTCGTCAACCTTCTCCTGAACGGCGCGCAGGCCGTCGAGCTCGCTGCGCCGGGAGCGCCGCGGGTCGTGACGGTGAAGAGCGGTACGCGCGCCGGCGTGATCGTGATCGAGTTCACCGACAGCGGGCCCGCCATCCCGCCCGAGCACCTGCCGCGCATCTTCGACCCGTTCTTCGCGTCGGAGCGCACGGTGGCGGGGCTCGGCCTCTCGATCGCCTACGACATCGTGCGGCGCGGCGGCGGTGAGCTGCGCGTCGATGCGTCGACCTCCGCAGAGACGCGGTTCGAGGTGGTCCTGCCGCTCGACGGCGCCGATGGCGACGACGAGTCCGACATCACCTTCGCGCGGCGGATGACGTTCGAGAAGCCGAGCGTCACTCCGCAGGGCGGCGTTCGACATCGCGTCCTCATCATCGACGACGAACTCGCCCTGGCGAAGGCGCTCGCGCGGCAGCTGGCGTCTCGGTACGACGTCGACACGGCGTCGACCGCCGCCGACGCGCTCGCGCAGCTCGCGGTCCACACCTACGACGCGGTCGTGTGCGATCTGCGGATGCCCGATCAGTCGGGGCCCTCGATCCATGCCGCGATCCACGCGCGTGCGAAGGCGCAGGCGGACCGCTTCATCTTCACCACGGGCGGGAGCTATGGCACGAGCGACGACGAGATCCACGAGCGCGCGCGCCGCACCGGGCGCCCGGTGCTCGAGAAGCCCTTCGACGGCCACAGCTTCGAGGCGCTCGTCGCCGAGGTCGCGACCTCCACGGTCGCGTGAGCGCGCTACTTGAGGCGGGCGCCCGGCGCGACGTCCGCCGCCGTCGCCAGCGTCAGCGCTTCGCTCGGACCGGTGGCGAGCAGCATTCCGTGCGACACGAGCCCCTTGCCGAAATCGCGCGGCGCGAGGTTGGCGACGACGACGACGCGCCTCCCGACGAGCTGCTCGGGCTGGAACGTCAGCGCGAGCCCCGCCACGATCTGACGCGGCGCGGCCTCGCCGAGATCGACGCTCAGCTTGAGGAGCTTGTCCTTCTTGGGCACCTTTTCGCAGGTCAACACGATCCCGACGCGGAGATCGACGGCAGAGAACTGGTCGTAGGTGATCTCGACCGGGGTCGTGGTCGCGGTCGTGGTCGTGGTCGTGGTCGCGGTCGTGGTCGTGGGCGGGGTCGCGGTCGTGGTGGTGGTGGTGGTCGTCGCGGTGTCGGTCGGCTGCTGCGCCGTGACCACCTTGGGAACGAGCTTCTCGAGGAGCGCCTTGGTCGCGTCCTTGTCGTACGTCGGGAAGAGCGATCCGGTGGGCGCCAGAGGATGCCCGACAGGCAGCGCGGTCGCGGCCGCCGGCCAGTGATCGGTTCCCTGCGCGAGTGTGAGGGGCGCGAGGCCCAGCTGCTGGCGAAGCTCCGCCGACTTGGTCGGCATCACCGGCCAGATCATCCGGCTGATCGTCTCGAGCACGGCGAGGAGCGTCCCCAGGATGGTGCCGAGGCGCGCGGTGTCCCCCTTCTTGACCTCCGCCCACGGCGCCGCGCGATCGACGTACGTGTTCGCCGCGGAGCTGATCTCCCACGTGGCCTCGAGCGCGCGATGCGGCGCGATCGCCTCCCACGCCTCCGCGGACTCGCGCGACTTTTCGCGCGCGACGGTCTCGAGCTCGATCTCGAGCGGCCCGAGCTCCCCGCGCGCGGGGACCAGGCCGCCGGTGTTCTTCGCGCAAAGGCCGAGCGTCCGCGACAGCAGGTTTCCCAAATTCTTCCCGAGGTCGGCGTTGTACCGCTCGAGGAGCGCGGCGTGCTCGAAGTCGCCGTCCTGGCCGAACGCGATCGCGCGGAGCAGGTGGTACCGGAGGACATCGCTGCCCAGCTCGCGCGCGAGGCGGAGGGGATCGACGGCGTTGCGCAGGCTCTTGCTCATCTTCTGTCCGTCGACCGTCAGAAAGCCGTGCGCGTACACCTGCGTCGGCAACGCCTCCTCGCCGTACCCCGCGGCGAGCAGGAACGCTGGCCAGTACACCGCGTGCTGGCGCAGGATGTCCTTGCCGACGAGGTGAATAGCCTTGCCCTTCGGCGGCCAGTAGCGCGTGAGCTCACCGTGGCCGAGCACGCTGCGGTAGTTCGCGAGCGCGTCGAACCACACGAACATGATGTGCTCGGGCCGCCCGGGCACCGGAATGCCCCACGAGAAGCTCGTGCGCGAGACGCTGAGATCACGGAGGCCCCCCTCGACGAAGCTGATGACCTCGTTTCGTCGGCTCGCGGGTTCGATGAACCCCGGGCGCTTGGCGTAGAGCTCGAGGAGCTTCTTCTCGTACTTCGAGAGGCGGAAGAAGTAGGTCTGCTCCTTGAGGCGCTCGACCGCTCCCTTGTTTGGATGGAGCGGGCAGACGTTGCCGGGGAGGAGGTCCTTCTCCGTCTTGTAAGACTCGCACCCGACGCAGTACCAGTCCTCGTACGCGCCCTCGTAGAGGTCGCCGTTTTTCTCGATCGTCGTCCACAAGTCTTGCACGAAGGCCTTGTGGCGCGGCTCGGTGGTGCGGACGAAATCATCCGCCTCGATCCCGAGGTGAGGCCAGGCCTCGCGGAACTTGGCGCTCACGTCGTCGACGAGCGCGGTCGGTGTCGTGCCGCGCTCCTTCGCCTCGCGCTCGATCTTGAGGCCGTGTTCGTCGGTGCCGGTGAGCATGCGCGCGTCCTCACCGCGGAGCGCGTGAAAGCGGCGCAGCGCGTCGGCGGCGATGGTCGTGTACGCCGAGCCGAGGTGCGGCACGTCGTTGACGTAATAGATGGGCGTGGTGACGTAAAAAGGCCGGCTCACGGCCCCACGTTTAGCACAGCCGCCGCGGTCCCAGACGCCGCAGACGTCGCCGACTACGCCGCGCCCATCCCTTGTCCGGGGGCCGTCAGGCTCGGGGGCACGCTCGTGCGCGCCACGCGCGGCGCGCGGTCGAGGGCGCGGCGGAGCGGGAGCATGAACAGGCGCTCGATGGCGACGCGCTGGTCGCGCGGCGGCGGCAGGTCGGGGGCGGAGTGCATGAGGCGCATGTCGCGCACGAGCGCGCGCTGCACCAGCGTGTCGCCGGTGATCTCGCCCACCTGACGCGGCGCGCGACCCACCATCCACGAGGTCACCTCGGTCGGTAGCGGCGAGACGAGGACCGCCTCCGTCGCCGCCTGCCGGAGCCACGTCGCCTGGTAAATGGTCGTCATCTGGCCCATCGACTCGTGGAACATGAAGCCCCGCCACTCGAGAGGCGCGCGCAGATCCACGACGCGCTCGCCCAGGCGCAGCTCGTCGCCGTCGAGGGTCACCTGCGTGCCGTGCGCGTCGGTGAGGAAGCACCGATCGAGCACGCCGGGCGCGCGGGCCGCGACGAGCTCCACGAGGCGCGCCGCCTCCGCCGCGGAGATCGCGTCGCCCTCGTCGCTCGCGCCGAGGAGCACGTCGGCTTCGGTCACCGTAGACGCGCGGGCGAGCAGCTCGCGCGCGCGCGCCGCGTCCTCGACGCCGCGGATCCGCACGCGCACGTACCGCGTCCGCTCGCGCGCGGTGAACGCGAGGAGCGCACGCGTGCGTCCCTGGTCGGCGAGGATCGTGAGCCCGAAAGGGGAGCCGAACGACGCCAGCTCCGTCTCGCCGTTCTCGTCACGGCGTGTCACGCGCGCCAGGTCGATCGTGACCCATCGCTTCGGCTGGCGCTTCGGCCGCGGGCGCAGTGCGAGGCCGCCGAGCGCGAGCGTGACGATCGCGAGCGCGATCCCTGCACGCACCACCAGCGTGAGTCCGGGGAGCGCGAGCGCGGCTGCCGTCGGGAGCGCGATCGCCGTGAGGATGGAGCGCCACGCGCTGCGGTCGTCCCGCGGACCGCCCAGCCTCATCTGCACGATGTCCTGTCCACGTGCCTTTTGCATTCGCCGAGTCCCTCGAAAGCAAGCGGCGAACCGCGCCGACCTGCGGCCCGAGATTAAGAGCTAGCACCGAAGCCAGTCCTTGGCTCCCCTCCGCGGAAATGCGTGGAGGAGGATCTCGCACTTCCGTCCGCGAAGGCTTTTTCTGCGGGTTCTCCCGCCGCGATGCGCGGCCGTTACTTCTTCTTGGGGTCGTTCGGGTCGGCGTCCAGCTCGTCCGCAGCGCCGTCGTCGTCGGCGTCGCGGACGGGCGCCTTGAAGCCAGTGACGACCGGAACCTTGCCGGCAAACGCGTCCTCGAAGAACCGCGTCGCGGCCGCTTGAAGCTCGCGGTACGGGCAGCGCACGTCGTAGGGGGTGTCGAGGCGCAGGAACGGCTCGGTCCCGTCGGTGCGTCCGTAGGGGACTGCGTAGTTGCGCTTGCCGGCGCGCCGCACGGCGTCGTACCCGTGCTGTCCCGGCGAGGCTTGCACGACCACGGCGGTCACGCCGGCGATCGGTGTGTCGTGAATGCCGAGCGCGTCGGGCGCGACGTCCTTGAGCGGCACGCGCTGCGTGTTCAGCGCCATGTTCTTGAGGTCGACGATCCCTGCGTTCGAGCCCACGTTCGGCGTCGCGAGCCCCATGCCGGCCGCACGCGCGAGCGCTTCGCCGCCCTCGTTCGCGACGAGCTCGTCGAAGACGACCTCGGTCTGCAGGATGTTGCGCGGCGACGTCGGCTTGCCCTTCAGCGGCCGCGGCGCGAGGACGAGCGCCTTCGCGTACGCGATCGGATCGCCGGGTTCGGCGAGCGTCTGACCTATGACGTTGAGCGGGTGCGACTCGTCGAATCGCTCGGGGCCGAACCGGAAATTGAACGTCGCCGCCGCCGCGAGGCTCGCCGCGATGCCCGGGCCGTGCGCCGCGATCTCGGTGAACACGCCGCCGCCCGCGACGTTCAAGAACCACGCGCGCACGTGCGGCTCGATCGCCGCCGCCGTGGCGCCGGTGATGCCGCCGAACGAGTCGCCGAAGTAGGCGATCTTGTCGCCGTCGAACTTCGGCGTGCCTGCGCCGGTGTCGAGCGGCGACAGATCGGGCGTGCTGCGGATCAGCCGGACGAGCTGCGCGACGTCGAAGCCCTGGTGCCGGAACTGATCGCGGAACGCGCCCATGTTCTTCAGGTTGCCGAAGAAATCGACCGGGCCGTTGTCCTCGTCGGCGAAGCCGTCGGGCCCGGCGTACGCCGCGCCGTTCTTGCCCGCGAAGTCCGTCGCCTTGTCAACCTGGTATTTGGCTTCGGGGGCGCGCGCGCCGAAGGTGACGCCGTCGATCGCGACGACGGCCCACCCCTTCGCCGCGAACGTGTTTCCCATGTCGAGCATGTACTTGCGCGAGCTCGAGAGGCCATGTCCGACGATCACGACCGGGTAGCCGGCCGCGGGCATCGGCGCCGCCGGGACTGCGACGGTGACCCAGATCTTCGTCGACGGGGCCGTGGGCGACAGCACCGGCTTGCCGCTCGCGTCGACGGCGATCGTCGCGTGGTCGATCGTGTCGTAGCCGCCTGGCTTCACTTGCAGGTAGTTCTGCGCGGCGAAGACCGCGGTGCCGAGGGCCGCGAACTTGTCGTGCGCGTGCACGGGGAGCAGCGCGTCGGGATCGTCGGCGCCGTCGGGCAGCTTGGCGCCTGCCGCCACCGTGCCCAACCAATCGTCGAGCGTCGCGGTGAAGCCCGCGGGCAACGCGCCGCCGACCTTGGCCGCGAAGCGCGTCGCCCCCATCGGCGCGACCGTCGCCGCGTCCCACGAGAGCTTGGGAGCGGGCGCGTCCTCGAGCGCGTCGCGCATCGCGTAAAGCTGGTCGGTCATCTTCTGCGTCGTGTACGGCGCGATGGCGACGATCTCCGCGCCGTCGGCTGCGAGCGCGGACGCGAGCGTCGCCTGGGCCTTGGCGACGGCGTCGGCGTAGATGCCGCGCACTGCCGTCGCATGGTCACCGCTGGCCACCGCGCGGAAATCGGCCGACGCGGCCAGCTTGCGGCCGTCCTTCGCCTTCACGCGGCTCGTGACCACGGCGGCGTAGGCGTGCGCTTCCTCGAGGAGGATGCCGCGCGCCGGGCCGACGGCGAGCACCGGTCGCGAGGTCGCGATCGCGCGATCGTCGTGGAACGCAGCGCGGCACGCGACGCGCACCTTCGTGGGATCGCTGGCCGCCATGTCCAGAAGGAACACGGAGCTCCCGTCGGCGCCGCACTCGACCTCGCTCTTCGGCAGCGACCCCGCGTCGAGCGTGGCCGGGGCAACGTCGCCGTTTTCGTCGAGAGGCGCCGCCGTGTCGTCGACGTAGAAGAGCGACATCGCGATACGCGAGAAGCCGTTCGTCTTGCCGAGCTCGTGGGCCAGGTACGAGCTGTTCGCCTTGAAGACGCGGTCGAGCCCTGGCAGCGGGTCCACGACTTTTCCGCCCGCGAGGTAAGCATCCGACGGGAACGGAACGTCGAGGAACCCTGGCGGCCCATCCGCGCCGAGCAGGAAGCGCGCGGTGATCGCGCCGGCATTGCTCGTTTTCGACGAGGCGCACGCGACGCCGAGCACGCCCAGCACGCCGAGGACTACCGCCCCGCGCGTCCCAAGAACCGACCACCGCATCCTCCATCTCTAGCAAATGTTCTCCCGGCGGGCGGGAAAGGCGTGGCCGGCGTCGGGGATCTCGGCTATGAACCCTCAGCTTTTTCGGGATTTCTTGCAGGCAGGAGGCAGCCATGCGCGTTCGTTATTGGGTCTTGTTTGGTTCGATGTCGATGGGTGTCGTTGGCGCGTTCGCCGCGGGTTGTGGCTCGACCGACGCCACGCCCACCGCCGACGCCGGAAGCGACGTCACGACGAGCGACGTGGCCGCCGATCAGGCCAGCGACCAGAACACCGGCGCCGACGTGAAGGACGCCGGCTCCTCGTGCGTCGAGGACGCCAGCATCGCGACCCTCTCGCCCCCCGACGCCGCGCTCGCCGATGGCGCGAGCAGCGTGGGCATTTGCCTCGGCTGCATCAAGGGCAGCTGCAACGCGGAGCTCGCTGCGTGTGCGGCGGACTGCCCGTGCAACAACGCCGTCCAGGGCGTCATCGGCTGCGTCCTCAAGGGCGGCCAGATCCTCACCTGCGGCGCGCCGATCCTCGGCCTGCCCGGCAACTCGTCGAACCTCGGCCTCGCGCTTGGCCAGTGCCTCGCCGCCGGCTGCCAGGCGGAGTGTGCGCCCGGCCTCGACGCCGGCGCGAAGGACACCGGCACGGACGCCGTCGCCGACGCGCCCGACGCGGGCTGAGACCCGACACGCGATCGCCGTCACAGGTAGCAGCGACACGCGACCGACACCCGCGGCCACGACGCACGCCTTCGGGCTCGCCACACCTGGGTTAGCTGCTACAGCTGGGCAGATGCCCTCACCCTCACGGCTCCTCCCTTTGGCAGTGCTCGCTCTCTGGCTGGCGCTGGCGGTGGGATGCAGCTCGAGCTCGTCACCGGCGGACGTCGACGCCGGCGACGCCGCTGCGAGCGAAGCGTCGGCTGACGTGGCGGTGCAGGATGCGGGGGCGGACACCGGGCCGGTGGGGTGCGCGGCCGTCCGCCAGCCGACCGTTCATCGCCCGGCCAGCGTCGCGTGTTCCGTCGCGCGCAGCGAAAGCGAGGACGGCGGAATGCTGGCCTGTCAGGGTGACGCGGGGTGCACCGGTGACTTCGAGTGCACCGCGGGCCTCGCCGGCCGGTGCGTGCCCCGCGCGGTGGGTCGCCTCTGCTACACCTGCTCGTACGACGAGTGCGCCGACGACACGAAGTGCCCTGCGAAGACGCCGTGCCGCTGCCGTGAAGGCGCGCCGAGCACCTCGGCCAACGCGTGCGCGAAGGGGAGCGAGTGCCGCGTCGACACCGACTGCGATCCGTGCGGCTATTGCTCGCCGTCGGTCGTGGGCATCTGCGGGCGCGGAAACTCGTGGTACTGCCACAACAAGGACGACGAGTGCGTGAACGACGCCGACTGCATCGGCGGGATCCCGTGCAATTTCGACGTGCAGGCCAAGCACTGGCGGTGCTTCACCGCGTGCTCGCCGCCGCCGCCGTGAGCGCCTCTCAGCCCCGCATCCGCCCGCGGTGCTGGGCGACCCACGGCGAGAGTCGCGAGCCGGTCTCACCGGTGCTCGCGTCCTTCGCGCCGGCCGCGCGCTCCATCCGCGCGGCGGCGAGCGCGACGGCGACCGCGATTTTCTCGCGATCTGCCTCCGGCACCTTCGGGTAGCCGACGAGATCGTCCCGGTTGCGCTCGAGGAAGCCGGTGTCGTACTTGCCGGCGACGAAGTCGGGGTGCTCGAAGAGGCGCGAGTGGAACGCGAGGTTCGTCCGGATGCCGGTGACGACGTACTCGCCCAGCGCGCGGCGCATCCGCGCGATGGCGCGCTCCCGCGTGGGGGCCCACACACTGAGCTTGGAGATGAGCGGGTCGTAGAAGCTCGAGATCGTGCACCCGGGGTACGCGCCGCCGTCGTCGCGAACGCCGGGGCCGGCGGGGACGACGAGCGAGTCGATGGTGCCCGGCGACGGCAAGAACCCGCTCGACGGATCCTCCGCGTACACGCGGCACTCGATGGCGGAGCCGCGGGCCTGGAGATCGTTCTGCGCGAACGAGAGCTTCTCCCCCTGCGCGATCAGCACCATCTCTCGTACGAGATCGAGCCCGGTGACGAGCTCGGTGACGGGGTGCTCGACCTGAAGGCGCGTGTTCATCTCGAGGAAGTAGAAGGAGCCGTCGTCCGCGAGGAGGAACTCGAACGTGCCGGCGGAGTGGTAGCCGACCGCCTTCGCCCCCTGCACGGCGATGGCGCCCATCTTCGCGACGAGCTCGCGCGAGGCGGCAGGGGAGGGCGTCTCCTCGACGACCTTCTGGTTGCGACGCTGGATCGAGCAGTCGCGCTCGAAGACATGGACGAGGTTGCCCTCGCGATCGCCGAGCACCTGGATCTCGACGTGGCGCGGCTTGATGAGCGCCTTCTCGATGTAGACGGTGTCGTCGCCGAAGAACTTCTTCGCTTCGCTGCGGGCACGCTCCCAGGCGTTCGCCATCTCGCTGGACGCGTGGACGAGGCGCATGCCCTTGCCGCCGCCGCCGCTCGCCGCCTTGAGCATGACCGGGTAGCCGATCTTCTCGGAGGCCGCGATCGCTTCGTCGGTCGTGTCGCACATGGCGCCGGGCACGATGGGGACGCCGGCCTCGCTCATGCGCTTGCGCGCGGCGGTCTTGCTGCCCATCTGGCGCATCGCGCTGGCGGGCGGGCCGATGAAGGCGATGCCTGCCTTCTCGCATGCCTCGGGGAGGGCGGGGTTCTCGCTCAAGAAGCCGTAGCCGGGGTGGATGCCGTCGCAGCCCGCCTTCTTCGCGGTGTCGACGATCTTGTCCACGCGCAGGTAGCTCTCGGACGCGGCGGCGGGCCCGATGAGGTACGCCTCGTCGCTCACGCGCACGTGGAGCGCGGCGCGGTCGACCTCGGAGTAGACGGCGACGGCGCCGATGCCCATCTCGTGGAGCGTGCGTGTGACGCGCACGGCGATCTCGCCGCGGTTGGCGATGAGGACCTTCTTCCAGGGTCGAGCCATGCCACCCTGACTACCACGAAAAGGGCGCATCGCTGCGGGCGGGTGGTACGGTCGAAAAGTGAGACGGTGGGCAGTGATCGCGGTCGCCCTCTCGACGGCGGGCCTGGCGTCGGCGCAGGAAGCGCCGCACACGCGCGCGTCGTGCCCGGAAGGGTCGGTCCTCGGCGGTCCGCCGGACGGCATGCAGGTCTGTGTGCCGCAGAACTGCACGGACGACGCTGACTGCGGGCCGGGGCGCGTGTGCCGCGATCGGCCGCTCTGCATCGAGATGAAGGGCCCGGGCCTCGGCGCGACGAAGAGCGCGGTAGGCATCTGTGAATCCGGTGGAAAGTGCACGCATCCGGCCGAGTGCGAGGAGGCGAGCAAGCGGTGCGTGCGGGCCGGGTTCGTCGAGCGGTACCGGACGTCGTGCGGCTGCGCAGTGCCGGGGCTAGGGGAGGGCGGCGGGCTCGCGTCGCTGGCGGCGATGGGCGCGGTCGTCGTCCTCGCGCACCGCCGCGTCCGTCGCGCCCGTCGCCGGCCTGGAGTATGACGAGGGGGTGGCCGATCGGGATCGCGACCGGAATCTGACGCTCGACTTCACGGCGCCTCCTGCGCCGCCCGAGCCGAAGCCCACGTTGGCTCAACCAAGGCACGCGGAGACCGCGCCGGCGCCCTCGGAGCCCAAGCCCGAGCCGCCGCGTGCGCTCACCGTGGCCGAGCTCGATCGCGCCATCAAGGGCTCGCTCGACGAGACGTTCGCGCGCCCGGTGTGGGTGTGCGGCGAAGTGACGGGCGCGCGGCCGGCGTCGAGCGGGCATCTGTACTTCGCGCTCAAGGACGAGGACGAGGACGCGACCATCGACGTCGTCATGTACAAAACGAACGTGACGCCGCGGGCGCGCGCGCTCGTCAAGGACGGCGCCCGCATCCGTCTGCGCGGCCGGCCGACGTTCTGGGCGCCGCGCGGAAAGCTTCAGCTCGTGTGCGACCGCGCGGACGCGGCGGGCCGCGGGGCGCTCCTCGAGGCGCTCGAGAAGCTGAAGGCGAAGCTCGCCGCCGAGGGCCTCTTCGCGCAGGAGCGGAAGCGCCCGCTCCCCGCCGAGCCGCGCACCGTCGGCGTCGTGACGAGCGCGACCGGCGCCGTGATCCACGACATCTGCAAGGTCGCCTTCCGGCGCGGCGGGGCCCGCGTGCTGCTGGCGCCGGCGGTGGTGCAGGGGGATGGAGCGCCCGAGTCGATTCGCCGCGCGCTGGCGATGCTCCAGAAGGTCAAGGACGTCGACGTCATCCTCGTTGCGCGCGGCGGCGGCTCGGCGGACGAGCTCATGGCGTTCAACGACGAGGCGCTCGTCCGCGCCGTCGCCGCGTGCCGCGTGCCGGTCGTGAGCGCCGTCGGGCACGAGGTCGACGTGACCTTGTGTGACTTCGCCGCCGACGCGCGCGCCGCGACCCCTTCGCAGGCCGCCGAGATGGTCGTTCCGGACACGCGCGCGCGCCGGACGCTCCTCGCCGAGCGCGCCAGCCGTCTCCTTCGCGCGATGCGCGGGGAGATTGCCGATCGGCAGCAGACGGCCGATGATCGTACCGGACGCCTGGCGATCGCGATGCGCCGTACGCTGGTTCGCGGCAAGGAGAGCGGGCACGCCGTGAACATGCGCCTCGCCGCGCTGCACCCGCGCGCCGTCATCTCGCGGGAGCGCGCCGAGGTCGTGCGCATGGAGAGCCGCATCGCCATCGCCGCCCGCGCGCTCGTGGCCCGCCGCGCGTCTCAGGGCAGCTCGCTCGCTGGCCGCCTCGACGCGATGAGCCCGCTCAAGGTCCTCGGCCGCGGCTACGCCATCGCCACCCGCGCCGACGGTCGCGCGGTCCGCTCGCCCGCCGACGTGGAGGACGGCGCGCGCATCGCGGTGCGCCTCGCCGAAGGGGAGATCGCGGCGGACGTGGTGAAGCCGTGAGGTTCGCGGTCGTGGGCGATCCTGTCGCCCACTCGAAGAGCCCGCGCATGCACGGGGCGGCGTACGCGGCGCTGGGGATGGCGCACACCTACGAGGCCATCCGCGCGAGCACGTTCGAGCTGCCGGCGGTCGTGGCGCGCCTGCGGGCAGGGGACTTCGCGGGGCTCAACGTGACGGTGCCGCACAAAATCCGCGTGCTCGATCTCGTCGACGCCGTCGCGCCGAGCGCCGCCGCAGTGGGGGCTGCGAACACTCTGGTGCGCGACGATGCCGGCCGCATCACAGCGCACAACACCGACGTGCCCGCGCTCGCCGCCGAGCTCGCTCGCCTCGCTCCGCTGCCGGGCGCGGCGCTCGTCCTCGGCACCGGCGGCGCGAGCCGCGCTGCGGTCGCGGCGCTTCGTGAGCACCTCCAGGTCGCGCGGGTCGTCGTCCGGGGCCGCCCGCTCACGCCCGACCCCACAGTCGACGCCGGCGTCACCCTCGTCGTTCAGACGACCAGCTGCGGGATGACCGGCGCCGATCCCGGCGAGCTCGCCCGCGACGCCGTGTCGTGGGACGCGCTGGCGGCGGGCGCCGCGGTGCTCGACGTCGTCTACGCTCCCCCCGAGACGCCGCTGCTCGCCGAGGCGCGTCGCCGCGGCCTCCGCGCCGCGAACGGCCTCGGGATGCTGTCACGGCAAGGAGCCCTCGCGTTCGAGCTGTGGCTGGGCGTCGCGGCCCCGGTCGATGCGATGCGCGCCGCGCTGGGCGAGGGGGCATGAGTCCAGCTTCGAGCTACTTCCCGATGGGCAACTCCAGCACGCTGGGCTGAGCGGGATCATGAACCATGGCGCATCGCACATTCTCGGCCCTCAGCGCGCCTTCGCGCCCTTGCGAAGCGCAGCGTTCTCCGCCGCGAGGCGCTTCACCTCGAGGCTGAGCGCGTCGAGCTGCTTTTGTTGCTCCTGGAGCGCGGCGACCACCATGCTCGTGTACCCGTACACGTCCACGCGGTCGCGCGAGGCGAGCACCGCGGGGCTCCCCTCCGGCATGTCCTCGATGATGAAGCCAAGGTGCGTCGCGTCGTCACCGACCTTGTAGCGGTACGATGCCAGGCGCACGGCCAACAGCTGCGCACGCAAGGCCTCACGCTGCGCGTCGTCGACGTACGCGATCTCCTTCTTCACGCCCCTGCTCGACGCGGCGCAGGTGGCGTTGGGCAGGCTCCAGACGCCGCCCCGGCACGCGAGCGTCGTCTGGCCGCATTCGCTCGGCGGGGAGACCGCGCATGCCTCGCCCTCCTTCGTGCACGGCGCGCCGACGCGTGGGCGCGGCGTCGCGCAGTAAAGCGGACCTTCGAAGCAGGCCCACTCCACCTTCGACGTGTCGCAGCAGCCCACCTTCACCCCCGCGTCGGGCGCGCAGTCCGGTTGGCGGATGGGGTAGTTCGAGCAATGCACGCCGCACGTGCAGGTCGCGCCGTCGTATTGGCAGGTGCTCGCCGACGAGCACGCTCCCGGCGGCACGCTCGCGCGCGACGCGGGGCAGTCGGCGGGGTTCGGGGGGATCGTGGGCAGCTGGCTAGGGCACTTTTGCGCCCCGCCGTACGTGATGGGGCGCGCCCATCTTGTTCCGGAGCAGACGATCACGCTGTTGCACAGCGGGTCGAAGTCCGCGCCGTATTCGCAGAGCAGCCCGTCCTTGGTGCACGCCGAGTCCTGCGCGGGCTCGGTGGCGGGGCAGCCCGGAGCGTTGGCACCGGGCCCCGCCTCGGGCGACGTGGAGGCGTCCGCGCCGTCCGTCGGCGTCGAGGTCGTCTTCCCCGCGCACGCCGAGAGTGCAGCGCCGCCGACGCCGACGGTGATGGCGGCGCACGCGAGCCAAGAGCCCAGTCCGGTCTGTCGCATCTCTCGACTGTACCTCCCCCGCGCCCCTGCTGGCGGGAGACGACGACGGCACAAGGCAGCGCTCTACCGCGCCGCCGACGGATGGGACCAGGTCCCCGACACGTCGATCTGCCCCTTCAGCGAGTTGGCGATGTCGCACCGCTCGTGCGCAGCGTGATGGAGCCCGTCGACCGCGGGGCTATCGGGGATCTTTTCACCGGAGAACCGCACGAAGGGGCGGAGGACGATCCGCGCGATCCCGGTCTTGCCGCCGCCCATGTCGCCGAGCGTCCCCTCCGCCGCGTCTTCGTAGGCGTCGACGACGTAGCCTGCGGCGGCCGCCAACGAGAGGAACCAGAGCATGTGGCAGCTCGACGCCGCCGCGATCAGCGCCTCTTCCGGATCCACGCAAGCCGGATCGGAGAACGGCGCCCGAACGGCGTGTGGCGACGCGGAAGCGGGGACCACGGCGCCTCCGTCGAATCGCCACTCGTGCGCGCGGCTGTAGCGCGAATTGGCGAACGGTTGCTCCTGTCGGGACCATCGGACGACGGCGGTGTGGAGAGAGGTCATCGGTTGAACCTTCGGCAACGCGCCACGCACGCGGCGCGCGCGAAAATGTGGCATGAATGTCTCGTGGCGCAGAAGAACCGTCAACGCCTGGGGTACCGGAGGATCGTCCAGCTCCTCGTCTACCTCATCATCATCCCGACGGTCCTGCTGCTCAGCCTCGGCATCGTCCTCATGTTCATCGGGGAGGCCCGGGTGAACATCGTCCTAGGCATCCTGACGGTGAGCTTCGTCTCGGTGATGGTCACCGGCGTCATCCTCGTGCTCGTGTTCGTGCGGCGCGAGGCGAACCTCTCCGAGCTGCAAGCCGACTTCGTCTCCAAGGTGAGCCACGAGCTGCGCACGCCGCTCACGGCCATTCGCCTCTTCGCCGAGACGCTCGAGAAGACGCAGGACGAAGCGACGAAGGCCAAGTGCCTCGCCGTCATGACCACCGAGGTCGAGCGCCTCTCGCGTCGCATCGAGCGGCTCCTCGACTGGGGCCGCATGGAGGCCGGGCGCAGGCTCTACGATCTGCAGGAGGAGAGCGTTCCGCAGATCGTGGACGACGCGATCGCCGCCTTCCCCGCGGTCCGCTTCGAGCAGGTGCGCTTCGAGAGCCACGTCCCCCCCGACACCCCGAAGGTCATCGCCGACAGGCCCGCGCTCGTCGACGCGCTGGTGAACCTCCTGTCGAACGCCCACAAATACGGCGGCACGCCGCCCACCATCGCGCTGCGGGTCACCACCTCGCCGAAGGGCGAGGTCTCCTTCGAGGTGAGCGACAACGGCGCCGGCATCCCCCACCCCGAGCAGCGGCGCATCTTCGACAAGTTCTACCGCATCGACGATCGCCTCTCGCGAAAGCGCGAGGGGAGCGGCCTCGGCCTCGCCATCGTGAAGCACACCGTCCGCGCGCACGACGCGCGCATCACCGTCGAGAGCGCCAAGGGCAAGGGCTCCACCTTCCGGATCACGCTGCCGCCCCGCGAGAAGGCTACCCTGACCCACAAAATCCAGGTAAAGCCGGTAGCCGAATGACCGAGCACTCCAAGCGCCGCGTGCTCGTCGTCGAGGACGATGTGTCGATCGCGCTCGGGCTGCGCATCAACCTCGAGGGCGAGGGGTACATCGTGGACGTCGCCGAGGACGGCGAGCGCGGGCTCGAGCTGGTGCGCGAGGCGTCGCCGGATCTCGTCATCCTCGACGTCATGCTCCCGCGCATGAACGGCCTCGAAGTGCTGCAGGTCATACGGCGCGAGGGGCGGCAGATGCCGATCATCATCCTCTCGGCGCGCAACGCGGAGATGGACAAGGTCACCGGCCTCGAGCTTGGCGCCGAGGACTACGTCGCCAAACCCTTCAGCCTGGCCGAGCTCCTCGCGCGTGTGCGCGCCGCCCTTCGTCGCGGCCCCCTCGCGCACGCGCCGAAGCGCGTCGTCTTCGGCGACGTGATCATCGACATCGAGGGCCGCAGCGTCCGGAAGAGCGGCCAGCTCGTCGACATGACCGCGACCGAGTTCGACGTCCTCATGTGCATGGTGGATCTGCGCGGGCGGGCGCTCACGCGCGAAGAAATCTTCAAGAAGGTCTGGGGCGAAAACCACCACGGCACGCCGCGCACGATCGACAATTTCATGCAGCAGCTGCGCGCGAAGCTGGAGGCAGATCCCCAGGAGCCGCGCTTCTTCCAGACGGTCCGCGGCGTCGGTTACCGCTTCGACGGCTAGAGCCGGTCGCCGTAGGAGTTACTTTGCGTCGCTCAGTCGCTTGAGCGCCGCACACTCCTTGGTCAGAGTTGGCGGATCGACGCGGCGGAGGATGGCCAGCTGGCATCGTAGATCCTGGACCGCGTACAGGTCCGGATACCCGTCGAAGATGCGGCGCGCCGCCTGATCCGCGAGGCCGGGCTTGCGCGAAGGGGGAGTCTGTCATGGCCTCGTCGTTTCTTGCCCGAGGACCCGACGCCCCCACGTTGCGGGCCGATTCTAGCAGCGACCCGTGACCGCGGGGCCTTTCTGCGCTATGCCCCGCGCCCCATGGAAACGTCGCTCCTCCGCTCGTACCTGGCGACGGTCTACGAGCTCCCGACCGCGAACGGTCCGATCCGCGCCTCGCTCGACGGCGACATCGTCACCGATCCGTCGACGCTCCCCGAGCTGCTCACGCGGCCGTTCACCGTGCTCACCGGCTACAACCCGCGCTCGATGCTCCTGCCGCGCAAGGTGAACGAGTCGCGGCACGTCGTTCTCCGCGATCTGCTCATCCTCGGCTGCTACCGCGTCGAGTCGTGCGTCGGCTACGAGGAGGATCCGGAGGGCACGTGGCGCGAGCCGTCGTGGCTCGTGCACGGGATGGATCGCGACGAAGCCATCGCCTTCGGGCGGGTCTTCCGCCAGAACACGATCCTCGTGTGCCGGAGCGGCCGCCCCGAGCTCATCGTCACCGATCCGACGTGCGATGATCTGAGCAAGGCCATCGTCGGCAACTGGCGCGTCCGCAACTGAGAGCGGGGGTCGTCACTTCTTCTTCTTCGTAGGCGTCCTGGCCGGCGGAGGCGGCGGCGTGGTGGCCGGGCTGGTCGTCGCCGGGCACAGGTCCGTCGCGTCGGAGGCGACGACGGCGTCGATCGCCTCGGTCTTCATCGCCAGGCGCTCGTAGGCCATGCGAAGCTGCTTCTTGCCGGATTCGCAATCGCCCGCGAGCATCAGGCACTGGGCGCGGATGTTCATCATCCCGTCCGGGCGCAGCGAGCTGCGCGCGGAGTTCGGGAACTTCTTGTCGGCGGCGTCCAGGTCGGCGACGCAGCCCTTGCCGTCCTTGGCCATGCGCTTCTGCGCGGCGGACTCGCGGAGCTTCGTCTCCTCCATCGTTATCTCGGGGCGATCGGAGCGGCTCGGCGGCGCGCCTCCAGGTGCGGCAGCGCCGGCTGCAGGCGCAGCAGGCGCGCCAGCAGCCGCGGCAGTCGTGTCGGGGTTCTCTCCATCGCCGATCTCGCGCAAAATAAGCCGGATCGGCACCTGGCACGACTTGATCTCCTTGGCCGTCTCGGCGCGGCAGCTCTCGATGAGGCCGCCCTTTTTGTCGGCGTTCGAGCTCGTCGTGCGCTGACCGCCGACGCCGGCGCCCTTGATGCCGGCCTCGGCGCTGGCCGAGACGTTCTTCGCGGAGCCGAGCGCGAACGCTCCAAGCGAGTAGCCGTAGACGAAGTGCGTCGCGCTCTTGCACGCCTGATTCTTCGCCAGATCGCCCTTGTAGACGGCGCTGCGCGTCGAGGTGCGGACGCCGCTGACGAAATACTCCATGTCGAACTTCTCGCCGGCGTGCACGCGACCGCCGAGCGTCGCGACGCCGAGCGGGAGCTTCGCGTAGAGGTCGCCCTCGTCGGAGATGTTCACCTTCTCGACGGAGCCGCTCGTCCACTCGACGGGGCGGTACGCGCCCATCGACCCGCGCACCGAGTCGTTGGCGCACGCGTCGAGCACCTTGAGATCGCAGCCCTCGTAGCGCACGAAGACGACATCGGTCGCCGCCCGCCCCTCGAACATCGACATGTCCGTGGCGTCCCACTCGATGATGAACGGCTTGTCGGCGTTCTTCGGGTTGCACGCGTTCTTGCCGGCGAACGTCTGGCCCATCAGCGCGCTCTGCCCCGTCTCGCGCGACGGACCGGCGGCAGGGAGCGAGCCGCCGCCACACGCAGCGAGGACGAGGACGGAGAGCGAGAGGCACGACGCGGCGGGCAGGAGACGCATAGCCCGGCATTGTGCCGAAGGCCGCGCCCGTTCGCCGCAAAAAAATTCAGTCGGCGTCCTTCGCGCAGCGGAAGCCCGTCATCACGAGTCGGAACCGCCCGGGGTGGTGCACGCGGTTGGTGCTCCGGAGCCCGGGGCCGTCGTAGTTGTACGCGCCGCCGCGCAGGCCGCGCTCGCACTCGGTGGGGATCGGGTTCGAGCCGGTGAATCCCTGCTTGCCGTCGGCGCGGAGCTGGTTCAAGGCCTTCATGATCTCCGCGCAGGTGCCGGGCACCCCCGCCGCCGCGCCCTCGCGCTCGTAGGCGATCGGATCGTACTCGTCTTCCAGCCACTCCCACACGTTGCCGGCGAGATCGTCGTGGCCATAGGGCCCGCGCCCGGTGGGGTGGGCGCCGACGTCGTCGGTGCCCTCCGCGCCGTACGCGCGGCCGAAGACGGTCCGCTCGCGCGTCGGCGCGTCGTTGCCCCAGGGGAAGCGGCGCGCGTCGTCGCCGCGGCACGCCCTCTCGAACTCCGCCTCCCGCGGCAGGCGCTTGCCCTTCCACGCGCAGAAGGCCCTCGCGTCGTTCCACGTCACGCCGTTGACCGGCTGCGTCGGGCGCGAGAAGAGCGCGTCCGGGCCGGCGTGCGTCGAGCTCGCGATGTGGGTGTTGGATGACCCACACGCCTTCGCCGCGACGCACGCTGCGTAGGCCTCGTGGGTGACCTCGGTACGGTCGAGCCAGAAGGCGGCGAGCGTGACCTGATGCGCGGGCCGCTCGTCCTCTTCGCCCCCGTGGTCGGCGCCCATCGTGAATGCGCCGGCCGGAACGAGGAGCATGCCCTCCGGGGCCGGTCCTGATGAGGTCGCGGCGTCGGAGCGCCGGGCGCTGGCGGCGCCGGCGTCGGCGTTGGTCGCGGCGTCCGAGCGCTTCATGTCGGCGTCGGCGTCGGCGTCGGTCGCGGCGGCGGAGCGCGTGGTGCCAGCGTCGGCGTGGGCGTTCGCCGCCTGGGTGCTCGCGTCGAGCCCAGCGGGGGACACCGGCGGGGAGGTGGGCGTGCTCGCCGGCGGGCACCCCGAGACCGTCGTAAGCAGGGCGGTCGCGAGGGTTGCCAGGCAGGTTTCTGCCACCCTGAGACCCCTGGTCACCACTGCATCACCATTGCGAATCGCAATCGTCGCCCTCCGCGTGCTAGGAGACAAACGTAACGTGTATACGCGTCGACATCCGGACGAACCGCGGAGGCGGGCGTGAACGCGCCGCCGCTCGCCATCCTCGTCGTCGACGACGACCGCCTCGTTCGGGCGGCGATGGTGCGGAGCCTCCGGCGCATCCCCGGGGCGACGGTCCTCGACTACCCCGACGGTCCCACGGCGCTCGCCGCGCTCGACGCGCACCAGGGGAGGCCGCACGACGTCGCCGTCCTGGACCTGAAAATGCCCGGCATGGATGGCGTGGAGCTCGCCACGCACCTGCGCGCCAAGCTGCCGGGCCTGCGTATCGTGTTCGTCTCCGCCGACCCGCACGGCGAGCTCGCGCAGCGGGCGCGCGCCCTCTCTCCGCCCGCCGCCGGCCTGCTCGCCAAGCCGTGGACCCCGGACGAGCTCGTCGCCCTCCTCCGCGGTACTTAGAGGTCTGGGCGCCTCCGAGCTTCGCCCGACCGCGCAAAGTCGTGGTATTGCGCTGCTCAGCGCATGATCTCGGTCCAGAAGCTCGTGAAGCGCTACGACGGCCATCTCGCCGTCGACGGGGTCTCGTTCGAGGTCCAGAAGGGCGAGGTCGTCGGCTTCCTCGGCCCCAACGGCGCAGGCAAGAGCACGACGCTCCGCATCCTCGCCGGCTTTCTCGGCATGACGAGCGGCAAGGTCGAGGTGTGCGGGCACGACATCCAGGACGCGCCGCACGAGGCCAAGAAGATGCTCGGCTACATGCCGGAGGCCGTTCCCCTCTACCCGGAGATGCGGGTCGCCGAATACCTGACGTTCCGCGCCGAGCTCAAGGGCGTCCCCCGGGGCAGGCGCGTCTCGTCCGTGGACGACGCGATGCAGAAGGCCAGCGTCGCCGACGTCGCCAACACGACCATCGGCCACCTCTCCAAGGGCTACCGCCAGCGCGTCGGTCTCGCCGACGCCCTCGTCGCCAAGCCGCCGCTTCTCATCCTCGACGAGCCGACGGCTGGCCTCGACCCCAACCAGATCCGCGAGGTGCGCGACGTCCTCCGCGCGCTCGGCAAGGACCACACTGTCCTTCTGTCGACGCATATCCTGAGCGAGGTCGAGGCGAGCTGCAGCAAGGTCGTCGTGATCGCCAAGGGCAAGCTCGTCGCGGCCGGCACGCTCGACGAGATCCAGAAGAAGCGGCGCCCTCGCGGCGTCGAGATCCACGTGCGCGGCGACGGCGCGCGCGCCAAGGACGCCCTCGCCGCCGTCGATGGCGCGACGAGAGTGAAGGTCGAGATCCACGGCGACGTGGCGCGCGTTGCCTGCGCGTGGGGCAAGAAGCTGGACGGAGACGCCGTCGCGGTCGCGACGGAGAGGGCGGTCGGGGCCGTCGTCGCCGCGGGGGAGAGCGTGCGCGAGGTGCGTCCCATCGGCAGCTCCCTCGAGGAGGTCTTCGCCGAGCTCACGCGCGCGGCGAGCGACGCGACCGACGCCGGCGACGCCGAGGAGCGGCCGTCGTGAGGGGGTTCTGGCCGATCTACAAGCGCGAGCTCTTCGCCTTCTTCGTGACGCCGCTCGCGTGGGTGCTCATCACGGTGTTCTTGCTCGTCCAGGGCATGCACTTCTTCCTGCTCGTGGATCACTTCGCGAGCCAGGCCCAGGTGACGAGCGATCAGACGCCGCTGCAGGCCTTCTTCGGCAACACCGTGCTCCTCTACCTCGTCATCTTCTTGCTCGTGCCGCCGATGACGATGCGCCTCTTCGCCGAGGAGCGCCGCAGCGGGACGATCGAGACGCTCCTGACGACGCCGGTGTCGACCGTCGCCGTCGTCCTCTCGAAGTACCTGGCCGTCCTGACGACGTACCTCGCGATGTGGGCGCCGACGCTCCTCTACCTCGTCATCTTGAAGCGCACCGGAGATCTGGACTGGCGGGCGGCGATGGCGAGCTACCTCGGTGTCGCGCTCGTCGGCGCCGGGTACCTGTCGCTCGGCCTCCTGATGAGCGCGCTCACCAAGAGTCAGTTCCTCGCGCTCGTGCTCACGGCGCTGGTCGTGCTGGTGCTCTTCATCCTCGGCATCGGCGAGTTCGTGACACGCGAGGGCTCGCTCATGCACGCGGTCTGCGCGCACGTGTCCATCTGGGCGCACATGAACGACTTCGCCAACGGCGTCGTCGACTCGCGGCGACTGGTCTTCTACGGGACGCTCGTGGTCCTGCCGCTGTTCCTGACGACGCGCGCCGTCGACGCGTGGAGGTGGGGATGACCAAGAGCACGAAAAAGAAGCTCTTCGGGCTCGACGCGGCGCAGATCTCGGCGCTCATCGGCGTGGTCGCGGCCTTCGCCGTCGCCGGCATCGTCAACGTCCTCGCGGCGCGGCGCTACACGCGCTGGGACTGGACGACGTCGCACCGCTACTCGCTGTCGGCGGCGACGAAGACGACGCTCCACGAACTGCACGATCCCGTCGATCTGTGGGTGCTCATGGGGGGCGCCGATCCGCTCGAGCAGAGCGTCAAGCAGCTCCTCGTCTCGTACGAGGCGGAGACGAGCCAGCTGCGGGTTCACTACGTCGATCCCGATCGCGACACGGTGGAGCTCGAGGACGTCCGCAAGCGCTTCAACATCCAGGCCGGCGTGACCCAGGACGGTCACGTCGCCACCGACGCCATCATGGTCGTCGCGAAGGGGGAGAAGCACTGGTTCCTCGGCGCGTCCGACATGGTCGAGGTGACGAACGCAGAGGACGCACGCGCCCGGCCGCGCGAGGAGCAGGCGATCACCGGCGCGATCCGCAACGTCGCCCGCGACGGCGAGCGGCCGCGCCTCTGCTTCACCGCGGGGCACGGTGAGCTCACGCTCGGCGAAGGCGGGCCGCGCGGCCTGTCGTTTTTGCAGGACATCCTCGCCAAGGACAACTACGAGCCCGTCACCGTCGATACGACGGAGCCCAACGCGCACGCGCCGTTCGCCGGGTGCGCGGTCGTGATCGTCGCCGGCCCGCGCGGCGACTTCTCCAAGGAGGAGGAGGCGCGCCTCAAGACGTACCTCCTCGAGGGGGGGAGCTTCCTCGCCGCGATCTCGCCCATCAACGGCTCGAACGAGGCAGGCATGGTGGCGCCGGGCCTCGCCGACGCGCTGGGGCCGTTCGGCATCGGGATCGACGAAGATCTCGTCTTCGAGACGGAGCCGTCGCTCGTCCTCCCGAGCTCGCGCAACATCCGCTTCTACGCCACCGCGAAGCCGCACCCGGTCACCGCCGGCCTCGTGCAGACCGACGAGGCGCGCGATCCGCCCCGTGTCTCGGTCCACTTCACGCGCTCGTTCAAGCACGTCGCGCCGCCCGGCGCGGTGCCCGCTCAGGATCTCCTCGTGACGAGCCCCAAGTCGTTCGCGGTCGCGACCATCGCCGGCGCCGCGGACTGGAAGGAGATGCCGGCGCCCAGGGACACCGATCCCAAGGGCCCGCTCGTCCTCGCGATGGCGAGCGAGCGCCCCAAGGTAAGGACGACCGCGCCGCACGGTCCGCGCGTCGTCGTCATCGGGACGGGCAGCGTGCTCATTCGCCAGAACTGGGACGAGCCCATGCCGCTCCGCGGCGCGGTCTACCTCGTGGAGAGCGCCATCTCGTGGCTCGCGTCGAAGCCGGAGATCCTCGACGTGCCCGCCAAGCCCGAGGTGTCCGCCGGGATCCGCATCAACGAGGAGGCGCGCAGCGAGGTGCGGCGGTACGTGCTCTTCTTCATGCCGCTCGCGGCCGCGCTCCTCGGCATCGCGGTGGCGCTGCGCCGGCGTTCGACCGAAGGAACGCCGAGGAAGAAGCGGGCGGAGTGACCGGCAAGCTCGGCAAGCACGCGACGAGCCTCGTCCTCGTGCTCGCGGCGTGCGGGCTCGGCGTGTACGCGTGGAGGGATCGCGCCACCGTCTCGGTCGACGAGCGGGCGCGCCGCGAGCGCAACGTGTTCCCGGCGTGGCGCCGCGAGGACCTGTCGCGCATCACGCTTTCGCACGACAAGGAGGAGGTCGTCCTCGTGCGCGCCCTCGCCGGAGACGGCATGTGGCGGATGACGGCTCCGCGCGACGGCGAGGTGGACGCCGCGCTGGTCGATCGCTTCCTGTCGACCCTGGAGTTCGCGACGATCCTCCGCAAGTCGTCGGGCCCGGTCCCCGGCTTCGACTCGCCGCGCGCCCGCGGCACGATCGAGATGGGCGCGGTCAAGTACGAGTTCGCGCTCGGCTCCGCCGCCTCCACCCCGGAAGGGGCCGCGTATTTTCGCATGAACGGAGACTCTCCGGTCGTCATCGGCAAGGAGCTCGCCGTCGATCTGATGAAGGGCGCCGACGCGTTCCGTACGCGGACGCTCGTGCCGTACCTCTCGCTCGCCCTCGCGCGCCTCGAGGTGCGTGGGCGGGTGACGTCGTTCGCCGTGGAGCGCAAGGGTAACGAGCGAGGCTTCGTCCTCCCGTCGCGCAGCCTTCGCGTGTCGCGCGAGCGGCTCGACAAGGTGTGGCGCGCGTTCGCCGAGATGCGCGCGGAGGCGTTCGTGTCCGACGCCGACGCCGACGCCGCCACGAAGGATCCCGTCCTCAGCATCACCATGACGCCGAAGGACGGTCGCCCGAACGGTGAGCTCCTCGTGGGTGGGGCCTGCCCGGGGCAGCCGAACGACGTCGTGGTCGTTCAGCGTGCGCCGACGAAGACCGCGGGGTGCGCGCCGAAGGGCATCCTCGAGGGGCTCTCGGTCACCGAGGGGTGGCTCCTCGACACGCGTTTGTTCGCGCTGCGCGACGACGAGATCGAGCAAGCTCGGCTCGAGTCGTCGCCGACCGGCGCCGTCCTCGACGTCGCCCGCAAGGGGACTGGCTTCCGCGAGCTCGCGCCGGAGCAGCGCGATCTGAGCGAGGGCGAGTCCGACGCCGCGTCGACGCTGATCAAGGACCTCGCGCGCGCGGAGGGCGAGGTGATTGGCCGCGACGCCTCGAACGCCCTCGGACACGGCATCACCGGGCGCGTCACCGTCACCCACGCCGAGGCGGGTGAGGAAGAGGTGATCGAGGTCGGGCTGGCGGCGGACGAAGGCGGCTTCTTCGTGCGCCGCCGCGCCGACGGTGCGGTCATCCGCGTCTCCGCCGAGACCGCCCGCAAGCTCCTGCCCCGCGCCAACGCCCTGCGCCCCCGCGCGCTCTTTTCGGAGCCGCTCGCCGGCAAGCCCGTCCGCGCGATCGAGACGCGCTGCCGCGGGCTCGCCCAGCGCGTCTCGCGCGACGGGGACGCGTTCCGCCTCGAGGTCGACGGCGCGCCGCTCGCCGCCGATTCCGGGATGATCCTGGACGCGATCGACGCGCTCTCCCGCGCGCGCGCCGACGCGTGGGTCGCCGACGCCGACGATGGAACCTTCGGCTTCGACCTCGACCCGTGCTTCTTCCGCGCGACCTTCGCAGGGAGCGGGTCTGACGGCGGCGGCGGCGCGGCAGCGACGCGCACGGCCGGCGTGACGTTCGGCGCCGACACGATCACCGGAACGTACGCGCGCCTCGACGGCGATCGCGCGGTCTTTGTTGCCCCGCAAGGGCTCCGCGCTCCGCTCACGTCGCCCTTCATCGACCGGCATCGCCTCGTCGTCGATCCGTACTCGCTCCTCGGGATCGACGTCACCCGCAAGGGGGTGCGCCGCACCCTCGATCCGCACGCGAAGGACGACGCCGGCATCCTCCTCGGCGAGGACGCCGCCGGCATCCTGACCGAGACGGTGCACATGGGCCCGCCGCGCCGCGGTGAGGGCTTCGAGGACGCCGTCGAGATCGTCCTCCGCCTCGCGTCCGACGGGGGAAAGGCGTCCATTCGATTCTCCCTCGGCGTTGCCGTGCAGCGCGGCGGCCGCCCGATGCGCCTCCTCCGCATCCCCGGTGTCGACGCGACCCTCGCGGCGCCCGCCGGCCCCGACGACGCCCTCGCGCGCCTCCTCGGCAGGCCGTGAGGGTGGTGACCTCGGGGAAAATCGGCTACCTGGAGGGCGTGGCGAAGCCGATCGTGAAGTGGGCGGGGGGCAAGACGCGTCTCCTCAAGCACCTCGTTCCGTTCGCCACCGAGCGAAAGATGCGCGTGTACGCCGAGCCCTTCATGGGCGGCGCCGCGCTCTTCTTCCGGCTCGCGTCGATGCCCGAGCGCCGCTTCGAACGCGCGATCCTGGCCGATCAGAACCCCGAGCTCGTCGCGGCGTACCAGGCGGTGAAGAAGCACGTGGACCGCGTGCTGACGGCGCTGCAGAAGTACGCCGATCGCGAGGACCGACGCGAGCTCTACTACGAGACACGGGATCTCTCGACGCAGAAGCTCGGCGACGTCGAGCGGGCGGCGCGGCTCATTTTCCTGAACCGCACGGGCTACAATGGCCTCTGGCGCGTGAACTCCAAGGGGAAGTTCAACGTCCCGTACGGCCGCTACCTGAACCCCAAAATCGTCGATCCGGAGCGACTTCACGCGGCCTCGGCGGCGCTCGCCCTCGCGGAGATCCGGCACGTCGACTTCCTCGAGGTGTCGCGCGAGTGCGCCGAGGGGGACTTCGTGTACTTCGATCCGCCGTACGTGCCGCTATCGAAGACCGCGACGTTCACCGCGTACGCGTCGCAGGGATTTGGTCCGGACGATCAGGAGCGGCTCGCCAAGGAGATGCGCCGCCTTCGCGATCGCGGCGTGCGCGCGATGCTGTCGAACGCATCGAACGCCGAGACACGCCGGCTCTACGAGGGGCTCGAGACCGAGGTCGTGTACGCGCCGCGCGCGATCAACTCCGACCCCAAAAAACGCGGAGAGGTCGCCGAGGTCCTCGTTCGCAACTGGAAGGGCGGGGCGAAGTAGTGGACGGCCCGCCGCGGCAGTCGCACAAGCTCGCCCCCGACGACGTGCTCCGTCGCAAGGTGAAGGCCGAGCTGCGCAAGCGCCTGCGCGGCCTGCGGGCCACCACGCCGGCCGACGCGTGCGCAGCGCGGTCGGCGAAGCTCGTCGCGCGGCTCGAGGCGCTTCCGAGCGTCGTGGCGGCGAAGACGGTCGCGCTCTTCTGGCCGATCCTCGAGAAGCACGAGGTCGATCTGCGCGCCCTCGACGCGACGCTCCGGGCGCGCGGCGTTCGCGTCGCGTACCCGGCGATCGATCCGGAGACGCGCGGCATGTGCTTTCGCTTCGTCGCGAGCGAGGCCGAGCTCGCCGAGCGCGGCTTCGGTTTCCGCGAGCCGCCGCCCGACGCGCCGGCGTGCGCGCGCGGCGAGCTCGACGTCGTCGTCGTCCCGGCGATCGGCATCGCGCCGGATGGCCATCGCATCGGCTACGGCGCCGGCTTCTACGATCGCACGCTCCCCACCGTCGCGCCGCCCGCCGTCACGGTGGGCGTCGCCTTCGACTTTCAGCTCCTCGCCGAGGTCCCAGCGACGGAGGGCGACGTGCCGGTCGACGTCGTCGTGACCGACACGCGCACCCTCACCGTCGCCGGCCACGCGGGCTGAGTCGGTGCGCCCCTCGCGGGTGGCGACCGCTCCGGCTAGCACTACTTCGCCACATTTGTCTTTCCATCCCGGCGCGTCTGATTTAATGGCGAGGGATGAAGCGCACGCCTGCGTGGACGAAGCGTCTCGACCTATGGCTCAGTCCGTTTCTCGACGTGTTGGGCGACAAGCGTCG
>JANYHK010000054.1 GCA_025359105.1 Myxococcales bacterium | reverse complement strand
ACGCTTGTCGCCCAACACGTCGAGAAACGGACTGAGCCATAGGTCGAGACGCTTCGTCCACGCAGGCGTGCGCTTCATCCCTCGCCATTAAATCAGACGCGCCGGGATGGAAAGACAAATGTGGCGAAGTAGTGCTAGTCGGCGGCGGCTCTTCCGGTCGGAAGCGGTCTCGCCGCTGGCGGGCCGGCGGGCGATGTGGCAAATGCGCTCCGCCCGAATCGGCGCGCCCTGCGCGAGCGGCCTGGCAAAGAGGAGAAGCATCGGTGAAGCAGCACGAACTGGTCACGGAACCTCAGCGATCCGAGGCGGTCAACGCCGCCCGCGCGGTCTTGCAGACGCTTGTGCGACGAGGCGTTACGGTCGCCTACGGGATCCCGGGGGGGTTGATCAGTCCGGTGTTCGACGCGCTCGCGAGCGTCCCGGAGATCCGGTACATCGCGACGCGCCACGAGGCGATGGCGGGGTTCGCCGCGATGGGCCACGCGATCGCAACGGGGCGCCCGGCGCTCGTCCTGACGACGGGGGGACCGGGGGTGACCAACGCGATCACCCCCGTAGCGGCCGCGTTCCTGGAAGAGGTGCCCATGTTCGTCGTCTCGGGCGACGTGCCCACCGGGGCCACGGGGCGGGGCGCGCTTCACGATACGTCGCAGGCCGGGCTCGATGGCCTCGCGCTCATGCGGACGATCACCCGCTTTTGTGCCCGGATCGAATCGGCGGACGCTGCGGTGGGAGCGGTCGAGGAGGCGATGCGCTTGGCCATGGGGCCGCGGCCCGGGCCGGTGTTCCTCTCGCTGCCCCTCGACGTGGGGGCGGCTCCCGCGACCCAAGTCCGTCTGAGCATCAGCGAGCCGCCGCCGCCGGCCGCGCCCGACCCCGCGGCGTGCCGTGAGGTGAGCGCGGCGCTTCGAGCGGCCAGGCGGCCGCTCATGGTGATCGGAAACGGCGCGCGCGGCGCCGCCGTCGAGGTGCGCGCCCTGGCCGAACGCCTCGCCTGTCCGGTCGTCACGACACCCCACGCCAAGGGGGTCTTCCCGGACTCGCACCCCCTGCACCTCGGCGGCATCGGCTTCGGAGGCAATCCCTCGGCCATCGACTACCTGCAGAGCGGACCGGACGTCGTGCTGGTCGTCGGGTCGCGCCTCGGCGACTTGGCGACGAACGGATGGCGCCTGGCGGTTCGCGGGACCAAGGCGACCTACCAGGTCGACCGTGAGGCATGGATCCTCGGCCGCAACACCCCGCTCACGCTCGGCATCGTCGGCGACGCACGTGCCGCGCTGCGCGGCATGATCTCCGAGCTGCCGCACGACGTCGCGCGCCCGCTGCGCCAGGCCACGCACCGCACGTTCGTCTCACCGGAGTCGATGACCTCCGACGCGCTTCCGCTCATGCCGGGCCGGGTCATGGCGGCGCTCCAGGCCGCGTTTCCCGAAGCGTTCTGGGCCGTGGACGTCGGCGAGCACGCCGCTTACGCGCTCCACTATCTGACCATCGACCAACCGGATCACTTCCGCGTGATGATGGGTCTCGCGTCCATGGGGAGCGGCATCGGCATCGCCGTCGGGGCCCGCGCCGCCACGAACAAGACGGTGGTGTGCATCTGCGGCGACGGATGCTTCTCCATGGTGGCAGGGGAGGTTCTCACCCTTGCGGAGAACGGCATCGGTGTCGTGCTCGTCGTCATGAACGACGGTTGCTGGAACATGGTCGACAAGGGATTCGAGGCCGTCTACGGCAGATTGCCGTCCAACTTGCCGTCGCGTCCGGCGGACATCGCCGGCGTCGCGTCCAGCTTCGGGGCGATCGGCGTGCGCGTCACGACGCCTGCCGATCTCGACGTGAGCCGGCTCAGGGGCCTCCTCGACTCGGGTAGACCCGTGGTCGTGGACGTGCGCTTCGACTCGGCCAGGGCCCTGAGCACGAAATCGCGAAATGCGTTCTTGAAGGACGGAATTGGAGCACGTCGATGAAAAGCGCGGGAATCGTCGGTCTGGGCTTCTGGGCGCCGGAGACTGTGCGGGGCAACGACGCGTGGCCCGACGCGTTCACGCGCGCGTTTCACGAGCACAGGGATGCGCGTCGCCTCGTCGACATCACCGACATCGAGAGGAAGAACCCTGACCGCCCGTACGAGGAGCTGTACGTGAAGCACGCCGTTCCTTACGACGACGATCCATTCAAGGGGGCGGTTCACCGCCGCGTCGCCGATCCGAACGGGTCCATACTCGACGGGGACGCGCTCGCGGCCAAGGAGGCCCTGCGCGACGCTCGCATCTCGCCGCGCGAGGTCGATTTGATTCTGTCGAGCGCGGTACTTCAGGAGAAGCTGGTCCCTTCGAACGGACCGGGCATCGCGGACCTACTCGGATGCGGGGATGTCGCAGGCATCGGCGTCGAGTCGTACTGCTCGGCCGCGGTCGTCCAGCTGGAGCTCGCCTGCGGGCTCGTGGAGAGCGGGCGCGCAAGGAACGTGCTCTGCGTGCAGTCGCATCAACTGAACCGAATCAACGACATGCGCCTGCCGGCTTCGGTGATGTTCGGGGACGCCGTAGGGGCGTTCGTCGTTGGCGAGGTGCCGGCCGGTCGCGGAATCATCGCTGTGCAGCGAGGCGGGGACGGATCCCTTCGCAACGCCGTCACCCATGCATACATAGACACACCCGGAGCGGTCTGGTGGAAGAATGCCTCCGGGCCGATCGTCCCCGGGAGCGACGACGTTCCGGCGGTCAAACGGTTCACGAAGCTCCTCCTGGAGCTCCCGATCCAAACGCTGCACAATTTGCTCTCGGCGGCCCGCGTTACCGTCGACGAGCTCGCCGTCCTTGCGACGATACAGCCGGTCCCCTGGTTCGGGCCGGCGGTGGCCGACGGGCTTGGGCTGAGTCCGGAGAGAGCTCCATCCACGCATCGCAAGTACGCGCACATCGGCGCGGCCGCGCTCGTGGCGAATTTGCTGGAGGCGCGGCAGCGAGGGATGCTCCGGGATGGTGCACTTGTTGCGCTGTACGGGCATGGCGCAGGGCTCACCCGCTATGCCGCTCTGCTGCGCTGGAGCCATTCACCGGCGTGACGACAGCAGGGCTGGCCTGCCGTCGCAGGGCTAGCTAGACTAAGTAGCCGGCCGATGATCTCGCTGACGATTTTCTGGACGTCGCTGGAGCGAGGCGACGTCGCGGCGCTCGAGGAGGCCGTGCGCGAGCGCGACGCGGCCCTCGTGCATTCGCCGCTCGCGACGCTCCAGCTGCGCGCGCACCCCGCGCTCGCCCGAGGTGCCGTCATCGCGGTCGCGGGAACCGATCGGGAGGCGAGCGCCGCCCTCGCCGCAGGCGTCGACGAGGTTCTCCGCGCAGGCGAGGTGACCACGGCATCGCTCGCGGCCGCGATCGGGCGCGCAGAGGCGCGTGCATCGTCGCGGACACGCCGGCTCCACTACGCGCTCCTCGAGGAGGACGACGACGTCGCGTTCGCGCTTCTCGGCGCCGCGCTGGGGCGCGAGCTCGCGGAACCACTGAGCCGCGCGTCGGTGGACTGCGAGCGGCTTGCTCGCGGGCTCGGGAGCGTCCTCGAGGTGAGCGATGATTTCGTCGCGTGGTCGAGTGCGGTCAGCGCCGCGCCGCCGAAGGACGAGGAGGTTCGGAGGCTCGCCGCCCGGCGGCTGGCCGCGCCGACGTCGAAGGAGCTCCGCGACACGGTGGAGCGTCTCCACGGCGCGGTTCGCAGCGCGCAATCGACGGTGGACGCGCTGCGGAGCTTGGCCCGAGGAGCGGATTCGACAGTCTCGGCTTCGTCGATCCTCGAGGACGTCGTCCGGGTCTTGCGCGAGGACCTGAGTCCCGTCACCGAGCTCTCTGTCGACGTAGAGGGTGCCTGCGAGGTCGCCGTCCCGCGAACGACGTTCGTCTTCATCGCCGTCGCCCTCGTGGCGCACGCGCTCGACTCCATCCGCGCCGAGGGGCGGGAGCGGGGCCAACTCGTCATCCGGGGCTACGAAGCCGAGGAGGCAGTGATCCTCGAGTTCGCCGACAACGGCGGCCAGATCCCCGCGGATCTGCGGCCGGACATGACGGAGCCCCTCTTCCGCGATCCTCACGGAGCACGCGGCGGGCTCCCAGGCATTCGTGATCGCGTGCGCCGCTTCGGCGGTGACCTCATCGTCGACAGCGGCGAGGGGGGCACGAACATCCGCGTCATTTTGCCGACCGCTGCGACCTTCGAGACGAGGCCGGGTCCGGTTGGCGGTTCGCCCTTCCGCCGACCGCCGCGCCCCCTCGACTGACCTATCTACTCCAGCGGATGTCGAGGCGCCCACGAAACGGAGCGTCGAGATCCGCGAGCACCTCGCCTTCGACGCCGCAGGCGGTGAGGAGGCCTTCGCACCCGCCGCGCTGGGCACCCTCGATCCAGAAGAACTCGTCGAACATGTGCATGATGGCGTGTTCGGGGGAGCGGACCTCGAGTCGCCAGCTGCCGTAGTTGGCGACGTATTCGCGAGAGCGTTCCAGCCACCGCAGGGCGGCCGCGGGGTCGGGCCGGATGTAGCGTGAGAAGGCGCGACCGTACCAAGTGCCCGCGCTATACCCGACCGCCCCCCAGAAGAGCGCGCGCATACCTTCGATCGGATCCGCGTTCACGAGGGCACCCGCGATGGCGTAAGCCTCGATCAGCTCTCGCACTGGGTAAAATCCGTAGCTACGACGCGACGTCGTGAGCAGAGCCTTCAGCTCGGGGACATCCCCCAAGCCGCGCTTGGCCATGTCGTCGCGAAGCATGTTGAAGAAGAGTCCGCGGCTCTGGGCGCTCGCGGGGATCTGTCGCAGTCGGCTGTCGAGACCGAGGAGCGCGCTACTGCGCGCGAGGTCGACTGCCACCGTAGCCACGAAGCGATCGTAGTGCGCAGCGTCCGCAATCGCCAGTCCCCCTCGCGCACGCCGGGGGCAGAAACCCCACTTGCCGTTCAGCGCGGTCCTCCCGCGCCCCCGCCGCCGCTCGGCGCCGCGGGAAGAACCACGCGAAAGCACGCTCCGCCGCCCACGCCGCTCTCCGCGAAGATTTCCCCGCCCAGCTGCCGAAGGATACGCTGAGAAACGGCCAGCCCGAGGCCGGTGCCCTCGCCAGGCGCCTTGGTGGTGAAATACGCGTCGAAGATGTGGTGCAGGTGCTCGGGCGGGATCCCGCTGCCGGTGTCGTGCACCTCGACGACGCAGCTTCCACGCTCATCGGTTCGCGTCACGACCCGGACTTCGTTGTCCTCCACGTGGCCGGCCGGGATCGCGTGGGTTGCGTTGATGATGAGGTTCAAGAAGACCTGGGTGAGGCGCGCGTCATTCGCTCGGACGCGCGGCGTAGGACGGAAGTCGCGGACGAGGCGCGCCCGGAATCGAAGCTCGTGCCAGGTCATCCGGATCGCGCGTTCGACGACGGGGCGAACGTCGAGGATGGCGTTGGGATCGCGGGCATCCTGCTGGGCGAAGGTGCGCATGTCGCGCACGACCTCTCGGATCACCGTCGCTCCGTCGCTGGCGTCGCGCAAGGCACCCATCGCTTCGCCGACGTCGACGCCTGCCTGCTGGAACCGGAGCACTTCCCCGTGGACGAACTCCAGGTTCGCGATCACCGAAGCGAGCGGATTGTTGATCTCGTGGGCGACGCCCGCCGTCAGAAACCCCAGCGATGCGGCGTGCTCCGCTCGGGCGAGCTGGTCGCGAAGCTCCTGGCGCTCGGCGCGGAGCAACGTATCGAGGAGAGCGCGTTCGATGGCGCGGAGCAGACGGGGGCCTTCCGCCTCGCTCGCACCCGCAGTGTCGTCCAGGCGCGCCCCCGAAATGGGATCCCTGCGGACGGCGACGACGGGCACGTCCCCCGAGATGCGGCACAGGTTCGCCAGGCCATCGCCCGCCATCGCGTCGGACGATGCATCGGCGAGCACCACGTTCCAGCTGGCTGAAGGCGCGGCCAGGCGCGCCTTCAGCGCCGCCGCATCCGTGACCCGCGTGACGCCCACGTCGTACCGGCCGCGCGCAAGCTCGCGAGTGAGGAGCTGTGCCCCTTCCTCGGTTCCCCCGACGAACAAGACGCGGAGCGGTTGTCGCGCTTGGCTCGGCACCGAAGCGCAAGTGTGAACGGGTGCGCACGTTCGCGCAACCGACCGTTTCCCTGTGTTTCGGCCCCTGCGCACCGACGAATCGCTCGGCCGCCGGCCCTCGCCGTGGATTCCGACGCTCAAGAGAAGTAAAGGAGGTGGCCCATGCTCCGTACGCGATCGCTTCTTCATGGCTCTGCCGCGCTTGCGGTCGCGCTCGCCGGCGTGCTTGCCGGCTGCGAGCTCTCGACGCAGTTCGACCGGGGGCTCATCGCGGTGGACGACGGAGGCTCGGACGCGACGCTCGACGCGCCGCCCGGCAGTGACGGCGCGGGGAACGACGCCGCGGGCGGCGACGGCGCGGGCGGCGACGGCGCGGGCGGTGACGGCGCGGGCAGCGACAGCGCGACCGACGCCGACGCCGGAACGAAGGATGCCGCGACCGACGGCGGCGCCGACGCCCCGGCCGACGCGAACGGCTTCGATGTCGTCGTCGACGGGGCGGGCTTCCTCGACGGTGCGGGCGACGACGGCGGTTTGTGCACCACGCTTGCGAACGGTGCGCCCCAGGTGCAGCAGGTGGATGTCGCCGCCGCGCGTCCGGTCGCCACCGGCGGAAGCTTCGTCGACGGCACCTATTTCAAGACGTCCGACAAGGTCTACACCGGCGCCGGCGGCGCGACCGGCCCCACCGGCTACACCGTCCGCGAGACCATCGCCATCACGAACTCGTCCACCGGCACGGCCCTACTCCTGTCGACGTTCATCGACAACGGCGGCACGACGACCGAGCGCATCACCGTATCGCCGACGACCAGCGGCGGCGCGATCACGCTGACGTTCGTGTGCCCCGCGTTCGGGCCGAGCTCCACGTCGTTCAACACGCGGACGGGGGACGCGGGGCAGATCGAGCTGGATATCTACCTCTCGACGGATCGCATCGAGACCTTCACGCGCCAGTAGCCTCCCGCTGGCCGACTCCGATTCCGACTCCGACTCCGACTCCGACTCCGACTCCGACTCCGACTCCGACTCCGACTCCGATTTCCGACTCCGAGGTCGCGGGTACGGCGACGGCGAGCCGGTAGGATCAGGGCACCGAGCTGTTGCGATAGATCGCGTCCACGACCAGCTCGGCTCCGAGGGCCTCGACCGCGACCTTGCCGCCCGCGATGGCGACGCGCATCGTAAAGTCACCCGCCGCACCGCGACGATGCACGGTGATGCGCCGTTCGCGATGCGACACGACGATGTACTCCCGCAGCGTAGGAATCGTCTTATACGCCTCAAGCTTGCCGCCGGTATCGTAGTCCTCTGATGAGTCACTGGTGACCTCGAGGAGGATGGCGGGATTCAGGGCGGTGGCCTCCGGGCTCGGCGGATGTTGGTGCAGGGGACCACAGATGACCGCTCCATCAGGGAAAGTCGCGAGTCCCACCGCCTCGACGTAGATGCGTAGGTCGGAGGTATGGACGCGGCATGGGCGATCGCCGGTCGCGTTGTCGAGCGCGGTGATCACCTTCGCGGCGATCGCGGAGTGTTCCTCGGACCCGCCGGCCATCGCGTAGATCTCGCTGTCGAAGAACTCGTGCTTCGTCGGGCTCTCTTTCTCGAGCGCTACGTACTGGGCGTACGTATAGCGATGCAGGCGAGACATCACCATGGCACGTAGCGTAGCGCACGCAGCGGCAGGCGGGGCATCTCACGCTCGCCGTAGAACCGGTCGATTCCGCGGACCGACTTCAGCCAACGCTCGGCCGTCTCACCGCCGTATCTCGGCCTCGAACTCGCGCAGCGCCTGCGGAGTGTCCTCGCGCGGCGCGTAACGCGCGAGGAGCGCGAAGTCCAACCCCGGAAGTCGCGAGCTCGCGGCGCGCAGCTCGGAGCGGCGTCGTATGGATGACCTCGAGCACGATCTCGGGAACGTCCGCCAGCTTCTTGCCGACGAGGTAGCACTCGTCCGGCTCGGCGCCCCGCTCCTTCGCCTCGCGCTTGAACGTCGTCGACCCGTACCCGTACAGGTCGACCCCTTTGACATGCGCGAAGAGCTCGAGCAGGCGCGCGATGTTTGTCTTCCACAGCTCGTGCTCGGGTGAGGGCCTCATCAGCTCGAGGTCTCCCGCCAAATACGTCATCCGAAGGGCTGGGCCGTCGAGCAGGTCGCGAAGGACGACGTACTCCTTCCACGAGACGTTGTGCAGGAGCATGCGCTGCTCGCTCGGAGCGGGCGCGGTCTGAAGCAGCGTCGCGGCGGCCGCCATGCCCGAAGTGTACCAGAAATACCCCGTCATCGACCACGCCACGACCAGCACGAACCTCCGCACCCACACCGGCGCGAGTCTCCGCGCGATCGTCGCCCCCGCGTACCCCCCGAGCGTTCCCCCGACGACCATCACCAGCCCCGGCCCCCACGCCACCGCGCCGTCGATCACGAACGCGACCACCGCGATTCCATTGATGAGCACACCGAGGACGGCCTTGAGACCGTTCATGGTGTGGATCTCCTGCATCCCGAGGAGCGACATCGCCGCGAGCATCAGGATCCCCATCCCGCCGCCGAAGTAGCCGCCGTAGATCCCGATCACGACCTGCACCAGCGCCGTCGCGACGAGCGCGCCTGTCCCGGCGCCGCCCTCACGCTGGAGTCGCTTGGCCAGCGACGGGCCAAACGTGAAGAGCACGGTCGCCACGAGGAGCAACCACGGCAGCTGCCGAAGAAACGTCGCATCCGGAGTCCGCAACAGCAGCAGCGCACCCGCGAGGCCACCGGCGAGGCTCGCGCCGCCCAGCGCGAACAATGTCGCGCGCGGCACGTGGAGGTCTTTCCGGTACGCGACGCCCGCCGCGATCCCCGCGGGCCACAGCGCCACCGCGTTGGTGGCGTTCGCCGCGACCGGCGGGACCCCCGCGAACAGCAGCGCCGGAAACGACAGGAAGCTCCCCCCGCCGGCGACCGAGTTGAGGGCGCCCGCCAGGAGGCTCGCGAAGAACAGGAGAACCAGGAGAAAAGGGCTCAATATTGCGGGTCTTTTCGGCGCAGCACGCGCCGCTCGATCACGAATTCCAGGGAGGCGCCGTCCGTGGTACAGCCTTGCCCACATGTTCGACGCATTGGCCAAGGGTTTCAAGCAGGCGCGAAACCGCCTCGCCGGGCTGACCGAGCTCACCGAGGCGAACATCGAGCCTGCGCTGCGCGAGGTTCGGCTGTCGCTCCTCGAAGCGGACGTCGAGCTCGGCGTCGTCAAGAGCTTCCTCGCGCGCGTGAAGGACAAGGCGCTCGGCGAGGTCGTCAAGCTGAAGGCCAAGGGGTCCGACGGCCAGACGATGCAGGTCGGCGCGAGCGACCAGTTCATCAAGATCTGCCACGACGAGCTCATCGCCTACATGACGGCGGAGGGCGATCCGATCACCTTCGCGGCGGACAAGGCGTCCGGCCCGACCGGCATCATGATGGTCGGCCTCCAGGGCTCCGGCAAGACGACGACCTGCGCGAAGCTCGGTCGGTACCTCGCCAAGTCCGGCAAGAAGCCGCTCCTCGTGGCCGCCGACATGCAGCGCCCCGCCGCCGTCGAGCAGCTCCAGGTCCTCGGCAAGCAGAACGATCTGCCCGTCTTCAACATCGCCGGCGCCTCCCCGCTCGAAATCTGCGCGAAGGCAAAAGACGAAGCGAAGCGCCTCGGACGCGACGTCATCGTCTACGACACCGCCGGCCGCCTCGCGATCGACGAGAAGCTCATGGAGGAGCTCGGGCAGATCAAAGAAGCGATCCACCCCGAGAACATCTTCCTCGTGGTCGACGCGATGATCGGCCAGGACTCGGTCAAGGTCTCCCGCGGCTTCCACGACAAGCTCGAGCTCACCGGCGTCATCCTCACCAAGCTCGACGGCGACGCCCGCGGCGGCGCGGCGCTCAGCGTGCGCGAGGTCACCGGCGCGCCCGTGCGCTTCGTCGGCATGGGGGAGGGGAGCGACAAGTTCGAGGAGTTCCGCCCCGAGGGCATGGCCAGCCGCGTGCTCGGCATGGGCGACGTCGTCGGCCTGATGAAGGACTTCCAGGAGGTCGTCGACGAGAAGAAGGCCACCGAGGACGCGATGCGCATGCTCGAGGGAAAGTTCTCCCTCGATGACTTCCTCGAGCAGGTCCGGATGATCCAGAAGATGGGATCGCTCAAGGATCTCGTCGGCAAGATGCCCGGCATGAGCGACATGCTCCCCGCCGACGCGAACCTCGACGACGGGGAGCTCGTGCGCATCGAGGCGATCATCTCGAGCTTCACGAAGATGGAGCGCAAGGATCCCTACGCCCTCGTACGCGAGCCGAACCGCGCCAAGCGCATCGCAAAGGGCTCCGGCACCGAAGAGAAGGCCGTGAGCGAGCTCGTGCAGAAGTTCCTCTTCATGAAGCAGATGATGGAGGGGCTCGGCGCCAACATGGGGATGCTCGGGAAGATCCCGGGCATGAAGAACCTCGCGATGGCGAAGAACCTGAAGAAGATGGCCTCCGGCGGCGGCTTCCCCGGCATGGGCGGGATGGGCGGCTTCCCGGGAATGCCCGGCATGGGCGGCTTCCCCGGCATGCCCGGCGGCATGGGCGGCATGGGCGGCATGGGCGGCTTCCCCGGCATGGGCGGGATGGGCGGCTTCCCGGGCATGCCCGGCATGGGCGGCCCGCCCGGCGAGAGCCTCACCAAGATGAAGCCGATGTCGTCGGCCGAGAAGAACGCGAAGAAAGCGCAGCGTAAGCGCGAAAAAGACGCCCGGCGGAAGAGCCGTCGGTAAAGACGATTCCGGAAGAGGAGAGTGCGCATGCGACTTCACACGTTGCTTTTGGCTTCATCGTTCATCGCGGTCGCCGTCGCGAGCGCGGGCTGCGTCGGCGGCAACAAGGGGATCACGTCGGAGGACAAGGATCGCCTCAAGGCGTACATCCTCGACGCGCCGCCGGCCGATCTGCAGCACAAGGTCGACGTCAACTTCGAGAACCGCATCCACCTCATTGGGTACAAATTCGATCCCGAGACGGCCAAGCCCGGGACCGAGGTGAAGATCACCTACTGGTGGCGGTGCGACGACTCGATCGAGGAGGGCTGGCAGCTCTTCACCCATCTGCACGACGCGTCGCAGGACAAGTCCGACAACATGGACTGGAACGGCCCCATCCGCGAAAACCGCAACAACAAGCAGATCCTCGGCCCCGACCGGTGGGAGAAGGGGAAGGTCTACGTCGACGAGCAGACCTACAAGATGCCCGACTGGCTGAAGGGCCCGGAGCTCACCGTTCTCGTCGGCATCTGGAAGGGCGACGCGCGCCTGCGCATCGTGTCCGGCGCGAACGACGGCGACAACCGCGCCATCGTCGGCAAGATCAAGACGGGCCTCGTCGTGGCGCCTGCCGAGATCCACACCGACATCCCGACGGTCACCGTGAACAAGCTCGCCGCGAACGACAAGATCGTCGTCGACGGCAAGACCGACGAGAAGGCATGGGGGGCAGCAGCAGGCACCGGCCCTTTCGTTGATGTGGGGAACGGAAAGCCCAACGCTTCCTTCCCCGTCAACGGCTCGGCCAAGCTCGCCTGGGACGACGCGAACCTCTACGTCGCGTTCGACGTGAAGGATCCCGACGTGGTCGGCTTCTTCACCGACAAGTCCCAGGAGAATTTCTGGACGACGACCGGCCAGCCCAAGCTCTGGACCAAAGACACCGTGGAGATCATGGTCGACCCCGACGGCGACGGGGACAACAAGGATTACTACGAGCTCCAGATCAACCCGCAGAACAAGCAGTTCCACACCCAGTACGACGCGTACAACACGCCCAAGACCGAGCCCAACGGTCCCTTCGGTCACGAGGACTGGGACCCGAAGATGAAGACCGCGGTCTTCATCAAAGGGACGATCGACAAGGCGGAGGACAAGGACGACGGCTACACGGTCGAGGCCGCCATCCCGTGGGCCGCCTTCGCCAAGGCCGCGAACCACCCGCCCAAGCCCGGCGACACGTGGCGGATGAACTTCTACGCGATGAAGCAGAACGGCGGCGTCGCGTGGTCGGCCATCATGGGGCTGGGAAACTTCCATAAGTCGTCGCGCTTCGGCAAGGTGACCTGGGCGCTCGCCGACGGCTCGGTGGGCGACGCAGGCGCAAAGGACGGCGGCGGCGCGAAGGACGGCGGCACGAAAGACGGCGCCGATTCCGGCCCCGCCAAGGCCACGTACATCCCCCCGGGCGGCAACCCCACCGTGGTGAAGGTCCCGGCAACTGCGCCGGTTCCCGCCCCTGCGCCCGCGCCGCGCCCGGCTCCCAAGCAATAACGCCTGAAATTCGGTCTTTGCTCTGCGGGGCAGCTACCCTTTAGGCATGTCCATCGCGGGGCGCCTCTTCGTCGGTCTCTCTACGTTTTGCTCGATCTGGTCCGCGGCGCTCGTCGCAGGGGCCCAGCCCGCGCCCGCGCCTGCAGCCGGAACGCCGCCGAAGAAGCAGCAGGCGCTCATCTTGACGCGCGAGTCACCCGACGTCGGCGCGGGAGATCGCGGCCGTGCGCGCGCGCGCGCGGGGGACTGCAAAGGCGCGCTCGAGCAGTACGATCTCGCGCTGCGCACCAGCATCGAGCCCACGCTGCGGCGCGATCGCGGCCTCTGCCACGAGCAGCTCCTGCACCCGTACCCGGCGATCGACGACTACCGCGCGTACTTGAAGGATCGCCCGCAGGTCGCCGACTCCGAGCAGATCCGCGAGCGCCTCATGCGGCTCGAGGAGGGGCTGGGCCTCAACATCCGGACGAACGACAACGTCGACAACCCGAGCACCAAGCCGGACCCCGGCGGCGCCTCTGGCAGCGCGTCAATCTCGCTGGGCACCGACGGCGCGAGCGCCGACGGCAGCGTGTCGACGGGCGGAACCAGCCGGCGTGCGGCGGGGATGAGCCAGGCCGACTACGAGCGCGACGAGAAGCTCGCCGCCGCCGCGTCCGGCTCGCCGCTCCGTGAGTCGAGCGGCTGGTCGCTCGGACCGTACTTCAGCGTGCGCTCCTCGGCGGACATCGCCACCAGCATCACGCCCACGAACGGCGGCGTCCCGCTCACCGGCAAGCTCAAGATGGGCCTGCACGAGACCGTCGGCGGCGCCATCCGCTACTCGCTCGGCAAGACGAGCACGGTCATCTCGGAGATCGGCTACGTCGGCTTCAACAGCGCCAACGTGGCGGGCCCCGGCTTCTTCCTCGGCTACGAGGCCCGCCTGGCTGTCTCGAGGTGGACGAGCGACGCCATCATCCTCGGCGCCGGCCTCGGCTACGAGCGCTACCGCTACAACGACACCGGCGCCGTCATGAACGCCGTGCTCCCGCGCGCGCGCCTCGGCTACCGCCACGTCTTCGGCCAGTCGCTCGGCCTCGAAATCCACGGCGACGGAGGCGTGGCGAAGTACTTCCTGAACGATCCGCCCACGGGGCTATCCTCCCTGTCGATCACCCCGGTCTTCGGGGGCTACCTGGCGATTCTCGTCGGCTTCTAGAGCGGTTCGCCCGAACCCCCGAGGGCCTCCGCGCAACGAAGGTCCGATGAACGACGATCCCCCTTCCATGGCAGCGCGCGATCTCCCGCGGCAAGTTGCCTCGCGGTGGCTGCTCGCCGCGATCGTGGTGGGGAGCGCGCTGGCGCTGGGCTCACTGCACACCACGGTGCTGTCGGTGGTCGTGGTCGCGCTCGCGGTGGCCACGTACCTCGCGTGGTACGGCGCCGAGCCCTTCCGCGCGCGCCCTGCGGCGACGCTGCTGCTCTTCACGGGGATAGGGCTGACGGGGTGGACGCTGCTGCAGATCGTTCCGCTCCCGGCGGGAGTGCTCGCGGCGATCGCGCCGGCCAACGCGGACGTGTGGGCGCGCGCGCTGACGCCGCTGAAGGAGTCGGGGCCGGCGTGGGCGCCGGTGTCGCTGGATCCCGGGGCGTCGCGCGTGCAGGTGCTGCGCGGGGTGGCGTACTTGCTGGCGTTCCTTACGGCGCTGCGGGTAGCGCACAAGAGGGAGGGGAGTATTTTTCTGGAGCGGACGATCGTGATCGCGGCTGCGATCGTGGCGCTGGCGGCGCTGCTGCACCCGGCGTTTGGGGCGACGAAGGTGTTCGGGCTGTATCAGCCGGTGAATACGTATGCGTTTTTGCCGAAGCATGTCGGGCCGCTGCTGAACTCGAATCACCTGTCGGGGTACATGGTGATCGGCGCGTGCGTGGCGCTGGGGATCGTGGTGTCGCCTCGCGCGATGACCTCGCGGGCGTTTGCGGGGGCGGTGGTGCTGGTGCTGGTGGGGACGCAGCTGTGGGCGAGCTCGCGCGGCGGGACGCTGGCGATGGTGATGGGCCTCGTGCTCGTGCCGGCGATGACGTGGCTGGGCGCGCGGGGGGAGCGTCACCGGATCACGGCCCTGGTGATCCCCGGCGCGCTCGCGGTGTGCGGTCTTGGAGCCGCCGTTCTCGCGTCCTCCGACTACGCCTGGTCCGACCTCGCGAGCACCGACATCTCCAAGGCCCAGATGTGGGCGCAGGGTTTCCGCCTCGTCAGGGATTCCCCGCTCTTCGGCATCGGACGCGGCGCGTTCGAGTCGGTGTTTCCCGCGGTGCGGACGGGGACAGGGTACTTCGTCTTCACGCAGCCCGAGAACGTTGTTGTCCAGTGGTGCGCCGAGTGGGGCGTGCCGGTCGCCGTGGCGGCGGGCGCAGCGGTGCTGGTTGCGCTCCGGCCTGGAAGCCTGACGGCGCGGACGCGCTTGCCGGTGGGCGCGTGGGTGGCGCTGGCGTGCCTCTCGCTGCACAACCTGGTCGACTTCAGCAGCGAGGTCCCCGGCATCATGCTGGCGCTCGTGGTCTGCGCCGCGATGGTGGTGGGCGGCACCGCGGGCTCCGGTGATACCCGCGTCCAGGTGTGGTCGCGTCGGCCGGTGCGCACGGCGCTGGTTGCCAGCGCGGCCGCAGCTCTTGCGCTCGCGCTCGCGGCGCCGACGATCGGCCACGACGTGAACACCGACCAGTACGCGCTGCACGATCTGGCGGTCGACACCCACGTCACGGACGCGCGCTTCACCGAGGAAGCGCGCGCCACGATGCTGCGGCACCCGGGCGATCCGTATGTGCCGTTCGTCGGCGCAGTGCACGCGGCGCTCGCAGGTGAGAGCGTCGTGCCGTGGGTCGGCAAGGCGCTGGAGCGCTCGCCGGTGTACGGGCGCGCGCATCTCCTGCTCGCGAGGTGGCTAGCCCAGCGCTCGCCGGCCCAGGCGCGGTTGGAGTATCGGCTCGCCGTGGGTGACGAGCCGTTCCTCCTCGGCTACCTGCTCGCCGAGGCGCCTCGTCTCGCGCGCACCTTCGAAGAAGCGATGGAGCTGGCTCCCCCCGGGACTGCCGGAGTGAAGGCTCTCGACGGCCTCTCCGCGGCCCTCTACGACCGGCTGCCCGCGTCGCGCGTCCGGCTGGACGCCGTGATCCTCGAGCGCGATCCGGCTGCGGTCGGACCCCGGAGGCGCGCGGTCGAGGGGATGTTCGAGGACGTACAGGAAGGAGACGCTGCGCCTTGGTGCGGCGAGCGCTCGGCGGCCTGCATCGAGCGAGGCATGACGCTCGCGAACGGTCTGGTCACGGCGGATCCGACCTCGTGCCAGACACACTGGATGCGCGCGCAGTTCCTCGTCGCCAGGGGCGACGCGCGCCGCGCCGCCGACGATCTCGACGCCGCCGTGGCCAGCGTCACGGATCGCGGGAGCTGTGCCCGTCGCGTCCTTGCGATGGTCGCCAACCTCAAGGACGACGCGCGCACGACCGACCAAGTCGACAAGATGACGCGGGCGGGATGCCCGGAGGATGGCGTGTGCGCCGATCACTTCGTCTTTCTGGCGCAATTCGAGGAAGGGCGCGGCAACCAGCGGCGCGCGTACGCCCTTTACAGACGCGCGTGCGACACCGCTCCCGAGCGGGATGACCTGCAAGCGTCGCGGGGCCGGATCGCGTCAGCGCTCGGGCTCCACGTCGAAGCCCTCCAGGTGTACACGCGCCTCGCCGAGTCGCACCCCGAGGACGCCCGCTGGACGCGGCTCGCCGCGCTCGAGCGTGCCGCGGTGGCCAGCGGCAACGTACCGCAGCTGCCGCCGTGACCGCGCCGCCGCTCAGTTCGGCGGCGCAGCGCCCTGCGTAGGTGGCTCCTTCTTGTGATCGTCGTCGTTCCGGACGGGCAGGTAGCCCTCGCGCTTGTAGTAGTAATATTGGTAGTAGTCGTAGCCGCGGCGCTTGAAGTCCACGGCGTTGAGCACGCCACCGACGATGGGTGCGTCGACGTCGGCGAGGGCGCGCAGGCCCTGACGGCTGAGGGCGCGCGTCGTCTTGAAGGCGCGAACGACGAACACTGTGCCGTCGACCAAGGTCGAGATGATCGCCGAGTCGGTGACGGCGACGAGGGGCGGGCTGTCGAGCACGATGCGATCGAAGCGATCCATCAGGCTGTCCAAGAATTGGCGGAATCGGTCGGAGTGGAGGACGTCGGCCGGGTTCGGCGGAATCGGGCCCGCAGGTACGCACCAGAGGTTCGGGACTTTGGTCGGCAGCGCGACCTCGTCGAGCGTGGCGTCGCCGACGAGGAGGTTCGTGAGCCCGGTATCGCCGACGCGGTCGAAGATGCGGTGCAGACGCGGCCGCCGGAGATCGCAGTCGATGATGCAGACGCGCTGTCCGCCCTGCGCCAGCGAGATCGCGATGCTGCAAGCGACCGTGGTCTTGCCCTCGGCCGGTGCTGCGCTCGTGACGAGCAGCTTCCGGTAGGGCCTGTCCGGGTTCATGAACATCAAGTTCGTGCGTAACGTACGCGCCGCTTCCGCGACGCCGCTCAGCGGTCGCTCGTGCACGATGAGCTCGGGCGGGAAGTCGTCCACGACAGGACGGCGCGGCACCAGGCGGCGCTTCTTCTTGCCGTTCGTCTTGTCCTCGTCCTCCCCGACTTCGGGCAAGAGCCCGAGGAACGTGATCTGCAGGCGCTGTTCGAAGTCCTCAGGCGACTTGATCGAGCTGTCCATCTGCTCGCGGATGAGCACGAGGCCGAGGCCGAGAAACACGCCGAGGATGAGCCCGATGCCTACGTTCGTCGTCGTGTTGGGGCGAATCGGCGACTTCGGCTCCTGGGCGGCGTCGACCAGGCGGATGTTGTTCACGTTCATCATCCGCGCCAGGTCGGCCTGCTTCATCTGCTCGAGCAGTGCGCCGTAGAGCCGCTCGTTCTGCGCGCGGAGCCGGTCGAGGCGGTGGAACTCCAGCTCCTTGAGGTTGAGCTCGACGGCCTTTTTGCGTGCGGTCTCGTAGAGCGCCGCCTCGCCCTGCTCTTGCCGCTCGATGACCGCGAGATCGCGTTGAACGGCGCCCTGGATGTTCCTGATCTCCTCGAAGAGGTCACGTCGGGTCTCCGAGATCTTCTCGTCGACCTTGCGGATCTGCGGGTGATTCTCGCCCTTGCCCTCGGCGATGAGCTCGCGGCGCTCTCTGACCGAGGTCTGGTACTGGTTGCGCAGCCCGCTGAGGAACGCGTTTCCGAGCAGCTCCGAGGCCGGCAGCTGGTCGGGGTTGTCGGCGGTGATCTTCGCCAGCTCGCCGGCGCGCGCTGAGAGCTCCTGCCGGCGCGTGCGCGTGGCCGTCAGTGAGTTGTCGTACGCCTGCATCTCGAGGCGAATCATCTTCGAGACCTCCTCGAGCGTGCTCGAGGGGAGATCGTTGCGCTTCTTGAAGTCGTGGAGCGAGTTCTCGTTCTGCTCGAGCTCGTTCTTGAAGTGATCGAGCTGCCCGCTCAGCCAAACGACGGCTTCGCCGGTGGCGCTGACGCTCTTCTCGAGGTTCTGGTTGATGTACGTGCGGGTGACCGCGTCGGTGAGCCGCCGCGCGAGCTTGGGGCTCGTGTCTTCCACCTTGATCCACACGAGCCGGCTGTTCTTGACGGGCTCGATATGAACGCGCCCGCGGAGGATGCTGGCCGCGTCGTCGAGAGCGATTGGCGTCGAACTCTTGCTCCCGAGAAACTCCGCGTCGCTTTGCAGGCCCAGGTCGCGCACGACCGCGGACATGACCCGCTCGCTCGTCATGATGCGGTACTGGGTCTCGTAGTACTCGCGGTTGTCGAAGTAGGTCGCCCACCCGCGCAGCTGGTCGGTCTTGTCCGCCATCGGACGGACGACGTCCGGATCGAACTCGATCATCGCCGCGGACTCGTAGACCCGCGGGACGGTCTTCGTGTAGAGCAAGCTCACGCCCGTGGCGAGGAGCGCGCACGCAGCGACGATGGGCCAGCGCTTGAGGACGGCGCGAAGCAGCCAAATGGGGCCGGAGGCGGATTCGTCGACCGTAGACTTGCCGACGGTCCCCTTCGACTTGCTATGCCCTCGTGCGCCGCTGGTGGTCATCTTGAGTTCTCGCTGCGTCGACATGATGCTCTTTGAATTTCACCGGGTTACCGGGCACCGGGTTCTGCCAGTTGGGTGCAGTCAAGGCAAGCCGCATTCGGAAGGCCCGACTCCGTGGGTGATTGGATGTGTCTCAAGAATTGGAAATATTTACCCTTTATCTGAAACCAACCCTTGATGGTGGACCCGGAAGACCCCCGCGCGCAGGCGCTGCTGCATGCCGCGGCGGACCACGTTCTTCGCCTCGTTATCGCTCGCCTTTCGGAGGCGGGCGTCCGGGTCCTGCCCGTCAAGGGTGTGGTCACCGCCCATCTCCTCTACGACGAGCCTTGGCAGCGGCCGATCGCGGACGTCGATCTCCGGATCGCCCCCCAGCATCTCGCGCGAGTGCGGGAGGTGGCGCGGGGCGCAGGCTGGAAGGAGCTCGCATGGGCCCCGGCCTACGACAACATCGTGCTGGAGGTCGCCGGGATCATGGTCGACATCGAGGGAACGGTCGGTCCGCCGGGTCTCTGTGCGCTCAGCGTCGAGCAGATGATGTCGCGAGCGTTGCGCGCGGATGGGCACGACGTGCCCGAGCTCCACGACCACGCGTTACTCCTGTGCGTGAACGCGTTCAAGGACAAGCTCATCGACGCGTCAGCCTGGTCCGTCGAGGACCTGGTTCGCATCGTGCGGTTGCCGACCTTCGACGCGTCCACGCTCGCGGCGCGTGCGCGGGAGGCGCGCGTCGTCGCGCTCGCTTGGATCGTCGCGAACTGGCTCGCAACGTCGAAGGGCGATGCGCCATGGGCCATCGTTCGCGAACGGCTCTCTCGCCGTCCGCCGCGGGCGATCTATCAGCAGGCGCTCGGCAGCGCGATCGCCTCGGCGCCCCACGGTTACGCGGCCCGGCTCCTCACACGGGTAGCGGCGGACGACCCGCGGATGTGGTGGGGTGCCCTGCGCCGCGCGCTCGCCTGGCAGGCGAGGGTTACGATCCTCGGCCGCCGCGGCTGAGGCTTTTCCGGAGGACTCGTGGGGAGTAACGTCACGGCGACAAACGGCCCGAGAAGAGCGGGCGAACGATCGGAGCACGAGTTGACGGAGACGGCTGCTACCCAGGGAGCGAGGTTGGCGAGCTCGCAGCAGGCTGGCGTGGACGCCGGTGATTCGCTGCTCACGAGCATGCTCGACGATATGCGCAGAGCGCCGGAGCTGTATCGGCCGACGACGTTCTGGGCCACGGCGATGGACATGATAGTGGCGGACCTCGCGAGCCAGGGAGTCGCGACGTTCCGGTCACATCGAAGCGCTCTCGACTACTACGTGCCGACGTACGCGCACCCCCGGCACAACGTGACGTTGGATCGCGCGCTCGGTTTGGCTGGCCGCGTGCCTGGCCTCCGCGGCGTGGCGCAGGTTGTTCGTGGACACTTCGACGGCTCGTCCCGGGCGTTCTCGGATTACCGCGTGTTTCGAGCAGCCGATCTCGAGGGGGTGCCGGCGTTCCGCGAGGCGAGCGAGAGCGATTTCGGCAAGCCGACGGAGCAGTTCGAGTTCGACGGTCGGAAGTACAGCAACTCCTTCCTTCGCTACCTGCGCGCGCTCGCGTTCCTGAAGAAGACTGTGGATCTTGGAGCGACCAGGACGGTCCTCGAGATCGGCGGTGGCTACGGGACGCTGGGAGAGATTCTGCTCAAGTGCAAAGGTCGAAAGTTCTTCTACGTCGACGTGGACATCCCGCCGGTCAGCTACGTGGCAACGACGTACTTGCAACGCGTATTCGGCGCGGACCGCGTCGCCGACTACCGAACCACCAGGGACTTGGACACGATCGATCTCGGAGCCCTCAGCGCCAGGTACGACGCCGTGGTCCTCTGCCCATGGCAACTTCCACGTGTATCGGGAAAGGTCGACCTCTTCGTCAACTCCGTTTCCTTCCAGGAGATGGAGCCGGCGGTCGTCGAGAACTACGCCGGGCACGTCGCGCGCCTCGGCACCGATCGCCTGCTGCTGCGCAACTCGGTCGCAGGAAAGGAGGTCGTCCGGGTGGAGGGGCAAGCGGGCGTGGTGAAGCCGATCCGGAGAGAGGACTACTTGCGGTTCTTCCCGGCGTTCGCTCGCGTCGCGGCCGACACCGTTGCCTTTGGCGACAACGATGACACGGCGTACGCCTCGGAGGTCACGGTGTTCGAACGGAAGCGCCCGTAGCAGCCGCCATGCGACTGGGCGCCGATCCGTCACCGCGCGTCCGCCTGGTTTGGTGGCTCGCGGCGTTGGGTGGGCTCGTCTTTCCGCGCGCCGCGTTCGCGGGCGACGACGATCCCGTTGCCGTGGCGATCGACTACGACGCGACCCAAGGTTGCCCCACGTCGAGCGAGTTCTTCGCCGAGGTGCGTGCCCGCGCGTCGCGCGTTCGCGAGGCCACCCCTTCCGATCGCCCCTACCGCGTCCGGGTGCGGATCGCGGGCGCCGACGCACGTACGACCGGCGTGCTCGAGCTCGTCGACCTCGACGGCCATCGCTCGGTGCGCAGACTCGGAGGCGACGCGTGCCCCGAGATCGCGCGGGCGCTTGCTCTCGTCGTCGCCCTCGACGTCGCGGGTGTGGCAAATGCGCCGGCCGCACCTGCACCGCCCCCTTCGCCGCCGGCTTCTCCCGTCCCGCCTCCTCCTCCCGCCCCCGCTCCGCCCCCGCCCACAGAGCTCCACACAGCTGCCGCGCAGTGGTCTCCGGCCGTGGCGCTGCTCGCAGGCGGGCGAACCGGCATTTCCACGTCGATCGCGCCGGTGGGGGTCTTCGCGTTCGAGGTGGAGCGCGGCCGCGCGCGCTGGGCTCCTTCGATGCGTGTGAGCGCCGCCTACGCTGCCGGCACCACGCCGGGCTCGGGGGATACGGTGGTCTTCCGCCTGACGACGGTCTCCCTCGAAGGATGCGTCGGACGCGTGCAGCTCTTCGACGGCCACCTCGAGCTCGTCCCGTGCGCGAGGCTCGAGGCTGGCGTCCACCTCGGGGAGGTTCAGCCGAACGGCCGCGGGCTTGCGGGAGCGCCATGGGTCGCCCCCGGCCTTACCGGCCGCGCGCGAGTCCCACTTGCCTTCGACATTTTCGCGGAGCTCGACGTCTGGGGACAGGCGCCGCTCAGGCGAACGCGCTTCTTGGAAGGTACCGATACCTCGACGGTTTTCCTCACGCCGTCTCTCGCTGCAGGGTTCGCCCTCGGCCTGGGGATGTCGTTTCCGTGATCCGTTCGCGGCACGTTCCCCATGTCTTCAGCGAGAAGGTTGAAGAAGAATGCTCGCGCTCGAGCTGGGCCCCGTGAAAGGCAGCGCCGTGCTCCCGACGTCGTCGGCGTCGGGCGAGAACGCATTCCGCGCGCTCTTCGCGGCGCACTACCCGTTCATCTGGCGTCAGATGCGGCGCCTCGGCGTTCCGGAATCCGCCGTCGACGACGCGACGCAGGAGGTCTTCATCGTCGCGGCACGCCGCATGAGTGACATCCAGCCTGGCGCCGAGCGAAGCTTCCTCTTCGGCGTCGCCCGTCGTGTCGCGGCGGACGCTAGGCGTACGCGCCACGCGCGGGCGTCCGCGGTCTCTGAGCCGCTCGGGGCCGACACGGCGGACGAGCGCGAGGACCCGGAGCAAGCGTTGCAGGGACGGAGGAGCCAGGCCATGCTTCATCGTGTGCTCGACGCCATGGCGGACGACACACGTGAGGCCTTCGTGCTGTTCGAGCTGGAGGAGTTGTCGCGCCGAGAGATCGCCGAGCTGCTCGGCATTCCAGAGGGTACGGCGGCGTCGCGCTTGCGGCGCGCGCGTGAGGAGTTCATGGAGATTGCTGGGCGCATGAAGGCGACCGCGTCGCGAGGTGCGCCGTGAAGCGTTTGAAGGACGAGCTGCCCGAGGAGAGCTTCGAGGCGTCGCTTCTCGCCGCCGATGCCGGGGGCGAGCCGCCCGAAGGACCGCGTCGTCGGGCGCTCGACGCTGCGCTGCGCGTCGTCGCGTTGGGCGGTGGTTCTGCGCTCGTGGCGGGCAAGGCCGCGGCCGCGGCGACCGCGGGCGCGGCGGCAACGGGTGGCGGCGGTGCGGCTGGAGCGACCGGTGCGGCCCTCGCGGGTTGGAAGATCTTGGCCGTGGTCGCGATCGTCGGTGGCGCCGCGGTGGGCGGTGCGGTCGCCGTCACGAGGACGACGGATGTCGCGCCGTCGGAGTCTGCAACGTCGTCCCCGTCGGCACCGGTTCCGTTGGCGCGACCCGAACCCGCTCCGCCGGACACGCAGTCTGCAGCGCCGCCGCCGATGCTTGCCGCGCCCGCGCCCGCGCCGATCCACGTGGACACTCCGAAGGTCGCCGTACCGTCGGTCCCATCCACGGTCCCGTCGTCGGCGCCCGTCTTCGATCTCGCGGGCGAGGTGCGCGCGATCGATCGTGCGCGCGCGGCGCTCGCCGGGCGCGACACCGGCGAGACCCTCGCGGCGCTCGACGACTACGACCGACGCTACCCGGCGGGCTCGCTCGCGCGCGAGGCGGCCGTGCTCCGTGTGGAGGCTCTCGCGCTACGAGGCGATCACGCGGAAGCCGCGCGGCGCGCGCAAGAGCTCCTCGCGGCGTCTCCCGAAGGTCCGTACCGGGCGCGCCTCCGTAAGGTCATCGATGGCGCGGCCGCGTCGTCCCCATGAAGACGCCGCCTGCACCGTTTGCATGATCCGGTCCGCGCGCCCGCTCCATTCAGTGATCGAAGCACCATGACACCGAACCGTCGCCTCGCCGTATTTTCTCTCACCGTCGCCGCAACCGCCGCGGCCGCGCTCGTCTTCGCGGGTTGCGGGACCTCCGACCTCGTCCTCCCTCGCGACGAGCCCGGCGACGCGGCGAGCCCGCCCGCGGACGGCGCACCGTTGCTCGATGTCGCTACCGCGGATGTTCGCGCAGACGCGGCCGACGCGGGGAACGCGGACGCTGCGGACGGCCGGGCTGGCTCCGTGGGGCAGCTCGCGGCCGGTACCGGGTTCGCCTGCGCCGTTCGCGCCGGTGGCACAGTGTGGTGCTGGGGCTCGAACCAATACGCGGAGCTTGGAACGCTCCCCTCCGCGAGCGATCCGTCGTGTGGCGCTCTGCGCTGCAGTCCCACGCCGCGTCGGATCCCCGGTCTCGCGGACGTCGCATCCGTTGCGGCGGGGCAGTCCTTCGCCTGCGCGCTCAAGACGGACGCCACGGTGTGGTGCTGGGGCCGTAACGGTTACGACGTGCTCGGCCATAGCGACGCCGTGGACGCTCTGTGTGCCGATCCTACGGACGCCGGCGCCGGCTCGCGGTGCAACGCGACGCCGATGCAGGTCCCGTTTCCCTCGGGGGTCCGGATCGAGTCCATCACGACGGGCAAGGAGGTCGCTTGTGCGCTCTCGGCCACCGATGCGTCCGGCAACGCGTCCCACGACGTCTATTGCTGGGGGCGCAACGATCACGACTCGGCCGGCGTCGCGGGTGGCGTCCCCGTGAACGTGACGATCCCCAACAAGGTCGGCGGATTCACGGGCGACGTGATCGCCGTGGACGTCGGCGACGATACTCGGCACGTCTGCGCCATCCGTCGTAACGGCGAGGTGTGGTGCTGGGGGGACGACTTTCAGGGTCGAATCGGCGTGATTCCCGGGCTCTTTCCCCAGCTCGATTGCGGCGGCCATCACTGCACGGCGGAGCCCCAGCAGATTCGCGTGCAGGGCCCGCTCGCCGCTGACGCGGGCGCGGACGCGGGCGACGTCGGGGTGGGCGCGGCTCTCACGGGCGCGGTTCAGATCAAGCTCGGCAGCGGAACCTCCTGCGCGCTGCGCCAGGACGGCACCGTCTGGTGTTGGGGCAACGACGGCGCCGCCGCGCTCGCCGACAACGGCCCGTTCGTGGCGACCGCAGATCACCCCGGTGCTCGACCCATCGCCGGCTTGCCGAACGCGATCGCGCGCCTGACGCGTCACTACACGACGACGTTCGCGATGGACGTGAGTGGGACGATGTGGGGCTGGGGGGATAACTCGTTTGGCACCCTTCCGACGGGAACCCTGTTTGGCCAGACCTGTTCGGCCGGCACATGCGTCGTCGCCCCGACCGCCGTCCCGAGCCTGGTGGGAGTCGCCGAGCTGGCCGCCGGCGACATGTTCTTCGTCGCCCGGAAGAACGACGGAACCATCATCTCATGGGGCAGAAACGACCTGGCGCAGCTTGGCCACGCGCCTGGAGCGATGGGGGATCTCTCGTGTTCGACGACGGAGACCGCGTCGTGCAATCCGGAGCTGAAGCCCGTCCCCATGCCGTGATGCCACAAATGCCTTGCGGGCGAGCGCCGCCTCCCGGGGGCACTCTCTCAGGCCTTCGGCGGCAACTCGCTCACCGGTAGCGAGCGCCCACGACCGGCTCGGAGGGCTTCGGTCGCCTTGTCGGCACCGACGTTGAAGAGGAGATCCGCCGCCGTCATGAACGGCGCGAAGTCCCCGAAGAGCTGCGGATACGTCGGGTGGGTGTACACCTGGAACTCGAGGCGCATTCCCGCGGCGACGAACGCGGCGTCGTCCGTGAGGTAGTCGCGCGCACCCATGGGCGACAGGTAGGTGTCCGCGCCGAGGTGGCGGCACATGTCGACGAGCATGTCCGCCTTGCGCCCTTCCGGTGCCGTCATCTCGCTTGCGCGAACGAAGCGGGTCTGTAGCCCGAGCGCGGCGGCGATCGTCGTGATGAAATGAATGTTGAGATCGGCGAGGCGCTCCCACGGCCGCCCGTACGACTCCTTGAAGACGCCGGCGAAATCCTTCCACGCAGCCGCGCGGCCGTAGTTGGACAGAAGGGACATCCAGTGCTTGTGGCGGTAATTCGTGTCGTCGCGGATGACGACGTCGCGGACCGGTTGGCCCAGCGACTGGAATACCGGCACAGTCAGCCACGCCGGCCCCTGGGCGGTCTTCACGCGGTTTCGCTGCTGCCAGGACTGCTTCTCGAACTGGACGGTGTCCAGGAAGACGAAGACGTCACTCTGGTCGATGAGGTCGAAGTAACCGATCCAAGGCAGGTAGGTGGGCTGCATCACGACGGCCCTCATCTCGAGCCGCCTTCCGCCGATCCGAAGCCGGAAGTCCTGCGCCAAGTCGTCATTTTTGGAGCCGGATGAGCCAATCGGAGTTCTTGAAGCGTCGCGCGCCGAAGGTCGCCTCGCTCTTCTCGAAGGCGATGTCCGAGAACGCCGCGAAGAGTAACGGGACCTCCTCCTCCCGCAGGAAGTGCTGCACGGTGCCGTGTTCCCCGGTGTCGTCGATCTCGAGGACGAACGTCTGCGGTTCGATCTCCGTCCCCCTGCCGACGCGGTAGTCGTCGCATGTGCGGAGCATGACGAACGCGCGCCCGCCGTCGCGCATCACCCGATACATCTCCGCGATGGCCTGAGCCATGCCCGCGCGCCGCTCGTAGTTCAGGACTCCGAACGAGACGACCACGTCGAACGATGCGTCTTCGAACGGTAGCGCCGTCATCGGCGCGCGTACGAGCTCGACCGACGATCCCGCCTGCGCGAGGCGCTCGCGTGTATGCCGCAAGCCTTCGGCGGAGACGTCGACCCCGGCGGTCGCGAAGCCCATGTCGGAGAGAAGCTTCGTGTGCCGACCCGCGCCTGTGCCCACATCGAGCGCCCGCAGGTGCCGGACGTCTTGATCGAACCAGCGCGCGAGGAAGCGCACGACGTCGTCTTGCGGAAACCGCGGACGATAGCGCGGGCTCTCGTGAAGCTTGTCCCAGTGCGTCGCCGCGTCCACGGGACGGCCGCCTG
>JANYHK010000052.1 GCA_025359105.1 Myxococcales bacterium | reverse complement strand
GATCGTCGCGACCTCGTTCGACGTCCACGTCGACGGCAAGCAGCCCGAGCGCACCAACGGCGCCATCCGCGCGATGCTCGACGACGCCGATTTGCCGAAGGCGATCTGCGCGCGCGCGCAGGCCACGTTCCTTCGCCTCGCGGAGTCCGAGGCCAAGGTCCATCGCATGCCCATCGACGACGTGCACTTCCACGAGGTCGGCGGCATCGATGCCATCGTCGACATCGTCGGCAGCGCCGCCGCGCTCGATCACCTCGGCGCCGAGCTCGTCGTCTCGCCGCTCCCGATGGGACACGGCCGCGTGAAGGCCCGCCATGGAATCCTTCCACTCCCGGCCCCGGCCACCGTCGAGTGCCTCCGAGGCCTCCCCACGTACGCCGCGGGTATCGCCTTCGAGCTCGTCACGCCGACCGGCGCCGCCATCGTCGCGGCGAACGTGAAGGCCGCCGCGCGGTGGCCGGAGATGGCCCCCGAGCGCACCGGCTGGGGCGCAGGCAAGGCGGATTTGAAGGATCGACCGAACCTCCTCCGCGCGGTGCTCGGCGCGAGCACGGCGAAAGCCGCCGGCGAGGGACGCGCGGGGACGCACGCCGTCATCGAAGCCAACATCGACGACGCGACCGGCGAGCTCGTCGGCGCGGCGATCGAGTCGCTCCTCCAGGCTGGTGCGCTCGACGTGTGGGCGACACCGATCACGATGAAGAAGGGCCGCCCCGCCCTCACGCTGAGCGCGCTCGCGTCCGCCGAGCGCGCCGATGCCATTGCGCGCGCGATGATCCGCGAGACGACGAGCCTCGGCGTGCGACGCCACGACGTCGCCCGCGTGGAGCGACCCCGCGAGTCGCGCGACGTGGTCACGCCCTTCGGCGTGATCGCGGTAAAAATCGCCGGCGGACCGTTCGGCGCAGCGCAGGTAAAGCCGGAGTTCGACGCATGCTTCGCCGCCGCCAAGGCGCACGGCGTCCCCGTCCGCGAGGTCATCGCTGCCGCGCTCGCCGCCTTCACCGCGTCCTCGGCGCCCGGGGCCGTCCGATGAACATGACGGCGATGTTCGAAGGAGGCTCGCGCCGCGCGACCCCGATTCGCGATCTGGGGCTCACCATCCAGGGAACGGCGCTCGAGCCGATCCTGGAGACGTTCGAGCGCGAGATCACCGCCGCCGGCATCACCCGCATCAGGCCGCGCTTCTACCTGTCGACGGAGTGGGGCGTGCCCTACGAGTCGATCGCGATCGCGATCCCCTTCTACCTGGCGCGCCCGGAGCTCACGATGCTCCAGGCCGAGCAGGCGTGCCACGTCGAGGGCTCGGGGCCGAAGGACATCCTCAAGTACCTGCGCCACGAGATGGGGCACGTCATCAACTACGCGTACAAGCTCTACGAGACCAAGGAGTGGCTCGAGCGCTTCGGCTCGATGGAGAAGCCGTACGAAGACGAGTACCGCCCGCGCCCCTTCAGCCGCGAGTTCGTGCACCACCTCCCGGGCTGGTACGCGCAGAAGCACCCCGACGAAGATTGGGCAGAGACGTTCGCCATCTGGATGACGCCCGGCCTCGACTGGCGCAAGGAGTTCGCCAAGTGGCCAGGCGCCCACCGCAAGCTCGAGTACTGCGCGCGGATCATGACGGAGCTCGTCGATCGCGAGCCGCTCATCACCAAGGCGGAGTTCGACGAGGACGTGGCCGGCCTCTCCATCTCGCTCGAGCAGTTCTACAAGGGCGTCGTCGGAACGTCGAACGAGCGCCCGGCGGAGCTCGAGCAGCTGCTTCGCAACATCTTCACCGAAGCCGAGCCGAGCAACGTGCGCCTCGCGGCGAGCGATCTCATTCGCCGCATCCAGCACGATCTACCGGCGAGCGTCTACCAGTGGACGGGGCACCTTCCCGAGCGCACGCGCTGGCTCCTCGAGTTCCTCGCCGAGCGCGCCGACGCGATGGAGCTCACCTACGGTGTCGAGCAGGAGCCGCGGCTCACGATCGCCGTGACGAGCCTCGTCACCGCGCTCGCGATGAACTGGCTCCAGAGCGGACAGTACGTTCCGTAGTCTTGGTGAAACCTTGCAGGTTTCCCCAGGCGAAGCGCCTGGGACCCCTTCCGCCCCGCTTCGCGGATCGTGCTTCGCACGCGTGGATTGAGAGTGGAACGCCCGACGTCTCTGGCACGCGACACGCAGTGGCAGCTGGATATGGCTGCAGCAAACGTCTTCCTCGCACCTACACCTAAGGCGTGTCCCTCCGCGACGGCGTCGCCGGCCGATGCGCTTCGAGGGGCCCCGCGGGTAGGCTCCAGTGGCGCGTTCCCGATCGGGCAGCGCAGCGTCCCGGAAGATGCGCCGACCGAGGCGGCGGCCAGGATCGAGTCCACCGTGGCGGGGGCGATGCTCGGGGCCCAGACGGTCCGCGTCCGGTCGTTCGCGCGGATGGTGCTGGTGCTGACGGCGCTCGGCCTTGGCTTCCTCTGGATCGAAGGGCCCTCCGGCTGTCTCCGCGAGGAGACGGCGATCGCGATGGTGACGCTCATCGTCACGGCCGCCGTCGTGTGGTTCCGCGCGACCCCCGACCGGCCGCTCATGTCGGTCTGGCTCATTCGCACGTTCGCCCTCGTGGCGCTGGTCGAGTCCTTCCTCGTCGAGCTGCACGAGGGGGTGTTCTCGCCGTACGTCGCGGTCGTCGTGCTCGGCATCTCGTTCCTGGGAATGGGGGAGGCGCGGCGCCCTGCCATCGGGTATTGCAGCCTCGCCATCGCCGGGTACATGGGCGCGGCGCTGCTCGTCACGTTCGAGATCATCCCCGATATCGGCGTCTTCTCGTCGTCGGGCAAGTCGTTCGTGGAGCGCCTCTTCGTGAGCCTCATGATGGGCGGGATCTTCGTCGTCGCGCTCGTGCAGGCGCGCCTCGCCCGCAAGGCCATGTGCGACGCGCTCGAGCGCGCCACCGTCGCCGCGCGGGACGCGGCGCACAAGCAGGTGCAGCTCGACGAGGCCAAGGTGCAGCTCGATCGCGTGCTCGTCGCCGGGGCCGGGCGTCGCGGGCACTGGACGGGCGCGCGCGCGGGCGACTACCAGCTCGCGGAGCTCGTCGGGCGTGGCGCGATGGGCGAGGTCTACGCGGCGCGCGACCGCCGCGACGGCTCGCGCGTGGCGGTGAAGCTCTTGACGAACGGCGCGAGCGCGGAGCCCGCTGCGATTGGCCGATTCGTGCGCGAGGCGCAGGTCGCCGCGAACCTGCGCGCGCCCAATCTGGTCGAGGTGAAGGACCTGGGGCGCACCGAGGACGGAACGCCGTTCCTCGCGATGGAGCTTCTGGCCGGCCACGATCTGGCGTGGCACCTGCGGAGGCACGCGCGGATGCCGCTCGCCGAGGTCGTGACGCTGGTGCAAGAGCTCGCGCGCGGGCTGTCGGTGGCCCACGCGGTCGGGATCGTGCACCGGGATCTGAAGCCGCAGAACATCTTCCTCGCCGAAGGGCAGGGGGAAGGGGCAAGGTGGAAGATCCTCGATTTTGGCGTGTGCGCGCTGTCCGAGTCGGGAGCTTGCTTGACCGCGGAGGGCGATCTCGTCGGCACGCCCGGCTACCTGGCGCCGGAGCAGGCGCTCGGAAACAAGGTCGACGCGCGCGCGGACGTCTTCGCGCTCGGCGCGGTCGCCTACCGTGCGCTCACCGGATGGCCGGCCTTCGCGGGGGCCAGCCCCGAGGCGCTCTACCGCACGCTGCACGACGAGCCGACGCGCGCGAGCGAGCTCGTCGCCGACCTGCCGCTCGGCGTCGACGCGGTCCTCGCGCGCGCTCTGTCGAAGTCGCCGGCCGACCGGTACTCCGGCGTCCTCGAGCTTGCCCTGTCTCTCCGCGCGGCCGTGCGCGACGCGAGCGAGACACGCGTCAGAACGGACGGCGGCTGCGCGCCATCGCGAGCCGCGCGATCGCGTTGATGAGATCGGTGTACGAGAGCCCCGCCGCCTTCGCCGCGGTCGCGAACTCCGCGCTGTCCTCGAGGTAGCAGCTCGCGTTCACCTCGATGACGTAGATCTCCCCCTCCGGCGTGACGCGCAAGTCGACGCGGCCGTAGTCGCGGACGCGCAGCGCCCGGTACGCCTCGACCGCGACCGTCTGCAGGCGCTGCTTCAAGACGTCGTTGACGTCCGCGAGCTTCGAGCGCGTGCCCTTGTACTCGCGGCTCGAGGGCACCCATTTCGCGCGACGCCCGAGGATCTTGGGCATGTGCTTGGGCAGCGCCGAAAAATCCATCTCGATGGGCGGCAGCGCGATCGGCTTTCTGTTTCCCATCACGCCGACGTAAAACTCGCGCCCCTCGATGTACTCCTCGACGAGGGCCGAGTCCTTCACCTTCTCGTGGATGGCGATGACGCGCTTCATCATCTGCGTCGTCGAGCGCGCGACCGAGGACGAGTCGATCCCGATCGATGCGTCCATGCGCAGCGGCTTGATGATGAGCGGCATGCGGAGCCGCACGCCGGTATCGGGGAACGAGTCGCGCCGGAAGACGGCGTAGTTCGGGAACGGCACGCCGTGGTAGGCGAGCAGCTCCTTCGTGAGCGCCTTGTCCTGGCGAAGGAACAGCTCGCCCGGCCCGCCGCCGGTGTGCCGCATGCCCAGCAGCTCGAGCGTGCCCGCCACGGCGACGTCGCCGCGCACGTTCTTGCCCCACTGCTCGACGAGGTTGAAGACGAGGTGCGGGCGATGGGTCCGGATCCCCTCGACCAGGAGGTTGATGTCGTTGTGGACGCCGAGGATCTTCGGCTTGTGCCCGTGCGCCCGGAGGGCCGCGCAGACCTGGTCGACGACGATGTCGTGCTCTGCGGCCCCCTCTTTCTCGAGGTACGTGAGCACGGTCACGCGCATCTTGCGGGCTTGATGCTTTTCTTTGGGGCGCATGCCGGGGTGCCGAGCCGACCGATAGCACACGTTTTCACCTTTTCCGTCGGCTTCCGCTATGCTTCTCCCCGCGCGCCGCTCACTAGGCATGCAACCGGCGCGTGGAAGGCAACGATAGGATGAGCGCCTGCCCCCAGTGCGGCACTGTAGCCAAGCCCTCGGACAAGTTCTGCAACACGTGCGGGACGCCCGTCGTCGTGCGCGGAGCGAGCGTGCAGCAGCCCGCCGCGGCGTATGGCGGCGCGCCACAAGCGTCCGCCGGTCAGTATGGCGGCGGCGGATACGGCGGTGGGGGCGGCGGTCAGCCCCCCTATGGCGCTCCGTCGCGCTGCCAGATGGGGCACGACATCGCGCCCGGTCAGAGCTATTGCGCGCAAGGGCACCCCATCGCGCTCGACGCGATGCAGTTCCCGAACGACGCGTACGGCGCGCCACCGCCCCAGCCGGGGTACGGCGGGGGGCAGTACGCGCCGCCGCCCGCGCAGCAGTACGCGCCGCCGGTCCAGCAGCAGCAGTACGGCGCCCAGCCGCCCGCGGCGGCACCGTACGCGCAACCCGGTCAGGCGCAGGGAGGATTCCCGCCGCCGCAGCCGCCGCCGAACATGTACGGACCGGCAGGGCAGGGATTCGGCGCTCCCGCGGCTGCCCCGGCGTTCGAGGCGCCCGCGGCCGCCCCGGTCGCCGCGCCCGCTGCCTCCGCCGCGCCGCTGGTGCTTCCCGCGAACGCGCTCCGCGGCTTCCTCGTCACCTACCAGGCGAACACGAAGGGTGACTTCTGGCCGCTTCACGGCGGCCGGGTGACCATCGGCCGCTCGAGCTCGGGCGACCAGGTCGACGTCCCGCTCGCCGACGCGACGATCTCCTCGCGCCACGCGATGATCGTCGTCGACGGCTCGACCGGCAGCGTTTCGGTCGAGGACACCGGCTCGACCAACGGAACGTACGTGAACGAGGAGCACCTCGGCTTCAACGGCCGCCGCGAGCTGCGCGACGGCGATCGCGTACGCTTCGGCGGATTCTCCACGATCGTGAAGCTCATCGGCCGAGTCTGAGCGAGGGCAAAACCCCAATGTCGAATCGAATCCTCTCGAAGGGGATGCTCGTCCTCGCGGCGTGCGTCGTCCTTCTGGCGGTGCTGATGCTCCCGCGCGCCGCGTTGGCGGCGCCCGAGGCGCACATCCTCCGGATCGATCCCCGCGCCGGTCTCTCGAGCGGCCAGCCGGAGCTCACGACCGTCATCGAGGTCGTGCAGTTCAACACGATGAGCGACGTGCTCGGCGCGTGCGCCAACGTGCCGGGCGGCGATCCGATGCTCGACTGCGTGAGCGCGCAGATGGAGAAGCCGGGAAACCTGTACAGCCCCTTCCCGCTGCCGGCCGAGAACGCAAAGCTGCTGGTGAAGGTGAGCGGCGAGGACACGCCCGCGAAGTTCGTCTCGAAGGAGCTCTGGTCGCAGTCGAAGGATCCGTCGGTCGGCACCGCGTGGCTCATCGCCGTCGACGGCTCGAGCGGCATGGGCGTCCGCTACCGCGAGGCGCAGCAGGTCGCGCATGCCTTCATCTCGGCGATGGGCCCGAACGACATCATGGATGTCATCATCTTCGACGATCGGTCGAACGTGTTCGTCGCCGACTCGAAGTGGAAGACGTTCGCGCAGCGCAACGATCTCGTCAAAGTCCTGCAGGATCACCCGACGAACTCGCCGTCGCACGGGTCGAACCGGCCGCTCTTCACCGAGATCAAGGAGATGACGAAGAGCGCGTTCGGCAGCCTCGGCAACAACACCGGGCCGCAGACGATCCCGCTGCACCAGGCGATGGTCGTGCTCTCCAACGGCGCCGGACGTGGCGACGCCGCGAGCGCCTCGCCGAGCGCCGAGGTCTTTCACCAGTACCTGAACCGCGGCCGCTTTCCGGAGGAGAACACGTCGCTCCCCAAGACCCCGCTGCCGGTCATCAGCGTCTGGTTCCCGACGTCGACCGGCCTCGTCAACGACATCTACCGCAACAACGACGCCCAGTTCATGCAGGCGCTCGCGAACACGGAGATCGGCGGATTTTACGACATCGTGCGGCCCGGGCAGGGCGACGCGAAGGGCAAGGCGATCATCACGATCGTCAAGAAACGCTTCAACGAGATGTGGATCGTGAAATGGCGCGTGTCGTGCCTGAACCCCACGCTCGAGCAGACGTTCAACCTCGTCTTCGTGAACACCAAGCCGCAGATCCTCCCCGACGGCACGTTCAAGGAGGTCCCGATCGGCATCGATCCGACGCAGTGGCCGCTCGACGTCAACCTCCAGCGGACCAAGGCGGAGACCGACGCCACGCCCATCTACCCGGGCGGCAAGATGCGTGTGTACGGCGACTTCTGCTGGGGCGGTGACAAGGGGCGCGCCGAGGCGTACTTCGTCCCCGCCGGCACCAAGCCGAGCCCACAGGCAAACTCGCAGGATCCCGAGCTCGCCAAGAAGGCGATGCAGCAGCTCATCCAGCAAGGCATGCGCGGGCAGTCGCTGGACGCCAACGACGCCTTCGCAATCTTCGACGTACCCGACGACGAGAAGGTCCTCGAGGGCAACGGCGACAACACGGTCGCGCGCGTCGTCATCTACGACAACAAGGCGCACCGCGGCAGCGGGCACGACGAGAAGAGCGTGCTCACGCTCAAGGCCCAGAAAAAGCCGTTCAACATCGTCTTCATCCTCGGCGTCGTGGGGCTCATCGTCGTCATCGTGCTGCTCGTGCTCGTGCTCATGCGCGGCGGAGGCGGTGGCGGCGGCGGCAAGAAGGGCCGGGCGGGTCCCCCGCCGGCGCCGGTCGTCGCCGGCGGTCCGCCGTATGGCGCTGGTGGCGGCGGTGGTGGCTACGGCTCGCCGCCGGGGAACATGATGAGCAGCCCGCACGCGGGCATGCAGGCCGGGCCGATCGCCGCGGCCCAGGGCCCGCCGCCGCAAGTCTACGGCGCGCCGCCCGTGGGTACCCCCATCACCGGCAGCGGTGGGGGTGGCGGCGCGCCACAGGTCATTCAGGTCAAATGCCCGACGTGCCAGATGCCGACGATGGCGACCCTAGGCCAATCGTCGGTTTGTTTTTCGTGTGGCCAACCTCTTCCGGCCAGCATCACAGGAGGGGGAGCCGGGGCGGCGGTCGCCGCTCCCACGTTCCCGCTGACCGGCGCGATGCACGCGCCCCCGCTGCAGCCTCCGCAGAGCCCCTACGCGAACGCCGCGGCCAGCGCCACCATCGTCGGCGCGCCCGGACAGTTCTCGATCCTCCCCGGCGCGGAGATCAAGGTGGGCCGCGACGCTGCGCAGTGCCCCGTGCTCATCAACGAGCCGCGCGTGAGCGCCGTGCACGCCACCCTCAAGTTCGAGACCGCGCGCCTCTTCGCCAGGGACGAGGGTAGCAACAACGGGACGTGGATCGACAACACGCGCATCGCGCCCAGCCAGTGGGTGCCGGTGCCGGGCGGCTCGCGTCTGCGCTTCGGCCCGATCGAGTTCAGCGTGCGCGTGGACACGTGAGGCCCGTCGCCCTCGAGATCGCGCTCAAGACCGACCCAGGTCGCGACCCAGACAAGCAGGTCAACGAGGACGCCTGCGTCGAGGAGGAGACGCGCTTCGGGCGGCTCGTCGTGGTGTGCGACGGCATGGGCGGCCACGCCGGCGGTCGCGAGGCGGCCGAGCTGGCGATCCGCACCATCCAGGAGGCGTTCGCGCGTGCCGACGACGCCGCGATCGGCCGCGACGTCCTTGCGCACGCGCTCCGCGAGGCGAACCGGCGCGTCTTCACGATGACGACGCCGGTGGAAGAGGGCGGGGGAGGCGGGCGACCAGGGAGCACCGTCGTCGCAGCGCTCGTGCACGAGGACGGCATCGAGATCGCGCACGTCGGCGACAGCCGCGCGTACCTGGTCCACGCCGGTCAGGTCTTTCAGCTCACCAAGGACCACTCGATGGTGCAGCGCCTCGTCGACGAAGGGATCTTGTCGCCGATGGACGCGGCGCGCCACCCCGAGGCGAACAAGATCCTCCGCGCGCTCGGCATCGGTCCGGACGTGGACGTCGACGTGAAACCGCAGCCGGTCCTCTTCGTCGCCGGCGATGTGCTCGTCCTTTGCTCCGACGGGCTCAGCGATATGCTCTCGCCGGGGGACATCATGGCGGTCGCCGGGGACGCTCCGGCACCGCAAGCCGCCGGGCAGCTCCTCGATCTCGCGAACGCACGCGGCGGGCACGACAACATCACGGCCGCGGTCGTCCGCACCAAGGAGAGCGCGCGGGCCCGCCGCGAGCCGCTCGCCAAGACCGTGATCGACACGAACCCGCACAGCGCCGGCACGTCGCCGACGGGCACGCTGATCCAGGTTCCGTCGCCGCCTCCCCGCACCGCGGTCGAGACGCGCTCGGGCGTGCGGAGCCGCGCGATCGTCACCGCCGTCGCCGTCGCGGTCTTGCTCGTCGGCGCGGCCGCCGCGATCGTCGCCATCGTCACGCACATGGAGCGCGGCGGCGCCCACCGCGCCGCCCCGCCCGTCGTCGAGCCGCTGCCCACCCACAAGGTCATGCATCCGGAGGTGGAGCTCCGGCCGATGGACCCGAGCGCAGTGCCCTCCGCGCCGCCCTTGCCCGCGGCCGAGGTCGACGCCGCGCTCGAGCCTTTGCTCCCCCTCGACGGGGGCCGCCCGCGCCGACGCTGAGCTCCGCGCCGACAAGATCACTGTTGCCCTTCTCGTCCACGGGGCCAAATGCGGCGTCGCTATCGGAGCGTCGTCGGTCGATAGTGATGCCATGCCGAGTCGGAGCGCATCACCCGTCAGCGAGAACAGCGAGGAGAGCCGCGCGCTCCTGCAGACCAGGGTGGCGCTCTTCTGGAAGGTGATGTTCTTCATCAGTCTGCTCAGCACCGGGCTCGGTGCCATCGGAGCGGTCGTCAAGCCGGGCGCGGAATTGGTGGTCGGTGTGGCGCTGACCGCCCAGGCGGGCACCTTCTGGTGGCTATGTACGCGGGGGCAGCGGTCCGTTCGGTTCTCTCATGCGATCGAGAGCGGCGGCCTGCTGATCAACGTGACGGCAAGCGCGTTGCTCGGACGCTACGTCGTGGGCGCATTCGCGCGCGAGCATTCCTTCGTCACCGACGAGGGAGTGCTGATGACCGACGGCTACATTTTGATGCTCCACGTGGCTGGAATCGGCCTGCTCCTCGCCATACGCGCCGCCCTGGTCCCGTCGGCCCCTCGTCGCACGGCAATCGTCACCGCCATGGTCGGCGCCCCGCTCGTGGCGTCTACGTTCCTGGTGGCGACCGCCGCCGGCGCGCTCGCCACGCGCGCGCTCGACTCGAACGCCTATCCCTGGCTGCCCGCGACCGCCGCAATGCTCTGGGGCTACGTCATCATCACGTGCACCGTCCTCTCGCGGGTCATCTACGGACTGCGGGTCGAGGTTCGCGAAGCCCGTCGGCTTGGCCAGTACGTGCTCGAACAGAAGATCGGCGAAGGCGGAATGGGGGAAGTCTACCGGGCCCGTCACGGCATGATGCGGCGCCCGTCGGCACTCAAGCTGATGAGGGCCGACAACGTCGCCGCCAGCAGCCTCCTTCGCTTCGAGCGTGAGGTCCAGTTGACCTCGCGTCTCACGCACCCGAACACCATCACGATATTCGACTACGGGCGCACCCACGACGGCGTCTTCTACTACGCCATGGAGCTCCTCGACGGCGCGACCCTCCAGCGGATCGTCGCGGTCGACGGCGCGCAGGCGCCCGGCAGAGTGATGCGCATCCTGACGATGGCTTGCGGAGCGCTGGCCGAAGCGCACGCCAGCGGCCTGATCCATCGCGATATCAAGCCCGCGAATATCATGCTCTGCATGCAAGGCGGAGAGCGCGACGTGGTGAAGCTGCTCGACTTCGGCCTCGTAAAAGAGCTCGCGGTCGGCGGAGACGCCAGCCTGACCGGCGCCAACACCCTGACCGGCACTCCCCAATACATGGCTCCAGAGTCGATCCTCGCGCCCGATTCCGCCGACGCCCGTACCGACATCTACGCCCTCGGTGCAGTCGCCTACTACCTGCTCGCGGGGAGCGAGGTGTTCGACGGCAAGTCGATCGTGGAAATTTGCAGCCAGCACCTCCATCAAAACCCCGAGCCCTTGTCGGCCCGCGGCGTCGCCGTCCCGCCCGAGCTCGAAGCGGTCGTCCTCGCGTGTCTCGAGAAGGAGCCCGATCGCCGTCCGCAGAGCGCGGCCGAGCTCCGGCGACGGCTCGACGCGTGCATCGTCGTGCCGTGGAACGCCGAGAGCGCGGAAGTCTGGTGGAACAGCCACAAAGCGGAGCTCGGGGGTGACCCGACTCCGAGCATCGGCGAGCCCAGGACCATCGCGGTCGGCAATCACGATTCTTGAGCCGCTTTCGTTGCCGCGAGCCGGTTTGACGGAGCCGCGTAAACAGCGATACTCAGCAAGATCTCATGACGTCATGACGAACGACGCGGACGGATCGGTAGTGGTCGAGCGCGTCCTCGGGTGCTCGGCGGAGACATGACCGAGTCCCGTGCACCCGCGACGGCTACGATCGCGGCCGCTGCCCTGGTCGCGCAGCACGTCATCGGTCGCGCGACGCGCGACGCGATGTTCTTATCGCACTTCCCCGTGGCGCGCCTACCGGTGGTGATGATCGTCGCCGCGCTCGTGTCGGGCCTCGTCGTCGCGCTCCTGACGAAGCTCATTCAAAGGTGGGGTCCCGCGCGCGTGGTGCCGGTGGCGTTCGTGCTCCACGCCGTCGGGCTGCTCGCCGAGTGGGCTCTCTCGTGGCGCTTCGAGGCGGCGGTCGCCATGATCCTCTACGTCCACGTGGCGTCGGTCGGCGCGACGATCGTGTCGGCGTTCTGGTCCGTCGTCAGCGAGACCTTCGACCCCCATGACGCCAAGCAGGTCGTGGGTCGCGTCAGCGCGGGCGGTGCGCTCGGCGGGGTGATCGGGGGCGGTCTCGCATGGGGCGCGTCCAAGGTGACGGGCGTTGCGACCATGCTCCTCCTCATGATGGTGCTCAGCCTCGTCTGCGCGTGGGGCACGCGAGCGCTCGCGCGCGGCTCGCACGCTGCGCGAGAGCTGCTGCCCAGCGGCGCGCCGCGCCCGTCCACGTTCGCCGTCATGCGCGAAACTCCGTACTTGCGCCTTCTCGCGCTGACCGTGCTCGTGGGCGCGATCATCCAGTCGCTCCTCGACTACGCGCTCGGTGCGCAAGCGACGGCGGCATACGGAACCGGGGCCCGGCTGCTCTCGTTTTTCGCGATCTTCCAAACGGCGATTGGCGTCGTTTCCTTCCTGGTGCAGTCCTCGACCAATCGGCTCGCGCTCGCGCGGCTCGGGCTCGGCGGCACCATTGCCCTCTTGCCCGGCGCCGTGATCTCGCTGGGGCTGCTCGCGCTGGGCTTACCTTCGCTGTTCACGGTCGCGCTCCAGCGCGGCGCCGACGGTGTGCTGCGCGCGTCACTCTTTCGCTCCGCGTACGAGGTGCTCTTTACGCCGGTGCCCCAAGCGCTCAAGAGGCCGACCAAGACCTCCATCGACGTGACCTCCGATCGCGCCGGCGCGATGATCGGCAGCGCGCTCACGCTGATGTTCATCGCCGTGCTCCCGCAGTCGACCGTGCGCGCGGTTACGATCTGCGCCATCCTCGCGGCGCTCGTGCAGCTCCTCGTCGCATATCGGCTACAGCATGGGTACGTCATGACGCTGGCGGAGCGCCTCCGCTCGGGCGTGCTGCAGCTGGACCCCCTGAGCGTCGTCGACGCCACCACGCTGAGGACGCGGTCGCAGACCTTGGAAGGGGTCGATCGTGCGGTGTTGCTCGCGCAAATCGCGGCCCGGCAGCACCCGCAAGTGACCGCGCCGTCGCTCGAAGAACGCGTGCACCTGATGAGCGCGCTGCGGTCCCCAGATGCCGAGACCGTACGCGCTGCGCTTCGAAGCGACGCTTCGGACCTGGCGCCGCTCGCGGGGGAGCTCATCGAGCTCTTGCCAAGAGACGACGTCGCGCGCGACGCGATGCTCGCGCTCGCGCCGCTCGTCCCGCGGATCATCGGAACGCTCGTGGATGCAGTGCTCGACGAGGGGCGTCCGGTGCTCCTTCGCCGGCGCGCGGCGCGACTCCTGCGCGGTGTGTCGTCGCCTCGCGCGGCTCAGACGCTCGTCTTCGCCCTCGACACCGCCGAGCTCGAGGTGCGTTACGCGTGCGGCCGGGTGCTGCTCGGCATGCGCGAAGCCAACGGCGAGCTCCAGTTCGACTCGAAACAGATGCTCGCACGCGCGCGACGCGAGCTCGATGCGGGTGGCGGCGAGACGGAGCTCGAACCGCGGGCGCTGGAGCACGCGTTCAACATGCTCTCGCTGACGTTCGAGCTGGTGCCGATGCAGCTCGCGTACGGCGCGATCGTGGGGAAGGACCGCAGCCTCCGCGGCGTCGCGCTGGAGTACTTGGACGTCGTGCTGCCGGTCGACGTGCGCACCGCGCTCCTGGCACGCGTCGACGCTGCGACGTCGATTTCGCGTCGATCGAGCACGAGCTCGCTCGAGGCTCTCCTGAAGTCGCGCGACGCGATACGCCTCAGCCTCGACGAGCGCCGGCGCTTGCACGACCCTGATGCGGACGCGCCCTCGACGTGAGCGAGCGTATAGTCCCCGCATGGACCCCACCGGCGCCGCGATCGAACACGAGCTGTGGCAGAGCCGGCTCTCCAGGTTCGGGCGTGTGCTGGCAGTCGTCTGCCTGCTCTACCCCGGGCTGAACATCGGCTTCTCGCTCTGGCTGCATCGCGCGACGCTGTTCAGTCTCGTCTCGGTGCTGCCCCTCCTGGCGAGCGTCACGTTCGCCGCTCTGTGGCTCCTCTTGCGCGGCGCGCCGAGGACGCGCGCGTTCGTCCTTACCGTCGAGCTCTCGACGCTATTCGTCGGCACCGGCGCGCTCTCGGCGATGGCGCTGGTGCTGCCGCTGGTCTCGACGCCGGAATCGGTAGTCCGTGGCGCGCTCACGTACATGCTGTTCGGGTACGCGGTCTACGTACCGTCCACCGCGCGGCGCATGCTGGTCGTCGCCTCTCTGATGACGTTGCCGCTCCTCACGTGCGTCTTCCTCGCGTACCGCGCTTGGGATCCCGCGCTGCATGAGCCGCCCGTGGGTCTCCTCCCGAAGAACGCCGCCGTGGGCCAGATCGCCCCGAGCATGACGGTCTACTGCTTCATCTGGTGGGCGGTCGCAGTAGCCATGGCGACCGCGTTCTCGCGAGCGCTGTATGGGCTGCGCAAGCAGGCGAGCGACAACAGGCGCCTCGGCCAATACACGCTCGAGGAGAAGCTCGGCGAGGGAGGCATGGGCGTCGTCTACCGCGCGACGCACGCGATGCTGCGGCGGCCGGCGGCGATCAAGCTCCTCTTGCCGGATCGTACGGGCCCGACGGACCTCGCGCGATTCGAGCGCGAAGTGCAGCAAACGAGCCGCCTTGCGCACCCGAACACGATCTCGATCTTCGACTACGGCCGGAGCGCGGAGGGCGTCTTTTACTACGTGATGGAGTATCTCGACGGCTTCGATCTCGACGAGCTCGTCGAGTCGGACGGGCCGCTCTCGCCGGCACGCGCGATTCACGTTCTCGCGCAGGCGAGCGGCGCCCTCGCCGAAGCGCACGCGCTCGGGCTGATTCATCGCGACATCAAGCCCGCGAACCTCGTGCTCACGGAGCGCGCCGATGAATCGGACGTCGTGAAGGTCGTGGACTTCGGTCTGGTGAGGACGCTCGCGCCGGAGAAAGGTGAAGCCGCGGTCACGAACGCGAACACGATCACCGGGACGCCGATGTACATGGCGCCCGAGGCGATCATGGCGCCGGACTCCGTCGACGCGCGCGCGGATCTCTACGCGCTCGGCGCCGTAGGTTACTATCTGCTCACCGGACAGCATGTCTTCGAAGGCGCGACGGTCCTCGAGGTGTGCAGCAAGCACCTCCTGGAGGCGCCGGTCGCGCCGTCACTGCGGCTGGGCAAGCCGCTGGCGCAGGACATCGAGGGCGTGGTGCTCGGCTGCCTGGCCAAGCGCCGGGAGGATCGTCCCGCGACGGCACACGCGCTGCGTGAGGCGCTGCTCGCGTGCGGGGACGCGGCGAGGTACGACGTCGAGGCCGCGCGGGCGTGGTGGCGAGAGCGCGGCGCCGTCCTCCGTGCGCGCCCGAAGTCCGCGCCGAGCGAGGGGCACGCGACGATGGCAGTCGACCTCCGCGGGCGCGACGAATCGCTCGTCGTGCCCTGACGTTGCCGCGGACGGTAAGCGGGCTGGGCTACGCGTACGGTCGCCCGGCCGGGTCGCCGTCACTTCTTCGCGAGATCTTTCGCCGGCGGGTCGGTCGGCAGATCCATGTCCTCGGTCCACGCCAGATCGCGCTCGTCGCGCTTCTTGTCGCCGAGTGCCGCCTCGCGCCACGTCTTGCCGGGCGGCGAGGCGTCGAGCCAGTGGAAGCTTTGATCGCGCGCGTCCAGGTGCACGTACTGCGTCTGCGGATGCGTGTAGATTCCAACCCCGGCGCGCGGGAGCGTGCGCAGGTATGCCGCCAGGCGCGAGGCGCCGACGCCCTCGAGTCGGAAGTCGAGCGCGTCGCCCGTCGAGTGGGGGCCGTGGCCGCGCCGCCACGACGAGACGACGGTCAGCTTCGGCGACTTGAAGTGGTAGGCCGCCTTGAAGGCGAGGCGCACCGTCCGCTCGTTGATGGTGCGGACGTCGTCGTTCTCCGCCACGGTCTGGAGGAACGCGTCGAACGCCGTCTCGTCGAGGACGCCGTCGGTGCGGTAGAGGCGCACGCCCGCCGTCGCGTTGGTGTTCCCGCACTGCACGGCGACCTCGGGGAGCGACGCGGCCCAGGGGACCGGTGGGCCCAGGAGATCCTTGGCCTCCTTCTCCGCCGGCGCGAGCGTGTGCGACTCGAACGCCCGATCACGGGTCTGCTCCGTCTCCACGCGCGGCGTGAAGAACAGCGACACGAGCAACGAGCCGGCGAGGGCTCGGAACGGGGACGCCGCGAGCATCCGGACAAGTGTAGCTTACAAATGCCGGGCGCCCATACTTGCTCGCATGTTCGCGGAATCAAGGGACTTTGGAAGTTGCCTGAACCTGTTACAGTGCGGAGCCGATGATCCCCGGGCTCGGAAAAGAGCAGATTTCCATCGGCAGCGCTCCCGGCAGCGACGTGCTCCTCCAGGGGCCAGGCGTCGCTCCTCAGCATGCCCGGATCGTGAAGCAGAACGGGCAGCTCGCCTACGTCGACGGCGGCGCGGGGCCGAGCACGGCCAACGGCGCGCCGGCGCCGCCCGGGCAGCCAGTTCCCTTCGATTTTCGCACGCAGTTCGTCGCCGGGCAGACGCCCGTGCCGCTGTCGCACCCCGCGATCGCGATGATGCTCATGGCGCCGGGCCAGGCGGCGGCGCCCCGCGGTCACGTCATCATCGGCCGCGAGGCGGGGCGCGCGTCGCTCGTCGTCGCGCACGCGGCGGTGAGCTCGCTCCACGCGACGGTCATGCTGGATCGCATGGTCGTGACCGATCACGGCTCGACGAGCGGAACGTACGTCGGAGGCCAGCGCATCCCTGCGAACACACCGACGCCCCTCGATCCCAACGGCTTTCTCACCTTCGGTCCGGTCCCCGTCCCCGTCGCCGTGCTCGTCCAGTACGCGCAAGCGGCCGCGCAGCAGGGCGGCGCCGGGCCGGTCTCCGTCGCCGCGCCGCTCGCCGCGAGCCTGGGCGGGTTCGGCCAGGCCCCTGCGCCGGCACCGGCACCCACGCCTCCTCAGGCCGGCGCGCCCGCCGCCGACGCTAGCCCGCGCAAGCACCGCACCATCATCGGCGAGCTCTCGCTCGAGAGCCTGGAGTCGTCGGTCATCACGATCGGCCGCACGCCCGACAACAAGATCGTCGTTCCCCACCCGCAGGCGAGCTCCCGCCACGCGCAGATCATCAACGTCGGCGGCCAGCTCTTCCTCGAGGACCTGAAGAGCGCCAACGGCACGTTCGTCCGCGGCCAGCGCATCCCCGCCGGCGAGCGCGTGCCGATCGCGAACGGTGAGAAGATCTTCATCGGCCCGATGCCGCTCGTCATCCAAGTGGCGGGCCAGCAGGTCAACGTCGTCGTCGAGGACCAGGCGTCGTGGGCGGGCAAGCCCCTCTACGAGATCGAGGCGTGGGACCTGTTTCTCTCCGTCCCCGATCGCGACAACACGGCGCAGCAGAAGGTGCTGCTCGACCACGTGTCGTTCAAGGCCCTCCCCGGCGACATGATCGCGCTCATGGGTCCGAGCGGCGCCGGCAAGACGACGCTGCTCCTCACGCTGAACGGCTACCTGCCGCCCACGAGCGGCCAGGTCCGCATCAACGGCGAGGATCTCTACCTCATCTACGACGCGCTCCGCGGCTCGATCGGCTACGTGCCGCAGGACGACATCGTGCACCCGGAGCTCACCGTCTTCGAGGCGGTGAAATACTCGGCCCGCTTCCGCCTCCCGCCCGACTACACCGAGAAGGAGATCGACGAGCGCGTCGATCAGACGCTCCGCGATCTGGGCCTCGAGGCCGTCAAGAACCTGCAGATCGGCAAGCCCGAGAAGAAGGTCCTGTCCGGCGGTCAGCGCAAGCGCGTGAACATCGCGCTCGAGCTCGTGACCGATCCGGTCATCCTCTTCCTCGACGAGCCCACGAGCGGCCTCGCCGCCGACGACACGACCGCGCTGATCAACTTGCTCCACGATCTCACGAAGAAGACGGGCAAGACGATCGTCATGACGATCCACCAGCCCGCGAAGGACGAGTTCGAAAAATTCAACCTCGCCTTCATCATGGGCTACGGCGGTATCCCCACGTATTTCGGGCCCGCCAACGAGAGCGCGTACCGCTTCTTCGGCTCGCTCATCGAGCGCGAGAACAGTCCCTACCGCCAGTACACGACGACGGCGCACAAGCGCCTCGACAACCCGCGCGACATGTTCGACATGCTGAACCTCCGCGAGCGCGCCGCGCTCGAGGAGATGAAGCGCGTCGACCCGACCGTCTCGCGAAACACCGCGCGCCTCGAGGCGGCGCGGCAGTGGCGGGGCGAATTCTTCCAGCCCAATAACCCCGTTTTTCAGAAGATGTTCTCGGGCAACCGCGCCGTGGGCACCGAGCCCGCGGCGCGCGGCGTCCCCCGTCGGAGCAGCGTCGCCCTCCTCCGCCAGCTGTCGCTCCTCCTCTCGCGCTACTGGAAGGTGAAGATCCGCGACCGCGCGGGCGCTGCGATCATGTTCCTCCAGGCGCCGGTCATCGGGCTCATGCTCGCGATGGTCTTCGGCGGGCAGAAGGAGGCGGTGCCGTTCTGGTGCCTCGGGGCGCTCCAGGATCTCCAGACGCGAAACCCCAGCGCCGGCTCGGCGTCGAACCTCCTCAGCCAGATGAAGCCGACCGCCGACCACACCGGCGCGATGTTCTTCGTCGTCGTCAGCTGCGTCTGGTTCGGCACGAGCAACGCCGCCCGCGAGATCGTGACCGAGCGCGCGATCTACATGCGCGAGCGCATGGTGAACCTGAACCTCTTCAACTACGTGATGAGCAAATACGTCTTGCTCTCCTTCGTGTGCCTCATCCAGTGCACGATGCTCCTGTCGATCGTGTTCTTCACGCTCGGCTTCGAGGGTGGGCCGGTGGCGTTCTTCATGGAGCTGATGGCGATGGTCGCCGTGAGCATGAACGCGACCGCGCTGGGCCTGCTCCTCTCGACGGTCGTGGCCAGCGCCGAGGCGGCGATGGCGCTCACGCCGATCGCGCTCATCCCCCAGGTCGTCCTGGGCGGCCTGATGGTGCCGATGACGACGAACCCGGTGCTGCGTCCGCTCATGTACGTGATGCCGGCGCGCTGGGGCTTCGAGGGCTCGATCGCGTGGGAGCGCAGCGCCATCGCCCAGCAGCCGGCCTGGAACATCGATCTCCACCAGCCAGGGCTCACGAGCCCGCCCGACTTCGTGAAGGCGGGACACTTCGACTGCGCGACAGCGCAGATGGCCAGCGACACGATCGCCGGCGCTTGGGGCTTCATCGAGTGGGATCAGGCGGCGGTGCCGCTCGGGGTCCTCTACGGGATGACGCTCTTCATGATGCTCGCGCTCCTCATCCTTTTGAAGCGGCGGGATCCGGTCTAGGCAGGGCGCGCGTCGGCGCCGTGCGGCCCGTGCAGCGCTGCCGCCTCGTCGTCTCCGTGGGCCGCGGAGTGCCTCTTCGCGAAGAAGAGGAACATCACCGGTACGAGGAAGAGCGACAGGATCGTCGACGAGGTGAGACCGCCGACGACGGCGAGCGCGAGGGGCTGGTTCGCCTCGGTGCCCTTCTCGAGGGCCATCGCCGTGGGGATGAGCCCGATCACCGTGGCGAGGCTCGTCATCGCGATGGGGACGAAGCGCGACCGCGCCGCGAGGAGGATGGCCTCCAGCTTGTCGGTGCCGTGGGTGAGGCGGCGATTCGCGTCGTCGACCATCAGGATGCCGTTGGAGACCGCGATGCCGACCACCATCAAGATCCCCATCAGCGCGGTGATCGAGAAGCCCTGCCCGGCGGCCATGAGCGCCATGACGATCCCGACGAGCGACACAGGGATCGTGAAGAGCATCACGAAGGGCAGGCGCACCGACTTGAACTGCGCTGCCATGATCATGAACACGACCATGATCGCCAGAGCGATGGCGACGCCGAGACCCGAGAAGGTGCTCCTCATGAGCTGGACCTGCCCGACGAAGTCGACGTGGACGTTTCGCGTGCGCGGGTCGGTCGCCAGCTTCTGCTCCAGGTCGGCGGCGGCGCTGCCGATGTCCCGGCCCTCGGTCTGCATCAGGACGTGCGCGGCGCGCTTCAGCTGGTTGCGCTCGACGGCGATGGGACCGACCGAGCGCCTCACTCGACCGTACGCCCCGAGCGTAACCGGTTTGCCGTCGTCGCTGAGCCGAACGGGAATCTGGGCGAGCGCGTTGGGATCCGTCACCGCCCTGCCGTCGTAGTAGGTGACGACGTAGTACGACTGCCCGTTGTTGGGATCGATCCACACGCTCGGCGTGTTGATGTTGCCGAGCGTGGCATCGAGCGTCGTCTGCGCGGCGGTTCGGGAGGTGACGCCCACGAGCCCAGCCTCCTCGCGGACCGTCTCCACCCGCACCTCGGGGTAGTCGTTCTGCATCGAGACGCGGACGTCGACGACGCCTGGGACGGTGCGCGCCACCTCGGCGACGGCGCGCGCCTGCTCGTCGAGATCGGCGAGGTTGTCGCCGCGGACCTCGACGACGAGCGGCGCGACGTAGCCGTTGGCGAAGACGCTCGCCACGAGACCACCGGGCCACTGCAGGAACTCGACGCCCGGGTAGCGCCGGTTCAGGATCTCCCGCATTTTGTCGGCGAGCTCGCGCTGCGAGAGGCGGCGCTTCTCGGCGTCCACGAGCGCGAGGCGAATGAAGCCCATGTGCGGTCCGTTGTTCGGGCTCGTCATGGCGCTTCGGGCGTTGTTGGGCGACCCGACGTTGGTGAGGACGAGCTCGACGTTGCCTTCCGGCAGCTCCTCGGAGAGGGTCTTGCCCATCGCCATGATCTTCCGTGACGACTCCTGCAGCGACGTGCCAGGCGCAAGGCGCACGTACACGCGTTCCATCGACTCGTCGATCTCGGGGAAGAAGGTGCTGGCGAGTCGCCCCGACGCCCAGCCGGCGCCCACCGTAAGAACGGCGCAGGCTCCGATGATCGTGAAGCGGTACGGCAGCGCGACGCGCAGCACGCTGGCGTAGCCGCCTGCGATCCGGTCGATGAACGACTCGACGAGCTTGCCGATCCGTCCGTGCTCGGCGTGCCCGAGAAAGAACCTGCACGCGACGGGCGTGACGCAGACGCTCACGAAATAGGAGGCCGTCATCGCGACCGCCACCGTGAGCGCGAGCGGGGCGAAGAGCTTCTTGGCGAGCCCGGCCAGGAGGAGCACCGGAAGGAGAACGGCCATCGTCGTGAGCGTCGACGCGAGCACCGGCAGCGCCACCGCGTTCGTGCCATCGAGCGCGGCGCGGTAGGGGCTCGCTCCCGTGCGCTGGTGGCGATGGATCGACTCGAGGACCACGACCGCGTCGTCTACGAGGCGCCCCATGGCGAGCGTCAGGCCGCCGAGCGTGAACGCGTTGAGCGTTTGCCCGGTCGCATAAAGAACGATGAGCGTGATGGCGAACGAGAGCGGAATCGCGACGGAGACGATGAGCGTCCCGCGGACGCTCTGGAGGAAGAGCAGAATGACGAGCGCGATGAGGACGAGCGCCTGAACGACCTCCCGCTTGAGCCCGTCGTACGTCGTCCGCACGAACGTCGACTGGTCGAAGACCGCCTTCACCTCGACGCCGGGAGGGAGATCCTTCAGGGTGGCCACGGCCTTCTTCACGCTCTCGACGATGTCGAGCGTGTTGCCGCCGGGGACGCGGAGGACGTTCAGGTACACCGCGTCGTGGCCGTTGACGGACACCGCCTGGGTTTCGGGGCTTCCGCCATCCTCGACGCGCGCCACGTCCCGGATGCGGACCGGCTTGCCGTCGCGCAGCTTCACGAGCGCGTTGCCGATGGTGGACACGCGCTCGGGGACGGCGTTCGTATAGACGTTGGCGTCGAACTTCGGAGAGATGAACGCGCCGGACGGGAGCAGGGCGTTCGACTGGGCGACCGCCGCGGCGATGTCGGTCGAGGTGATCCCTCGGGCCTGCGCCGCGACCGGGTCGATGACGATGTTGATCTGGCGCTGCCGCCCGCCATTGAGCGACGCGCTGGCGACGCCGGGGATGCCCTCCAGGATGGGCTCGATCGTGTTGAGGGCGTAGTCGTAGAGCTGCGCGCCGGTGAACCCGCCGCCCGAGACCGCGACCTGGACGACCGGCGCGTTCGACGGATCGTACTGGAGGACGAAGGGTGGCAAAACGCCAAGCGACTTGGGGACGGCGGACATCGCGAACGCCGTTTGCTGCTGCACCAGGGTCTGCGCGGAGTTGAGGTCGGTCCCCCACTTGAGCCAAACGTAGACGATGCTCAGGTTGTTGCGGGAGACGCTCTCCACGTGGTCGACGCCTGGCGTCGCGCTCACGTACTTTTCGATGCGCCAGGTGAGGGTCTTCTCGACGTCCTTGGGACCGAGCCCGGGGGCGAGTGTGCCGACGACGAGGACCGGCGGCGTGAGCTCGGGAAACGTATCGACGCTCATTCGCGGCGTCACGACCATCGAGAAGACGATCACGGCGATCGACAGCATCAAGATGGCGATCGGATTGCGGAGAGAGAGGCCGGTCACGGCTTCGCTCCCTTCGGATCCGCCGCGGGGGGCGAGGCGGCCTTCACGCGGTCCCCATCGCTGAGGAGCGCGCGCCCTTCGGTCACGACGTGGCTACCCGGAGCGAGCGCGATCTCGAGGTAAAGGACGCCGCTGATCTCGCCGAGGATGGGGACGACACGCGCGCGGGCCACGTCGCCCTCGACGACGAAGAGGCTCGCCTTGGTGCCGCGGATGGACGCCGCGAACAGCGGCACCTCGGTCGCCGCCACGGGCTCGCCGATCTCGATGCGGAGCTCGGCGGTCGTCCCCACGGGCATGGTGCGCTCGGGGTCGGAGACGTCGAGCTCGAAATGAAGGGTCCGCGTCGACGGGTCGGCGCTCGGTGCGCGCCGCGAGACGAGCGCGTCGAAGTCCTTCTTCGTCGAGAGCACGTGGACCGCGACCTTCGTGCCCGGCGCGACGACGGTGAAGTCGACCTCGGGTGCGTCCGCCGTCACGCGGACGGTCGTGCGGTCGACGACGGACACGAGCGCCATCCCCGGACGTACGAACGCGCCCGGGTCGATCGAGCGGGTCGCGACCTCGCCGGTGAACGGGGCTCGCAGGATGCAATCGTTGACCTCCAGTGAGCTCCCGAGGAGCCTCGCCTGCGTCGCGAGGAGCTGCGCTTGTTGCTCGGCGCTCTGGGCGGTCTTCTGCTCGGCCTCATTGGGGGAGACGAACCCGCCGTCGAGAAGCCCCCGCACGCGGGCGGCCTCGTGGGTCAGCGCCTTCTGGCGCTCGTCCAGCGCGCGTGCCTGCATCGCGACGGCCTGGCTCGTCGCGCTGGCGTTGCGGCAGTCGAGCGTGGCGAGGACGTCTCCCTTCTTGACCAGCGCCCCCGGCCTCACCAGGACCGTGTCGACATACGCCGACACGAGCTGAGGCCCGACCTTGGCTTCGATCCACGGCTCGATCGTTCCGACGTAGCTGCGGGAGGACCGAAACGTCGACGCCTTCGCCTCCACGACGGTCACCGGGCGCGGGCTCGCGCTCAGCGCGATCTTGCTGATCCGCGACTCCGAACGCAGCAGCATCAGCGCGCCCAAGCCAAGCACCGCGAGCACCGCGATGACGATCGCGACCGGAACGACCGGGCGCTTCCTCGTCGCCTGGTCGTGGTGCTGCGCGTGGTGCTCTGACGGTTGCACGTTCATGTCCCTTCCGCGATGGTGCGCCCGAAGGCGGCGCGCGCCCGGGCAACGGCAAATTGGGCCAGCGCGAGCTGGATCTCGGCCTCCGTTCGGAGCGCCTCCGCGTCGGCCAGCTCGACGCTCGTCCCCATGCCGGCGCGAAACCGGGCGTCGGCCTGCGCGTAGTTGGCGCGGGCCGCTTCGACGGCGCGCTCCTGGCCAGGCAGCACCGCGCGCGCGACACTGACCGCGCCAAACGCCAGCCGAATCGCGGCCACCTGCTCTTGCTTGACCTGCGCGAGCTCCTCGCGTCGCACCTGCTCGCGCGCGCGGCCAGCGTCGATGCGCGCGCTCACCGCCGCATCGAACAGCGGCCAGCTGAAGACCAGCCCGAGGTTGTAGTTCGGGATGTAGGGAAGCCAGCCGCTGGCGTCCGACGAAGTTCCGTTCCCCGAGGGGGGCGCTCCGCCCGCGCGCCCCGACAGGGTGCCGGTGAGCGAAAGGTCCGGCCGCCCCTCGGCCGCGATCGCGCGCGTGCGCACCTCCTCGGCCTTCAGCTCCGCCAGCACGTGGAGGATCCGTGGATCGCGCGCCGCCGCATGCTCCATGGCCTGCGCCAGCGCGGGCATCTCGGTCGGCGTCGGCGCGGTACCGGCCACGTCGAGCGCCGCGTCGGCCGCGCCGACCGACGCGGCCAGGACGGTCTGGGCCACCGACAGGCCCCCGCGGGCGCGAATCCGTCCGAGGTCGAACCTGGTGAGATCGGCCTCGGCGCGCGTTCGCTCGATAGGGGACCGTAGCCCAGCGTCCACCCCTGCCGCCGCGAGGTCGCGGTGCGCACGCGAGCGCTCGAACGCGTCTTCGGACGCGGAGACGACGGCCTTGGCCGCAAAGACGGCGAAATACGCCTCCTCCACGTCGAACGTGATGTCGAGGGTCTCCACGCGTACGCGCTGCGCTTCGACGTTGACGAGCGCGTCGGCCGCCGCCGCTTGGGCCGCGATCCGACCGAAGTCGAAGAGCTCCTGGATTGCGGAGACGCCGACGAAGGTGGAGGCGTACGGCTGAAGCGTTCCCGGCGAGGCCGTGCGCGTTCCGCCGATGCGCGGGATATCCATGAACCCTGGTGCCACGTAGGTGCCCGTCGTGTTGTTGGCCGTGGCGCCGAACAGCTGCGCGGTGACCCCGATCAGCGGTTTCCACTGCGCGCGCGGCACGTCGGCCTCGGCCATTCGCGCTGCGACGCGCGCGAGCGCCGCCCGCACCGCGGGTTGGTGGGCCCGCGCGTACGCGATGGCGTCAGGGAGAGAGAGCGCGCGCGCGGGCGCGGGCGAGGCTTGGCCTTGCGCGGGCTCGGCGGCCTGGGGCGGTGCCGGAGCCTGGCCCGCGGCGTTCGAGGAAGACGCGGCCACCGCGAGCGCGAGCGGGACCGACCGGACGAGTCTGGCGCACGCGCCCATCATGGGCGTCGCACCTAGCATGCTCCACGCCAGCCTGGATTTTCCGGTAAACATCGTCCTGTGGTTCTCCATCGATGGGAGTTTCTCCAGACGCGGTTGGAAAGTTTCCAACCGTTGGTGCGGAGCCTCGCGGCCCCGGTCCGCGAAACCCTCGGAGAAGGGCGGGTGGTCCAAGGCTTGCGTGGCCGTCGTGACCGATGGACCTCGCGCTCGTCGATTCCCGCACCGCGGGGGCGCTTCCCCCGCGGTCGGTCACTCGTCTGGGGCGCCCGGTGAGGGTCCCCGCGATCCTCGCCTGGATGCTGCTCGCGATCGCGACCGTCACAGCGCTCGCGTACTGGGACGAGGAGCGGGAGTCCACGGCGGCACTGGACGAGTTCGCGCAGGAGCAGCTCACGCTGGCCGAGTCCCTCACGGCGTCGCTCGAGGAGCGGCTCCGCTCGTTCTCCGGGGACGCGACGCGCGAGCCCCCCGGGGGGTTGCTTGCGGCGATCCGCTCGATCGAGCGCCCGCAAGCGGTGCGGGTCTTCGTGCAGAGGCCCGGGATCGCAGGTCTCGCCGCGAGCGACGGGGAAATGGTCCGCTCCAGGGTTCTCGAGGCCGCGACCTCCGCTGGCTCCTTCAGGCTGTCGCGCGAAGAGGCCCACGCGCTCGGGTTGCCGGCGCGCACCGCGATGGCGGGCACCAAGGCGTTCGATGCGGGCGCGCAGGGCCGCTGGGCTGTATTCGTCGTGGCGACGGCGCGGCTCGAGCGCGATCGTGGCATGCGCGCCCGCTGGCGTCTGGTCCTCGGCGTGCTGCTCGCGTCCGGCCTCGTCCTCGGTTTCGGCGGTCTGGCGATGCGCACGCAAAGGAAGGAGCTCGAGCTCGGTCACGAGCTCGAGGTGACCACGATCCGAAACGAGCGCGACGAACGCCTCGTGCGCGCGGACAAGCTCGCGACGATGGGTGCGCTCGCCACCGGAATCGCGCACGAGGTGTCGACACCCCTCGGCGTCATCCTCGGTCGCGCGGAGCAGCTCCTCCCGAAGCAGACCGACGAACGCACCAAGCGGGCTGTAGAGGCGATCGTGCAGCAGACGGAGCGCATCCACGCGGTCATTCGGGGCTTCCTCGCCCTGGCGCGCGGAGGGCAGCCGACGCTCGCGCATTGCGATCCGACGCGGCTGGCGCTGGCCGCCGTGGAGCTCGTGGAGCACCGGTTCGACAAGGCATCGGTGAGCCTGACGACCGATATCGGAACCGATGCGCCCAAGGTGCTCTGCGACGCGCGGCTCTTCGAGCAGGTGCTCGTGAACCTGCTCCTCAACGCGTGCGATGCCTGCGAGGAGGGCGGCAAGGTTCACCTGACGGTCCGCGCCGAGCACGGGCGCGTCGCGTTCGAGGTGCTCGACGACGGCATCGGGATTGCCGCCGCCGCCGCGGAGCGTGCCACCGAGCCCTTCTTCACGACGAAGCCGGAAGGGAAGGGCACCGGGCTGGGGCTGGCGATCGCGAACGAAATCGTCAAGCATCACTCGGGGTCGCTCGCGCTTCGTCCGGGACCGAACGGCCGAGGAACGAGCGCGTCGGTCGAGCTTCCCGCTGCCGCCGGTGACGATGATCATGACTGAGCCCACCCGCAAGACCGCCAAGCGCGTCCGTGTCCTCGTCGTCGACGACCAGATCTCGATGGCGGAGACGCTGGCCGACGGCCTTGCCGACCAGGGCTACGACGCGACCCCGATCGCCTCGAGTCGGGACGCTGCGGCGCTCCTCGAACGAGAGCCGATCGACGCGCTGGTGACGGACCTGCGCATGCCGCAGCTCGACGGCCTCGGCCTTCTCGCCGTCTCCCGGCGGACCGACCCGTCGCGCCCGGTCATCGTCATGACCGCGTACAGCGCGGTGGACACCGCGATCGAATCGATTCGCCAGGGCGCGTACCACTACATGACCAAGCCCTTCAAAGTGGACGAGCTCGTCCTCTTCCTGAAGAAGGCGCTGTCGGAGTCGACGCTGCGACGGGAGGCTGCCACTCTCCGTCGCGCCCTCCGCGATCGGTTCGGCCTCCAGAATCTGGTCGGCTCGAGCGCGGGAATGCGTGAGGTGTGCGATCTGGTCGAGCGCGTCGCCGATGCGACCGCCCCCGTGCTCATCGTGGGTGAGACGGGAACGGGCAAAGGCCTGGTCGCGCGCGCCATCCACGCGCAGGGGCGGGGGGCGTCCGCGCCGTTCGTGTCGGTGAACTGCGCGGCGCTCCCCGAAAATCTCCTGGAGAGTGAGCTCTTCGGTCACGTGAAGGGCGCGTTCACCGGGGCCACGTCGAGCCGCGCAGGGCTCCTCGAAGAGGCGGACGGCGGGACGCTCTTCCTGGACGAGATCGGGGAGATGGCGCCCGCGCTCCAGGCAAAGCTCCTGCACGTCCTCGAGAGCGGAACGGTGCGCGCGGTGGGCGCCAACAAAGAGCGAACCGTGAGCACGCGCATCCTCGCGGCGACGCACGGCAACCTGCGCGAGCGGGTCGCGGCAGGCACCTTCCGCGAGGACCTCCTGTATCGACTGGACGTCGTCACGATCGCGTTACCCCCGCTCCGTCATCGGCGTGAGGACCTGCCGGCCCTCATCGAGCACGCGCTCGCCGCTGCGCGAGAGAAGCACCCACAGTCTCCGGTCGAACGCTTCTCGCCGGAAGCGGTGGAGCGCGTGCTCGAGCACGCGTGGCCCGGCAACGTGCGCGAACTGGAGCACGTGATCGAGCGCGCCGTCCTCCTCGGTCGTTCGTCCGTCGCGACGCTCGCGGACTTGCCGGCCTCCGTCGTCGAGCGCGGTCCGCCTGCCGCCGAAATGGAGTTCTCGGGCGAGATCATCCCCGTGCGCGAGCTCCAACGGCGCTACGCCGCGTGGGCGTACGAGCGTCTCGGCGGAAAGAAGCTCCTGACGGCCGAGAAGCTCGGCGTCGACTTCAAGACGCTCAGCCGCTGGCTCGCCGGCGACTCGGAGTCTTAGAGCGAACGTCGTTCGTACGAACGGGCAAACGACGGTAGCGACCCACCAGGAGGGAGGTAGAGTTGTCTAGGGCGCGGGCACCTTGCCGACCGGATCGTCCGCGAGGTTCTTGCAGAACGCGGCGGCCTGCGCGCGCGCTTGCGGGACGTTGAAGACGACGAAGTGGCCGTCCGTCTTCCCCGGCGGAGACCACTGCGCGAGCACGCCGCTCGCTTTTCCGCCGGCGAGGTTGCCGGCGAGCCCGGCGGCGGGGACCGTCACGTCCACGAGCCCCGCGAACGCCGCTTCGGCGATCGGACGCACGCCCGGCGCCATGCGCGGCAGGCCGAGCGCCACGGCGCCGATCTCGATCCCGTGCGGCGGCGCGTACGAGTCGCCGGTGCCGTCGGGGTTGATCCCCTCGGTCTCGTAGATGCTCTTGGGCGCGTTGCCGGCGCGCGGGTGCTGGAAGACGTAGCCGTCGTAGTTGACCGGATCGACCGCGTCGACGAGGGCCTGCGCGAAGCTCATGACGGGGTGGTAGATGGAGAGCTCCGCCTGCTCGTCCGCCGAGATCAGCCGAAGAAGGGTCTTCACGGCCTGCGCGACGCTCGGCTGGGGCTTGGTCTTCTCGAGGAGCGCGATGGCGATCATGCTGCCGGCGCCGGAGAGGACGCCACCGCGTGCGCTGGGATCGGCGGCGAGGTAGAGCGGGCCGTTGAGGCTGCCCTGGGAGTGGCCGAAGAAGAGCACCTTCGCGCCATCGATCGCGATCGCCTGCCCGGTGCGCGACACGGTCGCCGGCACCGCGGTGTGCGCGTCAGAGAAGAGGCGCGCCTGCTGCGTCACGTCGATGGCCGCCTGCCGCCCGTTCGTGCGCGCGGCGACGATGTTGTTCAGGTTGAAGAAGAGGAGCTGGATGTTGCCCTCGCGGTTCGGATCGCTCGCCGGCGGCGCGCCGGGGCGCGTGCCGTGGAAGATCTGGTCGATCCCCATCGACGCGAGGCACTGCTGGGCGAGGGCGTCGCTCGTCTTGTCGTCGATCATCGAGCGGTAGTCGCCGCCTGTGCCGTGCGCGTAGAGGACGACGGGGTAGCCGGCGGCGGGGGCCGGGCACTTCTGCGCGTTCGGAACGACGAGGGCGAAGCGCAGATCGAACGTCCCCTGCAGGATAGGCTTCTTCGCCGCGTCGAACGCGAAGCCGCCGCCGTCGCCCTTCTGCGCGAACGGGAGCTTGCCGGCCTGGTAGTTCGGCGACGGGCCGTAGGTGCCCTCGTAGACGTCGTAGGCGGCGGTCTGCTCCTTCTGCGCCCACGTCCCGTCCTTCACGGTCGGCGCGGGGACGTCGGTGCGGACGCGATCGTTGACGGTGAAGAGCTCGGCGGTCGGATCGACTGTGGTGAACACGGTCAGGTGCGCGATGTCTGCGCGCGCAATGCCTGCCTTCTCGACCTCGTCCACCGCGGTCCCGAACGCCGTGCGCGCAGCAAGGGTACGCGGCGTCGGCGCTCGGGTGCCGAGGACTTCTTCGAGGTCCGCGCTCGGCGTCACCACCTGGCCGGCTGCGCTCCGCAGCGTGCGCGTCGCGACGAGCGCGTAGCGGGTGGCGGGCTTGAGCGGCACACCGAGGGCCGGCAGCACGGCGAGGGTGTTCGGGAGCCAGTAGACGCCCTCCTCTTTTCGAAAGAGCGTTTGCACGAGGTGCCGCTTGCCGCGCTCGCTCGACGACACGTCGATGAGCTGGAGGCTCGACTTCGGATCCAGCGAGTCTTGCGGCGACTGGGGGAGGCTCGCGGGGTTGATGTCGCCGGTGAAGCGTAGGTACGCGGCGCCCACCGTCGAGAAACCGTCGACGAGCCCCTTGGCGGCGTCGAGGTAATCCCGGAGGAGGATGGTCTGGTGCGGGTTGTACAAACCTGCAAAGTGCACGGTTCCGTCGGCGTCCTTGCGGAGATCGCTCGGCCACGGGTGGTCCAGGTAGTGGACGTCGGCGAGCTCGTCCAGGCTCGCGGGGACGACGAAGAGCGCCTGCGCGGGGCCGCCCGCGCCGCCCGAGGAGGACGACGAGGACGATGAACCGCACGACGCGCTCAGGGTGACGGCGACGGCGAGCGCGAAGACCTTGGCACGCGGGCTCTCGAGCATGCGCAACGGCGTACCACCGCGCCGCGGGAAAATCAGCTCCCAGCGGGCTGGGGGGAAGGAGTGGCAGGAGCGGGTTGCGCGGGAGGTGCGTTGGGAACGGCCGGCGTGTCGGTGATCCGCTCGATGACCGGCGGCGGCGGTTTGGCGGCGTCCTCGCCCGAATGGGGGCCGGAGTTTGCGAGCCAGAACGCGGTGAGACCGACGAGGAGCGCCAGCGTCAGCGCGAGGAGCCCCTTGGCGAGCGGATCGGCCTCGGTGCGCGCGACGAGCAGCGCGGCCGCGTCCTTCACCTTCGCGTCGGTGGACCGCGCCGCGAGCTTCGGGGCTTCGGCGCGCACGTGCGCGAAGTCGCCTTCCTGGAACGCGCGCACGAGCAGCGCGAGATCGGGATCGTCCGGGAAGTCTCGGGCGAACGAAGGCGCGATCGCCGCGGTCACTCGGCGGCCGCCTGGGTGCGCGCGCGGCGCGAAACGTCCCCGAAGGTGAGCCCGCGGTGGAGCAGCGTCGGTGAGAGGGCGGGCGCGCTGACGGTCGGTGTCGTCTCGCTCGACGGGAACATCTGCACGAACCCCGGCGCGCGCTTCACGCGATCGACGATCGTGCGCTCGAGCTCCATCGACGTGTACTGCTCGGCGCCGCCCTCCGGCGTGTTCGAGTTCACGACGAGGTCGAGGTCCTGCTTTTTGCACGTGAACGCGAGCCCGGGGATCTTGCTCTCGAGGGGCGACCAGTTGTCGGCGCAGGTCCCGTTCTCGCTGATGCCCCACACGCCTTGCTCGGTGTTCATGAAGAGCGTCTGGTTGCCGGTGGTGTGTCCCGGCGTCCGCAGGAGCATGACGCCGTCGCCGAGGAGGTAGTCGCCGCTGGTGAACGCGACGTTCGCCTCGAGCACGCCCCGCTTGCCGTCGCGGACGAACCACGCGCGCTGGTAGGGGTGGAGATCGTCCCAGTCGTCCCACTCCACCTTGGGGGCGAGGAGCGTCGCGTTGGGAAAGCGCGCGGTGCGGGCGCCGTCGTCCGTCCCGAGCAGGCCCCGGAGATCCTGCGTGTGGAAGTGATCGAACGCGACGTAGTCGATGTCCGCCGGCGTCAGCCCAAGGCGCCCGAGCTGGGTCTCGAGCGGCTCGAACGGCTTGGCCATCAGCTTCGTCAAGCGCTCGCCGAACTGCTCGATGAGGCGCGCGAAGAACGGCGTCGCGCGCGCGCCGTCTGTGTCGGTCGGGTTGAAGAGGAGGCTCTTCTGCAGGCCGCCTTGCATGAACTGAACGAGGGTCGTCCGGTGGGTCATCGTGACGAACGGCGCCGGCGAAAACGCGAAGCCCCCGAAGGCGTAGCGCGTGGGGTAGGGCACGGTCGAGAGCGGCATCGTGCGCACGGAGACGACGCGCGGCCCGGAGGCGAAGCGGTCACGGAGGCGCTGCCCTGCGGTGCGCACCGCGCGGATGCGGGCCCCGTGGAGGGGGGCCTTCCAGGCCTTGTCGAGCTCGGGGAGGTGCGTGGCGCCGCGCGGCGTGGTCATGGCCGGCAGGGTAGCTCCGAACGCGACGGGCGCAATGGTTTCGCCGCGTCAGCGCGTTCGGCGGCGGAGCGCAAAGGCCACGAGAACCACGAGCGACGCGACGCTGCCCCCCATGCCCTCGTTTCGAACGGCGCCGCAGCCGCACGCGCGGCGGTTCGTCGCGGGTGGCGGCGAGGAGATGCGCGTGCCCGCGTCGGCGGCCGCGTCGGCGCCGGCGTCCACCTCCTGCCCGAGCGCGGCCTGAACGCCCGGCCACACGGCGGCGCACGTGCTGCCGGTCGAAGTCCCTGCCGCGCACGCCTCGGGCGAGAGATCGCGCGCACGCAGAAGTGGCACGAACGACCTGCCCTGGTCGGTGGACAGCCCGATCGCGAAACCGGCGCTCGGCTCGTGCGCGCACGCGTAGAGCCCCGCGTCACTCCACGCGAGGCAGCGCGCGTCGAGCGCGCTCGCCCGGACGAACGCGCCCGGGGCGCCGGCGTCGCCGAGGAGCCCCGAGACGGGCGCGACCCACACGCCATCGCCGGGCACGCCGACGGCGACCGTGGCGCCGTCCGGCGAGAGCGCAAAGCCGAGGAGCGCGCCGCTCGCGACGAAGACCTCGCGCCAGCCGATGCCGCGCGCGGTGCTGACCCACAGGCGATCGCCGTCGTCCGCCGTGAGCCGCATCCAGACGACGTCCGGGTTTCGCTCGGCGCGTCGGCCGACGTGCCGTCGGGCGCGGCCTCGGAGGTGGCGTCAGCGCGCCCCTCTCCGCCGCCGTATCCGATGTCGTCCACGCCCAGTAGCGCCGCGCAGCCCACGAGCCAGAGCGCCGCTGCCCCCGTGAGGAGAAGCCGCCCCGGCCATGGCTTGTGCTCAGGATGCACGACTTCAATGTCGCACGGAGAGGGCACTCTGGGAATCGCCCGCTCGCGCGAGCGCAGGCTTCAAGCCGCCGCGGCTCGTGGCCTTCAACGCTCACGTGTACTCGTCGGCCTTGCATCGCATGGCCAGCTCGCGCGTCGCGCGGGACAGATCGACGTCCGCCACGAGGACGCCCGTTTGCCCGTACGGCAACCGCGAGACCAGCCCGCCGTCGGGGCCCAGGATCGCGGTGGAGGAGTGGGCCGCGGCGAACGCGTGGTTCACGCTCGCGAAGTAAATCGTGTTCTCGAGCGCGCGGCACATCATCGCGCTGTCGTAATAGGGATTCTGCGGCGCGCGCCACTCCGTGAGGCGCGCCCCCTCACCGTTCGTGCCAGCGTAGTGTGGATGAAACACGATCTGGGCTCCGCGGCGCGCGGCCGAGCGCACCGTCTCGGGATAGCGGAAGCCTTCGTGGCAGATGACGATCCCGAACGTCGGGCCGCCATCCACCGCGAAGACCGAGCGCCCGCGGCCGGCCTTCCACGTGCCGTCCTCGCTGGGATCGAGCTGGTTTTTGGTCTGTCGCCCAACGACCGCGCCCTCCGCGGAAACGACCGCGACGGCGTTGAGCACGGCGCCGGTCGGCTCGTACGCGTCCATTGGCAGCAGGATCGCGATGCGCCGTGCGCGCGCGATGCCGCACACCCGCTCGAGCGCGGCTTCGACGTCCCTCGCCGTGTACGGGGCGACCGTCTCGCCGCCGTCGGGCCCGTGGTAACCGGGAAGGTACGACTCCGGAAAGCATATGATCTTCGCACCACGCGCGGCGGCATCCCCCGCGGAGGCGTCCACCTGCGAGACCACCTCTTCGATTGAGCGCGGGAAGGGCACGGCGGCGAGGGCGATGCGGTACAGGCGGTCCATGGCCCCACCTTTTATACCTTGCCTCCGCCCGCCCGCCTCCGATCAAGGCCCGCGTTCAGTCGTGAGAAATCGGACGAGTGTCTTCGTCGCGCGCTACTTCTTCCATGCGATCGCGCCGACGTCCTTCTTTCCGTTGGTGTCGACCTCGACCCAGAGCTGCGCGCCCGCCGGAATGGGCGTGGGGGCAACGACGTCATCGTCGAAGTCGCTGTCCTTCGGATCGTAGGTCGCCACCTTCTTCGCCGACCCTTCGCCCGTCGCGAGCCCGATCCAACCGGTCACAGTCGTGGGCGTTCCGCCGCTCACCTTCATCACGAACCTGCTCGTCGCGCCCGGCGCAACCGCTGCACCTTCCTGGTGGATGACGATGGTGTACGCGCCCAGCGTGAGGGTGCCTACCGGTGTCTCGTCGTTCGTGCTGGCCGTGCTGGACGAGCACGCTGCCACGGCGAGTGTGAGCACGACGAATGAGGATCGAGCGAACGAGAATGTAGGTTTCAACGGGGTCTCCTTTGTGTGCGAGCGCACAGGAGCCAGAGCAGGTTCCGTGCCTCAAAGGAACGACGCTAAAGTCCTGCGCACGAGGACGCGGCCTCCAACAAGAACGCTCCTCGTGAGGCGGAAATGCGCGTCATTTATGCGCCATCGATGAGGCCGACCAACGAGAGCCGCGTGGTCCTCCGCGAAGGCGAGGGGGTTACCGAGCGCGCGGCGGCGACGAAGGCGTGCGTCAGCCTGAAGCGCGAGCGCGAGCGCCTCCGCGGGAAGCATCGGCACAGGCTCGTGAGCCAGGTCGTGACCGTCGAGATATTCCATCGCGAAATAAGGATCGTGCCCAGCGAGCGGGCCACGCGCTTGATTGTTCTCACGGCTTCGGCGGCGGCTTCGCGCCCATGAAGACGGTGTACGTATTCTGAAAATCTCCGTACTTCATCCGAAACGCGCCCGTGCCTAGGCTCGTACCGTTCCATGGATTGTAGAGATCGACCCACTTGTTCCCGGCGCTGTCGGTGGAAAAGCCCTGGATTGAATACGCGTGCACGTCCCCGGAGAGCGGCCTTATGGCGGTGATGGGCCAGCCTCCGTTCTGCGCGTTCACGAAGTCCTGGAAGGAGCGGTCCTTCACCCCTGCCGCCTCGACGTCCCAGCCGGTGATGTGCCCGAACGCCTCCACCGACGAGCGACCGCCTAGCCCGGCGTACCCCTTCCCGCCGCCGTACTCCTGCGCGTAGGCCTTCTCCATGACGAGAGGCCACGCCGCGGCGTCGGCGGATCCGTAGCCGGCGTAAATCGGGTTGCCCTTGGCGTCCCCGGGAACGGCGCCGGTCACGTTGACGCGCGAAACCGACGCGGGCACGTGCGTGACGTTGCCGGACGCGTCGACGACGTCGTGCGCGGGGTTCTGGAACGTCACCGTGTAGGTGCCGTCCTTCTCGCGCCGGATCATGCGCTTGATGATCTCGGGGTGAGTCTTGGCGACGGACATGAGCGCCGACATGAGCCAGCAGTCGCCGAGGTTGCCCTGCTTCACGTCATTGGGGCTGGGGCCGCCGAGGCCGTAGAGCTTGTGGTGCTGAGGCTTGAACGTCGATTCGCCAGGGATGCCGCCGGCGCCCGCGCACGTCGGGCAGCTGACGGTGCCGCTCACGGTGAGGTCGACGCGCGCGCGCTTGCGACGGTGCGCGCCCGCGCCGACGAGGGCGCCGGCGCTGCCGAGAGACCTCTGCACCAGGGGTCGCGGGTCGGGCCCCTTCTTCTTCGGAGGGGGGCCGAGGAAGACGTTGTTGTCGCCGTAGGTGTACCCCATCGGCTATCGCCTCCGCGCCGCGAGGGCGCCGGGATCCGCGCGTCGGTCGTGCACGAGGAGGTTGCCGCGAAAGTCCGTGGCGTCACCGTCGATGCGCGACGGATCGGCCGTGCCGCGACCGGCGGACCCCTCGGCCAGCGCCCACGCCTCGGGCCCGGCGCCCACGAGCTCCGGCGCAACGTGCGTGTTGCGACCGACCTCTTCGAACGCCGGCGGCGCGCGATCGCCGGCCGGCGCCGTGAAGGCTGAGCTCGTCACGTAGAGCTTCGATGTCTTCGAGGGATCGTTTCCGAACGGATCTCGTTCGGTGAAGACGCTGTTCGCGACGTGGCCGCTGGGGCCCGACGAGGTCGCGCCGAAGAGGAAGATCGCGTTGCCGCCCCACTTCCTTCGGGCGCGGTTGTGCGCAAACGTGCACGATTTGACGATCAACGCCGCCGTGTCGCCCGCGAAGAGGCCACCGCCGACGTCGGCCTCGTTGCCGGCGAGCACACAGCGGTCGACCTCGATCGTGCACCCGAGCCCGATCTCGATTGTGCCGCCGGAGCTCGCCCCTCCACAGAGATTGCGCTCGAAGACGCACCTTCGAAACGCGCCCTTGGCCTGGCGTAGCGACACGGCGGCGCCTCGCGTCGTCGCGCGGTTGCCCAGGAAACGACACATGTCGAAGTCGACGCGACACCGGTTCATTCCCAGCACCGCCCCGCCGGCCTCGGCCAGGCCGTTCTCGAACTGGATGCCGTGGAATGCGTATTTCTGGTCGACGCCGAGCAGCGCGACGATGCCATGGACGCCGCCTCCGTCGAGCACGACGTCCCCCTCTCCCACGAAGCGGACGTCGTGGAGGAGCGTGAGCGCTTCGGGCAGCTCGTAGCGACCGGCCTCCAGCGTGACCGTGCTCCCGGGTGGCAAGAGCTCGAGCCTCTGCCGGAGGTTGCGTGCGTCCGGGGGCCGAAGTCTGAGGCTCATGGCGGTGTTCAGCGACCAGGGTGAAGCATCCATCCTACCGAGACCGGAACCCGGGCATCGGGACGGAAGCTATCCGGGGTGGCGCGGACGTCAGCGGAAGCGGCGGCGGCGACGCGTCGTCGAACGGGCGAAGCGAGACGATGTCCGAGACCGATGCAGTACGAACCATGCGCACGCTCTCCAAAAGCTCGGCGAACACGGGCCGCATCGCGTCTGCGTCTCGTTTGGCGCACGTGGTCGTGATGCTGAGCACGAGGGGCCCCTCCGCAGTGGCCGCTTCGAGGAGCGTCGTCGTCTGCGCGATCGGGCCTTCGTCGTTCACCCACTCGCAGGTGGTCTCCACGGCGGGCATCGCGTCGCGCTCGAACGTGCGATGACCGACCAGGCGGAACCCCGGAAGATCTCGCATCTCCACGAGCTGCGCCTCCACGAGCGAGTGCAACGTCTCCCCTTCGGGAAGGGGCTCGCGCACGAACACGACGTTGGACGGGTTGACGTTGACGTTGGCGCTCCTGCTCGCGCGAACGTCGGGCTCGGGCTCGGCGAACGAAACGAGGACGCGGCGCCGCCATCCGGTCGGGGCCGTGAACGTCACGTCGCCCAAGGCGGTGCTATCGAGGACTCTGGGCATGCGGCCTTCCTTTCTTCCTTGAGGGGCCGTCGCGCCGTCCGTCTCACGTTTTCGCGCGCACGCGTCCCTGGTGCACACGGCGTGCCGGGCCAGGTGTGACGGCGGTCACGGCGAGCTCGGTGTCCGCTAGATCCGGAAGACCGCCTTCACGCTGTTGTGCGCTCCTCGGTCGAGGTTCACCTCGATCGCGCGGCCGTAGTCTTCGAGCGGGAAGGTGTGCGTCACGAGCCGCCCCAGTGGCGCCTTCGTCCCGGTCATGAGCTCGAGCGTGGCGTCGAAGGTGCGCGCGCGCCGGCCCCGGAAATCCTCGGTGCCGTAGAACACCGAGCCCTCGAGCTTGAGCTCCTTGTTCCACAGAAAGGTCGTGTCGAGCGAGAGCTGCCCCGAGTTGCCGACGAGGACGATCGTGCCGCCGCCGCGCGTGAGGCGCAGCCCGTCGTCGAGGCTCGCCTTCGAGCCGACGCAGTCGTAGACGCGCGCGAACCCCCCGGCGAGAAATGGCCGCCCGATGACGGGACGAAGGAGCTGCGACGACGTTGCGAGCGCCGCCTGATCGAGGAGCGTGCCCTTCGCGGGCGACCAGACGCGATCGGCGCCGATCGCCGCCGCGATGTCGACCTGGTAGCCCTCGACCGTGAAGAGCGTCACGTGCGTGCTCGGGTGAAGCTCCTTCAGCGCCCACACGACCGCGAACGCGATCATGCCGCCGCCGACGACCAGCACCTCCTCGCCGTCCTTCGGCGGATGGCGCATCACGGCGTGCACCGCGATGGCGAGCGGCTCGGTGAGCACGGCCACGTCGTCGGGCAAGGCATCGGGCACGCGAAACACCTGCGATTTGTGGGCGACCATGCGCTCGGAGAACCCGCCCGGGTACTCGGTGCACGCGCCGAGGATGACGCCCTTCGGCTTGGCAGAGCCCACGCGCTCACACGTGGCGTACTCGCCGACCGCGCAGCGCATGCAAGGGTCCATCCCGCGCGGCTCGCACGCGAGCACTGGATCGACGACGACGCGATCGCCGACCTTCGCGCGGCCCTTGGCGGCGTCGCCCACGCCTACGACGCGCGCCAGGATCTCGTGCCCGAACACCGCGCGCTCGCCGGCGCCGATGCTGACTGCGCTCATCGCCGGGCTGTACTTGAAGAAGATGGCTGACAGATCGCTCCCGCAAAATCCCGTGAGGATGGGCTCCAGCGTGAGCCAGTCGTCGCCGGGCGCCGTGGGCTCCGGGACATCGCGGAGATCGAAGCAGGTGCCGGGCCCGTAAAAGATGCGACGGACCTTGGGGCCGACGGCCTTGGCCACGGCGTATTTCCAGAGCGACAGGTCGAAGACGAGCGCGCGCATGCCGCCAGAGATACCAGAAGCGCCACGGCGCGCACCGTGGCGCTGCGTCAGAGGATGCGGGCGGCGACGTTCTTCGCGTCGACCGTGACGGCAGCGATCACGGCGTCGTCGATGCCCAGGAGACGCAGCTCCGTCTCGGGACGCGGCGGGGTAGCCTCGCCGTCGAGGCCGAAGCCGATCTCGGTCGCGATCCACTCGGCGACCCCGACGAGGCAAGCGCTCGGGTGCAGCGTCCCGCCGACACGCCCGCCGTGGTGGTAGGCGACGACCACCTCGACCTCGGCGGGCAGCTTCCACGCGCGGCACAGGATCTTTCCCGCCTCCGCGTGCGCGTCGAGGATCGTCGGCCACGCGGTCGCGAACGGGACGCGCGTGCCGACGAGGTAGGCGGCGGCCGCGACGCCCACGTCGTGAAGGAGCCCGAGCAGGAAGGCGTGCTCGCGGTGGAGCGCCATCGGCGCAGCGAGCGCGCGCGCGATGTGGGCCGTCATCGCGGAGTGCCGCCGTAGCGACGACATCGCCGCGTCGTACCCCGGCGCCCGGAACACGCGCGTGGTCATGGTCTCGGCGAGGAAGAGCTCCGCGAGCGTCTGCACGCCCACGCGCACGATCGCGTCCTTCAGCGACGTGATCCGCGCGCCCCTCGAAAAATAGGCCGATTGCGCGACGCGCAGGACCCGCGCGGCCACGAGCGGATCCTTCTCGCACACGCGCGCGACGTCCTGGAAGGCCACGTCCGGCCGCCGCGCCATCGCGAGCACCTCCATCCCGACTGCCGGCGTCACCGGCGGCGTGTAGGAGGGGGAGTGACAGGCTGCGAGCACCTCGGCGAGGAGCGCCGCGCGGTCCACGACCACCGGCGCCGCCCGGACCCGGCTCTGCGAAGTTGCGGCCATCCCACCAGGTGGAACGGTACTTCGGCGCCGTCCCTGAAGGACCCCGACGCCGACGCCGACCCCGACCCCGATTTCTTCGACTATCCTCCCCCCCATGCTCGACATCCCCCACACGTTCCCCCTCCCGGTGAACGAGCCCATCCTCTCCTATGCCCCCGGCACCCCCGAGCGCGCGCAGTTGAAGGACGCGCTCGCCAGGTTGAGCGGCGAGTGCCCGGACGTGCCGCACGTCCTCGGCGGCCGTGAGGTGCGTGAGGGGGCGACGTTCGACGTGCGCGCGCCGCACGATCACGCGCGCGTCGTCGCGAAGGCGCACGCGTCGAGCGTGGAGCTCGGGCAGCGGGCGATCGACGGAGCGCTCGCCGCCGCGCCGGACTGGGCGGCGACGCGCCTCGAGGACCGGGCCCGCGTCTTCTTGCGCGCGGCCGATCTGCTCGCGGGACCGTGGCGGGCGACGATCAACGCGGCGACGATGCTCGGGCAGAGCAAGACCGCGTTTCAGGCCGAGATCGACGCGGCGTGCGAGCTCATCGATTTTCTACGCTTCAACGTGGCGTTCGCGTCGCGGCTGGTCGAGCAGCCCATCAGCGGGCCGGGAATGCACAACGCCCTCGAGCTCCGGCCGCTCGAGGGCTTCGTCCTCGCGGTCACGCCGTTCAACTTCACGGCGATCGCCGGCAACCTGACGGCGGCGCCGCTGCTGATGGGCAACGTCGTCGTGTGGAAGCCGTCGGAGGACCAGAGCCTCGCCGCGTACCACTTGCAGCGCCTGTTCGAGGCGGCGGGTCTGCCGCCGGGGGTCCTCGAGGTCGTCTACGGAAACGGCGCGCCGGTGGCCGAGGCGTGCCTGGCCAGCCGTCACCTCGCGGGCGTGCATTTCACCGGCTCGACCGCGGTGTTCCAGTCGCTCTGGCGCGGCATCGGCGAGCGCATCGGCACCTACCGCACCTACCCGCGCCTCGTCGGTGAGACGGGGGGCAAGGATTTCGTCTTCGCGCACCCGTCGGCCGAGGTCGAGGCGCTCGCCGTCGCGCTCGTGCGCGGCGCCTTCGAGTACCAGGGGCAGAAGTGCTCCGCCGCGTCGCGCGCGTACGTCCCGCGCTCCTTGTGGCCGAAGCTGAAGGATCTCATCGTCGAGCACACGCGTCAGCTCAAGATCGGCGACGTGAAGGACTTCCGGAACTTCATGGGCGCCGTCATCAACGAGCGCGCCTTCACCCGCCTCTCGTCGTGGCGCGATCGCCTGAAGAAGGACAGCGGCTGCAAGGTCCTCATCGACGAAGGGTGGTCGCGCGAGAAGGGCTGGTTCTGCGGACCCACGCTGGTCGAGGTGACCGATCCGAAGCACGACGTCATGCAGACCGAGCTCTTCGGCCCGCTCCTCTCCTTGTACGTGTACGACGACGCCAAGGTGGACGAGACGCTCGATCTCGTCGACCAGACGAGCCCCTACGCGCTGACCGGCGCCATCTTCGCCCGCGATCGCGCGGCCGTTCACCACATGGCGCAGAAGCTCAGGAACGCCGCCGGCAACTTCTACGTGAACGACAAGCCCACCGGCGCCGTCGTGGGGCAGCAGCCGTTCGGCGGCGCGCGCGCGTCGGGCACGAACGACAAGGCCGGCAGCGCACAGAACCTGCTGCGCTGGGCGTCGCCGCGCACCGTGAAGGAGACGTTCGTGCCTCCCACCCAGGTCGGCTACCCGTTCCAGGGGGCCGAGTAACGCCAGGCGGGCAGGCAGAGGACGACCGGTGGCCAAGCGTCACGGCGCGGGCAAGAGCGCACGCAGCGCGGTCGCGCGCATCGAGGAGATCGTGCTGGCGTCGAGCGGCGCCGACGCGTTCGAGCTCGTGCTCGCGCTCGCTGCCGCGCGCCTCTTCGCCGGCGCCAGCGCCGCTGCCACCGCCGCCGCCGCCAACCCAGGCGCGAAGGCGATTCGTGCGAAGGTCGCGCGGATGCGCCGCGCGTGGCGCTGGCTCGAGCTCGGCGGGGAGCTCGACGTCCCCGACGCGACGCTGGAGGAGGTGTGGTCGCTGCTCGAAGGCGCGCTCGCCAACGCCGCGAAGGGGGGCATGGGCGAGGTGATGGATGCGGTGTTCGAGGAGCTCGTCACGCGCGTCGGCAAAGGGGACAAGGGGCAATTTTTCACGCCGCGCCACGTCGTCGATCTCGCCGTCGGCGCGATGGGGCTCTCGGACGGCGAGCGCGTGATCGATCCGGCGTGCGGCTCCGGCGCGTTTCTCACGCAGGCGCGGGCGCGCGCCCGGGTCACGACGTGGGGCTGCGACGTCGACGCGCGCGCCGTCCGCGTCGCGAAGGTGCTCGCGGTCGCGTCCGGAGAGAAGCCCGAAGCGCGCGTGCGCGCCGACGCGCTCCAGGATCCGCGGGCGCGCGGGGCGACGGCATGGCCCAAACGCATCGACGTCGTGCTCACCAACCCCCCGTTCGCCGGCGAGGTGAACCGCGCGGGCTTCGAGGTCGCCCGTCTGGTTCGCCGCGCCGAGCGCGACGCGTTCTTCCTCGAGCGCTGCGTGACGCTGCTGCGTCCCGGCGGCCGTCTCGCCATCGTCCTTCCCCACGGCAAGGTGGGGGCGCCGGCGTGGGCGCCGCTTCGCCGGTGGCTCGTGGAGCGGGCGCGCGTCTTCGCCGTCGTGAGCCTCCCCCGCGAGACGTTCTTGCCGCACACGTCGCAGCGCACGGTGCTCGTGCTCGCGAAGAAACGCGCCCGCGGGGAGACGCCGCGTCCGAAGGAGAACATCCTGTTCGTCGCCAGCGAGCGCGCGGGCAAGGACGCGGCAGGGGAGCCGGTGTGGCGCGCGGGCGCCGATCCGGGCGAAGGGCACCGCGCGCTCGACCACGATCTGAGCGACGTCGCGACGCGCCTCACCGCGTTCCTGGGGGAAGAGGGCTTTCGCTGATGGCCAAGGCGATCGTCCGCGCGCTCGAGGATCTTGGGCCGGAGCTCACGCTGGCGCCGGAGCGTCACCTGGCCGCGCGCCTGGGAGGGCGCGGTGGCGTGGCGCTGGGCGAGCTCGTCCGCGAACGGAACGAGCGCGTCGTGGGCAAGGATCTCGCGGCCGCGATCGTGCTCGACACGACGCACGCCAAGGACGGCGTCCTCGACGTCCACGCGGCGCGCGCGTCGGCGGCTGCGACGAGCCCGAAGAAGCGGGTCCGCGAGGGGGACTTGCTCGTGTCGCGACTGCGTCCGTACCTCCGGCAGATCGCCTTGATGCATCCTGCAGCGTCCCGCGCGGCCGAAGGCGCGATCCTCGCGTGCTCCACCGAGTTCTACGTCCTGCAGCCGCCCGGGAGCGGCGACCTCGCATACCTCGTCCCGTTCCTCCTGGGGGCGGCGCCGCAGGCCGCGCTCGCCGCGGGGCAGGAGGGGGGGCACCACCCGCGGGTCCCCAAGGACACGCTCCTCGGCCTGCGCATTCCTCGAGAAATCGTGAGGTCCAGGGCCGCGAGGTCCCGCGCCGTCCGGGCCGCGCTCGCCGCCCTTTACGCCGCGGCCTCACGTTACCGCGACCTCCTTCGCTGACACTGGCGGTGCCGCGCGCCCCTGCTACATTGCAGGCCCGCCATGCGTAACTCATCCCTGAGGTTCGTCCTGATCGCCCTGTTTTTCCCGGTCGCCGCGTGTACCGCCTCGGGCAGCACCGACCAGGCGCACGGCCCGACCTTCGGCCCCAACGACGGCGGCAGAGACGGGAACACCGCGACGGGCGGCGACGGTGGCTCGCCCCAGGACGACGGCGCCAGCCCTCCCCCGGACGCCGCCGGTGCGGATGCGAGCCCGCCGCCGCCGAACGACTCTGGCACCGACGCAGCCAGCGACGCGGACACCGACGCCGGGGGCTGCGCCGACAAGACGGCGGTGCTCTCCGCGAGCACGACCACGCTCTACCAGGCGGTGCGGACCGGCGCCGGCGCCTGGGCAACCGCGAGCGTCGCGGGCGCTTACAACGGCGGCACTACGCTGGTCCCGTTCGGCGGGGGCTTTCACGGCGTCGTCATCGGCGCGTCCAACGCCATCCAATGGACGGCGTGGAGCGGCGCGTCCTGGTCGGCGCCGACCAGCATCGGCGGCGCCATCACGACGGCCCAGCCCGCGCTGACCACGCTCGCGGGGACGGAGGTTCACCTCGTCTACCGCGACGGCGCGGACAAGTACTTCCACGGCACCTACAAGGCCGGCGCGTGGGACGCGGCGACCGATCCGGTCGGCGGCTCGTCTGCGCAGAGCTTCGGGCCCACCGGCGTGGGCATGGCCGCGGTCGGCGGCGCGCTGCTCTTCGCGCACCGGGGCGGCAACAACACGAACCTCTACGCCGAAGGTCTCGCGGCCGGCACCGGTCTCCAGATCGGCACGGCACAAACCGAATCGTTGGTGCCCGCGCTCGTCGCGACGTCGGGCGCGAGCGACGCGATGGTCGTCTACATCCACCTGAACGACTTCAAGGTCAGCTGGGCGACGCGCACCGGCACCGTGTGGACCGATCACGCCAAGATCGACGATACGCTCTTCACCGGCACCGGCATCCCGGTGGCTGCCGCGGCTTTGCCGGGCGGCAAGGCCGTCATCGTCTTCCAGGGCTCGAACGGCAAGGCGTACGCGGTCAGGTTCGACGGCACGAATTGGGTTCTTCCCGCGACGAACCTCGATCCTGGGATCCTCGCAGGTCTCCCCGCCGTCGCTCCCGGCGCGTGCGGCGACGACGCGATCGTGGCGCTCCCGATGGCCGGCGGCGCGGTGAAGACGGCGCGCCTGACCGGCGGCACGTGGTCGGCCGCGGTCGACGTGACGGGGACCGCCGCGTCCAGCGTCGTCGCGATCGCCACGACGAAGTAGTGAGCCTTCAGGGGACGCGCGCAAAGTGGTGAGCCTCCCGGGGACGCGCGCGACGCACGCCGGCCGCTCCGTGGTAAACTACACGCAATGGTGGGCACTCTCCCGCAGCGCTTGCACCGCCTCTTCTGGGACGTGAACCCGCTCGAGGTTCGGCTCCCCGAGCACGCCGACTACGTGATCGAACGCCTGATGACGCGCGGCGACTGGGACGCCATGCGGTGGCTGCGGGGGGCGTTCGAACGCGAGGCGCTCGCCGATTTCTTGGCGCGCAAAGGAGACCGCCTGCCCGAGCGCGAGCGGGCGTACTGGGCGCTGCTCGCGACGGGCGACACCGAGGCGGCGATGCCTGGCGGGGGGAGGCCGTCGTGGGCGGGGACCTGACGGATCCGCAGCGCGAGGCGCTGCGGACACTCGCACCGCTGCTCGGCGAAGGCTTCTACCTCGGCGGCGGCGTGGCCATCGCGCTTCGTCTGCATCACCGCAGCTCGCGGGACCTCGATCTCTTTAGGGACAGCGACCCGGCGCCGCTCGAAGAGAGCTTGCTGCAGCTGCCCGATGTTCGCGTCACCGGCCGCGCGGCGGGTACGCTTCATCTCGAGGTCGGAGGCGTTCCCGTCAGCATGCTCCGCTACCGGTACCCGCTGCTCGCCGCCCCCGAGCCGAGCGCGGAGGTTCCGGTTCCCCTGGCGTCGCTGGACGACCTCATCTGCATGAAGCTCTCTGCCATCGGCGGGCGTGGCGCTCGCCGCTACTTCTGGGACCTTCGGTGCTTGCTCGCAGCCAAGGGCATGAGCCTGGAGGGAGCGCTCGCGCTGTTCGCGCGCAAGTTCGCGTCGGTGGACGTCGGGCACGTCGTGCGCGCGCTGGTCTATTTCGCGGATGCCGACCGCGAACCGATGCCTCCGGAGCTGGACGCAGCGGCGTGGGAGGCGATCAAAGGCGATCTTCGCAGCAGGGTGCTGGCCCTTCACTGAGCGGCCGGGCGGCAGCCCACGATGAGCTCCCGCTTCAGCTCGGCCACTCGCTCGGATTTCGGCGCGATCCGGGCGGCGCGCTCCGTCGCGCGGATGGCGTCGGCGCAGCTCGCCCGGTTCTTCGCGTCTTCGGCGAAGGCGATGCGCGCGTCGACGTCCATCGTCGCCCACGGATCGAAGGCGTCGCGCGCCGCGACGGTCAGGCCGGAAAGGATGACGAGGGCGACCGGCACGCCCACGAGCGCGCGCGCGGCGGCGCGTGAGTAGACGACGCCGGCGCGCCACGCGATCGCGAAGAGCGCGCCCGTCACCGTCCCGCCGATGTGCGCGGCGTTGTCCGAGCCGATAAACACGCCGAGACCGATGGTCAGGGCCAGCCACGTGAACATCGAGCGCACGATGGGCCCGCGCCACCCCTGGAGCCGAACCCCGAGGACGAGCGCCGCGCCGAGCACGCCGCAGATCGCCCCCGACGCGCCGGCGCTCAGGCGCTCCGGGCTCGTGAAGAACCAGCCCCACCCGGCGCTCGCCGCGGCGCCGACGATCCCGCTCGTCACGTACATCGACGCCAGGCGTGCTTGCCCGACCGTGCGCTCGACCACGGCACCCATCTGCCTCATCGCCGCCATGTTGAACGCGATGTGCATCACCGAAAAATGGATGAAGCACGACGTCAGCAGCGTCTCGACGCGCCACTCGCCGACGACGAACGGCGCGTAGTTCGCCCCGAAGGCGAGGATGGTCTTGCCGAGGTGGGCCGCGGCGACCGGGTTGCGGCTGGGGACGCCCGAGAGGAGCTGCGTGTCGCCCATGGCGGCGAGCTGGCCCACGTAGACGAGGAGGTTGGCGGCCACGATCGCGGCCGTGAAGGGCGCCCCGTCGAGCCCCACCCGCGCGAGGCCGGTGATCCGCTGCTCGGGCGCGCTCACACACCGTGTCATACCTCTTTCCACGCGAAACCCTGCGCTTTTTTGGCCGGTAGCGGATCGAGCTGCTACTCGCTGGTTCGATGGACCGGCTCGTCCACCTGTCACTCGCCCTGCGGCGTCTCGCGCGGAGGACCACGGGGCTCTTGGCCACCGCGGCGCTCGCCGCGTGGGTGATCCTCGGCGGTCCCCTCGCGCCGTTCGGTCCGGCGCTCGGCCTCGCCCTCGTGCTGTGGGGCGCCCTCCTCACGCGCCGCCTACGCGCGCGCCTCGGCCAAACCGGCGACGCGACGCTCCTCGCCGACGTCGAGCTTGGCGCGCTCCTCTCGGTGGGCCTCGACGCGGCCCTCCTGCGCTTCGAAGGGGGCCTCTCGGGGGCCTTCTCGCCGGCGGTCTACGTGCTCGTCGCGCTCGTCGCGGCGTTCGCCCGCCCCGTCGCCGGACTCATGGTCGTCGGCTGGGTCCTGCTCCTCGAGGCGCTCATCCGCAAGGTCACCCTCGGCGAGCACGGCTTCGACGCCCTCATCACGCACGGCGCGTTCGTCGCCGCCTTCGCGCTCCTGAACCTCGCGTTCTTGCGCGCCGAGGTCGCCCGCATCCGCACGACGGCCCGCGGCCGCGTCGACGCCGAGCTCGCGCGCCTCAAGGACGACGCCCGCCGCTACCGCCTCCTCGGCGCCGGCGCCGACGTCGCCGCGCCCGAGCACGCGACGCGCGATCGCCTCGAGCGCTCGAGCGTCGAGGAGATCCACCAATCGGTGCACTACGCGCTCGATTTGCTCCGCCGCTCGCTCGGCCTCAACACCGCCGTCCTCCTGTGGCTCAACGACTCCGGCACCCACCTCCGCATCAGCGAGCTCTCGACGGCGAGCGACGACATCCACGACGCGCCCTTCGCGGTCGGCGACGGCGTGCTCGGTGCGGTCGTCGCCAAGAAGGAGCGCGTGAGCCTCACGAGCCTCCGCCCCTCGTACAAGGTCCCGTACTACGCCGGCCCCTGCCCGGTGCGCACGATGCTGGCCATCCCGGTGATGGAGGAGCAGACGCTGCGCGGCATCCTCGCGATCGATCGCACCGAGGCGGCGCCCTTCACCGCGCAGGAGGAGGAGCTCGCCGCGCAGGCCGCGCGCTACTGCCTCCGCGCCATCCAGAACGAGCGCGTATTCGTTCAGCTCGAGCGCGCCAAGGTCGAGCAGGGCAAGCTGTACCGCGCCGCGCAGGCGCTCGGGCAGGCGCTCGGCGAGAAGGACGTCATCCTCGCCGGCGTCCGCGCCGCGCGTGAGATCGCGAGCTTCGATCTCGCGGCGATCACCGTGTTCGACGAGGCGACCAAGCAGCACGAGGTCGTCGCCGCCAAGAGCGAGCAGGGCGACGTCGAGGATCTCGTCGGCGCGCGCTTCGCCCACAACGCCGGGCTCGTCTCGATGGTCGTGCAGAACCGCTTTCCGCTCCCCTACAAGGGCGAGTTCGATCCGGCGCACCAGATCGTGCTCACCAAGCGCTTCCCGTGGCCGAAGCTGCCGAGCCTGCTCGTCATCCCGCTGCTCATACACGGGCGCGCCCTCGGCACGCTCATCCTCGGCGCGCGCCGCAAGCACGCGTTCGGCGGCGCGGTGCGGCCGACGCTCGAGGTCCTCGCCAGCCACCTCGCCGTCAGCCTCGCCAACGCGCGCATGGTGCAGAAGCTCGAGCAGATGGCGACGACCGACGGCCTCACCGGCCTCTTGAACAAGCGCGCGATGCTCGAGGCCGCCGGGCAGAAGGTGAACGCCGCCGCCCGCTTCTCCCGCAAGCTGAGCGTCCTCATCGCCGACATCGATTTCTTCAAGAAGGTGAACGACACCTACGGCCACGACGTCGGCGACGTCGTCATCAAGGGCCTCGGCGACATCCTGAAGCGCCAGAAGCGCACCACCGACGTCGTCGCGCGCTTCGGCGGCGAGGAGTTCGTGGTCCTCTGCGAAGAGACCGACGAACGCGGCGCGATGCTCCTCGCCGAGCGCATCCGCGAGGAGCTGGGCAAGACGACCTTCCACGCCGCGGCCGGTCCGCTCCAGGTGACCTGCAGCGTAGGCGTCGCCACGTTCCCTGACGCCGGGCGCGACTGGGACGCGCTCTTCAAGGCCGCCGACGAGGCCCTCTACACGTCGAAGCGCGGCGGCCGAAACCGCTCCACCGCGTGGGCACCGCCGCCGAAGAGCCAGCGCATGCTCGTCGGCTGACTCGCGAGCGACCAAAACGATCTTACGAAGGACGGATTCGTCACCACTGCGAACGGGTGGACGCACGCCGAGCTCATGGGGTTCGATCCATGGAAGCCCGGGAATTGCGGGGGCGCCGGCGACGTCTCGAAGGATCTCGTGGACGAGGCGTTCGTCATCGACACCACCAAGTGCCCCTAAATGAACGAGCGCGATTCTGAATCACGCTCATTTCATTTTCACACGCCTGGATTGACCAAATCAGCGTTCACAATCGTGAACGCTGATTTGGAACTCTGGTAGACCCTCATTGGAGTCGCCACGTGCCACGTTTCTCGTGCAGCACTCTCTTGGGAGGTCGTGATGGGCGGAACGAGCGAGCTTACCGGGCCGGATTTTCTCGAGGGAGTCCCCGCCAAGGATCTGCCAGACGGCGAGATGCTGCTCGGGCATGCGGCGGGGGAAGGGGTCCTCCTGGCGAGGCGCGGCGACGAGATCTTCGCCGTGGGCGCGACGTGCACGCACTACAGCGGACCGCTCGTCGAGGGGCTGATGGTAGGGGACACCATTCGCTGCCCTTGGCACCACGCGTGCTTCAGCCTGCGAACCGGGCAGGCTTTGCGCGCCCCCGCGCTGAATCCGATCGCGTGCTGGAACGTGGAGAAGCGCGGGGACCGCCTCTTCGTGCTCGGAAAATCGAGCGACCGGAGCACGACCCCCAGCCCGACGTCGCTCGTGTCCACCATCGTGATTCTGGGCGGCGGCGCGGCTGGGCACGCCGCGGCGGAGATGCTTCGTCGGGAGGGCTACGTCGGCGCGCTGACGATGCTCAGCGCCGACGCCGCGTCCCCGTGCGACCGTCCGAACCTCTCGAAGGACTACCTCGCAGGAACTGCGCCCGAGGAGTGGATTCCGCTTCGGCCTCCGGAGTTCTTCGTGGAGCACAAGATCGATCTCGTGCTCGGTGCCCGCGCGACGGCCATCGACGTCGCCAAGAAATCCGTCACCGTCACCGGGGGGAAGACCTACCCGTTCGACGCGCTTCTCCTCGCGACCGGCGCCGAGCCGGTGAAGCTCACCATCCCCGGCGCCGAGCTTCCGCACGTTCACTACCTTCGCACGCTGGCCGACAGCCGCGCGATCATCGCCGGCCTCGGCCGTGCCAAGCGCGCGGTCGTCCTCGGTGCCAGCTTCATCGGCCTCGAGGTCGCCGCGGCGCTGCGCGCGCGCAACGTCGAGGTTCACGTCGTCGCCCCGGACGCGCGTCCGCTCGAGCGGGTCCTCGGACCGGAGCTCGGTGACTTCATCCGCGCGCTGCACGAGGAGCACGGCGTCACCTTCCACCTCGGCCAGACGGCGAAGTCGATCGACGCGCGCAGCGTGACCCTGGCGAATGGCGAGATCGTCCCCGCGGATCTGGTCGTCGCGGGCATCGGCGTGAAGCCCGTCACGGCCCTCGCCGAAGCGGCGGGGCTGGCGATGGATCGCGGCGTCGTCGTCAACCAGTACCTGGAGACGAGCGCGCCGGGGATCTTCGCGGCCGGCGACATCGCGCGCTGGCCCGACCCGCACACCGGAGAAAAAATCCGCGTCGAGCACTGGGTCGTCGCCGAGCGCCACGGCCAGATCGCCGCGCGCAACATTCTCGGCTGGAGCGAGGCCTGCACGCTCGCGCCCTTCTTCTGGAGCCAGCACTACGACGTCTCGATCTCGTACGTCGGACACGCCGAGAAGTGGGACCGGATTGACGTCGAGGGGAACCTCGCCAAGCGCGACTGCACCCTCTCCTACGTGCGCGGCGACAAGACGCTCGCGATCGTCACGGTCGGCCGGGACCTCGAGAGCTTGCGCGCCGAGGCTACGATGGAGAAGGCCGGCCGGGCGCTCGGTTAGGGCACCGTCCGCAGAGTCGCGTCGGTCCTCAAGCGGGGTCACCACGATCGTCCAGTTGCCGGGAACGGCAGACCGCCGATGACCCGCGTCGCGATCGTTGCGCTGCTCTCTGCCCGGGGCGCCGCCCTCGCGCCCATGGCGCTTCCCCTCCTCGATCCGCCTGCATTTTTGCGCTACGCGGCGGTGCTCGGCGCGAAACCGTCGACGGACGCCCGCTGCCGCAGCACTTCGCCGATCAGTTCGGCTGGGAGGCGATGGCCAGGAAGGTCAAGGACGCCTACGACCGGCTGCCGCCCGAAGAGCAGGCCGTCGCCGCGATCTACGGCCACAACTACGGCGAGGCGGGCGCCGTCGACTACTTCGGACGCGCGTGGGGGCTGCCGCGCGCGGTGGGCGGTCACAACGCGTCTCTTCATGTGGGGACCGCCGAACGACGGGCGCGGGCGCGTGCTCATCGCGGTCGGTGAGGATCGCGAGGATCTCCTGGAGACCTACGAGGAGGTCACCGAAGTCGGCAAGACCGACGCCAACTGGGTCGGCGATGGGCGGAGCGCAGTCGTTTCGCCGATAATTTATTTATGTACACAAATAGTTGGGCGAGACCAAGACCAGTTCCACGATCTGACACGTCGAGCCCCCCGGCGTCAATCGCGCCTCGCCGTTCGGGGGCCTCGCTCGGTCGACTCCCTTTGCGCGGACGCACCCACCGCGCTGCACGGGCTGCTCGTGCAGAACGCCACATGCTCGGTGGCGCGGCCGTCACCGCGTGCAGACGCTGTCCACGCCGCCGAAGACGCTGGGGTACGAATGGCACACCCGTCCGCCGCTCACGATGGCAGCTGTGGTGAGCACGGTGCCAATGACGGCCGCCGTCTGCGCGCGATCGGCGCGGTGCTCCGCGGCGCGCTCGTTTTCGATCCGCTGCTCGTCGTCGTCGTATCGCGCCTGGGCACGCGTGTTGTGCGACGTCATGAGGAGCTTCTCGTAGGCGACGCCGTCCTCGCACACGCCGGGGCGGTGGGTACACTCGGCGTCGACGACTCTCTGATCGGCGAAGTAGTATCTCCGCAGGAGCTCGGCGTCGACCATCCGATCGTAGGCTTCTTGGCAGGCATCCGGGGCCTTCCCCTGGCAGACCTTCTCACGGAACCGGGCGCGGAACTCGTCGCTCGCGACGAGCCGCGTGAGGAGGCCGCACTCCGGGTTGATGCGCGCGCCGTCCGGACACGTTGCGTAGAGGATCCGTCGCTCGGCGACGTGTCGTGACTCGGCGAGCTTGGCGTCCGCTCGCGCATCGACCTCCGCGGCGTGGCAACCCGCGAGCGCCGCACCGAGCCCCGCGCACAAGAGGACAAGAAGACCTCGGTTGGTGGCAAGCATCCGACGCGCAGATGCAATCGGCCTGCCAAGTGCCAACGCCAGAATCCGTATGTGCTGCGCCGCACCGAGACCGAGCTGACGCGCACCATTGTCGCGGTGGCATGGTGCTGTCGGGGCAGAAAGCGCCGGGTGCACGCGATGAGGGGTTCGCCATGATGGCGAAGGGTCCGCCAGGAATGGCGAACCGGCGGCGTCACTTCTGCGTGTACGAGCGCTAGCGGCGCGTGGCTACGGCGTGCGCGCCAGGCGTAGGACGGTGTCGCTCGCGGACCAGTAGACACCAGAGACGTCGACGGCGAGATTCGTGGACGAGACGTTGTCGACGAGCATCTCCTCCTGCGCCAGCTCGACGCCGCCGTCGGAGAGGAAGGCCGCCTTCGGCAAGCGCCAGATTTGGGCCGGCGACGACGTGTCGCTGCCGCTCACGGTTGCCGACCCAGTACACGTCGGTGCAATCTGCGGCGAGGGCGTCCACGTGGGTGAACTCCACCTCCGCAACGCTCCCGGCGCCTCGCGACACACGCAGGAGGCTCATGCCGCCGACGTAGACGGCCGCGTCGTCGAGCACGAGTCCGCCATAGCCGAAGGTGCATGTCTTCCCGGGGAGCATCACCGTGCTGCCCCCGTCGAGCCGCACCTGGAACGCGCCGTCGCAGTTCGTCAGGAAGTAGAGGTTCTTCTCGTCTGCCGCGACGTACTGCGGGATATTCGTCGTCGCATACGTGATGAGCCCGCCGCCGTCCTTGTTCACGCCGAGGACGCCACCGTCGGGCGCATGGCTGCCGACCACCCAGAACGCCGATGCGCCGTTCAGCGTTTGATTGGAGTGCTGGGTCGCTCCGTTGGGCCCCATTGCGATCAGCTGCGGTGTGCACGGCACGACGCCTGGCGGGCAGCGGTAGACGGTGCCGTTGTCGTCGTGCCAAAGCCCAATGTCTGCTCCAGGCGTACCCGAATCGCAAGAGGGACCGTATGATCGGCCCATGACCGGCGCCTCGCCCCTTCGAGTCGCATTCGTCGCCGCGGCGTCTCGCGACGACGTTGCAACGGATCTCGAGGAGCGCCTGCGCGCGCTGGTCGACGCGTCCCGTGCGGCGTGGCCGAGCCTCGCCGTGGACGACGCCGCGTTCGTCGCGCACCTGGCGACGAAGACGACAGCAGACGTGCCGATGTCCCGTGCCCTGAGCGCGCTCCACGCGACCGACCTCTACCTGACGTTCGCGTGCGGCACCGGCGACGCGCGGGCGCTCGCGGCATTCGAGGGGGCCTTCGGGCGCGAGGTCCCCGCCGCGCTCTCGCGCATGCGCGCCGACGCCACCAGCATCGACGAGATCGGGCAGGTCGTGCGCACGAAGCTCTTCGTCGGCGCGTCACCGAAGATCCTGGAGTTCGCCGGCCGCGGGCCCCTCAGGTCGTGGCTCCGTGCGGTGATCGTGCGCACGGCCGTCGATCTGCGCCGCCGCGAGCAGCTCGAGCCTCCGGTCACCGCCGACGGCGAGCTCGGCGACGAGGCCGACGCCTCACGGGGCGAGCTGGCCCTCGTGCGTGCGCGCTATGCCGCGCCGCTCAAGACCGCGTTCGAGGACGCGCTCCGTGCGCTGCCGCTCGAGGATCGCACGGTGCTGCGCATGCACCTGCTCGACGGCCTCAACATCGACGAGATCGGCACGCTCCACGGCGTCCACCGGGCCACGATCGCTCGGTGGATCAAGCGCGCCCGAGAGGACTTGCTGGTCGCGACGCGCAGGCTCCTCCGCGAGCGGCTCAAGGTAGACACCGCGGAGCTCGAGAGCCTCGGCCGCGCCTGCCGGAGCAGCCTCGACGTGAGCGTGCGGGGCATCCTCGGGGGATGATCGCGGGCCTCGTCTGCTTCGCACCTACTTCATGGACGCGAGAAACGCGGTGACCTCGGCGGCGCCCGCGTCGTCGGGCGGCTCCACCTTGGCGAACGCCTCGCGCGCGGCGTTTGCCAGCGTGTGGGCGCGCGCCGGCTCGGAGGCCTGCACGATACGCGCGAGGTCCAGACGTGCGCGGGCGAGCTTGCCCGGATCGTTCGGCATCCCCTCGTGCAGCGCGATCGCGCGGTCCAGGGAGCGCACCGCGTCGTCCATGTGACCGAGCGCGAGCTCCGACGCCGCGATGGGCACGAGCACCTCGGCGAGCGCGTGATGCTGCGGCCCGACGGCGCGTTCGTGGAGCGCGAGCGCACGGCGCAGCATCTCGAGGGCGGCGGGATGCTTCTGGAGCGCCGCCCGCGCCCGGCCCACGCCCGCGTACGTCGACGCGAGCTCCGGCCGATCGGGCCCCAGCGCCTTCTGCCCGATCGCGAGCGCGCGCTCGCTCGTGGCCAGTGCAAGGGCTCGCTTGCCCTGCCGCGCCTGCACGAGCGACAGGTTCTCGAGCGACGAGACGAGGCTCGGGTGCTCGGGCGACAGCTTCGTGCGCACCGCGATGGCCCTCTGCGTCGCCGCCTCCGCCTCCGTGACGCGCCCCAGCGCCAGGTTCACGAGGGCGATATTGGTGAGGGGGCGCGCGATGTCGGGCGAGTCCGTGGTGACCGCGCGCTCGTAGAGGGAGATCGACTTCTCGCAATCGGCGAGCGCGCTCGTGTGACGCCCCACCTGGTCGAGCAGGCTGCAGCGGTTGTTGTAGAGGAGGGCGACGCGCGGGTGATCGGGGCCCAGCGCAGCCAGCGCCTTCTCCAGCGCGCGCGCGTACGTCGCCTGCGCCTCCGTGTAATCACCCCGCTGGCGCGCGCTGAGGCCGATGCCGGTGAGGAGGTTCACGATCGCGGCCTCGTTGGGCTGCGGCAGCGCCTCGTACAGCCGAAGCGCCGCCTCGAGGTGCGCGCGCGACTCCTTGGGGTGTGCCTCGCGCGCGTCGAGCACGCCGACGTAGTACTCGTACCGCGCGACGTCCGCGGGCGCCCGCCCCGCGCGGTCCATCGTGGCCTCGCTGAGGCGTGCCCACCGGTGGGCCTCCGGGAACTTCGTCTGGCGTTCGGCTGCATGCCAGATGCCGGCGAGCGCCGCGGCGATCGCGACGTCGTCGTGCCGCGCCGCCTGGCCGAGGAGAAACGCGTCCTCCAGGGCGCGCGCAGCCTCGTCCAGGGAAGACCCCGACGAGAGCGCCTGCCCCAGCGCGAGTCGCGCCTCCGCTTCGAGCGGCCGATATCCCATCTTTTGTGCGGTTTCGGTGCTCGCGCGGGCGACCGCGAGGGCGTCCTTCTGGTTGCCCGTCTCGAGGAGGGTGCGCGCCCGAGTGAGGTCGAGGCGCGTCTCTTCGACCTTCGCTGCGATCTCGAGCGGCGGCGGTACGAGCGGCGACGCGAGCAAGCGACCTGCCTCGCACGCCTCGATCGACGGGAGGGCCCCCACGGCGCGATCGGCGTTCTCCACCATCTGGGCGGTTGCCGTGGTGAGGAGCTGGACGACGACTCCCAGCTCGGCCCGGCGATGCTCGAGGCACGCGGCGCGGAGGTCCTGCGCCGGATCACGCGCCTCGCTCTGCCCTTGCGCGCGCGCCTTCACGCAGAGGTCCCTTCGTGCCGCCCCCAGCGTCCCGACGTATCCGTCGCCAACCCGCGCCACGCGCTCCCAGGCGGCGACTGCGTACGGCTTGCCCGTCGCGAGAAACGCCTTCTGCACGTCGCCCTTCTTCTGCGCGTCCCAGACCGTCGCGAGCGCTGGGTCCTCGCATGCCCTCGGCGTGTCGGTGCGGCCCGTGGAGCGGACGAACGCCGCTGCGGCGAGCACGGCGCCCGCCGCGGCGATGAGCCACCACGCCCGTCGCGGAGGCTTCGTGACCGAGAGCCGTTCGAGGAGCTCCCCCATCGATCCGAAGCGGTCGGCCGGCGCGCGCGACAGGCCCTTCGCGATGGCCTCCTTGACCTCCGGCCTCACGCCGGGCACCGCCGGCGCCGCGCGTGGCGTGCCGCCCAGGATCGCGCCGCGGAGCTCTCCCAGGGTGTCGCCGTCGAACGGCCGCTCGCCGTACAGCGCCTCGTGCAGGGACACGCAGAAGCTGTAGACGTCGGTGCGCTCGTTCGTCTCCTCGCCGGTGATCTGCTCCGGCGCCATGTACGCCGGCGTTCCGACGATCGCGCCCGCCTCCGTCCGCGTCTCGTCGTTGGCCGCGGCTGTCACCGCATGCGGATGCGAGGCCGCGGCGCGCGGAACGCCGGCGAGGGCGCGCGCCAGGCCGAAGTCGGTGACGAGGATGCGCTCGTCGGTCCCCACGAGCACGTTGTCGGGCTTGAAATCCCGATGAACCAGGCCCGCGGCGTGCGCCGCCTCGAGACCACGCCCGGCCTTCACGAAGGCCGCGAGGATCTCTGCGGGTGTGCGGGTGCGGGCCGCCAGCCACGTGCGGAGCGTGCCGCCCTTGACGTACTCCATCGTGACGAACACCTCGTCGCCCACGGTCCCGACGTCGTAGACGTGGATCACGTTGGGGTGCGAGAGCTTCGCCATCGCCTGCGCCTCGCGCGTGAGGCGCGCCCGCTCGGCCGGCGTCTCCGCGAGGGCGGGGTGCAGCAGCTTGATCGCCACCTTGCGATCGAGCTCCGGATCGTACGCGACGTACACCTCGCCCATGCCCCCCGCGCCGAGGAGATCCAGGATGAGATACCGACCGAGGCGCGCGCCCCCGACGAGGCTGCGGTCCTCGCCCTCCGCGCCGAGCGACATGGGCGTCGTCATCGCGTAGGGGAGGGCGTCCCCGGTGGCATCGCTCCCGTGTTCCGGTGGAGTCGCCGCGGCCGCCACCTCGGCGCGCACCAGCTCGGTCACGACGCTACGGCACCCCGCGCACTCCTCGAGGTGCACGTCGACCCCCCGCTTTTCCCCTGGGGGCAGCTCGGCGCGCGCATACGCCGCGAGAGCGTTCTCGTCCGGGCAGTGCATCGTTTCAGCCCATCTTGTCATTCCGAGGCGCAAAAGCGCCGACGAACCCCCTTCGCGACAAAGAAAAATTGCGACAGTTCGCGCCGCCGTCCGTCTTCGTGGGCACTCGGGAAACCCCCCGAATCTTCACGGAGGTCTCGCGCCATGTTCGTCGGTCGTTCGCTTCTCGCTCTCGTCCCCGTTGCCCTGTTCGCCCTCACGGCGCCCCTCGTGGGGTGCTCCGGTAGCAGCGGCGGTGGCTCGTCGGGCTCCACCGGCACCGGCACGGGCACCGGCTCCTCGGGCACAGGCACCGGCTCGTCCTCGGGCGCGGGGACGGGCTCCTCGGGCCACGGCTCCTCGGGCTCCGGAACGGGCTCGTCCGGCTCGAGCAGCAGCACCTGCACGGAGGACTTCCTCTGCATCAACGGCGCCTGCAAGTGCACGGGCACCAAGAACAAGAACAAGACGTGCTGCGACCCCGACGTCTCCTCGTGCGGGGGCGACGCGACCAACTGCGGCAGCGGCTACTGCGAGAACTGCACGGGCACCGGCACGAGCAGCAGCAGCAGCGGTGGAAGCAGCGGCGCGTCCTCGTCCGGCGCCAGCAGCGGTGGCAGCACGAGCTCCGGCAGCAGCGGTAGCACGTGCGGCAAGGCCGGCGCCTCGTGCGGCGGCGACCTCGACTGCTGCAGCCAGAACTGCGACGTCATCGCAGGCAGCTGCAAGTAGACGCTCTCTGGTGGCCTACGCCTTGATCCGGCCGACGCGCCAGGCTGCCGCGCCCAGGGGGGCAAGAACACGAGCGTCGCCGAGTTTGCAAGCTGGCCGCCGACGGCCAGCCCGCGAACGACGCCGGCTACTTCTGCACCGATCCCAACGGCGGCATCGACTTCCCGGCGAACAAGGCCCAGAGCGACACGCTCGTGAACGGCAAGGCGGGCAACCCGAGCGGTGGCCTGGGCGCCGGCGACGCGCGTGCGCTCTTGTCACTGGACTACGCCGTGTCGACGAGCCTCCTCGTCGGCGCCCGCGTCGGGTACGTCGCCAACGGCTACCCGGGCAAGCTCGCGAGCTCGTCGGGCAAAGCCTTCGGCCCGTCGCTCCACGTCGAGGCGCGCGCGACGTACCTCTTCGGCAAGGACGCGCTCACCAAGGTCGGTTTTTCGCCGATGGTGATGGGCGGCGCGGGCGTCGCCGAGTACGACATGAGCCAGGTCGTGCAGGTCGCGCGGACGGGGACCGCCGGCCAGCAGGCGATCCTGGCGTGGCGCACGGCCGGCCCGGCGTTCGCGGCGGTGGGTGGCGGCGTGCGTTACGCGTTCTCGCCCAGCATCGGGTTCACGTCGCTCCTCAAGCTGACGGCGGCCTTCGGTGGCAGCGGCGTCGTGCCTTAGGCGTCGCCGGAAGTGGGGCTCGCGTACGGGTTCTAGACGCGCGCGCGGCTCGCTGGGCTCGCCTCTCCTTCGCGGCTGCGGGGGACGCGCCTATGGGCGGCGGGGGCAAGCCGTGGGGTGGGGGGCTTATGGCGTGCGGCGGGGGGAGAGAGCGCACTTGCCGTGGAGGCAGCCGCAGGCGTTCGAGTCGGTGGTGCCGCAGACCATTTGCATCGAGCACATCTCGCCGCGCTTGCGGGGAACGGACTTGCTCACTGCGACGCACGCGGGGGCGTGGCAAGGGACGGAGGGGGCGCAGTCGGCGTCGGTGGTGCAGGCGTCGTCGCTGGGGAGGGGAGCGCAGAGCATGCAGCCGCAGAGGCGGGGAGTCGGAGTCGGAGTCGGGGTCGGGGTCGGTGTCGGGGTCGGAGTCGGAGTCGGAGTCGGAGTCGGGGTCGGGGTCGGTGTCGGGGTCGAGGTCGAGGTCGGCGTTGCGGGGCCTGATGGATTCGCGCCGGCGCAGGCGGCGAAGGAGGCCAAGAACACGCAAAAAACCGCCGCGAAACGCATGGGGCGTTATACCTCGACAGGCACCGCGTTCGTGGCCATCCTTTCGGCATGCCTGGCGACGATGACAAGAAGACTCCGCCCGATCCCGTCGAAGACCTGAAGAAGGGCATCGGCCTCCTCTTCCGCGCCGCAAAGTCGGCCGTGGACCAGCTCCCCACGGAGAAGCTGGAGCAGGTGGTCGTGACCGGCGTGAAGGAGGTCGGGCGCGCGATCGAGAACGTCACCGATCAGATCGACCGACAGATCTTCCACGGCAAAGGGACTATCCCCCATCCCGAAGACAACAAGCCCCCCGTCGCGCCTGCTTCGCCGCCGGCCGACGCTGCTGCTTCGCCGCCGGCCGACGACGCGAAGAAGGACGACAAGACGGCCGACGGCCAACCGGCGACCGACGCCGATGCGCCGAAGGGGCCTCGCGTGGCCTGACCCCAAATTCCGCAGTATGGTGCGCGCATGCGCCTCGCTGCACCCCTCAGCGCCCTCGTGTTCGGGGCGCTCGCCGTCGCTCCGGCGGCCTGCAAATCGTCCTCGTCCTCCGAACCTGGCGCGGACGCCGGCGACGGCGCCGACACGCGCCCGCCGACGCCGCCGGAATGGGACCGCGCCGTCACCCGGCCCGACGATGCCACCGCGAAGGACCAGAGGGGCGCGTGCAAGTTCGCGCGCGGCGCGCTCCCCGCGGAGACGCTCGGCAAGGGGACGCCAATAGACAAGGACATCCCGATCAAGACGATCATCGTCGTGATGCAGGAGAATCGGTCGTTCGACTCGTACTTCGGCCACCTCGGCAAGTACGCAGGACGCACCGACATCGAGAGCGCGCCCGACACGACGACGCTGCCCGACAAGGCCGGCGGCGCGCCGTCGGCGGCGAACGCGTACCAGCACGCGCCGCACCCGTGCTTCCTCGACACGAACCACGAGTGGGCGGGCAGCCACGTCGAGTACAACGGCGGCAAGAACGACGGCTTCGTCGAGGCGAACCAGGGCTACGGCGAGACCAAGCTCGCGAGCCCGAGGCCCGAGCTCTTCTCCGGCGCGCGCTCGCTCTTTTGGTACGACGAGCGCGATTTGCCGTTTTACTACGAGCTCGCCAAGACCTTCGGCGTCGCCGACCACTACCATTGCTCGCTGCTCGGCCCCACGTGGCCGAACCGCATGTACTTGTACTCTGCAACAAGCTTCGGCAAGACGAGCAACGTCTTCCCCGATCTGACGAGCTACCCGTTCCCGGGGAACGACGCGACCATCTTCGACGAGCTCGAGAAGCGCCACGTCGACTGGAACATCTACAACGCCAACGCGCCGGGGGCGGGCGTCGTCGTGGGGACTTCGATCTTGACCCGCTGGGGCCGCAATCCTCTGCACACGATCGCCGAGTTCATGGACGACGCCGCGGCGGGCAGGCTCCCGTCCGTCGTATTCGTCGACCCTTACCTGGGCGCCGAGGGGGTCGATCGCTCCGACGAGCACCCGCCTGCCGACATCCAGGTCGGGCAGAAGTTCGTGAGCGACGTGGTGCACGCCCTCATGAAGAGCCCAAAGTGGGCCCACACGGCGCTCTTCCTCACTTGGGACGAGCACGGCGGCTTCTACGATCACGTCGCGCCGCCGGCGGCCTGCGCCCCCGACGGGCTACCCATCAAGCTCGAGTCGGGCGACACCACCGTGGGCAAGTTCGATCGCCTCGGCGTCCGAGTGCCCTTCATCCTGGTCTCCCCGTACGCGAAGCCCGGCTACGTGGGCCACGCAGTCTACGATCACTCGAGCATCGCCCGCTTCATCCAGACCAAGTTCAAGCTGCCCGCGCTCACGGCGCGCGACGCAAACGCGGATCCGCTGATGGACATGTTCGACTTCTCGTCGCCGAAGCTGCTCACGCCGCCGACCCTGGCCGAGCCGACGATCGATCAGGCGGAGTTGGATTACTGCAAGAAGACGTACGCGAAGCCCTAACCGGGACCAAGCACGACCTTCAGCGCACGCCTGTGAATCCAGTGGCTCACGGCGTCGCGTGACGTCAGGCCCGCGAGGCGTCGCTTGGCGTCGTGGTACGCGGGCACGTAGCGAACGCGCGTGGGGAGGGCGGTGTACAGCGTTCTCGCCAGCGCCGCTGCGCTTCGGAGGATGGCGCCGTCGGCGCGGCTGGCCGGGCCGAAGGCGCTGCGGAAGCGTGGCGGGAGCATCGCGCGTGTGAT
>JANYHK010000049.1 GCA_025359105.1 Myxococcales bacterium | reverse complement strand
ACTGCGACCGCGCGCTCGCGTGCCGGTGGTTCGACGCCGATCTCGACCGGTAGATCGACCGGTGTCACGGTGTCGTCCGAGCAGAGGATGACCGCGCGCTCGAGCACGTTGGACAGCTCGCGCACGTTGCCGGGCCACGTGTACGACCTCAGGATTGCCATGGCGTCGGGGGCGATGGCGCGCACCGGCTTGCGGAGCGCGCGCGCGTGCTTATGGACGAGCTCTTCGGCGAGGGCAGGAATGTCGCTCGCCCGCGCCCACAGGCTGGGCATGCGGAGCTGCACGACCTGGAGCCGGTAGAGCAGATCCTGGCGAAAGCGCCCGTCCTGCACCATCGCGGCGAGGTCGCGGTGGGTCGCCGCGATGATGCGCGCGTCGACGGTCACGCCGAGGTCGGCGCCCACCGGTAGCACCTCCTTGGTGTCGACGGCGCGGAGCAGCTTGGCCTGCAGGGCCAGCGGCATCTCGCCGATTTCGTCGAGGAAGAGGGTGCCCCCCATCGCCGCGCGAAACAGCCCCTCACGCGGGTGGTCGGCGCCGGCGAAGGCCCCCTCCTCGTGCCCGAAGAGGTAGCTCTCGACGAGCGCGTCGGGGATGGCGCTCGTGTTGAGCGTCACGAATGGCCCGTCGGCGCGTGGCGAGGCTTCGTGGATGGCGCGCGCCGCGAGCTCCTTACCCGTCCCGCTCTCGCCGAGGAGCAGGACGTTCGACGGCGACTGGGCCACCTTCTCGAGGACGTCGCACACCTCCTGCATCACCGGCCCGCCGCGGCGAAGGGTGGGGAGCGCGTCGCCGTCGCCGCGAAGGAGCGTGCGGAGGCGCGCGTTCTCTCTCCCGAGGCGCCGGTACTCGGCGATGTGCTGCACCTTGCGCTGCAGATCCGACAGGCTGAGCGGCTTCAAGATGTAGTCGTGCGCCCCGCGCCGCAACGCCTCGACGGCGGAGTCCACCGACGCGTACGCGGTCATGATCAGCGTGACGGTCTCCGGAGAGGTCGAGCGCACGCGATCGAGCACGGTCAGGCCGTCGACGTCGGGCAGGCGCAAGTCGGTGATGACGAGGTCGAACGAATGGGCGTCGAGCATGTCGAGCGCCGCCTGTCCGGTCTCGACGGCGGACACGGTGTTCCCCGCCCGCGTGAGCGCGCGCGCCACGTTCGCGCAGAGCGTGGACTCGTCTTCCACCACCAGGATGCGCTCACGCATGGCCGCTGCTCCTCGTGGGAAGGGTGACGATCACGCAGGTCCCGGACCCCGGCGTGCTCTCGAGCGCGAGCGTTCCGCCGACCGACTCGATGACGGCGCTCGAGACCGACAGACCGAGCCCGGTGCCGCGCCCGTGGTGTTTCGTCGTGAAGAGAGGGGTGAGCGCTGCCGCCAGGACGTCGGGCGCCATTCCGATGCCGGTGTCGCGCAGGCGGAGCTCCACCGCGCCGGGCGCTTCACGTGCGGCGATCGTGAGGGCGCCGCCGTTCGGCATCGCGTCCGCCGCGTTGATCATGAGGTTCACGAGCACGAGCACGAGGTGGTCCTCCACCATGTGGACGGGGGGCAGCGTCTCCGGCACGTCGAGGGCGAGCTGCACCTGCTTCCACCGCGGATCGTGGCACACGAGCCGCGCCGAGTCTGCAACGGCGAGCGCCAGCGACACGTCCGTCGCGTCGTCGCGTCGCCGGCGCGCGAAGTCCACCATCTCCCGGAGCGTGCGGCTCATACGCGACACGTGTCGGCGCACGACGCCGACGGACTCCTGGAGCTGCCGCACGTCGTCCACGCCCTCCAGGAGCTCCAGCTCCGTACTGATCGACGCGAGCGGGTTGCCGATGTCATGCGCGAACCCCGCCGCCAGCACGCCGAGGCTCGCCATCTTCTCCTGGTGGCGGAGCTGCGCCTCGAGGTTCCGTTCGACGAGCCGCATCTGCGCCTCGCGCTCCGTCTCGTCGGCGACGCGCGCCCGCCGGATCCGGAGGAACGACCACGTCGCGAGGAGGAACGTCGCGCCCATGCCGCGCACGATGTGGAGCGCGTGGAGATCGAGCCCGAGGCGCGCGAACACGGTGACCTCGAGCACCTCCCACGCGCCAAAGTACGCGAGCACCAGCACCGCGCCCCACAAGGCGACGCGCAACCAGAGCCTCTGCCAGGAGTCCCGGTCGCGAGCCTGGGCCACAGGGGCCACGCCATCCATTCCTCTTCTATAGAGCAGAGGCCCTGCCGGCGCTCAAACTGCGAAATTCGGGGCGATTTCGCGACTCGGTGCAAAGCCTGCGGTCGGCAGCAATGCCTGCGCGGGGGTCGACTCTCAACTTCGAGAGCCTCTCCGACCCGTTGGCTCCCGGGCGAGTGGCCATGCGCAGCCGGACTCGCAATCGTGCGAGTCGGCGCACCTGCGCCTTGGGGCCCATCGCTTGCACGAGGGCATCGCGTTTCCCCCACCCGAGCAAGGACAACGGATCATGCGCGCCCTCTCCCTCGTTGGTACTTCGATCGCCCTATCGGGTCTCGTCGCCGCCCTCTTCGTCGGCTGCGAGAACAAGCACGAAGCCGGAGGCGACAAGCCTGGCGGTCCGAGCGGCGCGCTTGGCGCGTCCGCTTCGGTGCAGGAGCTGATGAAGGCACGCGGTCTGACCGAAGCGGACGTCGAAGCCGCGCTCAAGACGTACACGCCCACCGGCAAGATGGACGAGTACTACATCTTCGCGTCGGGCGGTCAGTCCGGCAACGTGGACGTCATCGGTGTCCCGTCGATGCGCATGCTCAAGGTCATCGGCGTGTTCACGCCGGAGTCGTGGCAGGGGTGGGGCTTCGGCGGCGACAGCGACAAGGTGCTCGAAGGCGGCAACCAGGGGACCCACAAGATCCGCTGGGCGGACATGCACCACCCGAACCTGTCGGAGACCAAGGGCGACTACGACGGCCAGTACCTGTTCGTGAACGACAAGGCGAACGCGCGCGTCGCGGTCGTCGATCTGTCGGACTTCACGACGAAGCAGATCGTGCCCAACCCGCTCGCGGCGAGCGACCACGGCGGCGCCTTCGTCACGCCGGACACCGACTACGTCATCGAGACGAGCCAGTACCCCGCGCCGCTCGGCCGCGACTACGCGCCGCTCTCGCAATACAAGGAGAAGTACCGCGGCGTCGCGATCTTCTGGCGTTTCGATCGCCAGAAGGGCCGCATCGATCCGGCCAAGAGCTGGGCGATGGAGCTGCCGCCGTACACGCAGGACCTCGCCGACGCGGGCAAGCTCGGCTCCGACGGCTGGGCCTACATCAACTCGTTCAACACCGAGATGGCGATCGGCGGCACGCTCGAAGGCAAGCCCCCGGTGGAGTCCGGCTCGAGCCAGAACGACATGGACTACCTCCACGTCATCAACTGGAAGAAGGCCGAAGCGCTGATCAACGCCGGCAAGTCGAAGACGATTGCCGGCATGCGCGTCCTCATGATGGACGTGAGCGGCCCCGAGGGCGCGCTCACGCTCGTCGGCGAGCCGAAGAGCCCGCACGGCTGCGACGTGACGCCGGACGGCAAGTTCGTCGTCGTCGGCGGCAAGCTCGACACACACACGACGCTCTACGACACCGCCAAGATGAAGCAGCTCATCGACGAGAAGAAGTTCGAGGGCAAAGACGACTTCGGCGTCCCCATCCTGGCGTTCAAGGACGCCAAGCACGGCCAGGTCGAGATCGGCCTCGGCCCGCTGCACACCGTCTTCGACGACAAGGGCGGCGCGTACACGTCGGTGTTCATCGAGAGCGTGGTCGCCAAGTGGTCCTACACCGACCTCAAGAAGCCCGTCGAGAAGCTGAAGGTCCAGTACAACATCGGCCACATCCTGGCGGCCGAAGGCGACACCGTGAGCCCCGACGGCAAGTACGTCGTCGCGATGAACAAGATGTCGATGGACCGGTTCCTCCCGGTGGGGCCGCTCTACCCGCAGAACTTCCAGCTCGTCGACATCGCCGGCGAGAAGATGCGCCTGCTCGCGGACATGCCGCTGCCCAACGCCGAGCCCCACTACTCGCAGATGATCAAGGCCGACAAGATCAAGCCGATCAAGGTCTACAAGCCGGGCACCAACCCCTTCCTCGGCACGGTCGACCCCGCGCGCGCCGAGGGCGGCAAGGAGAAGATCGTCCGCAACGGCAACAAGGTCGAGGTCTACATGACCGCGATCCGCAGCCACTTCACCCCCGACCAGATCGAGGTGAACGAGGGCGACGAGGTCACGATCCACCTGACCAGCATGGAGTCCGCGGAGGACCAGACCCACGGCTTCACGATCGACATGTACAACATCAACGTCAGCCTCGAACCCGGCAAGCACGAGAACATCACGTTCAAGGCCGACATGCCCGGCAGCTTCCCGATGTACTGCACCGAGTTCTGCTCGGCCTTGCACCTCGAGATGATGGGCTACTTCCTGGTCAAGCCCAAGGGGAAGTGAACTCGTCATGAGCAGCACCTCCGCCCCCCACAAGGAGAAGGATGGGCACGTCCACCTCGGCGTCGCCCAGCTTTCCCACGCCGCGCCCTGGAACTGGGCGCGGTGGCCCATCGTCGCCTGCGGTGTGGGGGCACTCGGGCTGTTCGCGGCGTCGTTCTTCCAGCCCTGGTGGCGCTTCTGGCTCTACGCGCCGCAATACCCGAAGGGGCTCGGGCTCGTCATCTCGCTCACCGGAATGGGCGGCGACGTGCACGAGATCGATCTGCTCAACCACTACATCGGCATGGGACACCTCGCGAGCGCCGCTCCGCTGGAGCGCCAGATCGCCGGCTACGGCGTCGCGGCCATCTGCGTCGTGACGCTCACGGCGCTCATGCTGGCGGGGAAGAAGCTGAACAAGCTGGTCGCCATCCCGGCGATCTCGTTCCCGGTCGTCTTCCTCGGGGACAGCTTCTACTGGCTGTACCGGTTCGGGCATTCGCTCGATCCGCACGCGCCGCTGCACATCGCCGCGTTCACGCCGCAGATGTTCGGCAACGGGCAGATCGGCCAGTTCGAGACGTTCGCGCAGCCAGAGCTCGGCTTCTGGCTCGCGACGGCCGGCGTCGTCCTCGCGCTCGTGGGGACGTTCATGCGGTCGCGCGTGTGTGCGCACTGCGGCAACGCAGGCGAATGCTCGGCGGTGTGTCCCCGCCTGATGGTCCTGCCCGAGCGTCACCACGAGGCCTCGAAATGAGGAGGGTCGCGCTCGCTGCTGCGCTCTCGATCGGCCTCTCCGGCGGCGCTCCGCCGGCAGCCGCTGCGACCGCCTCGCTCCCGATCGTCGGGCCGCGTGACGTGCCCGCGTCCGCGACCGCTGCGTCGCCGGCTTCCTTCGCCGCCCTCGCGGAGATGGTCGCCGACCCCGACGGACCGCGCGAGATCGAGCTCGCCGCTACGGTCTACACGGGAGACCTCGTCGTGAAACGCCCGCTCGTCCTCCGCGGCCGGCGGGGCGCGGTCCTCGAGGGGACGGGCAACGGCACCGTCGTCACCATCGCCGCCGACGACGTCACGGTGGAGAACTTGGTCATCCGCAAGAGCGGCCACCGCCACACGTCGGAGGATTCCGGCATCAAGGCCAAGGGGCAGCGCGTCCGTGTCGTCGACGTGAGCATCGAGAAGACGCTCTTCGGCGTCTCCTTTGCCGAGTGTCACGGCTGCGCGATCACGCGCACCCATGTCGTCGGCGACGAGGACGGCGACACCGAGCTGCGCGGCGACGGCATCAAGCTCTGGGAGTCGCATGGCTCGACCGTCGAGGGGTGCGTGATCGAGCGCGTTCGCGACGTCGTCGTCTGGTACACGCGCCACGCGACCCTCGACGGCAACGTCGTCCGCAGCAGCCGGTACGGGACCCACTTCATGTACGCGCACGACGCGGTGCTTCGTAACAGCCGCTTCGAGGGCAACGTCGTCGGCGTGTTCGTCATGTACAGCCTCCGCCTCACGATCGATGACAACGTCCTCGCCGGGGCGCGCGGCGCCGCGGGCGTAGGCCTCGGCTTCAAGGACAGCGACGACATCACGCTGCGGCGCAACTGGCTCGTCGCGAACACGACCGGCACGTACCTCGACAACACGCCGCGCACCGCCGAAGAGCCGGTGACCTTCGAGGGCAACGTCCTCGCGCTCAACGACGTCGCGGTTCGCCTCCACATGAGCCAGAAGGGCGTGCACTTCACCGGCAACGACTTCCGCGACAACGCGACCCTGATCGAGGTCGATGGCCAGGGCGACGCGCTCGGCGCGGACTTCCGGGGCAACCACTACTCCGACTACGCGGGCTACGACCTCGACGGCGACGGCACGGGGGACGTCGCGTACGAGGTGAAGGCGCTCTCGAGCGAGCTCACCGAGTCGCGGCCGACGCTCAAATTCTTCAACGGCACCGCGGCGCTCGGGCTCATCGACGCGGTTGCGCACGCGGTGCCGGTCTGGTCCGCGAGGAAGCTCCTCGCCGACCCGTCGCCGCGCGTCGCCGCGTTCGGAGGGGATGCGCCATGATCGACGTCCTTCAGGTACGCAAGGTCTTCGGCAAGGTCGTCGCCCTCGACGGCGTATCGCTCACCATCGATCAGGGCGAGCGCGTCGCCTTCGTCGGCGCGAACGGCTCGGGGAAGACGACGCTGCTCCGCGCGATCCTGGGGCTCGTGCGTTTCGAAGGGAAAATCTCGGTTCTCGGCAGCGACGTGTCCAAAGAGCCGGAGCTCGCGCTGCGCAGCATCGCGTACATCCCGCAGATCGCGCCGCCGATCGACGCGCCGGTGGTCGAGGTCATCCGCGCCTACGCCGCGCTCCGCGACCGGCCGGAGGAGGCGACGTACGAGAGGGCGAAGCGGCTCGGCCTCGACGCCGGCGCCTGCCGTCGCGCGCGCTTCCGCGATCTGTCGGGCGGGATGAAGCAGAAGCTCCTCGCAGCGATGGCGCTCGCGACCGAGGCACCGATCCTCGTGTGCGACGAGCCCACGGCGAACCTCGACGGCGACGCCCGCGCGTCGTTCCTGGAGCAGCTGAGCGAGCGTCCCGAGTCGGGCGTCGTCGTCATGTGCTCGCACCGACCGGAGGAGGTTCGGCATCTCGTCGGTCGCGTGATCGAGATGGCCGAGGGCCGCGTCGTCCGCGACGCGCCGCCCGCGGAGGTGCTCTCGAGCCGCGAGCACGCGCGCCCCAGCGAGCCCCGCCTCAAGGTGGTGCGGCCATGACCCGCCGCACCTGCCTCGGGCTCACGCTGGCCGCCGTGCTCCTCGCGCTAGGCAGCGCGTGCGAAAAGACGGACGCGCCGGCCGAGCCGGTGTGGGGCAAGCAGGCGTGCGCGCACTGCGGCATGCTCGTCGGCGACCGACGCTACGCCGCGCAGGCGGTCCTTGCCGGTGAGCGCAAATACTTCGACGACATCGGCTGCATGGTCCTGTGGACCGACGAGCAGAAGTCCCGTCCGGAGCGTTCGTGGGTGCGCGCCGGCGACGCGTGGGTCGATGCGGCGCAGGCGCGCTACGCGAGCGGCGCCAAGACGCCGATGGACTTCGGGTTCGAGGCGCGCCCCGCGAGCGCGGGCAGCGCCGGCGTCGGCTGGGACGAGGCGCGCGCGCAGCTGCTGGCCAAGGCGCCCGCGAAGGGAAAAGGGCAATGAACGCGACCCGCGTGATGTTCCGGCTCGAGATGGCGGAGGCGTTGCGTTCACGGTGGTTCGTCTTCACCGCGGCCGTCTACCTCGTCATCTTCGCGCTCTTCGTGTGGCTCGGCCTGCGGGAGAGCTCGGTCCTCGGCTTCACCGGTGTTTCGCGCGTGGTCCTGAACGTGTCGAACGCGGTCGTCCTGACCGTCCCGCTCGTGGCGCTCGTCGCGACGAGCCAGACCGTGGTCCGCGCCCGGCAGAGCGGCTTCTTCGAGCTGATGCTGTCGCAGCCGGTGCGGAGGGAGCAGTGGTTCGCCGGGGTCGTCCTCTCGCGGCTCGTCGTCGTCGCGGGGCCGCTCGTGGCGCTGCTCCTCGCGGCGCTCGCCTTCGGAGCGGCCGCCGGCGCCCGGGACGTCGCGCTCGTTCCCGTCGTGCTCCGGTGCATCCTCGTCACCGTGTCCCTCGCGTGGGCCTTCACCGGCATCGGCTTCTGGATCTCCGCCACCGCCCGCGCGCCCGAGCGCGCCACCGTCCTCGCGCTGCTCGCGTGGGTCCTCGCCATCGCCATCCACGATTTCGCCCTCATCGGCGTGCTCCTGCGCGTTCGCCTCGCGCCGTCCGCGGTGTTCGTGCTCGCCGCCGTGAACCCGGTCGAGGCGGCGCGCATCGCCATCCTCGGCGCCGTGGATCCGGATCTGTCCGTGCTCGGCCCGGTGGGCTTCTGGCTCGCCAACCGCCTCGGCCCGAACCTCACACTCGCGGTCGGCGCCGGTTGGCCTGCGCTCCTCGGCACGTTCGCGCTATTTCGCGCCGAGCGACGCCTCGCGTCCTCCGATCTCGTTGGCTAGTAGCTGTCCGTCACCCGAAAGGAACTTCGTCGTCATGACCACCCGTCTCCTCCCGATCGTCTTCGCTGCCGCGCTCGCGAGCTCGGCACTCGGCTGCAACAAGAGCGAGGGGTCTGCGGGCACGGCCACGTCCGCCGTGAAGATCGACTCCGCCGCCGCCAAGGAGATGTTCAACACGCGCTGCTCGCCCTGCCACGGAACGAGCGGTCGCGGCGACGGTCCGGCCTCGGCCGCGCTCACGCCCAAGCCACGCAACTACACCGACGCGGCGTGGCAGAAGAGCGTCACCGACGAGCAGATCCGCAAGACGATCGTGCTCGGCGGCGCCGCGGTCGGCAAGAGCCCCATCATGCCGGGTAGTCCGGACCTCGACGCGAAGCCCGAGGTCGTCGAGGGGCTCCTCCAGATCGTACGCGGCTTCGGCAACTGAACGTCCCTGGTCCAAACCGGAGAAATCACCATGCGCCTCACCCTTCTCATCACCGCGTTGTCGGCGGCCGCCCTGTTCGCGTGCGACAACAACTCGTCGGCCACCAAGCCCGCGGCCTCCGTCACGGCCGCGACCGCGCCGCCAGCGAACGCCGATCCCGCCGTTCCGGCGGACCCGACGAACATTGTCAACATCGCCGGCAATTCGAAGGACCACACCACGTTGGTCGCCGCCCTGAAGGCCGCCGACTACATCGGGTCCGTCTCGAACGCGGGCCCGATGACGGTCTTCGCGCCCACGAACGCGGCCTTCGACAAGCTGCCGAAGGGCACCGTCGAGGGGCTCGTGAAGCCGGAGAAGCAAGAGGACCTCCGGAACATCCTCAAGTACCACGTCGCCGTCAGCACCTACCAGACGAAGGACCTCAAGGACGGTCAGGTCCTCGCGATGGCGAACGGCGCAAAGGTCACGTTCCACGTGAAGGACGGGAAGGTGAGCGTGAACGACGCGAACATCGTCGCGTCCATTCCGGCGTCGAACGGGATCGTGCACGTCGTCGACGGCGTCCTGCTTCCGCCTCCGCCCAAGTGAGAGGCGCCAACCAGGAACCTCCCGGTCTCTGAGCGCGTGCGCGAAAAGAGCGCGTGGGCCGCAGGTCTTGCGCGCCACCGCTCCGCAAGGGGGCGCACTCTCGTGCGTCGCGCGTCGGCCCGGGGATTGCGAGGCGTTCTGGCATGACCGCCCTCGATCGTTTCCTGCCGGTCCCCGACCTCGTCGAGCTCGATCACGTCGACCTCGCGCTGACCCCCGCCGAGGCCTGGGCGCTGCTTCGCCACGGCGACCTCGCCCGTGGCTCCTCGCTCGTGCGCGCCCTCTTCGCGCTGCGCACGCTCCCGAGCCGGATCGCCGGCACGGTCGAGGCGCTGTCGCTTCGCCTGGACGATCTTCGTTCGACGGCCGACCAGCCGGGTTTCCGCGTCCTGGCCGAGGACCCGCCGCACCAACTGACGGTGGGCGCGGTCGGCAAGGTGTGGAAGCTCGACATTCCCTTCATCCACATGGAGACGCCGGACGCGTTCGCGGCGTTCGACGAGCCGGGGTACGTGAAGGTCGCGTGGGCGCTGCGGGTCCTACCCCTCGGAGAGCGCGATACGCGTGTCGAGATCGAGGTCCGCGTCGCGGCGACGGACCAGGACGCATGGCGGAGCTTTCGGCGGTATTTCAGCGTCGTCGGCCCCGCTTCCCGGCTCATCCGCCGCTCCGTGCTGGCTGGGCTCGCGAAGGAGCACGGGACGCCCGCGGCAAAGGAGCGTGAACGCCCGCTGCCTGGCGACGAGCTGCTCCCCGACGCCGCGGGCCAGCTCACGCACGGCATCACGATCGTGGCGACGCCTGCGGAGATCTTTCCGTGGCTCGTCCAGATGGGAGGCCGCCGGGCACCGCGGCGGCGCGACCGGACGCGTTCTGGCACGTCACCTGGGCCTTCGTCCTCGAGCCGCTCGACGCCAACACGACCCGCGTGCACGTGCGGGCGCGAGGCGCATTCCCGGCGAGCGGCGGGCTGCACGCGGCGTGGATCCGGCCCGTCCATGCGCTCATGGAGACTGCGCAGCTCCGCCACCTGAAGGCGCGCGTCGAAGGGAACCTGCCCGTCGACGACACGCGCGACCTGCTGTCCGGGCTCGGCGGGGCCGCGCGCATCGTCCTCGCGCTGGTGACCCCGTTCGCCCGCGGCGCGCGTTCCCACTGGGGCCTCGAGGAGCCGGACGCCGCGCGCACGCTGCCCGGGGACGGGCTCGTACCCACCCCGCGCTGGAGCTGGACCCACGGCGTCGAGATCGAGGCGAGCACGGAGCGAGTCTGGCCGTGGATCGCCCAGATCGGGGCGTCCAAAGCAGGCTTCTACAGCTACCAGTTCCTCGAGAACGTGGCCGGCTGCGACGTCCTGAACGCCGAGGTGGTCCATCCCGACTGGGAGGCCAAGGTCGGCGACGCGCTCTCCTTGCACCCCAAGATGCCGCCGCTCGAGATCGTCGCCGCCGAGCGCGGACGCTGGATGGTGGCGAGGACCTCCGTTGACGAGCCGCGCGGCGAGGGGCGCGGCTGGGCCGTGTCGACCTGGCTCTTCCTCATCGAGCCGCTCGGCGAGGGCCGCTGCCGCCTCGTCAGCCGTTTTCGCTCCGACTACTCCGACGAGATCGCCATGCGCCTCTCCTTCGGGCCCGCGATCCTCGAGCCCGTTGGCTACGCGATGGACAGGAAGATGCTCCTCGGAGTGAAGGAGCGCGCCGAGCGCACGAAGTCCTGAAACGACACTCCCCCACATCGCCAAACCCCGCGCGGATCGCGGGCTCCAACGTTCCGTGTGCATCCGGGCCCGCTAGCCCGTACGATCTTGATGTGTCGATCCACGCGATCGAGCCCGGCTTTCTCCTGGCAGCGCCGCGCCTGGGCGATCCCAATTTTCAGGGGGCCGTCGTGCTTCTCGGCGTCCATGACGACGAGGGCTCGCTCGGCTGGACGCTGAACGGGCCGCTCGTCGACGAGGCCGCGACCATCGTACGGGCGACGAGCCTCGTCTCGGCCGGCGACACTCTGCCCGACACCTTCAACCATCCGGCGCTCCGCGGCGGACCGGTCTCACCGGCTTCGGTGTGGATCCTCTACCAGCGCGAGCGCGGTGCCCCGGTGCTCCCGGGCTCGATCTCGGTGGGTGAGGAAATTTCGGTGACCGGCTCCGTCGAGGCGCTGCGAACGCTCATCGCGGGGCGCGGCCCGCAGACGTTCCGCCTCATCGTCGGCTACGCGGGTTGGGGTCCGGGGCAGCTCGCCAGCGAGCTCTCGCGCGGCGCGTGGCTCCCGGGCGCGGCGGACGCGACGATCCTCTTCGGCGAGGACACGACGACTCTGTGGGCGCGCGCGTACAAGAAGGCGATCGGCAACATCCCGCAGGCGTTCGTCGCGACGCGCGGGATCGCGTAGCGTCTGCTTCCCGCGCTCGCCCGCGCTCTGTCTCGCGCGAGCTACTCTTCTGCGCGCAGCACGCTGAACAGGTTCTGCAGCATCTGGTAGGTGAGGCCCCAGACGCGCCGGCCGCCGACGTCGAGGCACGGCAGGTGGAAGACGGTGCCCTCGTGGTCGTAGTCGAAGGTGCCGGCTCCCTCGCCGCGCGCGAGCGGCGCGAGCGGCGTCCAGAGCGCCTCGGCGATCTCCTCGTTCGGCGAGAGCGCCGCGTCCTCGCGGAGCGCGAACACGAAGGGCGCGATGACGAGGCCCACGCGCAGGCCGCGCACGATCGCGGGGTGATCGGGGAGGCGCGCGAGGCGCTGCCCGCAGCGTGCCAGATCGAGGCCGACCTCCTCGTGCGTCTCGCGGACCGCGGTCTCTTCGAGATCGCGATCGGACGCGTCGTGACGGCCGCCGGGCAGCGCCATGTGACCCGACCATGGATCGCTCGGGTGCTCCGCGCGGCGGACGAGCAGGATCTCCGCGCCGGCGCCGGAGGTCCGGCCCGGCCGCAGGATCGCCGCCACCGCCGCACGCTTGCCTGGCTCGGTCGAGTCGGACGCGCTGGCGTACGACGCGAGGCGTGACTCGAGCGTCGGCAGATCGAAGGCGGTCATCGTCGCCTTTGCCGTAGCGCGCCCGGGCGCCTCGCGTCAAACGCTCGCGCGTGGACTCACTTCGCGAGGCGGCCGTGCAGCATCTCCGCGAAGGCGCGGCACGCGTCCACCGTCGTGAAGATCCCGACCACCTTCTGGTTCGCGACGACGACGGCCGAGCCGTATTTGTGCTCCGCCATGTTCTTCACGACGTCGTCGAGCGGCGTCTCCGGCGAGACCGTGTACGGCGCCTGGGTCATCGCGTCCTCGACCTTGACCTGCTCCGGATCGACGTCCTTGAGCGTCTCGATGAGGTGCAAGTCGCCGTCGGAGACGACGCCGACGATCCTCCCCGCCGAGAGGACCGGCAGGTGACGGATCTTGTTACTTCGCATCATCTTGTGCGCCTGGGCCATAGGCTGGTCGGCGCCGATCGTATGGGGCGACGTCGTCATGTACTTGCTGATGGTGGGGATCGGCTTCATGTGCCCACTCCTGAGCACGTCGCGTGCCCAGCCAGGGACCGCGCGGACTCCCGGGATTTGCGTGGGCCACGCGCGCGCGTCACGCAAGCCTTGCGCGCGCGCGCAATCTCAAGGGCCGAGCTCGACGAACGCCACGTGCGTCCCGTCGAGGTTCTCGACGAACGCCGTCCCTAGCAGGCCCGACGCGGCGGCGACGACCACGCGCTCGCCGGCCCATTTCGGGTCGTTCCTGCGGGCCGCGAGGTACACGGGGGCGCGCGCCTCACGGCCTTCGTCCGCCGGAGCGCCGACCTTGCGGACGCGCCGCCAACGGAACGCCGCGAAGGCATCCGGCTCGCTCCGCCCGGCGTAGTAGACGAGCGCGATCGTGCCCGACGCCTCGCGCGCCATGGCCGGGTGCAGCATGGCGAGCTCAGGCTCCGTCACGCGCGTGCGCGCCGTGAAGGTGCGGCCGCGATCGGTCGAGCGCGCGAGCACGAGCGACGCAAGCGGCGTGGAGCTCAACGGGTCGAGCGGTGCGGCGGCGATTCCGTAGAGCACCGTCAGCTCGTCGCCGTGGAGGATGCACTGCGGGGCCTCGAGCGCGAGCGCCTCGTCGGGCGCGGAGACGAGCGTGGTCTCCGCCCTTTCGGCAGGTCCGCTATGGTCGCCGCGCGCGGCCCGGTCGAGCGTCGTCACGACGAGGCCGCGCGTCGGATCGAGCCACACGACCGTCACGTTCGTGCCGTCGGCGCACAAACCCGGGAGCGCGGCCGCGGCGCTGGCGCCGTCCGCCGCGACGAGGCGTTCGACCGGGTCCGTCGGTCGCAGCAGGCGCACGACGAGCCGGGCTGTCTTGGTCCCGGGGTCGTCCTCGCGAAACGCGAGCCACGCGACCTCCCCCGACGCGGCGAGCACCGGCGCGGCGACGGTCGCTCCGGCCGGGCTGCCGCTGCCGTCCGCGGGGACCGTGAAATCGAGCGTGCCCACCGGCGCGTGGGCGATGAAGATGCGCGTGCCCGCGAACGCGAGCCACGTGGTGCCGTCGGTCGTCGACGCGAGCAGCGGCCCTGCGCGCAACGGCTCCGGCGCCGTCACCGCCGTCGGCTCGCCCCACGCGTGCGATCCGCGCAGCAGCGCGCGCACGCCGAGCTTGTCGGTGGTCCCGGCGCCGGCGCCGAGGCTGGTCCACGCGACGACCGCCCGTCCGTCGGGCCCGATCGTGAGCGCCGGATCGCGCTCGCGCTCCGACGCCGGCGACCTCGAAATCACCGCGGAGTCGCGCAGCGCCCGCCGCTGGGCGCGCTGCTGCATCAGCATCCTCGTGACCGCGAGGCCCGACAGGACGATGGCGGCGCCGATGACCCATCGCGGGACCTTGCGAACGGGGGCCTGTGCGGTCACGTCTCGGAGCGGATCGCGTCGATGGCCTGCACGAGCCCGAGGGGCGAGGCCTTGAAGGCGATGTACAGGTGATCCTTGTCGGTCTCGATCGCGCGGATGTTGATGACGGGGATCACCACCGCCAGGATCCGCCGGAGGCGTGCGTTGTTCGCGATCTGGGGGACCTTCATCAGATCGATCACGACGCGATCGCCGTCGGCCTCGACCACCGCCGCCGGACGCTTCGGGATGAACTTCACGAGGTTGCCCGGCTTGCTGAGATCCAGCGCGCCCGACTTGATGAGGGTCGCGACCGGCGACTCGCTCTCGCCGACGAGCTGCAGCCGTACGTCACGCAGGCGCACGCCGATGCGCAGAGCGTCGACGCTGAGGTCCACCTCGTCGATCTTGATCGCTGCGGACGCGCGCACCTGCGTGCCCATCGCGTCGACCGTGGCCGAGAGGCGGAGCGCCGGCGGGGACGCGCCGATCTCGATGTCCTTCGGTGTCTTCTTTCCCTGCTTCATCTGCCCGACGCCCCACCGCAGCGCGGCGAGCGGGATGCCGAAGCGGAGGCCCGTCGCGTTGATCGCGGCCTTCACGATCTCCTGCGGGTTCTCTTTGACGTAGCCGAGGGCCGCGGAGAGGATGGCGCCGATCTTCATCGTGGACCTCGGAGGCTACCCTACGGGGAGCAGCAGCGGAACCCCGTCACCCCATAGGGCACGTCGGCGCGCTTTCCGCTGAAATGCGCCTTGCACTTGAGCTCGTTCATGCTCGTGCTCTGGAACGAGCCACCCATGATGGCGCAGTCGTCGCCGGCGCCCGCGGTGCCGTTGCACGCGTCGACCCACTCCCAGACGTTGCCGCTCATGTCGAAGAGCCCACCCACGGGGCCCTGGCAGGTCGTGAGCACGCCGACGGGATGGATGCCGCCGGAGCCGCACGCGCTTGCGTCGTAGGCGTTGCCGTACGGGAACGCGACGGCGTTGGCGTTCGTGCAGGCCGACACCCACTGCCCCTTGTTGGGATCGTCGGGGTCGCCGTTGTTGGGCAGGCCGCCGCCGCCGAGCTTTCCGCACAGCCGCTTGCCCGCCCACTGGCAGTACGCCTGCGCGTTGCACCAGTTCACGAGCACCGGGAGCGAGTCCGTAGGGGGAGGCCCGGCGTCGGGGACGAACGTGAGGTTCCACGCGCACACGGCGGTCGGAGCAGGCTGGTCCCCGGCGGCCAAGAAGGCGCGGTACTGCTCGTTGGTCACCTCGGTCACGTCGATGCACAGCGCGCCGACGCGAACCATCCTCGGCAGCTGCTTCGCGAGGCAGTCGGCGTCTGGTGCGCCGCCGTCACCGCCGCCCTCGGCCGGCGGTGCGCCGTCGGCGTTGGGTGCGCCGTCACCGCCGCCGTCGTCGCCGGTGGAGGTCTCGCCTTCGTGGCCGTCGGCGCGCGCGTCGAGGGTCGCGTCGCCCGCGCCGGCGCCCGCGTCGAACGTCGTGTCGCCGGCGCCGGTCACCTCCAGCCCACAGGCAACCGCGACCGTCGCCAGACCGAGCACGCCGCCGGCGGCCAACACGCGGACACTCACCATCGCACCTAGTTTGCGATGTTTTTGCCGGTCTGTCGATCCGCCGGGCCGCGCGCCGCCTGCGCGGCGCTCACGACTTGACGATCGACTCCCAGTTGTCGGCGATCTCCCTCGCCGTCCACACGCCGCCGTCCTCGTCCTTGAATTTGCCGGGCGTCTCGATGACCTTGAACGCGTAGAGCCGCGAGCCGGCGACGGCGAGGACGTGGCCCGTCTTGTCCCCCGCGAGATCGCTGGCGAGGAAGAGCGCGGCCGGGGCGATGTGCTCCGGGGTCATCGTGTCGACGCCCTGGAACATGGGCAAATCCTCGGTCATGCGCGTCTTCGCGATCGGCGCGAGCGCGTTGACGGTGATGCGGTGCTTCTGCAGCTCGATCGACATCGTGCGCGTGAGGCCGTAGATGCCGGCCTTCGCGGCGGCGTAGTTCGCCTGGCCGAAGTTGCCCATCATGCCGCTCACGCTCGTCGTGTTGACGATGCGCCCGCCGCCGCCTTGCGCGACGAGTTGCCTCGCGAAGGCTTGCGAAACACGGAACGTGCCGGTGAGGTGCACGGCGACGACGGCGTCCCACATCGCGGCGTCCATCTTGAGGAAGCTCTTGTCGCGGAGGATGCCCGCGTTGTTCACGAGGGCGTCGACCCGCCCGAACGCTTTCACGCCGGCGTCGACGATGCTCTTCGCGCCGTCTTCGGTCGACACGTCGGCGAAGCTGGCGACGGCCGCCGCGCCGAGCGCCTGGACCTCGGCCACGACCTTCGCCGCCGCGCTGTCCGCCCCTGCGTGGGCGGAGGCGCCGTCGCGCGCGCCGCCCATGTCGTTCACGACGACCTTCGCGCCCTCCCTTGCGAAGAGGAGCGCGTGGGCGCGGCCGATGCCTCCGCCGGCGCCCGTGATGACGGCGACCTTTCCCTCGAGAATTCCCATGCGCGGAGCATTACCACGCATTCGTGCTAAGCAAAGGGCGGCGGATGGCGGACGATTCCAACCCCTCGGGCGGCGACGACTTGCTGCAAACGGAGGGGTACATGCGCCGTCTCGTGCTCGTGCTCGCGGTCCTCCTGTCGTGTAGCAAGTCGTCATCATCATCTTCTTCTTCCTCCTCCTCGAGCGGGGACTTGCCCGACGCGGTGACGTTCCCATCTGGATTCATGTGGGGCACCGCGACCGCGGCGTTTCAGGTGGAGAAGGGGAGCGCGCACAGCGATTGGGCGAAGTGGGTGACACTGCCTGGCAAGATCAAGAACGGCGACGTGCCCGACGCGCACACCCCCGACGCGCTCGCCCGTGTCGACGACGACGTGAAGCTGATGAAAGGCGCCGGCCACAACGCGTACCGCTTCTCGATCGACTGGTCCCGCCTCTACCCGACCCGCGCCGCGTTCGACGCCGACACGCCCGATCCCGCCGCGGTGGCCGCTTACGACGCGATGCTGCAAAAGGTCACGGCTGCCGGCATCACGCCGTACGTGACGCTCATGCACTTCGCAGTGCCCGACTACCTCGCCGACGCGACGAAGCCGAAGGAGCCGCAGGGCTTCGAGCGCGCGGAGACCGAGGACCTGTTCGGCCAGTTCTGCGGACGCATCGCCGCGCGGTGGGGCGCGCTGATCGATCTCTACGCGACCATCAACGAGCCGGTCGCCGTTCCCCTCGTCGGCTACCTTCAGGGCGGCTACCCGCCCGGCGTCGTCTTCGATCCGAAGCGCGCGTTCGCGTACGAGGCGGGTGAAGCGCGGGCGCACGCCAAGTGCTTCGACGCAGTCCACGCGCACGACTCGAAGGCACAGGTGGGGCCGGTCGTGCATCAGCGCGTCTTCGAGCCCGCGGACCCTACCGAGCCGGACGACGTCGCGGCGGCCGAGCACCTCCGGTACGTGAACAACCTCTGGTTCTTGAACGCGATCGTCCGCGGTGACTGGGACGACGACGTCAACGGCACGCTCGACGGCCCGAACGACAGAAAGGCCGACCCGTCGCTGGTCCACCGCGCCGACTACATCGGCGTGAACTATTACACCGTGGTCCGCGGTGAGTGTCAAAGTAGTTGTCGCTGTTTCGAAGTTCTCTATGCGGCGGTCGCGCTCGCAAGCGCGCTCGCGATGGTCTCCTGATCGCGTTTGGGGTTGAGGAAGACTGCAGGCGCTGGCGTCCAGTTCCTGAGCGGCCCCGTCCAGCGGAGCGGGTTCTGTCGTCGGGCGGTCTCGTAGACGCTGATGCGGTTCGCGAGGACGGCGCTCTCTCGGCCGTAGTGACGCTCGTCGGGCGTGACGTACCGGATGCCGCTGTGACGGTGCTCGCTGTTGTACCACTCGACGAAGGCGCTGACCCAGACACGCGCCGCCTCGAGTGTCTCGAAAGGCTTGTGCGGATATTCGGGACGGTACTTGAGCGTGCGAAAGAGGGACTCGATGAAGGGGTTGTCGTCGCTCACGCTCGGGCGACTGAAGGAGGCCACGATGCCGAGGTGCTTCAGCGTCGCGAGCATCGTCGAGCCCTTCATCGGTCCGCCGTTGTCGGAGTGAAGGACGAGGCCGTTCGGGTCGACGTTCTCGGCGACGCACGTCGCGCGTACGAGTGCTGACGAGGCGACCATGCACTCCTCGGCGTGGACCTGGAAGCCCACGATGCGGCGGCTCCAGACGTCCTCCACGAGGTAGAGGTAGAAGAAGCGGCCGCGGACCGCGCTGAGTAGATACGTGATGTCCCAGCTCCACACCTGGTTCGCGGCGGTCGCGACATGCTCGTCGACCTTGCGGACCGTGCGCACCTTCGCACGCCCACGATGGGCGTTCTGCCCCTCGGCGCGGAGGATGCGGTAGATCGTCGACTCCGAGCCGATGTAGCGCCCTTGGTCGGCGAGGCGCGGAACGACCTGTTTCGGAGGCAGATCGCGATACTCCGGCGAGTTGACGACCTCGAGAACGCACGTGCGCTCCGCGGGCGTGAACGCGTTCGCTGGGACCGTTCTCGGTCCCGCGCGGCCGTCGTCGCCGATGTCGCCACGCATCCAGCGCTGCACGGTGCGGTCGCTGAGCCCCAGCTGCAGACATGCGCGCTCGCGACGAGCGCCAGCGGCGACCGCTTCGTTCACGAGTCCGACAATCACTTTCCGTTCCCCTCGCCCGTGTCGTCGTCCCCGTCCCCCCAGATCTCGTGGACTTTTTTTTGGAGCACCAGCAGCGCCGCGGTCTCGGCGAGCGCCTTGTCCTTGCGTCGCAGTTCGCGCTCGAGCTCCTTGATGCGCTTGGCGTCCACGCCACGCGACGAGGGCTTCGTCGCCGCGCCGTCGAGCGCGGACTTCGCCGCGTCCATCACGGCGCCACGCCACTGCTCCAGCTCCGCCTCGTGCACCCCCTCGCGACGGAGAAACGCACCGAGTTCGTCAGGCCCGAGCGCTGCCGCCGCCATCACGATGCGTAGCTTCTCCTCGGCCGACCGCGCGCTGCCGGTCTGCACGACGCGATCCGACGGTCGTTCCTTGCTCATAGGATCCACCGTACGAGCCGCCTGCAGCCAGCGCGAGAGCTGTGACTGCGACACGCCGACCTCCTTCGAGAGCCTGATCGCGCTGATCGCATTGGGCGCAGACAACCGCTGCACCATCTTCGCCTTGAAGCTGTCCGTGTAGATCACAACAAGTTCCTGATCACGCTCCCTGAGAATCAGACGCCCTCACGCCGCTACGCGGCGGAGGCGACAACTTCCCTGACACAGGGGGGTCCGCGTCTCCGCGCATTCGGGCATCGTGATCCCGGCGCCGCTCAACGCGGCGATCACCCTTGACCACATCGCCTCCGATCGGCCGAAGACAGATGTTGTTTGGGACATTCATGCTCCGGGACTTCTGACCGTTCTGATGGAAGCCAAGGAGTATTCACTCCCCCTGGTCATCTCGGAGAACGGGCTAGCCGATGCCGCCGATGCGAACCGACCGCGCTTCATCGCAGAGCACCTCTATCAAGCCGGAGTCGCCATCCAGCGAGGCGCCGACGTCCGCGGCTACTTCCACTGGAGCCTCTACGACAACTTCGAGTGGGCATCAGGATTCTGCCCAAAATTTGGTCTTTACCAAATCGACCCGGCCACCTCCGCCCGGGTGGCACGTCCCAGCGCCGATACGTATCGAAAATTCATCCAGGCAGCGCGCGTCACTCGTGCCGACGTTGCAGCCACCCCGCCATACACGGCCCCGCAGGCCCGATGCGAGTGACCTCGGCCTGACGCTCGACCGGAAGACGACCACCGAGTTCCCCGCCGTCCTCCCGCGACGCGTGCTCTCCGAGACGCCGAGCACCGCGCGCGTCCCGCTCAAGGTGACGGTCCCCGTGCCGCCGCCGGCGCCGCCGCCGAAGATCAAAGAAGAGGTGGCCGCCCCGCTCCAGGCTGCCGGCGCGCCCCGCCCGCAGATGGCGAGCCTCGACTTCGAGGACGCCTTCGAGGCCGAGACCAACCCGGCGATGCACTCGATCCCGATCGCGGAGTCGACCCCTTCGACGCGGCACGATCGCGCGATCCTCACCGTCCTCACCGGGGTCAACGCCGGCCAGGTCTTCTCGCTCGGCTCCGGTGAGAACGTCATCGGCCGCAGCCGCGAGGCGAACATCCGCATCGACGACGTCGGCATCAGCCGCAAGCACACGCGCGTTTCACGGATGCAGGACGGGCGCTTCATCGTCGAGGACATGGGCTCTACCAACGGTACGTTCGTGGCCGCGCGCCGCGTCGACCGCCTCGAGCTCCGCCCCGGCGACCGCGTGCAGGTCGGCCCCAACGTGCTCTTCCGTTTCTCGCTCATCGACGCGACCGAGGAGCAGCTCGCCCGCTCGCTCTACGAGGCGTCGACCCGCGACGCGCTCACGCGCGTCTTCAACCGAAAGTACTTCCACGAGCGGATCCATTCCGAGGTCGCCTACGCCATTCGCCACAAGACGCACGTGGCCGTCGTCATGTTCGATCTCGACCACTTCAAGGCGGTGAACGACACCTACGGGCACCTCGCCGGCGACCTCGTCCTCCGAACCGTCGCCGCGGCCGTGCAGCGCACGATCCGCCTCGAGGACGTCCTCGCGCGCTACGGCGGCGAGGAGTTCGCGATCATCGTGCGCGGGATCGAGCACGACAAGGTGGCCGTGTTTGCCGAGCGCGTGCGGCGCGCCGTCGAGTTCCTGGACATCTCGTACGAAAGCACCCGCATCAAGGCCACCGTCAGCGTCGGCGCGGCCTCGATCACCCAGATGGGCGACGCGCCCACCCCCGAAGCGCTCCTCGGCCTCGCCGACGAACGCCTCTACCGTGCGAAGGATTCTGGCCGAAATCGCGTGTCCGCGTGACTTGACGCGCTGACTGAATCGCGATTCACTCCCGTCTCCCTCAACAGGAGATCCCCATGGCCGTCGACATCAAGAAGCTGTTCAACGAGGAACTTCCCGCTGCTCTCGCGAAGAACGCAGAGGACGCGAAGACGATCGGCGCGAAGTACCAGATGAACGTCACCGGCGAGGGCGAGTGGAACATCGACGTCTCGTCGACCGGTCCGGTCTGCAAGTCGGGCAGCGACGTCGCCGACTGCACCATCACGATCGCGGCCGAGGACTTCCAGAAGCTCGTCGAGAACCCGCAGGCCAACGGCATGCAGCTGTTCTTCGCGGGCAAGCTCAAGGTCGCCGGCAACCAGATGCTCGCGATGAAGCTGCAGAAGCTGTTCGGCTACAAGTGAGCTGAGGGCCGATGGCCGCATCGCGCTCGCCTGGTCCGCCGGCCGGCCCCCTTTCGGGCATTCGCGTCCTCGATCTGAGTCGGCTCCTGCCGGGGCCGTTCGCGTCGCTCGTCCTCGCGGACATGGGCGCCCAGGTCGACAAGATCGAGGACGTGTCAGGCGGCGACTACCTGCGGCACATGCCGCCGCTCGTCGAAGGGGCAGGCGGGCCAGGCGGGGCAAGCGCGACACGGGGCGCCGCGGACGCCACGAGCGGCATGTTCCTCGCGCTCAACCGCAACAAGCGCAGCGCCAGCCTCGATCTGAAGAAGCCCGCGGCGCGTGACGCGCTCTTGCGGATGGTGGAGCGCTGCGACGTGCTCTTGGAGCAGTTCAGGCCCGGCGTCCTCGACCGGCTCGGCCTGTCTCACGCGACGCTGCGCGCGAAGAACCCGCGCCTGGTCGTGTGTGCGCTCACCGGCTACGGGCAGACGGGCCCGCTCGCAAAGCGCGCGGGCCACGATCTGAACTACCTCGCGCGGGCAGGCGTGCTGGGGTTTCAAGGACCCGCGAACGCGCCGCCGCAGCTCCCCGGCTTCCAGCTCGCGGACGTCAGCGGCGGCTTGTGGAGCGTCATCGGTATTCTCGCCGCGCTGCACGGGCGCGCTGCCACCGGGGAGGGGAGCATCGTCGACGTGTCGATGGTCGAGTCCGCGCTCGGCTTCGCGGCCGCCGGCTACGGCGCGCTCCTCGCGGGGCAGGCGCCCGACCGCGGGAACGACGCGCTCACCGGCGGCCTCGCCGGCTACGCGACGTACGCGACGAAGGACGGCCAGGCGATGTCGCTCGGCGCGCTCGAGCCGAAGTTCTGGCTCCAGTTCTGCCAGGGCGTGGGGCTCGAGCCGGACATGGCCGGCATGATGCCGGGTCCGCACCAGCCGGCGCTCCGCGCGAAGGTCGCCGAGATCTTCCGCGGCAAGACGCGCGCCGAATGGGAAGCGTTCGCAGCGGAGCGCGACTGCTGTCTCGAGCCCGTCCTCACGCCGGCCGAGGCTGTGAAGGACCCGCACCTCGCCGCGCGCGGCGTCTTCTTCGAGCTGCCCTCGCCATGGGGCGCGCTCACTCAGTTCCGTACGCCGCTGACACCGCCCGATCGTGCGCACGCTCCGCCCCCGCGCCAGGGCGAGCACACCACCGAGATGCTCCGCGAGGCGGGCTACAGCGACGCCGAGATCGCGAAGCTCCGCGAAGACGGCGCGGTCGCGTAACCCCGCACGCGGCGCCTCACGCGCTCCCTCAGTACGGAAACCCGCACGCCGCGTAGACGCCGAAGAGCTGCTCCCGTGTCGGGTTGCAGCTGCAATCCGCTGACGAAACGGTCTTCATCACGACGCCGTCCCTCTCGCAGCCGCACGTCCCCGCCGTGCAGTTGCAGGCCACGGCGTAGACGCCGGTCGTGCAGGTGACCGAGTCGCGCGAGCCGCAAGAGGGGCCCGTGTTCGGCCGCTTCTCTTCGTGCGCACCGCACGTCCCGGCGAGCCCAGCGTCGCCGTCCGGGGCGATCTTCCCGCCGCAGGCCGCCACCAACGCGACCATCGAGGCACCAAGGAGGATTGCACCGTGCATGGATCCCGTACCCGCGCTCAGATCTTCCGCAGCTCCTCGATGAACTCCCAGTCGGCGAGCAGCCCCTTCTTGAGGAGGAGCGACAGGAGCGCGGCGAACATCGCTTCCCAGTGCACGTTCTCGCCGAGGATCTCGCCCACGTCGGCGCCGTGCGACAGCGCGCGCAGGGCGGCGATGAGGTCGCGCGACGTCAGCTGGTCGAGGTCACCCGGCATCGGAGGGTCGGTCTTGATCCGGCGCGGCCGTGTCGGGAGCGCGAGCGACGTGCCGTCGAGCAGCGTGAGCGCAACCATCCGCGCCTTGCGCCCCGGCGACATCTCACGGGCCTCGAGCTCGGGCGTGGCGTCGGGGCCGTCGCCTTCGGACGGGGGCGGACGGTCGGTCTTCGGACCGTGCAGCTCCGGAGATGAGGTCGGCTCGTGCGGCGCGTTCTCGCGCAGCAGCGACGACGCCGAGTCCGGCGACACCGGCGGCCGCGGCGGCGTGGGCGGCGCGAGCGGTCGCGACGCGGGGCCACCCAGTTGCCCAGCCGTTTGCAGCGGCTGCGGCGGACGGGAGACGGGCTTGGCGCTCGGTGTCGGCGTCGCGTCCGAGATCGAAGGCATCTTCGCCCGCTTGGGGGGCAACGGCGGGGGCTCGGGCTTTCGTTCCTGCCCTGCCTGCCCGCCCTTCTCGGGCACCGTCGGCGGCGACCCCAGGGGAGTCGGCATCGCCTCGTTGCCGTCGGGTGACGGGTAGTAGACGCGGATCGCGCTGCGGATGTCGGATGGCGACGCGATCATGGCGCGCACAGGTAGGCCCGCGTTCCTGGTCGCCTCGGCGAGGGCGCCCTGGTTCATCGGGTCCTCGATCGCGACGTACAGCGTGTCGCCGGCGCCCTTCACGTGGCGAACGTAGATGGGCACGAGGCAGTGTCGTTCGGCTGTTTCGCGCGGGATACGGCTGAGGAGCTGCCGCGAGAAGTCGATGTGGTAGAGCGACACCCACGGCACACCCAGCTGAAAGCTGAGGCACTGCGTGAGGTGTGCCTCCGTAACGAGCCCCCTCTCGAGGAGGAGCTGTCCGAGCTTCTTCCCGGGCTCGCGCGGCGCCCGGAGCGCTTCTTCGAGCTTCTCACGCGTGAGGGCTTTGGCCTCCACGAGGAGCTCGCCGATGAGCTTTGCCACCATGAAATGGTACGCGTTCTCGGGCACGAGCGTAAAAAAAGGCGCCGTGATACCCTCGGAAGCCTCGATGCGTGCGTGTCCCCAGTGCGGAACTCCTTGTGACGACACGCACAAGTTCTGCCCGGGGTGCGGGTTTCCGGTCGGCAAAGTCGCCTCGAATATCGACGACGCGCTGATCGGTCGGACGCTTCCTGGCGGCTACGTGATCCTCGAGCTCGTCGGCATCGGCGGCATGGGGCGCGTGTACCGCGCGGAGCAGAGCGCTCTCGGACGCACGGTCGCCGTAAAGATCATCCACCCGCACCTCGTCGGAGAGGAGAACGCTGCCGCGCGCTTCATCACCGAGGCCCGCGCCGCCAGCCGGCTCAACCACCCGAACTCCGTCGCCGTCATCGATTTCGGCAAGACGCCGGACGGGCAGCTCTACCTCGTCATGGAGTTCTTGCGCGGCCGCGATCTCGCGCGCGTAGCCTACGACGAAGGGCCGCTCGCGTTCCGGCGCATCGTGAACATCCTGAGGCAGGTGCTCGCCGCCCTCGCCGAAGCGCACCACCTCGACATCATCCACCGCGATCTGAAGCCCGAGAACATCATCCTGGAGCCGATGCGCTCGGGTGGCGACTTCGTGAAGGTCGTGGATTTCGGCCTCGCCAAGATGCGCGCGGAGTCGGAGAAGCCCTCCATCACGAGCCCAGGCATCGTGTGCGGCACGCCCGAGTACATGAGCCCGGAGCAGGGGCGCGGCGACCCGCTCGACGCGCGAAGCGATCTCTACGCGGTCGGCGTCATCTTCTACCAGCTCCTCACCGGTCGCCTGCCGTTCGAGGCCGAGAGCCCGACGCAGGTGGTGCTGATGCACCTGACGAAGCCGCCGACGGATCCTCGCCAGCTCGCGCCCGAGCGCGAGATCCCGCAAGCCCTCGCCGACGTCGCGCTGCTCGCGCTCGCCAAGGATCCCAAGCATCGCTTCAGCAACGCCGACGAGTTCAGCGAGGCGCTCGCCGACTCGCTCGCCCAGATCGAGGGGCCGCAGAACACCCAGCGCGGGCCGGCGACGCTGCTCACGAAGTGCCCGTCCTGCGGGGCGATGAACGCGTCGAACCAGAAATTCTGCGGCGAGTGCGGAGCGTCGGTCGTCGCCGCCACCCAGCGCCTCTCGCAGGCCGCTCCGCCGCCGGTGCCGTCACTGAACGTGCCCAAAGGGCCGACGAACGGCGCGGCCACGACGGAGGCCGCCCGCAAGCGGTCGACCGATTTCCCGCCGGAGGAGACCGCCAGCGGTTCGCGCCTGGTCCTCGATGGCGAGCGCATCCGCTTCCCGCTGCCGCTGGTCGGCCGCGAAGAGGACCTGGCGTGGCTGGAGGAGCGCCGGAACGATGCCAAGTCCACGCTCTCGGGGGCGCGCATCGTCGGCGATCCGGGCATCGGTAAAACGCGCCTGCTCCGTGAGTTCCTGATCATCTCGGCCGCGGCCGGCGACACGGTCGTGGTGACCGGGCCCGATCCCGTCTGGGCCGAGGTAGGCTACTACGCGCTACGCCGCGCGCTCCAGACGCTCGCCAATCTCCCCGCGAACGGCGGTACACCGAAAGACTGGGGCACAGTGAGCCCCGAGGCGCACCGCGGCATCCTCGACGTCTTCGCGATCGACGAGAAGACCCGCGGGCCGCTCTCCCCCGAGGAGCGTCGGTTCGCGGCCGCCGAGGCCCTCCGCTGGGCGTTGGGGCGCGCCGCCGAGCGGTCGCCGAAGAACCGCGTCATCGTCGCGGTCGACGATCTGCACCACATCGACGGTGCGAGTCGCAACGCGTTCAGCGACGCGATGAGCGAGCCGCCCCTCGTGCCGGCGCTCCTGGTCGTCACCTACGCGCCCGGCTTCGATCCCCTCTGGCCTGCGAGCGCGCCGTCACGCGTGCTCACGGGCCTGACGCCGCCGGTCGTCGCCAAGCTGCTCCGCGCGAGCGGGACCGGGAGCTCACCGTCGCTCGCCGAGGGGAGCCGCGGCATCACCCCGCTCTACCTCGATCAACTGCTCCGCTATACGCGTGAGCAAGGCGGCGCCGCCCCGGCGCGCCTCGCCGACCTCATCGCGCTCCGCGTGGAGCGCCTGCCGCCGCTCGCGCGACGCGTGCTCCAGGCCATCGCCGTGTACGGCGACAACGCGACCCTCGACTCGCTCAAGCCGCTCCTGCCCGACACGACCGACGTAGCGGACGGCCTCCGCAACCTCGAGGCCGGGGCCATGATCGAGCAGGGCCCCGATGGCCTCCGCGCCACCCACCCGCTCTTGCGCGAGGTCGTCCTGGCGACGATCCCCGCCGCTGTTCGACGCGGCCTCCACGCCTACGCCGCCGAGTACTGCGAAGAGCAGGGGGCGCCGCTCGAAGTGCGCGCGTGGCACGAGTACCAGGCACACAACTCGTTCCAGGCGCTCATCTTGCTCGAGTCCGTCGGCGTGCGTTGCGCCGCCCGCGGCGACATCCGCGGCACGGTGACCGCCTTGCGCCGCGGCCTCGAGCTCGCGCGGCGCGAGCTCTTCCGAGGCGAGCTCGACGATCCCATGCGCGCGGTGCTCATCTTCAGCCGCAAGCTGGGCGAAGCGCTGGCTGCTGCCGGCGACCTGACCGATGCGGAAGGCGTGCTCCGCGAGGCGCTCGACATCGCCGGTCCGAGCGGCAAGGACCGCGCGAGCGTCCTCGGCGCGCTGGCGACCGTCGCCAACGGGCGCGAGAGGAAGAACGAGGCGCGGCTCTACCTGCGCGAGGCGATGGAGCTGGCCTTCGAGTCGGGGGCGCACGAGCTGCTCCACTCGCTCGAGGACCTGAAGCGCAGCATCGCCGTCTGACGACATGGCCCCCGTCTCGTCAACGCGCCTTCTCGTCCCGGCGTTCGCGGCCGCGCTCCTCGCCGCGTGCCCGTCCCCGCCGCCCCCGCCGCCGGCCACGCCGGGCCCGCTCGCGCTGAACGACGCGGGCACCCCGGAGTGGCTCGACGACGTCGCCGCCCGCTGCGCGAAGATCGCCAGCTGCTCGGGCGCCCACGACACGCCGCGCCTGCGTGATCCGGCCGCGTGCATCGACTGGTGGGTCGCCCGGGTGCGCACCCGCACCGATCCGGTGCAAAAGTGCCTGGCCGCGGCGAAGGGCTGCGGGGAAATCGCAGCGTGCGCGCACGGCGGCGTCGGGGACCCGCGTGCGGCGGCGTACTGCACCGCGCACCCCGGCGTGCTCACCGCGTGCGACGGCAATGCGCTCGTGAGCTGCTCGGGTAGCGAGCTCGCGGAGAGCACGCGCGTCGATTGCGGCAGCGTGAAGGGCACGTGCGAGGAGCGCAAGGCCCCAGGCGGCCTCGTCACCCGCGGATGCTTCTCGTCGGGCCTCTGCCCGGACAAGGCGCCCGAGGAGCGCTGCGACGGCCCCCACGCCGTCGTGAGCTGCCATGACGGCCTCGTCGAGCGGACGTCGTGCCCGACCGGCACGCAGTGCGCACCTCACAGGGAGACGAACGGTGAGAATGGGGCAATGTGCGAGCCTTTCGACGAGCACCTGCACTGCACGGAGGTGGGGGCTCGCTACTGCGCCGGCAATCGGCTCGTCGAATGCGTCGTGCACGGCCATTACGGGGACGCCCGCATCTCGGACTGCGGCGCCCTCGGCCTGCGATGCGTGGGGACTAGCGGGCCGGGGACGCGGGCGGCGTGCGTCATCGACAAACCCCTCGAATGCGAGCCGGGCCCGGCGCGCTGCGAGGGCGAGGACCTCGCGTTCTGCGCCGCCGGCCGCCGCGTGAAGGTGAGCTGTCGCGGCCTCGGCCTCGGGCCGTGCGACGCCGACGCGCAAGGGCCAGCGGCCGCTTGCGAGCCGCCCGCCCAAGTGAGGTAACCTCTTCTCCGTGGCCGTGCCCTCGCACATCGCTCGCTGGGACCTCGACAAGACGTACCTGCGCACCGAGTTCGACACCATCCGCGATCTCGTGAAGACCGCGCTCGAACGCCCGGACGAGAAGCGCACGAACCCCGGCGCGTCGACGCTCCTCCGCGAGATGGTGCGCGCGGGCGTGTCGGTGCACATCCTGAGTGGCTCGCCCGAGCAGATGCGCAGGCGCCTCGAGGACAAGCTGCGCCTCGACGGCATCACGTGGGACAGCTTCACGCTGAAGCCGAACCTGCAGAACATGCTGCGCCTGCGCTTCCGCGCCCTGAAGGACCAGCTCGGCTACAAGCTCCCCGCCCTCCTGCGCGCGCGCACGAAGAGCGCGGACCACGCGGGGAGGGAGGGCCTGGCCCTCAAGGAGACGCTCGTAGGCGACGACGCCGAGGCCGACGCGTTCGTCTACTCGCTGTACGGCGACATCTGCGCCGGCAAAGTCGGCGAGGATGTTCTCGTCGCCATCTGCGAGAAGGGCAAGGTCTACGAGGACGTGCTCGAGGAGGTCGTCGCCGATCTTCGGCGCCTGCAGCCGCGCGAGATCGTCGAGCGGGTCCTCATCCACCTCGAGCGCCAGACCCCACCCGACGATTTTCGCATCTACGGCGCGCGGGTCGTCCCCTTCTACAACTACCTTCAGGCCGCCTTCGTCGTGTACGAGGACGGGCGCTTGCCCGCCGAGGCCGTGCTTCGCGTCGCGACGGAGCTCGTCGTGCAGCACCGCTTCGACGGCGATGCCCTCGCGCGCAGCTACCTGGATCTCGGCCGCCGCGGTCACCTGCGCGGCACCGGCGAGACGGTCGCAGCCCTGGGCGTCGCCCTCGCGAGCTGGACGGACCGAGAGAAGGTGCCCGGCGCCATCGAGCTCCAGCGCATGTGCGAAAAGCTCCCGGCGCACGCCGAGGCCGCGCGAAAGAGCTCCCGCCTGGCCGAGGAAACCCCGATGCCCGACTACGCGAAGCTCGTGACTGCGCACAACCCGCGGAAGAAGAAGAAATAAGACCCGGCTACTGCGCGTCCATCGCGAAGTGCACGCAGTAGTTCCGGTGGTCGTGTCGGAAGGACAGCATCACCTTGCCGGTCGCGCCGGGCCATGGGGCCGACAGGGTCAAGGCGTCGTCGGAGACGTGCGACACGACCATCGTATCGGCTGGAACGCCTGGGCCCGCGACGATGTCTCGCCCCGCGCGCCGCGTGAACGCGCCGGCCTTCGTGCTCGCCGCGACGGCCGAGCCGGCGGTGAGCTGCGTCTCGATCGTCTCGGCGTCGTCGCCGGTGAACTCGTCGGAGTCGCGGAGCAGGCCGTACATCCCGAGGTTCGTACCGCCCTGGTAGCCGGTGCCGTCTTGCGTGATCGCGTACGCCACGTTCACCTTCGCCGCGCCGGGATCGGCCGAGAGTGTCAGAAGCACGTTCGAGCCCGAGATCGTCGCGCTCGCGATCGTCAGCTTCGCTCCGCCGGCGTCCGTGACCTCGAACCCCTTGCCCGCGGCCCACTCCGTGTTCGCCTGCGCGTGCGGCGGCGCGACGTTGGCGTCGAACACCAGCGGAGGATTCGGGACGTCGAACGCCACCGTGATCACGGCCCCCGCGCGGGTGATCTTGTTCGGCTGGAGAGGCTTCCACGCGACCTTCTGGTTCACGACGAGATCGAACACCTCCGCGTATTTCTGGCCGAGGCGCTCGTAGCCGGGTGCGGGGAAGTGCACGTGATCAGGCGAGTACTCGTACGCGTACTTGGGTCCCGTGCACACGATTTGTCCGGGATGCTGGACGCCTGCCCGCCACACCTGCACCGCAGAGCCGCTCGCGCCGGCCACGAACGAGCTCTGTTGCGAGACGAGCAGGACGATGGGCTCGGTCTGTCCGGTGATCGCGCGCAGATCGGTGTCGTAGTCTTGCCAGAGCTGGAAAATGCCGTTGCCGTACGCCGCGTTCGCCGCGTCGGACTCGCCGTGCGTCAACACGACGCCGCCGTAGCCGAACGTCTTGCCCGCGGCGCCAGCGAGGCCCTTCCACACCGCGGCCTCGTGGAGGCTCGCGGGGTAGGCGCGCTGGCCGCCCGCCTTGTCGATGTCGCGCAGCGGGTGCCCCGACCAACCGACCACCGAGTGCGCCGTCACGTAGTCGCCCTGTCCGCCGCGGGCGCGGAAGAGGGACGTGAGCGTGTTCGCCATGCCCGAGTGCGGCGTCTCTCCCGCGATGCTGTTCGGGTACTGCCCGTCCGTGTAGCCGGGGCCTGCGCCGGCGACGGCCGCGCGAATGGGCTCGGTGAGCGGCGCCGTCGCCCACTTCGGAGCGCCGCCGTCGGCGATCGGGTACTTGGGATCGGCGCCGGTGTCGACGAGCTTCAGGTTCCCGAACGGCTGCGTCGTGCTGAGGTTGCCCGCGGTCGCGCCGACCGAGAGGCTCTGCCCGCTGCCGACGATGCCGACCCAGTCGAACGGGGGCCTGGGCGGCGGCGGCTCGTCGCGTCGTGTGTCGGACGGCGCCTCGGCGGGCGCGTCCGTGGGGCCGGTGCCGTCGATGCCTCCGTCGCGCGTCGTGGCGTCCGCCGTCGCGTCGGGCGCGTCGCCGCTGCCGTTGTCGCCGCCGCCGCAGGCGACGCCCGCGAAGAGGGCCGTGACGATGAAGTACCTCGGAGCACCGCGACCCATCATGCGTTCAGGGTAGTTCGAACCGGGCGAAGATGCCCGAATCACACCCAGGCGTTGTTCAGGATCTCGCCGACCCCGCCGGCGCCCGGGACGATGTACTGGTGCTCGTCGAGGCCCTTCTCGTCGTCCCAGCGGGTGCCCGGCACCGTCGTGAGGACGTCCGGCGCCGACAGCCCGCGATCGAGCCGGAGCGCGTAGATCACCGCGTCGGGGTGCGCCTTGAGCACGTTCTTGATGTACTCGGGCGTCACGATCAGGTGCATCGTGATGCATCGGCCGGGCTTCCCCTCGAGCTTCGTCTTGTAGTGCGTCATCGCGCTGATCAGCGAGCCGCCCGTCGCCCCCATCGGATCGGGGAAGAGCACGATGCGCCCGTCGACGTCGCGGCCGATCTTCGCGTCGTGCCACGCGGTCCCGGTGACGCGCCCTTGCTCGTCGGTCTGGCGCGACATGAAGAGGTGGTCCTGACGAACGCCGTCCGGATCGATGACCGAGTTGAGGAGATCGTAGACGATCTGCGAGGGCATCGTCCCTGCGCGCGCGATGCCAACGGTGATCGCCTTCGTGTCGGCCGCCAGCGCGATACCGCGGTACACCGCCTCAGGACGTTGCGTCACCATGCGCGTCGGCACGTCGATGCGCTCGCGCGGGAACTCGGTCGAGAGGACGACCTCCGCGAGGCGCTCGTAGAGCGCGCGCACGAGCCGCCCGACCTCCGGCTGCACGGTCTCCCGCGCGCAGAGCCGCGCGAGCAGAGTCCACGCGACCGGATCGTCGAGCAGATGGACCTGCGGCCCGTACTTGTGCTCGATCTCGGGGTGCCTGTAGCGGCTCTGGGCGTACGCGGTCTCCGGCATGCCGCGGATCTAACCCTTTCTCGCGCGAAGCGCGAGGTGCGAAGCACACCTGTTACCGAGCCGAAGACCCGGAACCTACGTCCAGTGTCCAGCGCGGAGAGCCGCGGCGTCGATGACCTTGACCTTGGGACCGAGGGCCTCGCGAAAGCTGTCCTCGTCCTCGTCGTCCATGATCGCGTCGCCGAAGCCGGCCGCGATCTCCATCGCCGTCGCGAGAATGCGGAGGAACTGGGCGAAGCTCGACGCGGCGAGGGTCGGCTTCCAGCGCTCTTCGCCGCTCATCGCGGTGTAGACCGGGCAGTCGCCTTCAGGATCCGGCTTGGAGGTGTCGAGGAAGTAGGGATCGCCGAGGAGCGAGCTCTCCGCGATGACCACCCAGGCGGGCTTCCAGTCGATGGGAACGGAGGCGCCCGGCTCGGCCGGCGTCTTGATCGCCTCTTGGGCCTTCTCGAGCTCCTCGGCGGCCATGAGGCGCACGCGCTCCACCGGCGTCACCGTCTCGACACGGACCGGGTTGGCTTCCGCCAAGAAAGCCCGGTAACGCGACGGAATCCGAAACTTTTTCTTCAGGTCGTCGACGAGCGGAGCGGGCGCCTTGCCGAAGCTGATCTCGATCTTCCGACGCTGAGATATCGCCTTGAGACCCTCGACTGCGTCCGCGAGATCGCTATCCACGTAACCCTCGCAAAAATTTAGAGCGAACGTCGTTGGACCGGAACGGGCGAACGACGGAAGCGACCCAGAAGAGGGCAATAGCAACCGTTCCGTCCAATGGACGACTGCTACAGAGGCTCCTACGCTAGCAGAAACGCCGGGCAGACTTGGCGGTTTTCGTCAGCGTTCTTCCGCTTCTCGCGGCCTGGGAACCGCGACCGGCGCCGCTCCGGCGCGGACCGGGCACCCCAGGGCTTGGGTGTAGCCGGCAACCTCAGCCGTTCCGCCGATGGCTCGGAGCAGCTCGACCTCGGCCTCTACCGCTGCGACCACGCGGGCGAGCGCGGCGGGAGGCGGTGAATGCCCTCCGGGAAGCGGTTTGACGCGCGCGTAGGCGGCGGTCACGTCGTTGTCCGGAAGGGCGAGCTCGACGGACACGTCCAGGGTCGTCGACGCTCCCGTCAACAGCCCGAAGGGAGACGGGTCGGCGGTCGCCCGCGCGCAGAAGGTCGGCGAGGTGGCGCCGGCCGGTCCGAAGGTCGCGCGGGCCCACGCGGCCACGTCCACGCGCCCGCCCCGGACGAGGGTCGCGCACCCCTTGCCGTCCCACGCCTGGCCGCGACCGCACGCGCGCGTGTCAGGCGCACCGGGCGAGGTACGCGGGACCATCGGAGCGTCGCGCTCCAGCGTCGGGTCCATGCACCGCGCGTCGTCGGCGGCGACGCGCAGCTCGAGGCCCGGGCCGCACCCGAGCACGTGCTCCGCGTCGACCAGCACGTGCCGCCGTTCGCCGATCCCACGCAGCGCACGGGCGCCCACGCACGCGCCCGTCGTCCGGTCGCGCAGCTGCCCGTCGTCGCACGCGCGAAGGACGCACGCGCCCTCGCTTCGGTCCCATCGCGCCGCGGGCCCGCAGTATTTTTCGGCGCCGGCCTGGCTCACGCACGCGCCGCGCACGAGCACGTCCTCGCGCGCGCAGGCGTCCGGCGTGGCGGCCGGACGGCAGGCCACGACGAGCGCGCCGAACCACGACACCCATCGCGCCACGGACCGACGGTAGCACGCGCCCGTGCTACCTTTTCGGCCGCCATGCTTCAGGTCCACCTCGAGGGAACTCCGGAGCTTCGAGACGCGCTCGCCCGCCTGTCCAACCGTGGCGAGGCCGACTTCTCGCGCGTCGAGCCCGTCGTGCGCGAGATCCTCGCGGCGGTGCGCGCCGAGGGGGACGCCGCCGTCCACCGCTACGCCGAGAAGTTCGATCGCCGCCGCGCGCCCGCGCTCTTGCTCCGCGAATTCCCTGGAAAACAGGCCCTCTCGCGCCTCAGGGCCCCCGCCCGTGAGGCCATGGAGCTCGCCGCCTCGCGCATCCGCGCGTTCCACGGACACCAGAAGGACGCGGGGTTCTCGTACGAGGACGGTGGCGTCTCGCTCGGCGTCCGGGTCTCGCCGGTCACGCGCGCCGGTGTCTACGCGCCAGGCGGAAAGGCGCGGTACCCGTCGAGCGTCCTCATGAGCGCGATCCCCGCGCACGTCGCCGGCGTGCCGGAGATCTACCTCGCGACGCCGCTCGCCGGTGACGCGTCCGACGATCCGATCTACGCGGCCGCGCACCTCGCCGGCGTCACCGCGATCGTCGACGCCGGCGGCGCGCAAGCGATCGCGGCGCTCGCCTACGGGACCGCGTCGGTCCCCCGCGTCGACAAGATCGTGGGCCCCGGCAACCTCTACGTCGCGTGCGCGAAGCGCTTCGTCTTCGGCGCGGTCGACATCGACTCGATCGCCGGCCCGTCCGAGATCCTCGTCGTGGCCGACGCGTCCGCCGATCCGCGCGTCGTCGCGGCCGACTTGCTCAGCCAGGCCGAGCACGACGAGGCGGCCTATCCGCTCCTCGTCGCGAGCACCCGTGAGCTCGTCGCTCGTGTCGAGGCGGAGCTGGTCACCCAGCTCGCTGCGCTCCCGCGCGCCGCGATCGCGAAGGCCTCGCTCACCGCGAACGGCCACGCCTTCGTCGCCGCGTCGCGCGCGGAGATGGCGCGCATCGCCGACGTCCTCGCCGCCGAGCACCTGAGCCTCCAGGTCGAGGACCCGCGCGGGATGCTCGCCGCGATCCCCCGCGCCGGCGCCGCGTTCATCGGCCACCAGACCCCGGAGGCCGCCGGCGACTACCTGGCCGGTCCGTCCCACGTCCTGCCCACCGGCGGCTCGGTGCGCTTCGGCTCGCCGCTCGGCGTCTACGACTTCGTCACCCGCACCTCGCTCATCGAGTACACGGGCGCCGCGTTGCGTGCGCACGCGCGTTTCATCGAGGATTTCGCGCGCCTCGAGGGCCTCGAGGCCCACGCGCGCGCCGTCGCGGTCCGGCTGAAATAGGCCGTCAGGGCAAGAGGATCGTCCCAGGGGCCGGACACCCCGCCTCGGCCTGGGCGATCGTGTTCGGCGGGAAGTACCAGGTGGTGACGAGCGACTCGCACACGAACCCGGAGTTGCTCATGCTCTCGCAGCCGAAGACTGCGGCGTCGAGCGTGCACGGGGCATCGGTCCACGTGCCCTTCAGGCTCGAGGTGGTGCAGATGTTCTTCTGGAGCTGCACTTGCGCGGGCGTCACGCCGAGGTTGCCCGTGTATCCGTACTGGTTGCAGATGCTCGGCGGCGAGGGCGTCAGGTGCGGCACGCAGCTGCCGTAGTAGGTGTGCGGCGATCCGTCGGGCACCGAACCTTGCGCGGAGCAGCCGGGGTCCGCGTCCGGGTCCCCGGTGTCGAAGATGGCCGAGTCGAAATAGGCGTCGCCGCGAGGTGCGTCGACCAGGCCTGTCGCTCCATCGGAGAGCGTCGCGTCGCCACCATCCGGGTAGCTCGTCCCGCCTCCTCCGCCTCCTCCGCCTCCTCCGCCTCCTCCGCTTTCGACGCTGGCGTCGGCGCTCTCCGCTTTCGGATCGAGCCCGAGCAGTCCGCTGCAGCCGGCGGTCGCGGATAGCCCTCCGTAGCCGAGGGCCATGAGGATGCGCGCCCGGCTTCGAAGCATGGAGGACATTTCCCATTTTCACGCGTCGATGCAAAGAGAGGGGGCGACGGTCACATGTCGCACTGGGTGCGTTGTGGTGCGCAACCCCGCGTTTGCCGTGCGCTTTGCGGACGGTCAGGGTCCTAACGGATGCACCCGTTTGAGACTATAAAACCCAGGATTCGCGTGCTTTAGTCCGCGGAGCGCCGCTTGCAAGAAAGCCCTCGCTTTCTCTCTCTTCTCGCGCGCGCGCAGGATCGGCTGGAGCCGGTTCGCTCAGGAGGTTCGACGATGAGCTCGAAGTGGATCCGTCGCGTGGGCTTGGTTGCGATCGCAGGCGCCATCGCGCACGGCTCGGTCGGCTGCGCCCAGGAGCGCTCTCCGATCAACCGGGTGCAGTCGAGCGCGCTGAGTAAGCACTTCTTCATCGGCGACGACCTGTCGACGCCGAAGGACGATCCCGAGTTCTACATGCGGAACACGGTCATCGACGTGCCGTACGGCGCCGCCCAGGACGGCATCTTCACCGCGACGTACGCGCAGCCGCTCTCCCGCATCAAGTGGGAGATCACCGGCTCCGACGAGCGCGCCACGTACCTCGTCGCGAGGCAAACCTACGAGCACATCGAGAACAGCGACCACAAGGGCTCGCGCCGCACGAACGACGGACAGGTCGTCGCGATGTTCTCGGTCATGAGCCACTTCGACATCAAGCGCGCGTACAACACGACGACCGGCGAAGAGCTCAACGTCATCGAAGAGAACACGACGGACCGCCCCTGGTACCAGCGCGAGTTCTTCCGCGTCGACTGGGGCAAGAACCTCGTCACCGACGGCTACCAGGTCGACACGCTCAGCCAGATGGGCGTCTTCGGCGGCGTGCAATGGGATCCGATGGCGTACGCCGTCGACGACCCCAGCGATCCGAACCACCCGGTCTTCTCGCAGAAAGAAGGCTACTTCGACGTCACGACCAAGGCGTTCGCGACGCCCAAGGTCGTCGAGATCCCCGAGCTCCCCGGCGAGAAGTTCCCCTTCTGCTTCTTCCCCGCCGAGCTCGGCGGCGGCTCCCCGACCGCCAACTGCGATCCGACGGAAGTGACGCTCCGCCTCTCGTTCAAGCGCGTGGTCGACAACGACTACGAGTCCGTCGACTGGGACGGAAACCGCATGGACGCGTTCGGCTGGTTCACCGTCGACCGCTACGGCTACGAGCGCAACTACGGCATCCTCGACGAGAAGTGGCACCGCTTCGCCGCCAAGTACAACATCTGGCAGCAGTCCCACGTCACCGACAAGGCCAAGGACGCGACCAAGCGCCAGTTCGCGCAGTGCGCGACGGACTACTGGCGTGACGCGGACGGCAACGTCGCCAAGTACAAGACGAAGGGCGGCGACGTCCTCCTCGATTCCGCGACCGGGATGCCCATCCCCGCAGCCGCCGACGACAAGACCGCCCAGCCTTACGCGCAGACGCCCGTAGGCAAGCTCGTTCACCGCGACGACGACCTGGACGGCACCGAAGACGAGTGCGCCATCAAGAACGCGGCAGGGGACCTCCTCTACCCGGGCGCGCGCTGCGACGAGTTCGCCAACAAGTGCGCGCTGCCGCACCACATGCGCGAGATCCGCACCATCCCCTGGTACTACGGCCCCGACTCGGCGCCCGACCTCTTCGCCTCCACGGCCAACGCCCTCGACCAGTGGAACGTGGCGGTCAAGCGCGCCGCGCAGCTCGGCAAGATGGTCTCCGCGCGCCGCGTCGGCGCCGACCTCCCCGACATCCTCACGGAGGAGGACGCCCTCGCCGAGGACAACGGCGCCAAGGTGCCGCACGTCTTCGTCCTCTGCCACAACCCGACGACCGACGAGGACCACCCGTCGTGCCGCAACGTCGCCCAGGCCGCCCACGCGACGTGCCTCAAGCGCACCGACGCGAACAAGGACAACGGCGACTGCAACTGGGGCGGCCCGAAGGACGACCACGGCATCCGGACGCAGGTCTTCGCGCGCCTCGGCGACATTCGCTACAACAGCGTCAACCTCATCCCGACCCCGCAGACGCCCAGCCCGTGGGGCATCATGGTCGACGCCAACGATCCGCTCACCGGCGAGAAGGTCGTCACCAGCGTCAACGAGTGGACCCACGTCCTCGACGTCGCGTCGCAGGGAACCGAGGACCTCCTTCGCTGGATCAACGGAGAAATCTCCGACGCCCAGATCATGAACGGGCAGTACCTCCGCGACTGGGTCGGCGCGACCGCGCTCGGCCAGAAGAGCTACTCGCCGGCGATCCTCGATCAGAAGGAGATCGGCATCCGCGTTCGCTCGCTCGACACCAGCCTGTCGAAGGCCAACGGCCTGACCAAGGCCGACTCCGCGCTCCCCCGGGAGCTCCGCCTCGCCAAGGCCGCGAAGAACCTCTCGGGCACGCTCGGCGCGTCGCTCGACCCGAGCCTCGAGGCGTTCCGGCAGAGCATGATCGGCTCGCAGTGGGAGACGCGCATGATCACGCCGGAGTGGCTGCAAGGCGCCGGCTACCCGAAGGACGCGAAGGTCGCGGGCAACGCGGCTCTCCTCCAGGCGGCGTCGCCGCTCCGCGGCATGAACCCGACGCTGCACGCCCAGATCAAGAGGATGCGTGACGTCGGCATGGCGCAGCGCGGGAGCTGCGTCGTCGAGCAGCCGGAGCCCGACGCGCTCGTCGGCATGGCCCGCCAGGCCTCGCGCCTGTACCCGCTCCCCGACAAGAACGATCAGGACTACCCGGCCCTCAAGGCGACGCGTGACGCGAAGCTCCACCAGTGGATCCGCGAGCAGTTCCACATCGCGGTCATCGCCCACGAGATGGGCCACTCGATGGGCCTCCGCCACAACTTCACGGGCTCGTACGATGCCCTCAACTACCACACGCAGTACTGGCAGCTCCGCACGCGCAACGGCAAGGAGCACTTCTGCACGGCGGACAAGAACTTCACGCCGGACGCCAAGCTCGACCCGACGACGCCCCACGCGAACGGCGCCGATTGCGTCGGCCCGCGCTGGGTCGACCCGCTCACCGACGCGGAGACCAACGGCCTCATCTGGAAGTGGGGCTCCACGACCGTCATGGACTACCCGGGTGACGTCACCCAGGACATGAACAACCTCGGTCTCTACGACAAGGCGGCCATGCGCTTCGGGTACGCCGACGTCGTCGACCTCGACAACGACGCGATCCTGACCGGCGGCGCCGGCACCGGCGACCGCACGAACAAGGCCGGCGCGTACCTCTTCGCGCTCGACGGCTTTGGCGGCATCGTCGGCGACTCGCTCGGCGGCAACCACTACTCGACGTTCGCCGACAAGTACGGCGCGCTCCGGAACTGCGGGGCGCCGACGGATCCCAACGATCCGCTCTCCGCCAAGTGCGACAGCTTCGACATGGGCTACGCGTCGATCCGGGACATGCACCAGACGGGCAAGTACGGCGACGCGGCGCTCGACCACCTCCCGCAGACCGCGGCGAGCTTCGCGGTGCACTTCCCGACGGCCGCGGAGAAGGCGGCGGGCGTGCCCAAGTTCCGCGTCCGCCACCCGTACATGTTCGGCTCCGACGAGTACGCCGACACCGGCAACGTGCCGGTCTTCCGCTTCGACGCCGGCGCCGACTCGTACGAGCAGTTCCAGTTTCTCATCAGCACGTACGAGAACCGCTACATCTTCGACAACTTCCGCCGCGACCGGTCGACCTTCAGCTCACGCGCCGTCATCACGCGCCAGAAGGATCGCTACTTCGGCAAGATCCAGGGCATGACCAAGAGCCTGGCGCTCCTCATGGCGCTCGAGTCCCAGGTCGACCAGGCGCTCAACGATCCGGGCCGGCTCATGCCGCTCGCGCTCGGCGCGTCCGACGGCCTCGCGATGTTCGCGCGCATCATGACGCGGCCGGAGCCGGGCCCCTACAACATCACCCTGCCCGACGATCCCGCGAAGGCGCTGCCCTTCGCGACGGCGCTGAGCAACAACTACATCACGCTGCCTCCGTCGGCCTTCAACGTCGCGGCGGGCTCGGGCGAGGGCCGCTACCTCCACAACGAGTACGACTACACGAAGGGCTACAACTGGTCCGAGTACCAGAAGTGGGCCGGTAGCTACTACGAGAAGCACCTCGCGGTGCACTTCCTGACCGAGGCGTACAACCACTTCCTCTCGAACTCGAAGGAAGACTACATCGACGGTCGCTACAAGAACCTGAACTACGCGAGCATCTATCCGAACCAGATCCGGCGCCTCTTCGCGCAGATGCTCCAGGGCGATCCGATGACGTACGGCCCCTACGTCGTCACCAGCGGCACCGGCGGGCTCGACAAGAACAAGGTCGCGCGCGTGCGCTACCTGCCGTGGGAGAAGTACGACGTCCTCGTCCCGGCGACGCAGAACCTCGACTACTCCGCGGACGCGATCGTCCTCGATCCGCTCGTCGGCTGGGAGCAGCAATACCGGATGCTCATCAACGTGTTCTGGTTCGGCCCGTCCACGCTCACCATGGATGTCGTCGACCAGGCGCGCATCTACACGCCGGGCGGCCCCGACTCCGTCTCGGTCGACCCCAGCGAGCAGATCCGCTTCCGTGACCCGATCAACGGGATCATCTACTACGCCCGCTCCTACGGCAAAGAGATGGTCAACGCCAAGGTCGGCAAGGTGCAAAAATCGATGGGCGCGCGCATGGTCGAGTGGGCGAACAAGCTCGCCGCCGACGCCTACGTCGTGACGGCCGTGGACCCGGTGACGGGCGAGCAGACGTTCAAGAAGGACGCGAGCGGACAGCCGGTGTGCGCCGATCTGCTGCTCTGCTCGGCGCACGAGCAGAAGCTGAAGGCCTTCGTCGCGAACATCGACGTCGTCCGCCAGCTCACGCTCGAGAAGGGCTACGGCCCGCTGACCTGCATCGACCCGTCGAGACCCTGCCCCCTCCGCTAGGAGGGCGGCCCTCCTACTTAGGGGTCATCCCCGTGCCATGCGTGCGGCGACGAGTCGGAAGAGGGGGGGCGCGACGCGGGAGGTGAAGGAGGCGACGCGGACGAACGCGCTGGTTTCGATGACTGCGCGGCTTCTGTCGACGGCGCGGAGGGTCTGGCGCGCGATCTCGTCGGGGGTTTGTTCCGTGGCGCCGGCGGGGCGGATGCCGGCGGGGACGCCGACGGCTACCGAGTTCTTGCGGAACGCCGTCCCGACCGGGCCCGGGCGCACGACGACGACGCGCACGCCGCTCGTGCGCAGCTCGGCGCGCATCGAGATGCTGAGCGCCTCGAGGGCGAATTTGCTCGCCGCGTAGGCGCCCAGATGCGGAGCGGCGACGACGCCCGCGACGCTCGACAGCATCACGACGGCCCCCTGGCTGCGCATGAGCGGCTCCAGCGCCAGCTGCGTCAGGCGCACCGGCGCGAGCACGTTGAGGCGGAAGAGGCGCTCCATCTCGTCGATGTCGAGATCGCGGAACGCCGCGTAGTAGCCGCGCCCGGCGTTGTTCACGAGGACGTCGATGCGACCGGTGTCGTGGAGCGCGCGATCGACGAGGAGCCGCCGCTGCTCCTCGTCGGTGATGTCGCCCGCCGTCGCGATGCCCTCGCCGCCCGCGGCCTTCACCTCGCGGGCGACGGATTCGAGCGCGTCGTCGTCGCGCCCTGACAGGACCACGACCGCGCCGCGCGCTGCCCACGCGAGCGCGAGGCTTCGTCCGATGCCGCTCGACGCGCCTGTGACTACGACGGTCTGCCGGGCCAACGACCTGCTCCGCCGCGCCTACTCGGCGCGCAGGTACTGCTGCTTCAGGAGCTTCAGGATCATCTGCACAGTCTCGAGATCCGTCGCCTGGCTCTTGTTCATCACGGTCTCGAGGTGCCCGTAGTTGTGGGCGAGCTGGATGATATCGAGCTCCGCCGGCTTCAGCTCGCGCAGCGGCGCAGCCAGCGGCATCGAAAGTACGAGGCGAGAGTGCAGATCGGGGAGCTGATCGCGGAGCTCGTTGAACTCGTCGAGCTGGCGCAGGCCCTCCATGAGGATCTCCTGCACCGAGAGCGAGAGCTCGTTCGGGAACTCGCGCTCGTCCGGCGGATCGAGATCGAAGAGGCCCTTTTGCCACGTGAGAAGTCGGAAGATCGACTTCATCGGCGGCACGTCGTCCAGATCGTTGATCGACGCGTGGTAGATGACGCCCTTGCGCATGAAGATGCGGCCGACGTCGTCTTCGGTTCGGACGACGAGGACGCCGCTCTTCTTGGAGGTGCCGAAGAGCTGGAGGAGATCGGGCAGGGGCACCTCCTCGATGCTCCCGCTCATGGTGCGGTTCGCGCTGGTGCGGCGCTGGTCGGCGACGCGCTCGAGGTTCTGCTTCACCTCGGCCGTCTCGCGAGGCTGCGCCTGGCCCTCGCCGGCGATCACCTTGAGGATGCTCGTGCCGATGAGGACGCGGTCGCCCTCCTTGAGGCGGGCCCGCTTGATCTTCTCGCCGTTGACGAACGTCCCGTTCGTGCTGCCCAGGTCCTCGATCCAGATCTGGTCGGCCTGCATGGCGATGCGGGCGTGCTTGCGGCTCACCATGTCCTCGACGAGGACCATGTCGAGATCGCTGGAGCGACCGACCACGATCTGCTTCTCCGGCACGATCGGAAATTCACCGCCCTGGTACTTGCCGCTGATGAAACGCAGCACGTACGACCGCGCTCCGGCCGGAGGGCGGGCGGTCTGAACGTTCGGCTTGGGAGACGGATCTTGCATCACGCGGAGAGGCGCCTATTCGAGAACGGCAGACGGCCGATGCAAACTACCTGAAAATCTTCGAAAAGAGTAACGAGTGGCACCAAACTTGGTCAAGTCGGGTAGAACGAAAGCCCCATGACGCTCCCGCTGCTCCGGCTGCCGAGGCCCGTCGTGCCGGGTGGGGACCCCTTCGGGACCCACCGTGCCGTCGAGCCTAAAGGGGCTCTCCCACAACCTGCGCTTCGTGTGGACAACGATTTTTCCCGCCTTTTCGAGGGGGAGCTCCTCCTGGCCGTCGAAACGCTGAACGTCGATGCAGCCAGCTTCAGGCAGATGGAGGAAACCACCTCCACCGACGCCGGCCTCGGAAAGAAAGTTGTTGATACCGTGGCCGGGAGGGGCAAGCAGCACAATCCGGTCACCGGATCGGGCGGAATGCTGCTCGGGCGGGTCCTGCAGGTGGAGGGGTCGCGCCCTGACGCGGCGACGCTCCAGCCGGGGGCGCGCGTGGCCACGCTCGTCTCGCTCTCGCTGACCCCGCTGCGGGTCGACCGCATCAAGGCGATCCGCAGGCCGAGCGCGCAGCTGGACATCGAGGGCGAGGCCGTCCTCTTCGCGAGCGGCTCGTACGCGCGCCTGCCTCCGCCGGAGCAGATGAGCGAGCGGCTCGCGCTCGCGGTCCTCGATGTGGCGGGGGCGGCGCCGCAGGTGGCCCGGCTCGTGAAGGCGGCCGCGAGCGTCCTCGTGCTCGGCGCCGGTGGCAAGAGCGGCATCCTCTGCGCGGCCGAGGCCCGCCGCGTGGGCGGCAAGACCGCGCGAATCATCGGGATCGAGAGCCACGCACCTTACGCCGACGATCTTCGCGCGCTCGGCATCTGCGACGCGGTCATCTCGTGCGACGCGCGCGACCCGGTCCGCGTGCGCCGCGCCGTGCTCGACGCGAACGACGGTCGTGAGGTCGACGTCGCCTTCTCGTGCGTGAACGTCGCCGACGCCGAGATGGGCGCCATCCTCAGCACGAGGGACAGGGGCATCGCCTACTTCTTCGCGATGTCGACGAGCTTCACCAAAGCGGCGCTCGGCGCCGAGGGCGTCGGCAAGGACCTCGATCTGTTCATCGGCAACGGCTACGCGCACGGCCACGCCGACCACTCCCTTGCGATGATGCGGGATCTACCCAACGTGAAGGCGCTCTTCGAAAAGCGCTACGGATAGGAGGCCAGATGACGTTTTCGCCCCGCCCGATCGTCGACGTCGCCAAGGAGCTCGGTCTCTCCGAGTCGGACATCGAGCCGTACGGCCGTGGAAAGGCCAAGCTCGAGCTCTCCACGCTGACCCAGCCCGCGCGCGGCAAGGGGCGCCTCGTGCTCGTGACGGCGATCAACCCGACGCCGGCCGGCGAAGGGAAGACGACGACCTCGATCGGCCTCGCGATGGGCATGCGCCGCCTGGGAAAAAATGCCGTTCTTGCCCTGCGTGAACCGTCCCTCGGCCCGGTCTTCGGCGTGAAGGGTGGCGGAACGGGCGGCGGCAAGGCGAGCCTCGTCCCCGCCGACGACATCAACCTCCACTTCACCGGCGACATCCACGCCATCACGACGGCGCACAACCTCCTGTCCGCGCTCGTCGACAACACGGTCTATTTCCGCGACCAGGTCGAGGGGGGCACGCTCGATCCGCGGCAGGTGACGTGGGGCCGCGCGCTCGACATGAACGATCGCTTCCTTCGCCGCTGCGTCGTGGGCATGGGCGGCAAGGCGCACGGCGTCATGCGCGAGGAGCGGTTCGACATCACCGCCGCGAGCGAGATCATGGCCATCCTGTCCTTGGCGACGGGCTACGAGGACCTCGAGCAGCGCCTCGCGCGCGTCGTGGTCGGTTCGACGTACGAGGGAAAGGCGGTGACGGCGGGGGAGATCGGCGCAGCCGGCGCGATGACGGCGGTGCTGCGCGACGCGCTCAAGCCGAACCTCGTGCAGACGGCGGAGGGCGGACCGGCGGTCGTGCACTGCGGGCCGTTCGGCAACATCGCGCACGGCTGCAACAGCGTGCTCGCGACGCGCCTGGCCATGAACCTCGGCGACTACGCGATCACCGAAGCCGGCTTCGGGTTCGACCTCGGCGGCGAGAAGTTCCTGAACATCAAGTGCCGCCAGGCCGGCATCTGGCCGCGCGCCATCGTCCTCGTCGCGACGCTGCGCGCGCTCAAGATGCACGGCGGCGCGCCGGTGAAGACGGCCGGCGCTCCCGACGCCGCGCGCCTCGAGCAGGGCCTCGCCCACCTCGAAAAGCACCTGGAGAACGCGCGCGGATACGGCCTGACGCCGATCGTGGCGATCAACGTGTTCCCGAACGACACGAAAGACGAGCTCGAGATGGTCGAAAAGGCCGCGGCGAAGCTCGGCGCGCGTGTCGCCGCGTGCGAGGGGTTCCGTAGGGGAGGCGAGGGCGCGATGGACCTCGCGCGCATCGTCGCCGAGGTCGTCGACGCGACCGACGCCGCGCCGCCCGCCGCGCAGTACACCTACGAGCTCGCCGACGCGCCCGAGGAGAAGATCCGCAAGATCGCCCGGACGATCTACGGCGCGAAGGACGTGGTCTTCACGTCACTCGCCGACAAGAACCTCGAGCGCATCCGCGGCCTCGGCTACGAGAAGCTCCCCATCTGCGTCGCCAAGACGCAGCTGTCCCTCACCGACGATCCGACGAAGCCGGGCCGCCCACGGGACTTCACGATCACCGTGCGCGAAGTGCGGCTCTCGGCGGGCGCGGGGTTCCTCGTGCCGCTGACGGGGGAGATGATGACGATGCCTGGGCTTCCCAAGGTGCCGGCGGCGCGGGGCGTGAAGCTCCTGCCGGACGGGAAGATCAAGGGGCTCATGCAGAACGATTGAGGCCGTCCGCGGGTCATGGGGCTGTGAATGCGGAGGCTCCTGCACCCAGATTCCGCGGTCTTCCCGAGCGGAGCGCAGGCGTCAAGGGAAGGTAAAAGCGCGACCGTCGTACCATGCACCGTGAAGAGCGCCCTCCTCGCCGGCACCCTCTCCATGCTGCTGGCGTGCGGCGGCGGGGGGAGCGCGGGCGGAAGCGGCGCGGGCGCGGGCGGAAGCGGCGCTCCCGGCGGCGACCCGGCGACCGACGCGTCCGTTCTGGGGACGAGCGCCGAGGCGGGCCCCGGCTCCGGTCCCGGCACCGATGGTGGCGTCGGCTGCATCGACAAGGACGGGGACGGGCGAGGCGCCGGTTGCGCGAAGGGCGCGGACTGCGACGACAGCTCCGCGCTCTGTGGTGACGACTGCTCGGACGCGGACGCCAACGGGGTCGCCGATTGCCGGGACCTTCGCGGCAACGGGGTTCTGCTCTACACCGGCGCGAACGCGACCGCTTGGGACCAGGTGCCCTCGACGGTGCGAGACCTGTACGTGGACTCAGGTGTGCCAGCGATCGTCGCCGCGACGTTGCCTTCGACGTTCCTCGCCGATTACGGCGTCCTCTTGCTCGAGAACCCGACGACCACGATCGGCGACGACGTGGTCACCTCGGCAAAGCAGCTTCTCGGTCGCGGCGGCCGCGTGGTTTCGGTCGTCGACCACTCGAGCTACGGCGGCCATGCCGTGGCAGCGGCGCTGCTCACTGCGGTCGGTAGCACGATGCACTCGAACCCGACGTCGATGCCGGGCTCGCTGCAGCTGATCGTCACCCCGACGCCGCCCCTCACCGACGGGGTGACCTCGATCCGCCCCTACTACGCGGCGAGCGTGACGCTCGGCTCCGGCCACGCGCTCGGCGCCACTGCGGACGGTTACGTGGTCATCGGTTACGAGCGCGTACTACGCGGGGATGTCGTCGTGATCGGCGACTCGTCGATGTTCGGCTTCGCGCTCGGTACAGACGACAACAAGAAATTCATCGTGAACCTCGCCCACTTCACCCGCTAGGACCTGGATGGGGTCGACGGCGTTCTGAGGCCAAGGCGAACAGCAACCAGAGCGGCAGGTGGCGCACCGCCGCCCGACTCTGGGTAGCATGCGCGCCATGCCGCACGTCGTCTTCATCGCCCCGCATTTTCTCCAGAACACGAACCGCTACGTGAAGGCGTTCGCGGAGCTGCCGGACGTGACGCTCAGCGTCGTGAGCGAAGATCCGGAGGAGGCGATCCCCGCGGCGCTGCGGGCGCGCGTCGCCGGCCACTACCGCGTGCCGAGCTCCAGCGACGGCGAGGCGCTGACGGTCGCCGTGCGCGCCATCTCGCGCGGCGTGGGCCCCGTCGATCGGCTCGCCGGCGCGCTCGAGGAGCTCCAGCTCCCGATGGCGCAGGTGCGCGACGCGCTCGACCTGGAGGGCATCCGCAGCGACGTCGCGAAGAGCTTCCGCAACAAGGACCGGATGAAGGCGGTCCTCCGCGCGCACGGCGTCCCCGTCGCGCGCAGCGCCCTCGCGCGCTCGCCCCAGGAGCTCCTCACGTTCGTCTCCCAGGTCGGGCTGCCTGTCATCGTGAAGCCGCAGGCGGGCCTCGGCGCGCGCTCGACCTACCGCGTGACCTCGCGCGGGGATCTCGACGCGCTCGCGCGCAAGGGCGTCGTGCCGACCGCGCAGAGGCCGCTGCAGATCGAAGAGTTCGTGCGCGCGCGCGAGCGGACGTGCGAGACGGTGACGATCAAGGGCGAGGCCGTGTGGCGCTCCGGCACGCGCTACGAGCCGTCGCCGCTCGAGGTGCTCGAGACGCCGTGGAAGCAGTACTGCGTCATCCTCCCGCGCGAGGAGGCCGACCCGGAGCTCGCGCGCTTCCATGCCGTCAATGGCGCCGCGCTCGCTGCCATGTTCGGCGCGGCCGGCAGCACCGCCGCGGGCACCGCCCTCACGCACATGGAGTGGTTCGTCCGCGAGGACGGCACGGCGCTCGTCAACGAGGTCGGCGTGCGGCCGCCGGGCGTGCAGATCATGACGCTCATGAGCCTCGCGCACGAGACGGACTTCTGGGCCGACTGGGCCGAGCTCGTCGCGCTGGACCGCTTCACGCCGCGCCCGCGCAGATGGGCGGCGGGCGCCGCGTTCTTCCGCGGACAAGGCGGGGGCGATCGCATCGTCTCGGTCGAGGGCCTGGACGCGGCGATCGAGGCGGTCGGCGACGCGCTCGTCGAGGTTCGCACGCCCAAGGTCGGCCAGCCCCGCGCGAGCAGCTACGAGGGCGAGGGCATCGCGACGGTCCGCGCCGCGACGACCGCGGACGTCGAGCGCGCCCTGCTCACGCTCATCCGCGGTGTTCAGGTTCGCTACGGCTGACGCGCCGGTCCTTCACGCCTCTGGGGCTCGAGCACCAGGTGGCCGAGCGCGGTGAACGGCTTGCTCGCTGCTGCCGTCGCCGGCGTCAGATCGAAGCTCGGGTTCTCGTCGGCGTACCTCGGCGCGGCCGTTGCCGCCGGCGCGTCGTCACGATCCTGACGGCTCGCGATCGTCTTTTGCGCGCGCCACGCGAACGAGGAGGCTCTTCCAACGCGATCATCGTGCCCTCTCGCCATGGCACGCAAGCTGCTATCGACTTGGCTGATGAGTAACGTCCTCGTTCGCTCGCTCGGCCCGGTGCTCGTCTCCTCCGCGCTCGCTGCGTGCGGCGGCGCGACGAGCGACGCCGCCGCCGCGTCCGCGCGCCCGTCGCCCACGACGGCACGGACCTTCGCGGCGCTTCGCGTGGATCGCGAGACGAGCATCCCGGGCAACACGACGCCGTTCACCGGCACGTCAGAGGACGCCAAGGGGGTCGAGCACTTCTACGAGCGCCTCGTCTCGCTCCCGCTTCCGCCGAAGGACGCCATATTCAACGGCTGCATCGATCTCGGCGTGAAATATCGCCTGACCTTCCAGGATGCGAACGGCGCCGCGGCCACGACGCTCTTCATGCAACCCCACGGGTGCGGGTGGGTCTACGACGCGCAGGGCGAGACGATCGGCTACACCGCCGGCGAGCCCTACTACCGCGAGCTCGCCGGGCTCCTCGCCGTGCCGGAGGTGGAGATCTTCCCCCTCGTCCTCCCGGGCCGCTGAGCGGCGGTCGGCGTAGCGATGTCAGTCGACGCCTCGTCTCACGACCGTGGTTTCGCGCTCCTCACGGCTGAGCACAGAGCTTGGTCAAGATGCGGAACAGCTCCCGGCGCTCGCGCGCGGTGAGCTTGGCGAAGCTCTCGGCCTCCGTCGTCTCGAGCGTGCTCTCGATGGCGCGTCGGCGGCGGGCGTCGAAGGGCGCCGGCTCAACACGGAAGGCGCGGCCGTCGCGCGTATCCTGCACGCGCCGGATCATTCCGGCCCGGTCCATCCGGTCGAGCGCCCCGGTCAACGTGCCGCTGCTCAGCGACAGAACGCGCTGCAACTCGCCGATCTTCATCGGCCCCTCGATCCACAGAATGAGCAGGATGTGCGCCTGCTCCGACGACAGCTCGAACGGGAGGAGCGCGCGGCTGGTGGCGCGGTTCACGAGGCGGAACGCCCGTACCAGCGCGCAGCCAAGCGACCTCCTCTGAGGGGCAACTGGAAGCTCGTCATCGACGCGTTCCTCGACGGCTACCATATCCGTCATCTGCACCGCGATTCGATCTACCGATTCTTCGTCGACGCGCTCTCCGAGGCGCAGCCGGCCGGAGATCACATCCGCGCGGCGACGGCGAGGCGCACGCTCCCAGGCGCGCGCGACGTGCGTCTGGAGGACGTAGACGTCCGCCAGCTTGCCACGCCGAGCTACGTCGTCTTCCCCAACACCGTGCTCATCCTCCACCCCGACTACACCAGCGTCCTCACGATGACGCCGGAGGCGCCCGATCCCACGCGCTTTTCGCACATGATGCTGATCCCCGAGGCGCCGCGCTCCGAGGCCGAGGAGGTGCACTGGGCGAAGAGCTTCACGCTCATCGACGAAGGGGTCTTTCTCCGCGAGGACCTGACCGTGGTCGAGGCCATGCAGCGCGGAATCGGCGCCGGCGCCAACGAGACGCTCCTCTTCGGCGAGCTCGAGCAGGCCGCCCTCTGGTTCCACGAGAGCCTCGCGCGCGCGATCGCGCGCACGTGAGGATGCTCACCCCTCCGCCGGCGATGAGCCGGGGCGGGGCGCCACGTTCGGCGTGATCCGCGGGGTGATTTCAACACGAGCAACGACACGTGCGGCCAGGGAAGCGTCACCGCCTCCACGATCGGAGGCAGCGTCGTCATCACGCAAACGTCCCCATCGATCAAGGGGACGGTGGATCTGAAGTTCCCGAACGGCGACACGGTTCGTGGCGTCTTCGACGCCGTCGACTGCGGCCCGCCGCCCGACGCGGGCGACGGCGGCATCGTGTGCAAGTGATCGCCGTGCGCTCTCGGACTTGACGAGCCTTCCCCCCCCCCGACGCCCGGGGCCATTACCCCGTCGGTACGGGAATGCTCGCGCTCGTGGGAAGCGGCGTCATCAGTGTGTCCTGCGCCGCCGGCAGGACGATCGAGAAACGCGTACCCGACCCCGACTGCGTCTGCACGTCGATCGTGCCGCCCGCGTTTTGCACGATGCTCTGGCTGATCGCGAGGCCGAGCCCGGTGCCCTGCTCCTTCGTCGTGAAGAACGGGATGAACAGGTTGCGCAGGACCTTCTGCGGAATGCCCGGTCCGGTATCGCGCACACTCACCTCGACGAACTGCGGCTCGTCCGCCCGGCCGGCGGCGGCGCTACGCTCGCTGGACGGTCCCGCCGTCGTCTGCGACCAGCCTGCGCGGGGCACGCGGCGTCGGGCGGTCGCGACGGTGACGGTCCCGCGTCCGTCCATCGCCTGGATGGCGTTCTGGACGAGGTTGATCACGACCTGGCGGAACTGTTCGGGATCGATCTTCGCGCGGGGGACGTCCTCGGTCAGCTCGAGCCTCAGGTCGAGCCCTTCGCTCTCCTGGCTGCTCAGGATCTGCACCGTGCGCTTGATGGCCGCGTTGACGTCGAGCGGAATGGGGTTGCCGGCGTGGGGGCGCGCGTAGTCGAGGAAGCTCTCGACGACGCGATCGAGGCGGTTCACCTCCTCGAGGATGATGCCGATGAACTCCTTCGACGTATCGGTGCTCGAGGTGCCGTGGGCCTTCTCCACGTCCAGTTCCTCGAGCAGCTGTGCGGCCCCCTTGATCGCGCCGAGTGGGTTTTTGACCTCGTGCGCGAGGCCGGCCGCCATGGCGCCGAGCGCGGCCAGGCGGTCGCGCTCCTTCATACGGCTGTACACGCGGCTGTTGGCGATGACGATCGCGGCCTGCGCGGCGACCGTCTCGAGGAGCGCGACCTCCTCGGGCGTGAACGCGTCGCGCACGCGGTCGTCCGCGACGCAGACGAGGCCCATGACCTCCCCTTCGTCGGTGCGGACCGCGAGGACGATGCACGACTTCAACGCCCCTAGCGTCGCCGCCGCCGCTGTCAGGAGCGCCGCGTTCCCGTCCTCGTCGCGAGAGATTTCTTCCAGCGACAAGGAGGGGTTCTTCTCCAGCCGGTCGAGGATAGGTCGCGCCGCCAGCGCCTCGATGCGCGTGGGCGCACCAACGCCGCTCGAGCCCGTGAGGTCGAAGCCGCTCCCTTCCTGGTCGCGCAGATAGATCGCGCAGCTCGTCACGCGATGCGATCGTTCGAGGCCAGCCAGCAAGAGCTCGCGCATCTCGTCGATCTGGAATACGTGCGAGAGGCGGCGGCGCAAATCGGCGACGCTCGTCTCGAGATCGTAGCGCTCGCGGAAGAAGAACTGATGAATGCGCTTCTCGACCTCGCCCTGCAGCGGCTCGAACAGGACGAGGAAGACGATGGCCGCCAGGACGGCGTTCAAGTACATCGTGTTGAAGCCGCCGATGAACCTCACGAAGACGTAGAAGATGCCGGCGAGGCAGAACGCGAGCGCGGTCGAGACCATGAGCCGACCGGCCATCTCGTAGAGATCGGCTAGCCGTGGGCGCGTGAGCGACTCCGCGAGCACGAACAAGAACAAGATCGCGAGCACGGCGCCGATCGGCGGCAGGTACACGCCGAGGTAGGAGAGGAAGTCGGCGAGCGTGAACGTCATCGACAGCGCGCCAACGACGCCGAGGAAGCGCACCCGATCGCGTACGGCGCGCGACGGGTTCGCCTGGCCGCGCACGGCCAGGGTGTACAAGGCGGCGCCGAGTAGGCCGACGACGTACGAGTACACGAGGCCGAGCGAGATCGGCGCCTCGTGGTACGGCGAGAGCACGATCGCCAGCATCGGGATGCCCAGGATCGTCGCGGCGCGCGAGAGGCGTGACGTGTGCGGCTTCTCCGACGGCACGACGGCCTGGAAGAGGTGCACCGCGAACTGAGGCAGGATGACGGTAAGGACCGCGGTCGCGCGGACCCACACGTGCGACTGGACGAGCTTCTCGAGCGACTGGCTCGCGTACCAAAACGACACGCAGAGCGAGAACGCCGCGAACAGCCAGTGGACGCTCCGCCTTCCGCGGAGCAGCATCGACAGCGCGATGGCGAGCGCGAGCACCGCGCAGAAGAGGGTCGTGCGTGCGCGGAGCTCCAACACGCCGCCAGTGTAGCCTGCGGAGTAGCCGGGAGGCTGCTCTACGACGTCAGCGGATCACTTGGCGTTACGCCCGCCCGGTCCGTTGTAGCGCTCGACGTCCGAATCCTCGGTGACGTGGTAGATGGGCGTCGGCCCCTGGAAGGGCGCGCCGGGGTCCACCGAGGGCGTTGCGCCGTGGCTGCCGGGGAGGCCCTGGTCGGGGCCTTCGTGCCACGGGTTGGGCAGTGGCTCGGCCCACGGCGCGAGTGCTCCGTGGCGGACGGTCGATGTGCCGACCACCTGCTGGTTGTCTGCACCACCGCCTCCGGCCCCCTGCCCAGGGCGCGCCGCCGCGTGTCCGACCACTTCCGGCTCACCTGGGGTGACCTCGGCGGCACACCCCGCCAGGCCAGCTAGCCCGAGCGAGAGGGCAGCAAAAAGGGACGACACGGCAGCCAACTTCACGGATTTCATCACGGTGCCTCCGAAGAGACGGCCGCCAGGCCGTACTGCTTGACCAGCTGAGAGAGTCTTGGCCGCTTCATCCCCAGGAGGGCTGCGGCGCGAGTGATGTTGCCCTTGGTCTCGGCCAGGGCGCGCGCGATGCAATCGCGCTCGATTTGTCGCTTCAAGTCGCTGAGGCTCACCGCGCCTTGCCGGACCTGAGCGTACGCAACCTGCGTCGCATTCGCTTCGGTTGACGGAAGGGGAAGGCCGTCGACGTCGTCGTCGGCCGGAGCCTCCGTGAGGTCGGTGCCGACGGCGGCGAGGCTCGAGGAAGAAGACGAAGAAGCGAATCGCGGAGAAGCGGCAGATCCAGGCCCGGAGAGTGCGCGAAGATCGTCGACGTTGTCGGCGAGGTCGACCGCGGAGATGAGCGCCGTTTCGGCGAAGAGGGACGCCGCCCGGAGGGCGTTCTCGAGCTCGCGCACGTTGCCGGCCCAGCGGTGTCGACCAAGCAGCTCGATGGCGTCGCTGGAGAGCGACTTCGGTGCCTCGCCGCGCTCGACGGCGATTCGGAGCAGCAAGCTGTCGGCGATGCGCGGCAGGTCACCCATTCGGCTGCGGAGAGCCGGCACTTCGAGCGTGATCCCGCGGAGGCGGTAGTACAGATCCTCCCGGAACTCTCCGCGCTCGACCATGGCGCGGAGATCGCGATGCGTCGCGCAGACGATCCGTACGTTCGCGCGGATGGCCGTCGTGCCGCCGACGCGCTCGAAGGTGCGCTCTTGCAGCACGCGGAGCAGAGCGACCTGGGTGCGGGCGGAGATGTCGCCGATCTCGTCGAGGAAGAGGGTGCCTCCTTCGGCGAGCTCGAAGCGGCCGCGTCGGCGCGCGAAGGCGCCGGTGAACGCGCCCTTCTCGTGGCCGAAGAGCTCGGACAGGAGGAGGGTCTCGACGAGCGCGGCGCAATTCACGGTGACGAGCGGCCCGGAAGCGCGCTCGCTCGCGCGGTGCAGCGCTTCGGCGACGAGCTCCTTGCCCGTGCCGCTCTCGCCGCGAATGAGCACCGTGGCGCTCGAGCGGGCGACCTTCTTGATCGCCGTGAGCAGGCCTCGGATGGCCGGGTCCTCGCCGACGAGCTCGCGGGGCGTGCTCGAAGAACGAAGCGAGCGCGGGCTTCTTTCGCCGCTGCCGCGCAGGCCGTCGTCGTCCGTCTCCGGCTGGCTGGGGGGGGGCTCGGCGAGCTGCGCGTGCATGCGCGAGAGCGCGGCGATGCTCGGCTGGGCGAGGAACGCAGCCTTCACGTCGGTGGGGAGCGACTCCGCCATGCGATCACGGAGCGCGAGCGCCTGCTCGACGTGGGCGCGCGCTTCGACGAGCGCGTCGACGCCCCGGTGAAGCTCGGCGAGCAGGACGTGCGCCTCGCGCTCGAGCTCCTCTTTGCCCGAGCGACGCGCGAAGGACAGCGCCTCGGCCGCGAGCGAGATCGTCTCGGCGTGCGACAGCCCCTGCGCGCGCGCGAGGGCGGCGGCCAGGACCGCGACTTCTCCGCGCGCTTCGTCGCTCGTCGCGAGCTCGCGGCCGCGGGCGAGGGCGTCGGCGGCGCGGCCGACGTCTCCGTCGTCGAGGGCGACGCGGGCGGCGACGCGGTGCGCCTCGCCGAGTGCCGTGCGATCGCCGCCGGCCTCGCAGTCGACGAGAGCGCGGGCGATCTCCCGCCGCGCCGCCGCGCCATGCCCGCGCTCGAGCGCGATGCGCGCGGCGGTCACGCTGAGCGACACCCCCTTGATCGCCATCCCCGGGCCCAGCGTGCGGCGCCCGAAGGCGATCGCGTGCTCCGCGTGATCGAGGAGGCCGAGCCGGCGACGCAGCTCGGCGAGGTTCGTCAGGATGCGGGCCATCGAGAGTCGATCACCGAGGCGCTGGCGGAGCTTCAGCGTCCGCTCGCTGAGTGTGAGCGCGAGCGCGTAGTCGTGGCGCCACGTCGCGAGAACGGCGAGGTTGTCGAGGGCAAAGGCGCACGCGCGGGCGTCGCCGATGTGCTCGCCGTCGACGAGGACGGACTCGAACAGGGCGCGCGCTTCGTCGGTCAGGCCCTTCGACAGGAGGGCGATGCCGCGATTCAGCCGCGCCCGGAGCTCGGCGGTGCGATCGCCGTTCGCGGTGGCGGTCTGCGCGTCCTCGGCAAAATGGCGATCGGCGTCCTCCCACTTGGCGTCGGCGAGGAGGAGCTTTCCGAGTGTGTTGCGAGCACGCAGCAGTGTCTCGGGCTCGAGCGAAGCGTCCATCGCCGCCTCGGCCTCGCGCCGCGCCGCGCCCATGTCGCCACTCAAGTAGTGCACCTCGGAGAGCTCGACGGCGATCGTCGCCGATGTCTCGCGGTCGCCGGTGGTGGCGCGACCGCGCTCCAGGGCCACCTTCGCCGTGGTCAAATCGCCGAGGGCGACGGCAGCGCGCCCCAGCAGCAGCGTCACGGCCGCGCGCTCCGACGTGGCTTCCTTGGTGAGGGCAATGGCGGCCTTGGCCCAGCGGCAGGCTTCGTCCGCCTCGCCGACCGCGAGCGCGCGCTCCGCGGCGCGGCAACGAAGCTCGAGCTGCGCGTCGCGGGGAAGGGTCTCGACGGCAGCCATCCAGCGCGCGACGACCTCGCGCCGCGCGGTGGCGTCGTCGAGCTCCACGATCGCGCGGGCGTATGCGTCGTCCGCAGCCTCGGAGTCGCCCGCGGCGGCGAACAGCTCGGCGGCGCGCGCGAGCGCCCACGGCTCGTCGGCCTGCTCGACCAGTACCCGCGCGACGCGGCGTCGCTCGTCTGCCTCCGCTGCGGCGGCGAGCTCTGCGGCGGCGGCATCCCACGCCGGCTCGATCGACACCCATCCGCGGTCGAGGCCGACGGCGCCCGCATCGACGAGCTCGAGCAGCCCTGCGCCGAGCGCCGTCGTCTCCCCTTCCGGCCACGCGCGCGACAGGAGCGCGAGCGCGGCGAGGAGCCCGCGCGCTTCCGCGGGCACGACCCGCTCGGCGGCGGGCTTCCGTAGCGCGCGCCTGCGATCGCTCCACCAGGCGTGGAGGCGTCCAAGATCGAGCTCCGCGGAGCTTTCGCCCCCTTCTTCGGCGACGGCGAGCCACCAGCGGCGGCGTTCGGCGTCGTCGAGCGTTCCGGCGATCTCGTAGCGATCGGCGCGGAAATCGCCGGCCGCGTCGCTGGCGTCGCCGACGACGACCACGAGACCGCTCGCCTCGCGTCGACTCAGCTCCACCGTGACGGCACGGTCCCAGGTTCCGTGGGCGGGGAGCGGCACGATGAGGGTCGCGCGTCGCGTCGCCGCCGCATCGAGGATCTGCTCCGCGCACAACGACGGCTCGCAATCGAGCCCGCCGATCGAGAGGCGCTCGGCGATCTGCTGCCACATCGGGAAGCCGGACAGCGGGCGCGCGGTGAGTACGACCGCCCCCGATGCCCTGGCACGCCGAAGCGCGTGGGCGATGACCGCGTGGATGGCGTCCCCCGGCGCGCGCGCGAGCACCACGCCCGGTGTGAGCGTCGACAGCCGCTCGTCGAGATCGACAAGCGTCCGGATTGTACTTGCGACGCTCGCTGGGGCCGCGGCGAGCGAAGAAGACGAAGGGGAAGGGTTGAGAGCTAACGCCAAGCTTCGAAAATGTAACCGTCAGCCCCCGACGCGGCAACCCGACGGCCGACGAAATGAGCAATTGAGACGGACTCTTGCGCCAGGTCATCCACAGGCAGTCCCGGTGAACGTTTCCGCTACGGGTAACGCCCTGCAACGCAATCCCCATCGTTCCATCGGGTTACCTCCGGCCAGCCACCTTTCGCAGGTCCTCGCTCGCTGCCATCGGCGGGGGCTCAGGTGTGCCCTGGGTCCTCGAGGACCCGCTCGATCGCCGCGAACGCATCCTCGTCCGCGTCGCCGATCGCGCGCGCGAGGGGGAGCTGCGCGCGCACGGCCGCGAGGAAGAGAGGTACTGCGTCGGGCAAGCGCTGACGAAGGAGCGCCGTCTGCTTCGCGATGGCGGCCGCGTCCCCGCGGCGGACCGGGCCAGTGAGCGCGGCCGGGAAGCCGAGCTGTTCGACGTTCTCCGCCACGCTCCTGAGGAGCGGGCCGAGCATCTTCGGCGCGACGTCCCTCGCGACGCCGGAGCGGACGAGGAGCTCCGCGCCGACCGCCGCGAGCGCCGCCGCGCCGTTCGCGACCAGTCCCGCGGCCGCGTGGTAGCCGATCGTGTCGAGCGTCGGCACGGTGCGCGGCGACATGCCCAGCTTCTTCGCGAGCGCGCGCCCGCGCTGGACCGCGACGGGATCTCCTTGCACATGCACCTGGCCACGCGCGAGCGTGGGGAACTTCGTGAGCGACGCGAACGAGATCATCGGGTGCATCTGCCCGACGCCTGCGCAGACGCTCCGGAGCGCGGTCAGCGGCTCCGGGCCCAGCGCGCCAGAGGCATGAACGCACGCGGCGTGTTTGGGGACGACGCCCGCCGCCGCCAGCGCGGCCGCCGTGGCCGCCAGGTCGCGATCGCGCACGCACAAGACGACGAGATCGGCGACGATCGGCTTCTTTGGCAGCCCAGCGCGCGCCGCGCGAAGCGTCGCCGTCCAGCCTCGCGCGCGGATCGCACGGGCGAGCGCACGCCCCACCTTGCCGGCGCCGAAGAGAAAGACGCGCACCTAGGCCGTCCTGTAGAGCCCGCGCGCTCGGATGTGCGCGAGGACCTCCATCGGCACGAGCTCGGCGAGCGCCGTGAAATCCTTCGCCGCGAGCCGCTCGCGAACGAACGTGCTCGAGATCGCGGGCAGCACGGGCGCCGGCGCTCCCTCGAAGGACACGCCCGCGCGGCCGAGCACGAGGGGCGGCGCGAGCTTCTTGATCGCGTCGAACCCGAACCACTTCGGCGACTCGACGATGAGGTCGGCCCCCATGACCAGGCGCATCGCCCAGTCGGGGTGCGCGGCGTGCAGGTGCTCGAGCGTCCGCAGCGTGCGGCTCTCTCCGCCCAGCTCGGCCTCGACGCGCGAGACCTCGACGCGCGGCATCCACCCCATGGCCTTGTCGCACATCGCGACGCGGTCCTCGAACGGCGCGAGCGACTTGGCGAACGGGTGTTGGTAGGTCGGAAGGACGAGGAGGCGATCGAGCTCCCGCGTGCTCAGCACGTACGCGCACGCCAGCACGTGCGCGACGTGCGGCGGGTTGAAGCTGCCGCCGAAGACGGCGACGATCACGAGCCCCCCTGAACCCGGATCTTCGTCGCGCGGGCGGCGGTCAACGTCTCGCGCGCGCTCTGCTTGCCGTGGGCGTCAAAGACGGTGCACACGACCTCGGCGTCTTCGTCGTCGAGGATGGCGATGCCGCCTCCCTTGGTCCCGAGGTGACCGGGGCTGAGGAACCAGCGCGTGCCTATCTTCTTCACGAGCGGCTCGGCGCTGCGCCCGAAGACGAGGAGGTTCGCCGCGAGGATGTCCTCTTCGTCGAGCTGCGCCTTGTCGTGAATCAGGATGGCGACGCGATCGCCGACCATCTCGATCGTCCGGCCGCCGTGAGGTAGGGTCTCGAGCGCCTTCAGGCGCATGCGCGCGCGCTCGACCGCCACGAAATGATCGATCTCGCCTGCCGTCCCGGAGCAGGCCATGTCGGCCGCCCGCTTCCACGCGGCGTCGTCGCTCGGATCGTCCCCGACGAGGCGGCGGGCCCACGCGGCCACCGCCTTGTCGAGCGACGGATCGACCCCCAGATACACGGCGCGGCTCACCTTCGCGGTCGTGAGCAGGAACTCCGCCGCGCGTCCAAGACCCTGGACGTCCCCTTCGGCAGGACCAAGGAGGCCTAAGCGCACGGACTTCAGTGTCGGGCGCCGGCGTGCTAGTAGCAAGCGCGATGAGCGGCGGAAGCGGCCGAATTTCCCCGGTCTCCCGACCGGTCACGGTGACGCTGGACGGGGAGCCCGTCGAGGCGATGGAAGGGGAGCCGGTCGTGTGCGCGCTCGCCGCCGCCGGCAAGCTCGCCCTCGCCCGCAGCCCCAAGTTTCACCGCCCACGCGGCCCCTCGTGCCTACGCGCCGCATGCGACGGATGCCTCGCCCGGGTCGACGACGCGCCCAACGTCATGACCTGCATGGTGGCTGCCCGCGAAGGGATGGCGATCCGGTCGCAGAACACGCTCGGCTCGCGGAGCGTGGACCTCCTGCGCATGACCGACTGGTTCTTCCCCGACGGCATGAACCACCACGAGCTCTTTGCCGGCGTACCCGGGGTGCAGTCGCTGATGCAGGGCTTCGCGCGACGGGTCGCGGGCCTTGGGCGTCTGCCGATCGCCGTCGCCGCGCCGCGTGCGGCCGCCCGCCGCGCCGCCGACGTCGTGGTGGTCGGCGGTGGGCCGTCGGGCATGGCGGTGGCCGCACGCCTGGCCGACGAGGGGCGCGCCGTCGAAGTGCTCGACGATCACCTGGCGATCGGCGGTGGGCTACGCGCGCTCGGCCCCAAAGACGCGCGGGCGTGGGAGCGCGTCGCACACGCCTTCGACCGCGCGGTCGCCCGCGGCGGCGTTCGCGTCCGGACGGCAACGACCGCCGGCGCGCTCTTCGGCGACGATCTTCTCGTCGTCGGACCCGAAGGCGCCGAGATCGTTACGGCCGCGTGCCTGGTCCTCGCGACCGGCGCACACGACGGCGTCGTTGCCTTCGAAGGCAACGATCTCCCCGGCGTCATGAGCGCCCGCGCCGCCGGTTGGCTCCTGTCGCACGGCGTCGGCCTCGGCGAGAGAGTCGTCGTCGTCGTTCCTCCCGGCGGCGGCCCGTTCGGCGAGGCCTACGCCCGCGCGGTCGCGGATCGCAAAGTGGCGAGCCAGGTGACCGTCGTGCATGGCGAGATCGTTCGCGCGATGGGCAGCTCGCGCGTCACCGGCTGCGTCGTTCGCGCCTTCGATGAAGGCGACGGCTCGAACGTGAAGGGCGAGAAGCTCAAGGCCGACGCCGTCCTCGTCGACGCCCCGCGAGCCCCCTCCTACGAGCTCGCCGAGCAGGCCGGCTCTCCTCTAGTACATGCGGCCCGTGGCTATGTCCCCCAGGCTCCCGGACGGAAAATCCGCCAAGGTGTCTGGATCGTTGGAGAAGCCGCCGGTCGTCCGTTCACGCCCGAGGCCTTCGAGGCCGACGCGACCGCGGTCGCGTTGGGCCAGGCATAGCAAAATAAAAATCAATCCTATCAATCGTCTACGAGCGCGCCAAAGAGGGCGAGGCCCCCGCCAAGGGCGAGCAGGTCGAACAGGCCCAACAAGACGAGGTAGTCCCGGATCTCCGCCAGCTGCGCGCCGACGGTGACGAATTCGGGGTGGTGGGCAAGTGTGAGCACCTGATGCGTCGCCGCGACCCCCGAGAGGAGCGCGGGCGACAGGAGCGGGAAGAGCACGCTCGCGAGGACGAGATCGCGCGCGCGCGTTCGCACCGTCATCGCGCCGAAGAGCGTGCCCGTCGCGGCGACGCCGACGGTGCCGAGCAAGAGGACGACGGTGAGCGACGCGAGGACATCGGGCAGGTCGACGTGGAACATGAGCGCTACGATCGGAACGACGATGCACTCGACGGCGACGACGAAGGCCATGACGCCCATCGCCTTACCCAGGAAGATGGAGGCGCGCGGGATCGGCGAGACGAGCAGACCCGTGAGCGCCCCCTCCTCGCGTTCGCGTTGCCACGTCCGCGCGAGGGCCAGGATGGACGCGAACGCGACCGGGAGCCAGATCGCGCCGGGGGCTATTTGCACGGCGATTCGCAGCAGCGCCTTCGCCGGAAGCGGAGGACCCTCCCAGCCGCGAAGGTGTCCGCCGTCGACCTCGACCTCTGCGGTCACGCCTCCGTAGAAGGAGACGGCAGCGAGGATGGCGACGAGCGCGGCGAAGAAGCCTGCGGTCGTGACGATCTCCCCCGTGCGTAGCTCGATGCGCAGATCCTTGGCGCACACCGCCCACGTTCCGGACCAGAAGGACAGCGGTCGCGAGCGCGTTCGATCGTCGTCCGATCGATCGTGAGAAACATTTTTGCTCGTTCCCAATTGTCCTCGTCCACTCTCGTTGTGCTAGAGTCGCAACATACGCAGGGCTTGTGCCGTTCGACAAGAATGCGCGCGGGGGACCTGCACCAGACGAGAGGGTACGGCACTCGGATCATGACGGCAGACGCCCAGCCTAGACAGGCTCGACCTCTACACGCGTCCAACCAAGTTCCTCAGCAGCTGTGTCTCGGTGTCCCCGGAGGGGCCGATGGACCGCAGCTGGTTATGCCTGGAGGAGGAGGAGGAGGAGCCGGTGGGACGCAGGGAGGGAGGCCACGGCGGAAGAAGACGCGGGTCGCCGTCCTCTACAACAACGACTTCGAAGACTCGTCGCCCGACGGCGATCCCGGCTACGCAGCGCGTGCCGACGTCGAGTCGGTCGCCTCGTTCGTCGCCGAGAATCTGAACGACGGGGATCACGAGGCGGTTCTTCTTCCGGTGGACGGCGACCTGGCGCGCCTCCGGATGCAACTGACGGAAATCGAGCCGGATTGTGCCTTCAACCTGTGCGAATCGCTCGCCCAGGACACGCGCCTCGAGAGCGCGGTGCCACTCGTCCTCGAGCTCCTCGGCATCCCCTTCACTGGATCGCCCCCCGAGGCGCTCTCCCACGCGCTCTACAAAGACCGCGTGAAGAAGCTCCTCGAAGAGGCCGGCGTCCCCACCCCGCGGTCGTGCGTGATGCGCGGGCCGGGCGATCCCTGTGATCTGCCCTACCCGCTCATCGTCAAGCCCGTGCGCGAGGACGGGTCCGTCGGTATTTCGGGCAAGAGCGTCGTCCACAACGAAGCCGAGCTCCGTGAGGTGGTCGCCCAGGTGGCCACGTCGTTCCGGCAGGCGTGCCTCGTCGAGCAGTTCGTCGACGGGCGCGAGTTCAACGTGGCGCTCTTCGGCTTCCCGACGGCGCGCGTGCTCCCCCTGTCCGAGATCGACTTCTCGACGCTCCCCGACGACCGCCCCAAGATCGTCTCCTACGAGGCGAAGTGGAGCGAGGGCTCGGTCGACGATCTCGGCACCATCCCGGTCATGATGCCCCAGCTGCCGACGACACTCGCTGCCCGCGTTCGTCGCGCGGCGGTCGACGCGTTCCGGGCAGTCGGCGTCCGCGACTACGGGCGGGTCGACATCCGGCTCGCCGCCAACGGCATTCCGTACGTCATCGACGTCAACCCGAACTGCGACCTGTCGCGCTACGCCGGCATGGCGCGCGCGGCTTCGGGCGTCGGCATCGACTACTCCGCCCTCGTGAAGCTCCTCGTTCGGTACGCCCTGCGCCGTCGCGTTCGTGGCGCCCGCAAGGGGAACCAGGAGGGGCCTCCGCATGTCGCTGGTGCATCTAGCGGCGCATCACCGTGAGGCGATCGCCGATTTCCTGACGCGAACCAAGGAGTTCTCGGCCGAGGACCGTGAGGTCGCGCTGGAGCTCCTCGACCTCGGCGTTCGTGGCGAGGACACCTACCGCTTCTGGGTCTTCGAGGAAGCCGGCAAGGCTCTCGGGTACATCTGCTTCGGTCCGACCCCGATGACACGGGGAACGTTCGATCTCTACTGGATCTGCGTCGACCCCGACGCGAAGGGCAAAGGGGTCGGCCGCGCGCTCGTCGCCAAGATGGAAGACGAGCTTCGCCAAGAGGGCGGCCGACTCGTCCGCGTGGAGACGGCCGGTCTCGAGGACTACGCGGCCACCCGCGCGTTCTATGATCGCCTTGGCTTCGAGGTCGTCGCCCGGATCCGCGACTTCTACTGGCCGGGGAACGACCTCTTCACGTACGGGGTCTACCTGCAGGAGCGAGCTCAGAAGGGCGAGTGACCGCTCGGGTCCGCCGCCGCATGGGCGCGGATCTTCAGGGCGGCGATCTGGCGCTGCTCCGGCGTGAGGATCGGCAGAACGGTCTCGATCATGCCCAGCATGCGGCCGCTCATCTTGGCGGTCGCCTGCTTGGCGTCCACCTTCGGAGCGACGTCGTCCATGACGAAGTGGTCGCTCTTGAAGGCGTCCATGACGTGGCCGCCCTTGGCGTGGTGGTCCTTCATTTCGGCGTGGAAATCGTGGCCGTGCTCTTTACCCTTCGCCTGGAAGGCCTGCTTGATCTGGTCCTTCTGCGCGTCGGTGAGCTTCAGGTCGGCCGCCCACTCCTTCATGTGCTCACGACCGGCGTGGTGGTCGCGGCCCGCCTTCATCTGGGCGTGAAGGGCGTCGGTGAACGCGGCGCGCTGCGACGCGTCGAGGATGGCGTGGACGCGCTCGAGCGCGGCGCGGTCCTGGCTGCGGACGCCATCCCACGCGGCCGCGGCGGCGTCGAGCTTCGGCTGGAGCGCCACGCGATCGAGCTGACCGGCCTCGACCTGCGCAGCCACCGCCTCGACGAGGTCCTTGCGCGCGGGGGCGACCTTCTGGTGGCGCGCCTCGGCATCGGCGGCGAGCTTCTCGAGCTCGACGCGTTGCTCGGGGCGGAGGGGGACCTGGCCGAGCGCGTCGCCGACCATCTTCACGGGGCCGTGCGTGCTCACGCCGACAGGCGCCGTGGTCGCAGCGCTCTGGGCCGTCTGCGCGCCGGTGTCGGCGGCCGTGGAGCCGCCGCACGCGGCGACGGCGAGCGAGAGCGCGAGGAGCGAAACCGAACCGATGCGGGAAATCGTCGTCATGGTGACCTCTTTCTTGAGAAAGAGCATGCACCCGGCGACCTTGAGGTGGGCGTGAGCCGGCGTAAAGAACGGTAAATCGCCGGCTCTACGGAGCGCCAAGCCCCTGTTCTTTCAGGTACTCCCGGGTGAAGCGCGCGGCGGCATCGTAGGAGTTGCGCACGTCCCCCAGGATCTTCTCCTCGACGAGGCCGCCCACCATGAAGACCTTGACCTCGACGGTGACCCGCGCGACGCGGACGACCTTCTTGTCGCCGACCCGCTCACAGCGCATCTCGCCGAAGGTCTTGGCCTTGTCGCGCATCGCGCTCGGCACGATCTTGAAGGAGTAGGTGCGCGTCTTCTTGTCGAAGCGCCCCTCCTCGACGTAGCTGAATCGATCCCCGACCGCCTTCTTCACCGCCGCCGGCATGTTGCCGAGCGGCGGATCGATGCGGACGCGGCGCGTCTTCGCGTCTTCGTCGTCGACCAGCGAGAGGAGCTCGTAGCCCGGGAACTTCAGCACGTCCCGGTACAGGCGCTCGTTGAACACCGGGTCGAAGGTGGTTCGATCCCAGAACGTCTCCTCGTCGCAGTCGAACTCGTGCCGCAGCGTGACCTCGGGCATGCCGAGTTCAGGCCTTCGCCTTCGGCGCCGCCTTCTTCTTCGGTGTTGCGGCTTTCTTCGCGTCCTTGCCGTCCTTGGCGGGGGCCTTGGCCGACGCGGCGGCGTTCTTCGCGCGCTTCTCGAGCGCGCGGTAGAGATCGAAGAGGCGGGGGACGGGGTACGCCGAGATGCGGGTCTTGTAGCCCTCGTCCTTGGTGCGCTTCTCGAGGGTCAGGACCGCGTCGATCAGCTTCGCGCGCGTGCCGAACTTCTCCTTCACGGTGGAGAAGGTCGCGTGGAGCCGCAGGAGCTTCGCGTTCGAGACGTGGGCGAGGCCCTTGTCCTTGTTCGTCCGGCCGATCCAGAGGTCCTCCCCGGTGAACTTCTCGAGGGCGGCGACGAGCTTGGACTTGTCACCGAAGGTGTCTTTGACGAGGCTGAGCGGGCTTTTCATGATGTTTTATCCTGTGGTTGCGCGAGATGACTCGCGCGGCGAAAGGGGCAGTGTGATTAGCAGTCGAGGCCCCGCGTCGCAAGCGCTTCTGCGCGGCTCCCCGCGCGCCTCCGGGCCGCCTCCGCGCGCCTCCGCGCCCCTCCCCCCGCCCGTTCGCGTGTAAGTTCCGGCGCGGGCGGGCGTTTGTCGCGCACAGCCGAACGGAACGGTGCTGCGGTGGTCCCCGGCGCGTGTCGCGCCAGGGCTAGGAGGTCCAATGAGGGTTCTCGCGCTTTGCTTGATGGGATCTGTGGGCTTTTCTGCCGCGTGCGGCGGAGGCGCATACGAAAAAAGCGCGGCCTCGCCGTCCCAGATGGCCGTACGGGAGGGGCCGAGGCGCGAGATGAGAGCCCCCGCCGAGGCGGACAGAGACTCGGACGGCATCCCCGACAACGCCGACGTGTTACCGATGGGCCAGCTCGCCTGTCTCGGCAGCGGCCCGGGGTGCTCCGGGGACACGCCCGCGCCGCCCGCGCCGCCGCCCGGCGGGGGGAGCAGCAGCACCCCGCAAGCCACCCAGGCGACGCAGAGGGAAGGTGCGTACCTGATCTACACGGCCGTCCTTACGATGGCGGTCTACCAGGTCGAGGGGGCGCTCGGGCAGGTCGAGCAGATCGGCCGCGACGTCGGCGGCTACCTCTCCGTCCGCCAGGACCGCAGCATCACCATTCGTGTCCCGCGCGCCAAGTTCGACGAGGCCCTGAAGAAGATCGAGGCGACCGGCGACGTCATTCACCGCGACATCCAGGCGCAGGACGTCACCGACGAGTTCCTCGACACCGAGGTGCGCCTGAAGAACGCGCGCGCGATGCGCGACCGGCTACAGGACCTGTTGCAGAAGGCCGCCGTGAAGGAGGCGCTCGAGATCGAGAAGGAGCTCGGACGCATCACGCAGGAGATCGAGCGCATGGAGGGGCGGATCAAGGTCCTCAAGGACAAGATCGCCTTCTCGACGGTCACCGTGAACTTCGACGCGCGCGCCGCCTCGCTGAAGACGATGCCGATTCGCTTGCCATTCGCCTGGCTGCCGGCCCTCGGCCTGCCCTCCCTCTTGCGCTTGAACGAGACGAAGTGAGGTCCGCCATGAACCCCATCAAATGCATGCTCGTGGCCGTGCTTGCGCTCGCTTCCCTGGGAACGACGGCGTGTGGGCGCCCGTTCAAGGTGGAGACGGCGCCGGGCTTCGTCGAGCTCGAGAACCAGGCCGACACCAGCGACTACCGCTACCGCGCGACGACGCCCGAGGGTGTCACGTTCGGTGTCCGCGTCATCGAGGACGAGGAGCGAGGCGACCTGAAATTCTGGCAGCAGGCGCTCACCCTGCAGCTCCGTGACGTGACCGGCTACGCGCTGCTCGACGTCACGGACGTGAAGGCAGGGGACGGCACGCCGGGGAAGCTTCTCCGCTTCGGCCACGACGAGGACGCGAAGCCGTACCTCTACCAGGTCGCGTTCTACCAGGCGCAGAAGCGGCTCTTCCTCGTCGAGATCGGCGGGACGAAGGACCAGATGGACAAGCAGCGCCCGCAGGTCGAGTGGATGCTGAAGAACGTGAAGGTCAAATGCGACGCCCTCGTGTCGCCGGTGTTCGCGTCGCGGACGTGCAACCGGTGGTGAATCGGTAGGTCGGCGTCGGCGTCGGCGTCGGTCGGCGGTCTATTCCGCCCGGGAAATCACGTCGCCCCGCGCGGCCCTCGCCGTCAGCGGTGCTTCGAGCCACGAGAGGGCCTCCGTCACGGCCCCCTCGTGTTCGGCGACGTAGGTGTGCCCCACCGCGCCGAGATCCACGAAGCGCGCTTCCACGCCGGCCGCGGCGAGGGCGATCGCTTGCTGGGCCATCGGCCTGGCGGCCATGTCGTTTCGCCCTGCGGCGAGGACGATGCGTGAAACGCCGGCGGCCCGCAGATCGGCCGGGCGCGGCGAGACGTCGGCGCCGATCAAGAGGAGGCCCGGGTAGGCGCCGGGCTTCTGGCGCGCGAGGTCCAGCGCGATCCATGCGCCTTGCGAGAAGCCGATGAGGACGCTCGGCGCGCGCGCGTCGACCTCGGCGGGGTAGGCGCGCGCGACGTCCGAGATGGCCGCTTCGACGAGGGTGCGGCGATCGGTCGGCGAGCCGCCCCACGAGGCGCCGCCGCCCGGGCACTTCGCGTTCGCGGGAGGACACACGAGCCAGCCGAACGGCGTCACGCCCTCGCGAAAGTGCGGGCAGCCGTTCGTGGTCACGCCGCACCGTCCGTTCAAGTACACGGCGGCGGGCCGCGGCTTCGATGCGTCGCGCGGTCGGTACGCGAAGGTGACCGTGCGGGCGCCCTCCGCGGAGATGCGGAGCGGCTCCGCGTCGGCGCCGGTCTCGCCCGACGTTGTGGCCGTCGTTGGCATCGGCGGCGTCACCGCGACGCTGGCCTCGCGCGGATTTCCCGCGCTCGCGCTCGAGATCACCGCCGCGCAAGACACACCAACGCACACCGCCGCGACCCTGCGCAGTGCGCGGGTAGACGCATCGAACATGAAAATGGCCTCCTCGGGAGCCCGGCCGCGCTCATCGCCGCGGCCGCTCACCGTCTCCACCCCCCTTTGTCGTCGCGGCAGCGGCATCTGTGACCGAGCCGCGCGCCCAGGCTGAAAGTCTGGTAAATCCGAGGGCCCATGACGAAGCCCCGCGTGAGGTTCGCCCCATCGCCGACCGGTTACCTGCACATCGGCGGAGTGCGGACGGCCCTCTTCAACTGGCTCTGGGCCAGGAAGACGGGCGGCGCGTTCATCCTGCGCATCGAGGACACCGATCAGGAGCGCAGCACCGAGGCGAGCCGCCAGATCATCCTGGACTCACTGGGCTGGCTCGGGATCGACTGGGACGAAGGCCCCGGCAAGGGCGGCGCGCACGGTCCGTACACGCAGATGGAGCGGCTCCCCATCTACGCAGCGCACGCCGAGCGCCTCATCGCGTCCGGCCACGCGTTCCGTTGCTTCTGCACGAAGGCGGAGCTCGACGCGCAGCGCGAGGTGCTCAAGAAGAAGGACCCGAAGGCGCAGTTCGTCTACCCCGGCACCTGCCGCTCGCGCTCCGATCGGCCAGACGGTCCCTTCGTCGTCCGCTTCAACTCGCCGACGGAGGGGAGCGTCACGTACGTCGACAAGGTGTTCGGCGAGGTCGTGACGCCCAACTCCGCGCAGCAGGACTTCGTGCTCCTGCGCAGCGACGGCGTCCCGCTCTACAACTTCGGCGCGGTGGTCGACGACATGACCATGGGCATCACGCTCGTCGCCCGCGGGCGCGATCACATGGTGAACACGCCGCCGCAGATCATGCTCTACGGCGCCTTTGGCGCGCCCGTCCCGGAGTTCGCGCACTTGCCCATGATGCTCGCGCCCAACGGAGAGAAGCTCTCCAAGCGCCACGGCGCGGTGAGCGTCACCGAGTACCGCGACCAGGGCTACTCGCCAGTCGCCGTCCTGAATTACCTCGCGCGGTTCGGGTGGTCGTTCGGCGACAAGGAGGTCTTCTCGAAGGAGGAGCTGATCAGCTCGTTCGGCTGGGAGAACTGCGGGCGCGGCGACGGGAAGTTCGACGCCAAGAAGTTTCTCGCGATCGACTTCGAGCACCTGAAGTCCGACGCGCTCACGACGGAGGACGCGTACGTCGCGCGTGTTCGGCCGTTCCTCGCCAAGAACGGCGTCGACGCGTCCGACGACGCGAAGCTGAAGCAGGCAATCCGCACGATCCGCGGGCGAGCCCGGACGTACATCGAGGCGGCGGAGATGCTCGACTTCTACTTCCGCGAGCCGCCGAAGGTGGACGAGGCCGCCGCGGCGAAGTTCCTCGTCGCGGCGAGCGCGCCGATCCTGTCGGGCTTTGGCGCCGCGCTGCGCGCCGGCGACGCGTGGGACGAGAAGGCGGTCGAGGAGCGCACGAACGCCTGGCTCGCGGCCGCCGCGATCCCGATCAAGGACCTCGGCCAGCCCGCGCGCGTCGCGCTCACCGGGAAGACGGCGAGCCCCGGCCTCTGGGAGGTCCTCGCCGTCCTCGGTCGTGACGCGTCCCTCGCGCGGATCGACGCGGCCCACGCGCGCGCGCTCGGCGCAGGGGCGTAGGTCGGCCAACGTGACGTTCGGTCCCGATTTCTCGCTTCACGCGGGCGAGCCGACGGGCTTCGAGGCCTTCATGGCCACGTTCCGCCCGCTCATCCCGATCCCGGGGCTGCTCGTCATCCTGCCACTGCTCTGGCTCTTCTTCCGCACGACGTGGCGCGAGCTCGACGAGGACGCGCATCGCCACCGCGGCGCGCTCCTCAAAGAAGGGCGGATGGACCACCGTCCGTTCCTGGCCCTCGTCATCTGCGCGGTCGTCCTCACGATGCAGGAGTACTTCGGCGGCCGCGGGTACTTCGACACGACTTTCCGCCCGATGATGGCGAAGTACGAGCTGACCCACCCGAATTTTTTCCACCTCCTCCGCTACGACGAGCTCTACGGCTTCGCGTGGTGGTCGGGGACCCGCATCTTCGGGTACGTGCTCGTGCCGTTTCCGTTGTGGAAGGTCCTGTTTCGCAAGGACTCGCTCCTCGACATGGGGCTTCGCACGCGCGGCTTCTTCGCGCACGCGTGGATCTACGCGCTTTTTCTCGGCGTGGTCCTGCCCGCGATGTGGGTGGTGAGCCGCGAGCCGGATTTCGGCACGTACTACCCGTTTTACAAGCACTCGTCGCGCAGCTGGGCGGACTTCCTCATGTGGGAGGGCATGTACTTCGGCCAGTTCTTCGCCCTCGAGATGTTCTTCCGCGGGTGGTGGCTGGGCGTCCTCCGAAAGAGCTTCGGCTCCGGCGCCATCTTCGCGATGGCGGTGCCCTACTGCATGATTCATTACGGTAAGCCGTACCTCGAGGCGTGCGGCGCGATCATCGCCGGCATCGCGCTCGGCAGCTTGTCGATGAAGACGCGAAGCATCTACCAGGGCTTCCTCGTCCACATCACCGTCGCCATTCTGATGGACTGGCTCGCCTTGCGGCATCGCCACGCCACGCCGGTCGACTTCTGGCCGAAGGACAACACGCTGCTCCCCGACGCCATCGCCAGCGATAGCGTCGCGCACGTCATCGAGAAGACGGCGGGGATGACCGTGGTGGGCATCGCCCTCGTGGCCATCGTCTTCTTCCTCGTGCGACGCTTCGTCCGAGATCGAGCCGCGCGCCAGACCGCCTGAGCGTCAACGGTTTGACGCTCGCGCAGTCTTTTTGGCAAAGCGCACGCCCACGCTGGCGCGCGGTCGTGAACCGACTATTCCCAGCGCGTCATGAGTCGAAGCGCAGAGGTCGCCGAGCCACTCGAAGCGCGCGTTCGCCAGAGCGGCGTCGTCCCGTCGCGTCACCACCCCCACCACCCGGAGGCGCTCGAGCCTGCGAGCCTACGATACGTCCTGCAAGCGCCGCGTCGAGGCGGCCACGACGCCGACGTGGCGTACGCGACGTGGCGGCACGTCTGGACGGAGACGCTCGGGGAGCTCGACGGCGCCGAGCGCGTCTTCTCCGACGACTTCACGCGCCAAGACGAGCTCGGCGTCCTCTTCCACGACGACGCGTGCGTCGGCATGACGGCGTTCCGCTGGGTAGATTTCTCCGCAAGACCGGCCCAGGAGGACTCGTACTTCGCGCCGTGGCCGGCGAGCGCGCGGACGGCGTTGCTCGGTGTGGGGCGGCGCGTCTGCATCGGTAGCTACCTCACCGTCGGCGCAGCGTGGCGCGGAATGCGAGGGCCAATCCGTGCGAAGGAGCTGCTCCTCGCGCTCGCGGTCGAGCGGTTCCTCTCCAGCGACGCGGACGTTATGGCGGGCACGTTGCGCAACGATCGCGGGATGAACGATCTCGCCTACCGGCTCGGCGCGCGTGCGCTGGCGCGCGACGTCCGGCACCACGGCGTCGCAGTCGATCTCGTCGTCTTCCAGCGCGACGCCCGCGAAAGGTTCCAGCTCACGCCGTTGGTCGAAGAAGTCACCGGTGCGCTCGTGGCGCGCGCCATCGAGGAGAAGACATGAAGAGCGATCTCGACAAGAGCATGCTGCAGGTTCACGCGGCCATCCGCGCTTTCCCGTGGAGCGATCGCGTCGCGTACGGCGACTGGATCGCGCAGACGTACCACTACGTGAAGCACTCGACGCGCCTGCTCGCGGCGGCCGCCGCGCGCTTTCCGACCGACGACGCCGGCAACGCCCTGCATCACCGCTTCGCCAAGCACATGAGCGAGGAGAAGAAGCACGAGCTCCTCTGCGTCCACGATCTCGGCGCTCTCGACTTTCCGCTCGGCGCGTTCCCCGAGCTGCCGGCGACGCAGATGTTCTACGCGTCGCAGTACTTCGCGGTCGAGCACGAGGACCCGATGGCGCTCTTCGGTTACATCCTCGTGCTCGAGGTGACGAGCGTGCGCGAGGGCGGCTGGGTCCGCGAGCAGGTCGTCGCGGCCCATGGCGACAAGGCGGCTTCGTTCGTGAAGCTGCACGCGGAGGAGGACGTGGAGCACGTCGAGAAGGCGCTCTCTGCCCTCGAGGCGGCGAGCGCTCCCGAGCGCGCCCTCGTCGCCGAGAACATGCGGCGGACCGCGTACGGCTATGGCGCGGTGTTGGCGGAGGCTGCCCGCCGCTCGGCTACGCGTGAACCAAATACTCGGCCCTAGTACGCGCGATCTCCTGCGCGGCGCGGTCGATGTCCGCTGCCGCTGAGTCGTTCGCGAGCTTCGTCGCGAGCCATCCGAGCGCGTCGCGTACCGACGTGCTCACGTGCGTCGGGTACGGGCGTCGGCCGTAGAGCGACAGACCCATCAGCACGCCGCGCACGGCCGCCGCCTGGAAGCCGCGCCCTTCGACGACCCAAACGAGGCCGCGCAGGTGCGACGAGAGCCGCGTCAACACCCCCTCGATGGCCTTGCGCTGCGCCTCGGGCGGCGGCCTCGAGCCCGCGGGGACGACGACGATGCAACCAAGGCCGCCCGGGTGCTTCGCCGTCCTTTCGTGGATGAGCCGCTCGGCCTCGAGGTACTCCTCGGGCAGCGCGTTGCCGTCGTCGACGATCGCGAAGACGTCGTCCGCGAACACGATAGGGGCGTGCCGTCCGGTGCGAGCCGCGCCGCCGGGAGGCCGCGCCGCACGGGTGCTCATTTGCCTGGCGGTGCTCGTCACGTCCTTAGTATGCGGCTCTTTTCTGGAGAGCTTGACCGCGTCGTCGCCGATTCATCCCAGGGGGTGCGACATGGGGGCACCATGGCCTTCGCGAGACACCACCCTGTGGGGCCGCAGGCCGCTCGTGAATTGCGGGCGGGCCACCGACAAACCAAGGAGCTTTGACTAGATCCTAGCCCTTTGCGTCGCCCGCGCGCGGCGGGATCGCGGCGAGGGCGTTCTCGATCGCCCGCGCGCGCGCGCGGTTCTTGAGGGGGCCGTCGTAGACGCGCACCAGCTGCGCGAGGGCCGCGCGCGCCGCAGGCTCACGATCACCTGTCCACGCCTCGGCGCCGAGGCGCCGCCAGAGCAGCGACTCGAGCGCGTGCGGCCGCCTTGCGAGCGCCACGGCCGCGCGCTCGACGAGCGCGGCCGCCTTCGGGTCGGTGCGCATCGCGCGCAAGTAGTACCCGACGGCGCCGGTCGTGCGTCCGACCCTCCGCGCGCAGGCGTCGCCCGCGTCGGCGAGGGCCAGAGCGCGGGCCGCGTCGTCCTTCGCCTCCTCGATGCGCTTTTTTGCTTCGCGCAGCGCCACACCCGCGCCACCCCGGCGCGTTCCCGGCATGGCCGGCCGGAGCCGGTACAAGAGGAAGAGCACGAACACGCCGGCCGTTACGACGAGCGGGAGGTTCCAGGTCATGGGGCCGACTACCGCATACCACGGAATACGCGGCGGTTTTGCCGTGTAGTTGCATCACCCGGTGGGATTCGGGGACAATGCACATCATGCCGGCGCCGACGACCCTCCTGAAGCACGCGGCCCTCGTCGCCCTGGCGCTGCTGGTGCCCCTCGCGATCGGCGGAACCGCGGCCGCCGACATCTACAACTACGTCGACGCCGAAGGGGTCGTTCACTTCACGAGCGCGGCGCCGAAGGATGCAAAATACAAGGTCTACCTGAAGAGCGCCGAGGCGCCGCGCGTCCGACCGGGCGTCGTGCCGTTCATGCCCCAGGACAAGGACGCGTCGCGGTTCACCCGGTACGACGAGTGGATCCGTCAGGCCGCCGGGCTCTACCAGATCCCCGAGCAGCTCGTCCGTGCGGTCATCAAGGTCGAGAGCGACTACGACCCGCGCGCGGTGAGCGTGTCGGGCGCGCGCGGCCTGATGCAGCTCATGCCGGATACGGCCGACCGGCTGCAGGTGAAGGACATCGACGATCCGCGTGAGAACATCTTCGGCGGGGTGCGGTTCCTCCGGATCCTCGCCAACGACTTCAACGGCGATCTCTCGCTCACCGTCGCCGCCTACAACGCCGGCGGCGAGGCCGTCATGCGCTACGGAGGGATCCCGCCGTACCAGCAGACGCGCGACTACGTCGTCAAGGTGACGAACTACTACAGGCGCTACCGCACGACACACGACGTGGTCGAGGCGAGCCTCGGTTACTGACCCATGCGCGCACGCACGGGCATCGTCGCTCTCGCCCTCGCTGGCGCGCTCGCCTGTAGCGGGCACGTGTGGGCGCGCTCGCCGAAGGTCGAGGTGCAGGAGGTCGCGGCCACCGGCGTGATGCCCAAGGGGGCGAGCCTGTCGCCCGACGGTTCCCGCTTCTACGTCACGAACTTCGGCCAGGCCAACGTCAAGAACATCACCGTCTACGACGCGCAGACTCTGCGGCTCATCGACACGATCAACGTCCCGGGCATCGTCGTCGAGAGCGTGCTCTCGCCCGACGGCAAGACGATTTACGCCTCGAACTTCCAGCGAGACAGCGTCCAGTTCATCGACGTCGCCACCAAGAAGGTGACGCGCGAAATCCCGACCGGCTCCCACCCCAAGATCCTCGCGATGTCGCAGGACGGCGCGATGCTCTTCGCCGCAAACTGGACGGGCAACTCCGTTACGCAGATCGATCCGTCGACCGGCAAGGTGCTGCGGACGTTCAAGGCCGGCATGCACCCCCGCGGCACGGTGATCACGAAGAGCGGGACCCTCTTCATCGCCAATTTCGACGGGGCGTCCATCGACATCTACGCGGGCGCCGAGCTTGCCGAGCACCACCGCATCCCCGCTTGCCTCATCCCGCGGCACCTCGCGCTGTCACCCGACGAGAGCCTGCTCTTCATCTCGTGCTTCCACGACTCCACGCTCCACGTCATGGACGTGGCGACGGAGAAGATCATCCACCGCGTGCCCATCGGCAGCTCGCCGAAGAGCGTCGAGGTCTCGCGGGACGGGAGGTTCGTCTGGAGCGCCGACTACGGCAAGGAGACCAACAGCGTCAGCGTCGTGGACACGACGGACTGGACCGCCCGCGTCTTCACGGTGCCCGGCATGGATCGGGGCAGCGGCATCGCGGTGATGCCCGACGGGCAGCACGCGCTGGTGACCGGGTGGTTCGACAACCACGTCTACCTCGTCGGCTTCGAGGGGACGGGGGGCCATCCGAAGGAGTCGCTCCTGTCGATCGAGCGCTGGCGCTGGCGCCGGCACCACGAAGGCGGCTGACGGACGCCGTCCGGCGGCTCGAGGGGGCCCGCGCCGCTCTCGGCAGCACGCGGACGTCACGCGCCACGACGATCAGCGGCACCAGGTCCCGATCTGGTCGTAGCGGACGCTCCCGTCGGCGCACGCGCACGTGAAGCTCACGAGGCGATTGTCCGAGGCCTGGTAGGTCAGGTGGCACTCGTGGATGCCGTCGCTTCCCGCGGGCGAGCAGCGATCCTGGCACATGCTTTGCGCCCCTCGAATCTCCGAGTTGGAGCATCCGCTCCCGGTCGCGCAGGCGCTGCCACCCCCGCCACCGCCGGGGGTGCACTCCCACAGGTTCTGGAGGTGGATCCGCTGCGCGACGGAGGCGAAACAGGTGCTGCACTCCGGTGGGCAGTAGCCGCTCCCGCCGTTGACGCACGCATCGCCCCCACCGCCGCCTCCCGAGCAGACGGCTTGCTTCATCGAGCCGGTGTCCTCCTTTGGCGCCGGGTCGCCGCTGCCACAGGCGATCGCCGAGAGAGACAGACCGACCCAGATCATGACCGAGCGCGCGTGCGTGACAACCATGGTTAATTCTTCCTCCTCGTCGGTGGGGCGTCGCGGGGTGGGCAGTCTCACGAAAAGAGACCGAGGGGCCGTTGAGGGCCCGAAAAATCGCAAGCCGGGAGAGGTCGAGGGCGGCGGCACGCTGGACGTTTTCGCGCTCCGCGCGCGCTGCTCGTCGCCTCGCACTCCTGATTTCGGCTATAGTTTCGGGCTCGATGACGACCGGACGTAACATCCGGCTTCTGCTCGTGGGCGGGGAAGCGGGCGGTCACGAGATCGTCAGCGCCGCGTTCCCGATGGGGCCCGTGGAGTGGAGTGCCGATACCGGCGTCGACGCGTGGGTAAACCGCGCGTGCGACCTCGTCCTCCTGCGACACGGGGCTCACCGAGAGGGCAACGGCGTGCTCCGCGAGGCGCTCCTGCGCGGCATCGGCGCGCCGGTGATCCTGATCTGCGACAAGCCGGATCCGGCGATGGAGGCCGAGGCCATCGCGATGGGCGCTTCCGACGTGCTCCTCGCCGATCAGCTCGGCAGCCCGCTCCTCCAGCGTGCGGCGCGCTATGCGCTGGAGCGCTCTCGCGCGATGGCAGAGCTCCGCCGCAGCGAGTCTCGCTTCCGCATGCTCATCGAGGGCTCGCCCGACGCCATCCTCGTCCACTCGCGTGGCGTGCTCCTGTACGTCAACCCCGCCGCCGTGACGATGCTCGGCTACGAGCTACGCCTCGAGCTCGTCGCCCGCCCGGTCGCCGACATCGTGCACGCCGACTCGCTGGCGACGACCTGGGTCGAAGTGCGCAACCTCGTCGAGCGCGGCGTGACCGCCGGCGCGCGTCCCTGCCGATTCGTGCGGCGTGACGGGAAGATCGTGCAGAGCGAGATCGTCGGCATCCCGGTGTCCCTCGACGACCAACCGGCAGTCGCCACCGTCGCGCGCGACCTCACCGAGCGAAACCAGATGCAAGCGCGACTCCTCTTCTCCGACCGCATGGCCAGCGTCGGCACCTTGGCCGCCGGCGTGGCGCACGAGATCAACAACCCGCTCGCGTACATCACCGCGAACCTCGGCTTCGCCGCCGAGGAGCTCGCGCGCATGCAGACGAGCGCGCCGCTCCGCGAGGTCCGCCAGGCGATCGACGAGGCCCGCGACGGCGCGGAGCGCGTCCGCGTGATCGTGCGCGATCTGAAGACGTTCTCGCGCGCCGACGAGCAGGAGTCCGGCCTCGCCGACGTGAAGCGCGTGCTCGAATCGGCGATCAACATGTCGTTCAACGAGATCCGGCACCGCGCGCAGCTCGTCCGTCAGTTCGCCGAGGTTCCGCCGGTGTTCGCGAACGAGGGCCGGCTCGGCCAGGTCTTCTTGAACCTGCTCGTCAACGCCGCGCAGGCGATCCCCGAGGGGGCGGCGGCTGCGCACGAGATCAGCGTGGTGCTGCGCGAGAACGAGAACAAGGAGATCGTCGTCGAGGTCAGGGACACCGGTTCCGGCATCGCCGCCGAGCACATCCCGCGCCTCTTCGACCCGTTCTTCACGACCAAGCCGGTCGGCGTCGGCACCGGCCTGGGCCTCGCGGTATGCCACGGCATCGTGACCAGCCTCGGCGGCGAGATCGAGGTCCAGAGCGAGCTCGGCAAGGGGAGCGTGTTCCGGGTGCGCTTGCCCGCTGCGCCTCCGAAGTCGATCGAGCCGCCACCCGACCCGGCACCTGCTCCCACCAACGCTCGCCGCGCCCGCGTCCTCGTCCTCGACGACGAGCCGCTCGTCTGCTCGTCGATTCGCCGCATGCTTCACCGGGAGCACGACGTGACCACCGCGACCGACGCGCGCGAAGCGCTCCTCTGGGTGCGTCGCGGCGACGCCTTCGACATCATCTTCTGCGATCTGATGATGCCGGAGATGACCGGAATGGACTTCCACGCCGAGCTCCAGCGCTCGCACCCGACGTTGGCCGGGCAGGTCGTCTTCTTCACGGGCGGCGCGTTTACACCACGCGCGCGGGCGTTCCTCGACGCGGTGCCGAACGCGCGGCTCGACAAGCCTCCGCTGCCGCAGAATCTGCGCGCACTGATTCGCGAGCGCCTAGAATGACGCGATGAGCCGCGCCACGTTCGGCATCGATACCTACCAGCTCACGACCCTCGTGGCCCACGCCGACCTGGGGCGACTCGCGCAGACGGTCTCGATGGCGCTCTTCTTCCGCAAGATGCCGCGCGCCCGCGCGTACGTGGTGTTTTGTGGCCTGCGGCGCATCCTCGAGCACGCGGCACAGATGCGCATCGATGCGCCCGAGCTCGACGCGATAGCGCGTCACCCCGTGCTCGGTCCGGCGTTTGCTGCGCGTCCGGCGCTCTACCGCGCGCTCGCGGAGCTCGACGGGTTCCGCGGCGAGATCGACGCGATGCCCGAAGGTACGCTGGCCTTCGCCGGCCCCGCCGTGCGCACGGACGGCAAGCCGCTCGACGTCGCGGGTGCGCGGCTCGTCATCTACACGCCGCTCCTCCGCGTGCGCACCGACATGGTCCGCGCGAAGCTCCTCGAGACGCCGTGGCTCGGTTACGTGAACCACATGTCGATGGTGGCGTCGAAGGCCGCGCGCGTCGTCGACGCAGCAGGCGACAAGACCGTCATCGAGTTCGGTCAGCGGCGTACGCACCCCGTCGCCGCGATCGACGCGACCTACGCCGCCTACGTTGCCGGCGTGACCGCGTCGTCGAACATGGCCGCGTACCTGGAGCACGGGATCCCTGCGACCGGGACGATGGACCACTTCGCCATCCAGGCGAGCGAGCTCCCCGGGGTGTCGCCCATGGAGACCGAGCGCGCGTTCTTCAAGGCCTACGCGGACGCCTTTCCCGGCCCTACGACGATGCTGGTGGACACCTACGACACCGAGCGGGGCATCCGAAACGCCGTGGAGGCGAGCGGCGGTCGCCTCGGCGCGATCCGTATCGACTCGAACGTCTCGGTAGCGTCGCTCGAGCGCGCCCGCGCGCTGCTGGTGGAGCTCGGTGCGGCGCACGTGAAGATCTACGCGTCCGACGGCCTCGACGAGGCCAAGGTGAAGGAGCTGGCCACGGTGGCCGATGGCTTCGGCGTCGGCGAGAACATCACGTGCTCGCCCGACGCGGCGACCGGCATCGGCGCCGTCGCCAAGCTCGTCGTGAACGGCTACGGCAAGGTCACCATGAAGATGGCGAAGGGCTCGGGGAAGGCCACGCTCCCCGGGGAAATTCAGGCGTACCGCTTCGCCGACCACGACTTCGTGGCCCTTGCGGAGGAGCCCGCACCCACGGGCGGCGCTCCGCTCCTCGTCCCGGTGTGGCGCGGCGCGGCGCCGGTCGCGCCGCTCCCGTCGCTCGATGCCACGCGAGCCCACGTGCGGGCCCAGGTCGCAGCGCTCTCCCCGGCGATGCGCGCGCTCGAAGGCGCTCCGGCCCGAACGCTGGTAGCCTCCGACGGCCTCGTTCGCCAGATCGAGGCGCTCACCCGAGAGGCACACGTATGAGGCTCGTTCGTCTCGCCGTCGCCAGCGTCAACGCCACCGTCGGTGCCACGCGCTCGAACGTCGACCGCGCGGTGCGGGTGGCGAAGGCGGCCGCCGCCGACGGCGCGACGATCGTGGCCCTCCCCGAGCAGTGCATCGGCGGCTACTCGCCCGAGGACCTCGCGCAGTGGCGTGGCTTCGTGGACGCGCAGATGGTGAGTCTCCACCGCTTCGCGAAGGAGACGGCGGACCTGCCGAGCGCGCTCGTCATCGGTGTCACTGCCGCGCGCGGCGCGCATCTCTACAATTGTGCCGCCCTCGTGTACCGCGGCAAGGTCCACGGCCTCGTCCCCAAGGAGAAGCTGCCCACCTACAACGTTTTTTACGAGGCCCGCGTCTTCGCGCGCGGCGCCGTGGGAATGGTCGACGAGATCGACGGCATCCCGTTCGGTGACGTCGTCTTCGATCTGGACTTCGGGACGATCGGGCTGGAGGTCTGCGAGGACGTCTGGTCCCCCGATGGCCCGATGCGCCGCCGCTCCTACGCCGGCGCCGAGATCGTCGTGAACGTGTCGGCCTCTCCCTTCCGCCTCGGCATCACGGCCACGCGCCGCGAGATGCTGGCGACGCGCGCCGGCGACAACCAGTGCACGGTGCTCTACGCGAACCTCGTCGGCGCGAACGACGGGCTCATCTTCGACGGCGGCGGAACGGTCGCTCAGAACGGCCGCCTCCTGCTCGAGGCGCCCCGCTTCCGCGAGGGCTTCTGGGCGGTGACGGTCGACCTGGATCGCACGCGCCGCCTCCGGACCGAGAACACGACCTGGCGCACCGACCAGGAGGTCTTCAGCGCGGCCAGCCCGCCCGTGCGGCACGTCAAGGTCGACGGCGCCACGGTGGGTCGCGCCGCGCTCACGTACCCGTCACCTCCCGGCGCGAGCTTCTTCTTGCCCTCCGGTGGCGCGCCCAGGAGCCCGCGCGCGGAGTTCTGCGAGGAGCTCCTCGACGCGCTCGCGCTCGGCATCGGCGACTATTTCGAGAAGATCGGCGCCTTCAAGACGATCGGCGTCGCGCTCTCCGGCGGACGCGACAGCTTGCTGTGCCTCATCCTCGCGCGTCGCTACGTCGACACGCGGTTCGCGTCCTTGGACGACGCCGGCCGCGCGGCCAAGGCCACCGAGATGCTCCGCGCCTTCTTCATGCCGACGCGCTACTCCTCTCCGGAAACGCACGCCGCCGCCGAGGCCGCCGCCGAGGAGCTCTCCGTGCCGTTCGTCGTCTCGAGCGTCGACGACGCCTTCCAGCGCGAGCTCGTTCACATCGAGGCGATGCTCCAGCCGGGCGAGAAGTTGACGCCCATGTCGCGGCAGAACGTGCAGGCCCGCATCCGCGCCGAGCGCATGTGGACGTGGTCGAACAGCGCCGCCGGGCTCTTCTTGCAGACGAGCAACATGAGTGAGAAGGCCGTCGGCTACACGACGATCGGCGGCGACATGGAAGGCGCGCTCAGCGTCATCGCCAACGTCCCCAAGACCGTCGTGAACTATCTGCTCGACTACCTCCTCGAGACAACGCGCTCCGAAGGCATTCGCCTGACTCTGAAGAAACCCGCGTCCGCAGAGCTCGCCGACGACATGGAGGACGAGAAGGACCTCATGCCGTTCCCCGTCCTCGACGCGTGCTTCGCCCTCTACGCGGGGGAGAAGATGAGCGAGGAGGAGGTCCGCCTCGCGCTCGGCGCCATGTTCCCCACCGAGGACGCGAAGAAGCTCGACGCGTGGGTGACCAAGTTCGGCCGCCTCTTCACCCAGTCGATCTACAAGTGGGTGCAGGCGCCGCTGAGCCTGCACGTCGGCAATCTGGATCTGGACCGCGAGCGCGCGCTCCAGCTGCCGGTCGTGCAGCGCAGCGAGTGGCAGAAGAAGGGCTGATCCGTTTATACCCGCGCGCTCGCGTCGCCGCCTTTCGTGAAGCTGGCGATGAAGGCCAGGGGCGCCCATAGCGGAAAAAGCACGGGTAGCGTGCGCGCGCACATCGCGAGCGCGCGGATCCCGGTAGCCCGCGAGCCGTCGCGGCGGACGATCACGATCGAGTGACCTTGCTTCAGATCGTCGGGCTTCCACGCCTTCACCTCGAAGCGGGCGAGCCAGTCGAAGAGGCGCACGAGCCGCGCGGCGTACCGGCCGCGGGCGCGTGACGGATCGAAGAACAGCTTCCGCGCCCGTACGTCGGGCGTCGCGAAGAGCGCGTACATCGTGAGCGTGAGCCACGTGAAGATCTCGACCTTGCTCGTCGCCTCGATCGTCAGGTGAAACATCGTGCCCCACCACAGCGCGAAGACGCGCGTGCGCTTGTCGAAGAGGCCGACGACGAGGAACAGCTCCGTCGCGATCGCCGCCTTGGCCAGCGCGCTCGTCGCCGCCGGCGTGCTGAAGGCGTCGACGACCGACTGTGGCACACCGGCGCCCAGCGCCTGGTACGCGTAGCGCGCGAAGCGATCCGCGATCACGACGCCATCGCGCCAGTCGGGATCGAGCAGCTTGGAGCCGCCCGACGCCAGGTACACCAGCGCGACCTGGGCTTGCGCGAGGCGCTGCGCCCACATCGGCGCGCCGTCGGACGGCGACTCGTCGCGCGTGATCGCGATGGCACGATCGGAGGGGCCGAGCGCGAGCAAAAACGCGTAGCAGTACAGGGAATAGCGGTTGTGGTGGAACTCCACGCGGTTACAGAGCAGCGTGTAGACGCCGAGCGCTGCGCTCCCGAGGAGCGCGTAGCGGGCGCGGTGCCCCACCGTGACCATCACCGCGAGGAGGATGCGCACCGCGATGAGCACGACGTAGGCGTCGTGCGACGGAACGAAGCGCTCGGGAATGAACGGCAGGTGGAAGTGGTCGCCGAAGTAACCGACGCGCGCGAGCTCGCCCGCGGCGGAGAGCGCTTGCAGGAAGAGGAAGCCCCCCACGATGGAACGTACGACCCCGAGGACGAACGCGTCGCCAACCTCGGTGGCCCATCGGTGGAAGAGATCGCGCACGTTGCTACCGGCGGACCTGAACGCGCGTCAAGGTCTTCGGGTGGCCGTTCCGCCGAACGCCAAGCTCGAGCTCGAGGGCGCGGGTCTCGACGTCCTCGGGGATGTGATGGGCCACGTACTCGAGCGCCGCGGACCAGCGCTGCGTCTGCGCGGCGGCGCCGTAGGCCGCGTGCATCGTCACGCCGAAGACGTTCAAGTTGGGCTCCCGGACATGGGAGCCCCAGGAGATCCGGTGCGCGGCCCCGTCGCGATCCTTCGCGACCCACTCGCCGCCGTCGACCTCGACCCGGGAGCCCTCCGCGGTCTCGCGGAACAGGTGAACTTCGATCGTCGACGACTCGCTGAACATGCGGAAGCCGAAGGCGCCGTCGGGCCGCTCGCCGGCGGTCGCGATGAGGATCCCCTGGGCGGCCATCCAGGCTGCGGCGAACGTGGCTTTCGCTCCGTCCCACATGCGGCCGAGACATATCACCTCTCGGGCCGACGAGCGCAGGGGGCGCAGGCGGTGCAGGGGGCGGGGGGCCGGCGGTGGCGGCGGTGCGGGCGCGGCGGGTTCGGGCTTGCGCCGCGGCCGGATCCGGCGGAAAACTTGGGACCCCCTCGTCTTTCTGCCACGATTTGCCCTCGCCGTGCGTAGTCCCCTCCTCACCGCCCCGATTCTGCTCGCGATCGCGACGGTCCTCGTCGCGTGCGCGGACGCCGCGCCGTACCGTGCGGGGCCGCCGGTGCAGCCAGATGACGTCGCGACGATGCCGCGCATCTACCGCGCGGCGACGCCCACGGTGGCGGACGGAACCGAGCCCCCGGGCTCCGATCCCGCGCGCTTCGTGCCGGTCGGGACGGCGCCGGCGCCGGCTTCCGCAGCGACGCCCAGCGCGCCCGCGACGATGGGCCAGCCGCGCGTGCCTGGTACCGTGGGCTCGCTCGAGGGGTACCCCGCGCTCAAGCGTTTCTTCGAGTCGCTGGCTCGCCTCGAAGAGGGGCGCGCTCACGACGACGTGCGCGTCGTGCAGTTCGGCGACTCGCACACGGCCGCCGACTACGAGACCGGCCCCATCCGCCGCGCGCTCCAGGCCCGCTTCGGGGACGGCGGACGCGGCTTCGTCGGCATCGGCCACGTCTACCCGCACTACGTGCAGGAGGGGCTGCGCGTCGGCAGCACCAAGGATTTTCCGAGCGAGCGCGGTCGCTACGTGAAAGGCAAGTTCGTCGGCGATGGATTCTATGGCATCGGCGGCGCCTCGATCACGACGAGCCAGCACGGCGCGCGCGCCTGGGCGGAGCTGACGGCCAAGACGACGAAGATCGAGCTCTCGTACCTGGCGCAGCCGCGCGGCGGTTCGTTCGACGTCTTCGTCGACGGCGCCAAGCTCACGCGCGTGGCGACGACCGGCCGGGCCGTCACGTCGGGCTTCCAGTCGCTCGAGGTGGCCGACGCTCCGCACCACGTCGAGGTGCGCGCGGTCGGCGACGGTGACGTGCGCCTGTTCGGCATGACGCTCGACCGCCCGCAGGTGGGCCTCACCCTCGACGCCCTCGGCATCAACGGCGCGCGCGCGACGATCGCTCTGCAGTGGAACGAAGCGCACCTCTCGGAGCAGCTCCGGCACCGCGCCCCCGATCTCGTCGTCCTCGCGTACGGCACCAACGAGGCCGGCGACGACACGACGCCGGCGACGTACGAACGCCAGCTCGTCGATCTCCTCGGCCGCATCGCCCGGGCGGTGCCCACCGCCGCGTGCCTGCTCATGGGTCCGCCCGACAGAGCCACGCGCACGACAGAGCGCGGCTGGGCGACGATGCCGAAGCTGGTCGAGGTCATCGAGACCCAGGCGCGTGTCGCGCGCGCCGCCGGATGTGCATACTACAATCAGTTCGCGGCGATGGGCGGCGAGGGGTCGATCGTGGCCTGGGCGGGCGAGCCCAACTCGCGCGCGACCAAGGACCACGTTCACCTGACGCGCGACGGCTACGCCTTCCTCGCGAACACGTTCGCTGCGGATCTGATCCGCGCGTACGGCGCCTGGCGCAGCGACATCGGCTTGTCGCCCGCGGCCACAGCGGCGCCGGTCCTCGCGTCTCCCTCGCCGCCGCCGGTCGTCGCGCCGCCGCCGCCCGTCAGCGCGCTCCCCGAGTAGTCGGGTTTAAAGAGCGCGGAGGAGCCGCCCCAGCCCCGCACCGAAGAGGGTCTCGACCCCGACGAGCGCGATGGCCGTCGCCAACGCCGCCGCGAAGAACACGCTCTCGCGCTCGAGCCCCTCGCGTTCGGCGCCCGCGATCCATCCGTTTCGGAGGACGCGGAGGGCGAGCCCGATCGCGACGAAGGGCAGCGACCCGACGATGAGCGTCACGGCGTCGCCGGTCATGCCGACGGTCTCGCGCGAGCCCGTGGTGAGGGCGATGAACGTGAACGAAATGCTCACGAGGAGCATGCCGAGCGCCGCGAGGCTGAACGCCGGCGACCGGGGCCTTGCCCGGACGGCGAGGATCGCGAGCGTGAGGGTCACAGCCAGCGTGACGAGCGCCGCCACGCAGCTGGCGAGGAACGTGCGGCCTTCGAGCGCGGCGTGTACACGCGGCGAGAGATCGAAGCCGGAAACGCGGTGCACGAAGCGCCACCACACCGCCGCGGTGGCGGTGACCCCCGCCGTCATGAACGCCGCGTTCAGCGCGCCGCCGCCGACGTTCCTGCGTGGGAAGACCTTGTCGTGCGCCCGTACCGGCTGCCTCGCCGGCTCGCGGGCATCCCGCTTCCCGAGCTCGAGCACCTTCCACGGCTCGATCATTCGCCGTTGACGCGTGACGCTCACCGGCACCCTCGCGTCGGAGGACGACGGCGCTTCACCCTCGTCGAGGGCGGGCCGCGAAGATTCCAGCAGAGGTTTGTGCGCGCCGCTCATGGCCTCTCACCATAGCGCCGCGCGGCGAACGCGAAACCCACCCGGCGCATCTCGGTGCCACCCTGCGCGACCTGTGTGGGTCGCGCCCACGAGGGTCGCCCGCCGGTCAGGCGCGCAGCGAGGCGATGTCGATGACGAAGCGGTACTTCACGTCACCCTTGCCTAGGATGCCCGCACCTCACGTGCGGAGTCTCCTCACTGAGGCAACTTGGGTGCAGCGTCGTGCGTCGCCGCGTAGGCCTGGTATCCGGCCACGATCGCGGCGTAGAGCATGCCACCGACGAGCTCGGCGCCTTCCGGTGTGGGGTGGGTGAGGTCCCAGCCCGCTAGCTGCGGATTGGCCTTCACCCATTTGCCCATCGAGCCCTCGCCGCCCATCGCGTCGAAGGTGTTCCAGAACGCGATCTTCTGATCGCGCGCGACGTTCCTCTGCGCTCCCACAAGCTTGGGGATGACCGGCATCGTCTTGAAGCCGCCCCCGGCGCGCTCGGCGCGGTCGAGCGGCGCGAGGATGAGGATCGACGCGTCGGGCGCCGCCGCCTTCACGCGCTCGACGATGCCGGAGAGCACCTTCTCGTACGCCTCGTCGAAGCCCCACGCCGTCTCGTTCGTGCCGTACTGCAGGACGACGAGCGCCGGTTTCCGCAGCTGCATCTGTTCGGTCCAGTGGTCGGGGTTCATCGCCTCGAGGAGCTTCACGCGAGCACCGTTCGCGCCGAGCGCGTCGTAGACGATCCCCGGCACGTCGCGCTCCAGCGCCACGCCGAAGAGGCGAGCCCCTTCGCCCCAGGCCTTCACGGTAAGCTGCGCGGGGCCATCGGGCACGGTGATCGAGTGCACGCGCGAGATCTTCTTGGGCCCCTGCGTCGAGAGCGTCTCCGGCGGCAGCCCCTTCGCGTACAGCCCGACCCCACCGCCGCCCGGTTGTTCGAGGTAGTACAGGTCGAAGCGTGACGCCTTCGTCCCGAACGTGGCTCCCTTCGAGGCGTCCTTGGTGGCGAAAGTCGCCGAGGCCGGTCCGCTCGCGCGGAAGGAGACGCCTCCCAGACCGTACATGCCGTCGCCGGTGAGGGGCCCGGTGATGCGGCTCATCGACCAGCCTTCGCTCGCCGAGTGCGACACGTCGTTGTGAAAATACCAGTCCCACCCGTTGGCGATGAGGATGAACCCGTGGCCGGCGTCGCCGAACGTCGCCTGCATCTTGCGGCGCATCGTGCCGCTGATGAAGTCGCTGGTGATGAGCGAGTCGCCGTAGTGCAGCACCCGCGTGACCGCGCCGGGATCCTTGCGAAGGGTGGCCGCGAGGTGCATGTAAAATGCATCCATGGCGTGTCCGGTCGCGTCCTCGAGGGCGAGCGAGCCGGCGGCCTTCGCGAGGACGGACGGGTCCACCTCGACCGATTTGGGCGCCTCGGGGAGCGCGTTGTTGACCGTCCCCTCGTTCTTCGACGCCGACAGCGTCGCCTCGCCGACGCTCAGCGTCTCGGCGCTCGGTGCCGTCGCGACCTCCGCGGTCCCGTCCCACGGCGCGTCGGCGATGCGCATCTTCCGCAGCTTCGGTGACGCATAGGGAACCGCGAGGAGGAGGCCCATGACCACGAGCGCGCGGCTGGTCTTGCCGAACAGCGGATGCATACGACGCTCGCATCGTACGCGGGATTTCGTGGTACGTCTCGGCGTCGGAGTCGGAGTCGGAGTCGGCTTCGGAGTCGGAGTCGGAGCCGGAGTCGGAGTCGGGGTCGGGGTCGGGGTTGGGGTCGGAGTCGGAGTTGGATGCTGTTCAACAGTCCCCTTTACGGCGTCTTCCTCGTCTTCGCGTTCGTGGTCTTCTGGCTGGTCCACAAGGCGCGGCTGGCGCGCGTCCTCTTCCTCATCACGATCAGCTACGGGTTTTACTACTACGGCACCTGGGAGGAGGCGAAGGAGCACGGGGCGCCGCTGGGGCCGTGGGCGTGGGCGCTGCTCTGCCTTTCGATCATCTTCGTCGGCAGCTCGCTCGACTACTGGATCGGGAAGAAGCTCGAACGCACCGAGAACCCGCGCGCGCGCAAGGCGCTGCTCCTCGCGTCGGTCGTCTACTACCTTGGCGTCCTCGCGATCTTCAAGTACTGGAATTTCGCCGTCGACTCGTTCGCCGAGATCGCGCACGCGCTCGGCGTCGCGGTGAAGCCGGCGCACCTGCGCCTGGTGCTGCCCTTCGGCATCTCGTTCTTCACGTTCGAGACGATGAGCTACACGATCGACGTCTACCGCCGCGAGATCAAGGCGTGCCACCGGTACCTCGACTACCTCCTCTTCGTCTGCTTCTTCCCGCACCTCGTCGCCGGCCCGATCGTGCGGCCGCGCGCGATGCTCCCGCAGTTCGCCGTGATGCCGGTGCGGGACGACGGCGAGCAGAGCCGCGGCCTGCTGCTCATCGCGCAGGGGCTCGCGAAGAAGCTCATCATCGGTGACTACCTCACCGTCGCCTTCGTGGGCCGCGTCTTCGGCAACCCCGAGCGCTTCACCTCGCTCGAGGTCGTGATCGGCGTCTACGCCTACGCCATCCAGATCTACGCGGATTTCAGCGGGTACACCGACGTCGCGCTCGGGAGCTCGCTCCTCTTCGGCTACAAGCTGCCACCGAACTTCGACGCGCCGTACACGGCGGTGAACCTGCAGGACTTCTGGCGACGGTGGCACATCTCGCTGTCGTCGTGGCTGCGCGACTACCTGTACATTCCGCTCGGCGGCTCACGTGGCGGCCCGCTGTCGACCTACCGCAACCTGATGATCACGATGGTCCTGGGTGGCCTATGGCACGGGGCGTCGTGGAACTTCGTCATCTGGGGGGCCCTCCACGGCGCGGCGCTCGCTGTCACGCGCGTCTGGCAGCGGCGCTTCGGCGAGGGGAAACCGCGCGGCGTCGGGCGCGTGGTGGCGACGTTCGTGACCTTCCAGTACGTGTGCTTTGCATGGATCTTCTTCCGCGCACCGACACTCACGCACGCCCGGCTCGTGCTCGCGCGGATGGGCGAGCTCACGGGGGGCATGCCGCACCTCACATGGCAGATCGGCGCCGTCATGGCGCTCGGCGCCGTCACGCACTGGGTGCCTGACGCTTGGGTGGACCGGGTCAAGGACACCTTCGCCCGCGCGCCGGCGGTGGTGCAGGGGGTGCTCCTCGCCCTCGCGGCGCTGGCGCTCAACGCCGCAGCGAGCACGCGCGCACCGTTTATTTACGGGCAGTTTTAGAGCGAACGTCGTTTGACCGGAACGGGCAAACGACGGCAGCGACCCACGAGAAGGACCATGGCAACCGTTCCGTCCAAAGGACGGTTGCCATGGTGATACCTTGCCCCCATGAGCGTTCGGGGACGGCTCGCGTTCGGATTCTTGGACCTGGTCGCGGCGAGCCTTGTCGCGATCGGGGTCTTTCGTGGCCTTCCGTCGCGCGCCTGGGCCATCGACGGCTGCGCCGCGGCGGTGATCGCCCTGCTCGCGGTGTCGGGGGTCGGGCTCATGCTCGGCAAGCCCTGGGCGCCGCGGGTCGCGCGGGTGACGTCGATGATCGTGCTCGCGCTCGGGCTCGGGCTCGTGGCGACGCTCGCCCTGACCGCGAGCTACCTCGCTGGAATCTACGGGCCGGTGGGCAAGGGAGGAGCGGTCATCCTCGCCCTCGTGGCGGCGCTCGCGCTGCCGTACCTCGTCGCGCTCCCGGCGTCGCAGCTGCTATGGCTGGGCCGGCCCGGCCGGCGATGACTCCGCGCGCGCTCGCGCTCGTTCTCGCTGTGTACGCGTCGTTCCTCGGCGTCGCGTGCGTCCTCGTGCACGCGTCGGTCCGGCTCCACGCGCCGGTGTCCGAGGTCACGGTCACCAGCGTGTGGAAGGACGGCGTGCTCGTCGCCCGGTCGGTGACCCCGCTGCCGCCCCCGGTGGTGACGGCGGGCGCGATCGTGAACGAGACGGTGACCGGCGAAGGCTCCATGCTCGTCGATCCCGAGCTCGCCTTCGCCATCTCGCTCGTGCCGGGGCACGACGGCGTGCGCGCCACGCTCGACGGACGGACCGTGTACGTCACGCCCGACGATCTGCTCGCGCGCCAGGCCTATGACCACGGCGCAGCGATCGCCGAGCTCGGCCTCGCGATCGGGGTGAAGACGGACATCGTCGTCGCGCTCCTCGCCGAACGTCTGGGCGCCAGCGAGGCCGAGGTGCGGGGTCGCGCCGCGTTCGTGCGAGTCCGCATGGAGCGGATGCTCGACGCGTCGCCCTCACCGAACACCCTCGTGACGGCCGACAGCCTCACGCCTGCGGTCGTGAAGGAATCCGCGATCGCGGCGGCGCGCTACCTGGCGCGCGGCGTCACGGCCGACGGCCACCTCCGCTACTCCGTCGACGCGACGACGAACAAGGACCTCGGCGGCTACGATTGGCCCAGGCACGCGGGCGCGACGTACTTCCTGGCGCAAGCAGCCCACGCCTCGGGCGAGCCGGAGATCGGCATCGCGGCCCTCCGCGCGGCGTGGCTCCTCCGCGACACGGCGATGGTCTCGTGCGGCGAAGCGCGGTGCATCGGCGACGACGCGCAGGTGGAGATCGGGTCTTCGTCGCTCGCGCTCATCGCGTTCGCCGAGATCGTGCAGACGGGCCTCGACCCGACGTTCGCGCCCAACGTCGCCGAGCTCGCGCGCTTCCTGCGCGGGCAGCAGCGCCCCGACGGCGAGATGATGCATCTGTACGAGCGCGGCGCGCACCACCCGATCGACGTCCAGTACCTCTACTTTTCCGGCGAGGCGGCGCTCGCACTCTCTCGCGCGCACCGTATCACCCACGACCCGGCGGACCTCGAGGCGTCGCGTCGGCTGGTCGCGCACCTCGTCGGGCCCGCGTGGAGCTTCTTCGGCTCCCGTTACTATTTCGGCGAAGAGCACTGGACGTGCCAGGCCATGAGTGACCTTTGGGACCGCGCGCCGAGCCCCGACGCCCTCGATTTCTGCGTGCGCTGGCACGCGTACGGCCGGCGCATGCAGTACGGGCCGGACGAGACGCCGTTCGACGCCGCCGGCGCGTTCGGCGTCGGTCCCGTGGTGACGCCGCGGCTCACGCCGGTCGCGAGCCGCTGCGAAGCAGGCCTCGCCACACGCCACGCGCTCGTCGCGGCCCACGGCTCGGCCGACGAGGTCGCGGCGCTCGATCGCCAGCTCCGCAGCTCACTCGCGCTCCTCGTCCGCCAGCAGCTCAGGCCGGGCGTCACGCACCTGTTCGCCGATCCCCAGGCGGTCGCCGGCGCCATGCCGGGGAGCGAGGTCGACTGGCAGCTCCGCATCGACTACGCGCAGCACGCGGGCAGCGCGATGCTGCGTTGGCTCGAACCGTAGGCCCCGACGCTTTTGCGTCGCGCGCGCAGCTTCTGCGGGGCAGCGGCCTCGAGGGCGCCTGATCGGCTGGAGTTGCGCGGGCACGCCGCTTGCTGAGGCTTCCGCTATGAGCCCCGCCTGGAATCGGCCGGTCCGCGAGTTCGTAAGCAAATCCCTGATCTCCGTGACGTCGAGCATGCCGCTCGGCGAGGTGCAGCGCATCTTCGACGAGCGCGACATCTCCGCGGTCCCGGTGATCGACGACGGCGTGCTGCACGGCATCGTCTCGACGACCGACCTGCTGCGCGAGGCGCGCGTCGAGCTCGCTGCGCCGGGGAACGTGACGCGTGTGACACCGCCGCCGAAGCTCGCCGCGGATCTCATGCGCCGCCAGGTGGTGACCGTCGACGAGGACGCCCCGCTCGTGTTGGCGGCCATGGCCATGGTCCACGGGCACATCCACCGCGTGGTCGTCCTGCGGGAAGGTGGTCCGGTCGGCGTCGTGACGACGCGCGACGCGATGCGTGCGGTGCTAGAGGAGCGGGTGGCGACGCCGCTCGCGCAGATCATGAGCGCGCCGGTCTCGACGATCGAAATGGGCGTCACCGCCGACGAGGCGATCCGCGAGCTCGACGACGCCAACGTACGCGGCCTCGTCGTCGTCGACGGCCGCTGGCCGATCGGCGTCTTCACCCAGAAGGAGGCGATGGCGACGCGCGCCCTCCCGCCGAACTTGCGGCAGATGCCGGTCGAGCGCCTCATGAGCTACGAGACCATCTGCCTCGACGTCGCGACGCCGCTCTACCGGGTCGCCGGCTACTCGATCCAGATGCACGCGCGAAGGATCCTCGCCGTCGACAAGCGCGAGCTCGTCGGCATCGTGACGGGGCTCGACGTCGTGCGCGTCATGCTCTGACGCTGCTCGCCCGGCGCTCTTACCGCGCGCCGCTCGGCCTCGACATGAGCCGGAGCATGTCCGCCGCGAGCGGCCCGAGCGCGACGGGCACGCCGAGATCGGCCAGCGTCTGCAGGCCCACGACGAGCGCGATGACCATGGTCGCCGTGCTGGCCGGCTCGACGTCGGTCCGCACCACCCCATCCGTTTGGCCTTGCTGCACGAGCTCGCGGATGCGCGCCACGCTCATGTCGACGAGCCTCAGGTAGCGCTCGCGCAGCGGCTTCGAACGCGCGCACGCCTCGAGCAGCTGATGCGGCCTGATGCCGCCGGCCGGCATCAGCGGATACTTGCCCGACGCGCTCGCAGCGACGAAGCGCTGCATCGCGCCGACGAGCCCGCCCGCCCCACCGCCCGCGACGAGGAGCTCGTCCACGATCTCTTGGCCCACGTGATCCATCACGGCGGCGAGGAAATCGTCGCGATCCGCGAAGTGCACGTAGAACGCGCCGCGCGTGAAGCCCGCGTGCGCGGAGATCTCGTCGAGGCTCGGTCCGTCGAGCCCGTCCTTGGCGAAGAGCTCCATGCCGGCGGCGATGAGGGCGTCGCGCGTCGCTTCCTTGTCGCGTGGGACTGGCGTGAGCTTGGGCTTGGTGCGTCCCGTTCGATTCGCGCGCGTCTTCAAGGCTCGTGACTTATAGCAACCGCCGTTCGCCGAAAAGGATTTGCCCGTTCATGCGCGTCGGGACGTGCGCCCGTGTCGCACCTATCGTGAACAAAAAGTTTGGAACCGTGCCTCTTGCGCGCTAGGTTTATCGAAGTGAAGCTCGGGGAAGCACTACGACCATTCCCGAGAACGCCAAATTTCCCGCAAATTTGATACAGCGGCGAGGGGCGATGCCGGAAGCCGAAGGCGAACGGGGCGCAGTACGAGGGGGGCGACGCAGCGTGGAGGGGGCGGCCAGGGGCCGTACAGTCCCCCTCGGGCCCCCGAAGTTCATCAACCGCCGGCATCTCGCCGGGCTCCCGAGCCCGCCTCGCGTTCGAATGCTTTCCCCGTCACGGCTCTGCGGCGTGGAGTTTTTGCGGGTGGCCCGCGCCAATCGCCTGGCAGCCGTCAACGGCCTGGGCCCTGCTAGCCGGCCGACGGTCCTGTCCGCGTCGCCTGCGGTACAGCTCGACTACTATGTCGACACGCTTTTTCAAAAAATGCGGCCGCTTGCCCTTGGGCTGAGGTCGCGGGCGCAGGAGCGCGTGGTTAACGTTGCAGATGCAGGTAGCGGCGTCGCTCTTGCAAAGGTGGCTTTGTCTTGTTTCGTGACTCACGAGCGAGGTGACTGGATGGCGAGATATCCCGTTCTCAGGAGCTTGGCGACGGTTTCGCTCGAGGAGGCCCTCGCCTACCTCGACAACGCAGATGGTGACGAGCTCACCGCCGCGGACAACCTCGCGCGCGATCGAAACCGCCTGGAGGGGTCGACGAGCACACCGGACGAGACGGAGATTCATCACGCCCTGTTCTTGCTCCGCCGCGCGCGCGGGCTCGACGCTCCGAGCTTCGATCTCATGCGCGTCCAGCTCCGCCGCCGCCAAGCAGCTTAGGAGCGCGGTGTTTTTCGCCGATCCCTGCGCGCTGGCCGCGGCGGGGGTCGTCACCGTACAGGAAGTACGGCTCCTCGCCCCGCAGCAGCCATCGCTTGGTTTCGACGAAAACCACCACACTCCTATCGCGTGGAGAAACGATGGGGTGGAGGACCGGCGAGGCGTTTACACGCTCGCGTTTCGATCAAGGTCGAAAGTCTAGGTCTACGCGGGCGGTGCCGGTGCCGGTGTCGGCGCTGGGGACGCGTCCTCCGAGGAACGCGGACTCGAGGCATCGACGTAGCGATGGTGAGTGGGTGGCGCCGCCGGCGTAGGTGTGGACGATTCGCATGTCGTCGGCGTCGAGCGTCAGCGTGATCGTGCCGGGCGATTCCGGCTCGCCGCGGGCGACGGATGCCACGTAACAGCGCTTCATGTCGACGCGCCCGATGAGCGCGTTGACGTCGCGAGGGGTCACGCGATCGGTGGTGATCGCGCCGATCGTCGCGCGGGCGTGGGAGGGATCGAAGGGGGCGGCCGGAGTCGGAGTCGGAGTCGGAGTCGGCGTCGGAGTCGGCGTCGGAGTCGGAGTCGGAGTCGGAGTCGGAGTCGGCGTCGGCGTCGGCGTCGGCGTGTCGGCGGTAGGCTCGGGGTTGGCGATCGCGGTTGCCAAGGTCGTCGCCGTGGCGGCGGCGTCCGGGGTGTCGTGACGGCGCTTGGTGGCCCTCGCCGTGGCGGTCGTCGTCGTCGTCGGGTCGGGGTGAGGATCGGCCGGGATGACCGCGGCGGGCGGCGGCGGCGCGGTCGCTCGGGGCGCTTCCGGCGCGATGGGCTCGGCGGGCGAGCCCGCCGGAAGAGCGGGGGCCGCCGCCCGTGCTGGCGGGCTACGTGTCCGTGCCGTGACCGCTGCGCCCCCCAGGACCATGCAAGCGGCCGCGCCGATCGCGAGCCAGCGGGTGAGTGAGTGCGCGAGCCCCGGCTTCGTCTCTGCCGCGCGCGGCGCCGGCAGGGACATCGTGGGCGTCGAGGCCGAAGAGCGCGGCACGTCCGCCCTGCTGCCGTGCGCCAGCGCCCACGGAGAGCTGCTCGTCCGGCTCCGCGCCTGCGCGAGGGCGGCGCGCAGCTCGGCGCGCATGTCTCGGGCGGTGGCAAAGCGCTCCGCCGGATCCTTGCGGAGCGCTCGCAGGCAAACGTCGGCGAGCTCGGGTGCGATGTCCGGGTTGACCTCGGCGGGCGACAGCGGCGTCTCGGTGACGTGCTTGTAGGCGAGCTTCGCCGGAATCTCGTCGTCGAAAGGGGGCTGGCCGGTGAGCAGCTCGTACAAGATGACGCCGAGCGAATACAGATCGCTGCGTGCGTCGACCTTCTCTCCCTTGGCCTGCTCGGGCGACATGTACGCCGGCGTGCCCATGATGCTGCCGACCTCCGTGAGGCGGCGCCCGCCCTCGGCAGGGATGATCTTCGGCATCCCTCCGGCGGGTGTGAGCGCCGGGGGCGCGCCGCTCAGCTTCGCGATGCCGAAGTCGCAGACCTTCACCAGGTCGCCGAGGCGCCCCTCGTCGTCGACGTTGGGCAGGATCATGATGTTCTCGGGCTTCAGGTCCCTGTGAAGGACGCCGATGTCGTGCGCCACGGCGATCGCCGCGAGCGCCTGCATCACGATGTCGACGGCGCGCTCCTGTGCGACCGGCCACTCGTCGCGCAGCACGTCGAAGAGCGCGCGCCCCTCGAGGTATTCCATGGCGATGTACATGAGCCCGTCGGGCTCGCGACCGAAGTCGAGCACGTGCGTCGAGTTTGGGTGGTCGAGCTTGGAGGCCGCCTTGGCCTCGACGTAGAAGCGCGCCGCGAAGACCGCGTCGTCCTCGAGATCGCGCCGCAGGATCTTGAGCGCGATGGGTTTGTCGAGGGCGAGCTGTTGTGCGAGGTAGACCGCGCCCATCGCACCACTCCCCACGCACGAGCGGATCGTGTATTTACCGGCGATCGTCCGACCGATCAGCGCGTCTTGCTCGTCACCCGTCACACCGTCCTAAAACGGTCGGCGCGCCGACGGGTTGAGCAACTTTCTCGTGACGGCGCGAATGCGTGGCTCAGTCGTTCGGGGGCGGTGTCGCACACGCCGGCTTCGGGAACACGCCGGGGCAGGGCGGCGGCTCCGCAGCGCCGAGGGTGCGCGCCGCGATCCAGTCGTTCGCGTAGTCGGCCGTGACGTTCACGACCGGCGTGTGAGCGGCGTCCGGCTGGAAGCAGAGCTTGTAGTTCGCCTTGTCGGTGTCGAGGCGATCGATGACACAGGCCATACGGTCGGCCGGGATGGTCGTGTCCTTGCCGCCATAGGGCAAGAGGATCGGAATCTTGCCCACGTTGCCCGTGAGGTGCGGTCGGTCGGCGGCGAAGCGGTCGTGCCACTTCCTGCAGAGGGCGTCGCCGCAGCCGCTCCCGAGCGCGGCGTCGGACTTCACCGAGGTTTGCCACGCCGGATCCAGCACGTCGCGGATGTCCTTACCGAGCGGCGCGAGGAGGTCGGCGCTGATGTCGCACTTCGTGTCGACGAGGCTCTTGATCGCTGCGCGGCTGCTTGCCACGAACGGATCGCCGCCATGCCCCGGGCCGTCGAGCAACTCCCCGTGGGTGTAGATGTACCAGATGTCGACCGCGTTGATGAACGCCGCCGAGGCGAACGTGTACGTGTCGGCGAGGAGCGGGAGCGCGCCCCATGACGCTTCGTTGAGCCAGAGCGGCGCATACGCGACGACGCCGGCGAGCGTCCCGCCCGAGCCGTAGGTGTCGCTGAGGGCGAGCGCGGCGAGGGTGGTACCGCCGCCTTGCGAGTGGCCGAGGATCACGACCTTGTCGCTCACGCTGGCCGGGAACATCTTGCGCAGCGCGCGCGCGCCGTCGAGCGTCGATTTCCCGACGTCCGCGGCCTGCGCGTACCCGCTCGGCGGGTTGTTCGCCGCGCCGTAGTTCGAATACCCCGCGAGATCGGGCGCGATGACCGCGAAGCCCGCCCCGACGATCGGGTACGTCATGTACGCCGTGCCTTCGTTCTTCGTCGGCGCGCAGTTGGGCGCCTGGCCGGCCGTTCCGTGCGACGAGACGATCACCGGAAGCAGCTGGCCCCCACCCGCGGCCACGCGCGGGGTGTCCGGGATGTAGACGCTCGCGCTGGAGTAGCCCGGCGTGTTCGCAGAATCACCTCGCTCGGTACGGTAGAGCACCCGGTAGACATGAGCGCCGCTCGTGAACGGCTTGCCGACGTAGTCCTTGGCGGTGGCCTGGAGCTGCTCCTTGGTGAGATCCTTCTCCTTGACGCACTTGAGGATCGCTCCCTTCTCGGCAGGCAACACCCCAGGATCGCCATACACGGCCTCGACCGTATCCTTGCAGTCCACCTCGAGCGCAAAACTCCCCGCCACCACCGACCCATCACTGCCGCCGTCCGTTCCCCCAGAGCTCCCGCTCGAGCTCCCACTCCCATTGCTGCTCGTCGAACAGGCCCCCAAAACCACCAACCCAACGACGCCAACAACGCGCTTCATCTTCGTCACCTCTCCCCGTCGCACCGCGACGTCGCCGCAGGCGATGCGGGGAGGCCTCCGCGCCGTCCGGCGTGGAGGGGCCCGCAGGGCCCACACAAACAAAGGAATCGCACCGCCCTACCGCTCGAGCTTGCCTCAGAGGGTGGACAGGTAATGTTCCCTAACCGCCACCGTGCGATCGAACATCGTCGTCGCGCTCACGGTCGCTTCGTAGTCGCGGTACCTGTAGTCGACCACGGCCGTGCGGAGGATGTCCTCGTCGAAGTATGCGGGATCGGACCTGTCGCCCGAGTGGGAGGGGGCGCCGAGAGCCTTCTCGAGCCGCTCCTTGCGCGCGACGAACACCTGGCTCGCCTTGGCGCTCGAGAGCGCCTCACGCATCGCGAGGAGGTTGACGAGCTTGCCAGCAGGGCTGAACGCCATCGTCAGCTCCTCGACCGGCAGCACATCAGGATCACCGAGCGCCGAGCCCGGCACGTTTTTGCAAACGAAGGTGCCGCGCGTCGCGTTCTCTTCGCAGGCGACCTTGTTCGTCTTGGCCCAGGTGCGGACCTCGTCCTCGGTCGTCTGATCCAACTTGAAGCCAAGCGCCGGTCGCGCAGGAGCCGTCCCATCGGCGGGCGGCGACTGCGCGACGGCGTACTTGCGGATCGCGTCCATGTTGTCGCGATTCGCATGTTGCACGGGGCAGCCGCCTAGCTTTGCCAGAACCGACCGCCCCGCCTTCGCGTGCAAGAGTCCAACGATCGCCGTGGCGGCGAGCGCGATCAGGACGATCGCGCGCGCCGCTCGGTAGATCTTGTTCGGGGCGACTACAACTGCTTGCCCGACTTGCATCGAAGTGTCTCCTTACTGCGTGACTGCTTGGACTCGTCCGATCAGCCGCCGTCCGCTGCGTCGGCCGAACCCGAATCCGGGAAGCAGCCCGGGCGCTGATCGCCCGCGTCGCAGTACGGCAGCGCGTTGAACGGGCTACCGTCGGGGCCCGCATCCGGGCTGACGATGTCGCCGCGCGTCGTGCCTAGGAGAGCGCCGAGCTTCGCGATGTCTGCATCGGTGACCTTGCCCGAGGCCTTCGCAACGGCCGCGGCCGTGGCCACGAACTTGTTGAACGCGCTCGTCGTGATCTGGAAGTTGATGTCGTTCGCACCGGGGCCGCCGTCGGCGAGGATGCCCTTGTGAATCTCCGCCATGGCGCGGCACTGGTAGCCGGACGGAGTCTTCGTCGGGTAGGTCTCGGGGCCGCCCGTGGCGCTGCCCGCGAGGTCCGTGAAGCACTCGATGATGTCGGCCGCCGGGGCCCGGTTCGGGTACGGCGTCGGGACGTTGAGGACGAAGTACGAAGCCTCCTCCGGGTCCTTCAGCAGCGCCGTGACCACAGCGCCGATGAAGGCGCTGATGCCCGCATGACCGCCGAGACGCGTGTACAGCGTCGACGTGTCCGCGTCGTTTCCGGAGTCCACCGGGGGAGGCGGCGGCGGCGGCGGCGGGTTCGTGTCCGCCGTCGGGCTGTCCTTACCCGCGTCCGCTGTCGTGACCGGCGTGGTGTCGTCGCCCCCGCAGGCAACAAACGCCGCCGAGGCACCCAAGCCGAGCAAACCAATAAGCGCTCCTGCGCGCGCCCTCGTGAAGTTCATTCATCGCCTCCTTCAAACGTTACGAAGCAAACAAGTCCTACTGAGTGCCCGAATCTAGTACGAGCACGTGAGAAGGTTAATCTAAATCCGGCAACTAGCTAGCCCCCAGCGCCGGTGAAAAAGCCAAAGATCTCGGTGCTATGACACGAAGATCATGGGCTCGGAAGGAAACAAGCCAGGCTTTGTGGCCCTTCAGGCCTTCTAGGCAGGGCGTTCTCGGTAGGCGTCCTGGGCCAGCCGCTCGGTGGGCCGCGCTCAGCGGTTGCGCGACGGGATTGCGGAGGGGATCGCCCGCGGCGCGGCGTCCTGGACCGTCGGCGGCGGGTCGTTCGATTCGATCGGCGCGCGCCCCTGCCACGCGAGGAACGTGACGACGCCGACGACGAGCGTGACGCCGAGCAGGAGCCCGGCGAGCAGCGCTGTCTTCGACGACATGGTCCCGGTGGGCATGTCGTCGGGCAGCTCGATGTCCGACAGGCTCGGGTTGGCCTTCAGCACGTATTGAACGCGGTCTTCGTCATGCGTCGCGACGTGCACGCGTCCGAGCCCGCACACCGCGGCCAGCGTCTCGGCGAGCTCGGTCGCGGTCTGGAAGCGCTTGGCGGGATCGCGGTTGCACGCGCGCGCGAACCAGGCGTCGAAGCCCTCCGGCACGTCCGGGTTGAGCTGCGACGCGACGGGCATGGGCGCGACGCAGACCTTGAGGACGATGTCGCCGAGCACCTCGCCTTCGAAGGGAATGCGCGCCGTCATCGCCGAGAAGGTGCACGCGCCGAGCGACCAGAGGTCGGTGAGCGCGCCAGGAGCCCCGCCGATGGTGAGCTGCTCGGGGCTCATGAAGTTCGGCGTGCCGATCACGGCGCCCGCCTGCGTGGGGCCGCCGAACTGCTGGCCGCTCTCGCTGGTGCCCGTGGGCTCGTGGAGCAGCTTTGCGATGCCGAAGTCGACGAGCTTCACCGTGTACGGGAGATCGCCGGTGCCGGCGTCCTCGATGTTCGTCGCGAGGAAGATGTTGTCGGGCTTCAGATCGCGGTGAACGATGCCGGCGTCGTGCGCCTTCTGGAGCGCGCGCGCGGCCTGGCCGATGATCCTGGCAGCCTCCACCGCCGGCATCGGGCCGCGGCGGATGAGGGCATCGGAGAGGGACTCCCCTTCGAGGAACTCCATCACGATGTACGGCAGGCCGTGGTCCTCGACCCCGTAGTCGTAGACCTGCACGGCGTGCTTGCTCTGCACGTTCGCGGCGGCGCGGGCCTCGATCTCGAAGCGGCGTCGCGCCTCCTCGCGCTCGGCGAACATCGGCCGGATGAACTTTATGGCGACCTTGGTCTTCAGGACCTCGTGGTAGCCGGACCACACGGTGCCCATGCCGCCGGAGCCCACGAGCTGGTCGACCCGGTATTTGCCGCCGACGATCGTGCCAGAGAGGTCGATTTCTTCTTCTGAAGAGAACTCTCCCTCGGACATCGAAAGCAAGCCTACCTTACGTCACTGTCCCGTGGCGAAGTCCCGGGCCCCGCGGGCACCGGCAGGGGGGGCGATGCCGAGGAGGGACGCGGCGGTCCTCGCGAAGGCGCCGAACCCCACCGGCTCACGGACGAGGACGCCAGCGGGGACGCGTCCGGGGGCGCGGACGAACAAGGGGACGGTGCGATCGAACAGGTAGGGGGAGCCGTGGCTCGTCCCCTTGCCGACCACGACGCTCGGATCGAAGAAGCTGCCCGGCTGGGTGACGACGTAGAGCTCGCCGCCACCAGCGGCCGCGACGGAGCGGCAGACGAGCGCCGTCTCCGATTCGTCGTCGCTGGCGCAAGTGTTGCTGGCGACGGCGACGTCGCGCGTCACGTAGACCGAGCGGACGCCGGGTCGCGCACGCAGCGCGCGCACGAGGGCGTCGTCGAGCGTGCGGCGTCTCGGCTCCTCGAGCCGCGTTGCGGCAACCGTGACGAATACGTAAGGGTCGGCGACGCCGGAGACCCAGCGTCCGGGCCCGAGGACCTTGACCGCCTCCGCGTCGAGCTCGGCGCCGAGCGGGTCGGGCAGGATGCGGACGCCCGCGTCGCAAGGCCGCTGCCAGTGGTCCTGCGACATGCCGGCGGCGCAGCCTTGGTACGCCTCCGGCATCCGCACGACGCCGTGGTCGCCGGAGAGGAGCGCGGACCAGCCTTGCGCGCCGAAGCGGGCATCGAGGGCCGCGAAGAAGCGGCCGAGCGAGGCGTCGAGCCGGTAAAGCTCGTCCCAGGCCTCCCAGGAGTCGGGACCAAACGTGTGGCCCACGTAGTCGTTGGCCGAGAGCGAGACGGCGAGCAGCGTGGTGCGCGGGTTGACCTGGGTCGGCTGACGAGGCTGGGGCGCCGGGGCCGTCGAGACAGGTCGAGCCGACTTGGCGGCGTCGAGCGCCGCGAGCGCGAGGTCGAGGAGCGCGTCGTTCGCCATCGGCGTCGCGCGGAAGGCGGTGTTCGGATCGCGCGCCGTCCTGAGTGGATGCGGGAACTTCGTGCCCATGCCGCCGAGATCGCCTTCGCCGGGTTGGTCGTCGGGCGTGAGCGCGTGCGCCTTCACCCACGCCGGATCGGCCAGGGTCCACGCGTCGGGCAAGGTGGCGATCGGGGAGCGCCGCGCGCGTGCCCACGCGGGCAGCTCCTTCGCGAAGGCGGTCGACGTCACCCATTCGCCGCGGGCGGTGTCGTACCAGACGCTGGCGTTCGGCGCGGTGCCGCCGCCGAAGATCGCGCCGCGGTCCTTCAGGGACACGCTCACGATGGTCGCGTCGGGCTTCGTCTCACGCAGCCGCACCGCGAGGTTTTGTCCGCCGACCTTCGCCGCCGACGAGGCGCGCGTGCCAGGAACGATGCCGTCGGCGGTCACGAGCTGGGCGCGCGGGTCGGTGAGGACGCTCACGCGCTTGCCGGTGGGCTCGTCGATCGACTCGTTGCCGTAGATGCCGCTGTCCCGCGGCACGTCGCCGCTGTAGAGCGCGGCGTGGCCAGGCGCGGTGTCCGTCGCCGCGTGGGCGTACCGGAGCTCGCGGACGCGCGTGCCCTCCCGCGCGAGTCGGGCGAAGCCGCCCGTCTGCGGAAGCTCGCCCAGTCGCTCGTCGATCAGCCACGCCGCGAGCTGGTCGACGACGAGCGTGACCACGACGGTACCGCTGCTGCCGGCCCGCGCGTGCGAGATCCCGGCGGCCTCCCGGGGCGGCGGCGTGCACGCGGCGAGCGAGACCGCGAACGCCGAAGCGAGGGCGAGGAGGAAGGGGAGAGAAGGGAGAGAAGGCAGTCGCACACGGCGCATGAGGCGCCGCCCACGCTACTTCCCTGCGCAGAGCGGGTCACCCGGGTTCTTGCACGCCCCGTCGATCAGGCCGGTCGGGCGTGTCGGAATCGGGGCGACGTGGTGTGGACTCGGCGCCGGCGTCGCTGCGCCGAGGCGCTCGGTCAGCTTCTTGTGCGCATCGGCCAGCTCGCGCTCGAGGTCGCGCGCGCGCGCCCCTTCGCTCTGCAGCTGGGCGCCGAGCGCGTCGACGCGCACGGCGAGCTGGCGGAACTCTCTCTCGGTGCGGGCCACGAGCTCGGCCTGCACGGCCGCGTCCGCCCGCGCGGCGGTGAGGCGTCGGTCGGCGTCGGGGCGAAGCACCGCCGCGTACGCGATCGTGCTTCCGACGAGGGCAAGGACGCTCACGGCGGCGATCGACCACGCCACCTTCGCGCTGCCGCTGCCTTCGCGCCGCATGCGCGCGAGCTCGAGCTCGTGCGCGCGCAGTCGCGTGACCTCGGCTTCGCGCCCGGCCTGCTCGGCGGCCACGCGCTCCCGCTCCACGAGCGCGCGCTTCATGCCCTCGTGGCGTGCCGCCTCTTCCTTCATCTGGCGCTCGTGGTCGCGCAGGCGCTCCTCTTCCTGACGGGCGCGGGCGTCGGCGGCCGCCTCGAGCCGTCGCGTCTCTTCGGCGGCGGCGCGCTCTAGCTCCTCCCTGCGCCTGCGCGCCTCGTCGCGTTCGAACGCCACGCGTTCGTCCTCAAGGCGTGAGAGCTCCTTCAGCGAGAAGGAGACCGAGCCTTCGCTCGTCGTCGTGGACGAATGCCCGCCGGTGGTGCCCGTCATGAAGGACTCCCGGGCGGGCGGTGGGTCGCCGCGCCCTGCCCTCTTCGGACACGCGCGATCAGCCTTCCTTGGGCACGCCCATCAGCTCGATGTAGCGGGTCACCTGCGTTCCGAGCTCGACCGGAGGGTCGGCGAACTGCACGCCCATGGCGCGCCGGCCATGCGCCGCACGCACCCAGCGGACGTGGGCGCTGCACGAGACCACCTTGCCATCCATCGGCAGCGCGAAGCGGAGGCGGACGATCTGCTCGTGGGAGATCAGCATTCCGCCTTCGAGGATGATGAGCAGGCCGCCCTCCGAGAGGTCCTCGCTGCGCCCGTCGACATGCGTGCCGTCGGGCAGTGTCACGTGTACCGGCGTCGCGTAGTTGGCGCGCGCTGCGCGGCGCTGCTCGACGGGGAGCGCGGCTCGCATCGCGCCCGACGACGCGGGCCGGTGCGGCTCCGGGGCGGGCGTCTGGCCTCCCTGCGCGTTCGCCATCGAGGCCACGGCCGTCGGGAAGAGCTGCGTCCTGCGCCGCGGGCTGGGGATGGAGGCGGCGAGGTCGTGGGCGAGCTCTTCGACGCTCTGGTAGCGCGCCTGCCGATCCTTGGCGATCGCGCGCCCGATCACGCCGCTCAGCTTCTGCCCGGCGATGGGGGCGAGGCCCAGCAGCGACGGCTCCTCTCCCGGTGAGCCGATTTGCAGCAGCACCTGCTGGTAGTTGCCGACGTACGGCACGCGCCCGGCGATGCACTCGAAGAGCGTGACTCCGACCGCGTACACGTCGACGAGCTCGTCGCTCTCGGCAGTGAGCAGGATCTGCTCGGGCGCCATGTACTCGGGCGTCCCGATGATGGCGCCGTGGCTCGTGAGCTTCCCCTCGCGCGCGCGGACGAGCGCGATGCCGAAGTCGACGAGCTTGATGACCTCGCCGGTGGGGTCCTTGACGACGATGATGTTGCCCGGCTTCACGTCACGGTGCACGACGCCGGCCCGGTGCGCAGCGGCGAGGCCGTCGCAGAGCTGCAGGCCGATCGCGACCGTGTCCTTGACGCTGAGCTTGCCGCGCGTGGCGAGGAGGCCCTCCAGCGTGCGGCCGCCCTCGAGCATCTCGAGGACCACGTAGGGCGTACCGCAGGAGGTGACGCCGCCGTCGAGGACGTCGACGATCGACGGGTGGCGCGCCGCCGCGAGCGCGCGCGCTTCGCGGACGAGGCGTGCGCGGAGCTCACCCTGCGCCGAGCGCGCGGTGTCCGGCGACACGAGCTTCAGCGCGACGCGCCGGTGCGTGAACTTGTGGCGTGCCTCGAACACGACGCCGGCCGCGCCGCGCCCAAGGTCGCGAATCAGCTCGTACCTGTCGTCGATCACGTCGCCGATCCCGAACTCCGGGCGACCGTTCGACCCCATGCGGACATCCTGGGAGGGGAACGCTGTTGCAGCTTGGCTCATCGACCCGGATGAACGGCCGTTGCGCTGAAAGGTTGAGGAGCGGCCCCCTTCGAGGCCGCTGCACCCCCGGGCCAGATCAGCCAAGCACGGCGCCGACGGCCTCCTTAAGCTTGTCGCAGCAGGCGTCGTACGCGATGTCGGCCCCGCTCGGACCGACCTGGATCCGCACGCGGCTCACGGTCTGGTGGTGCACCGGGCATAGGACCGGTGTGAGCTTCGCGCCCACCTCCTTACCCACCTTGCCGAGCGCGGAGCGCAGGTTGGCGTCGCGCGCCTGAGCGAGAGGGATCTCCTTGCCGTTCTGGAGGACGGTGACCTTCACCTCAAGCATGCCTCCAAGCGTACATGCTCTCCGCGCGGCGCTGCACCGTCAAAACGAAAGCGTCGCGTCGACCCGCTGTAGCCCGTCGCCGTGCGCGGACGCGACGAGGTCGCCCTGCCGATCCACGATCCGCGAGCCGCCCTGTCCCCACAGGCGCGGTTCCCCGTGCCCCCAGTTGGCATTCACGACGGCGAGGTCGAACCGCCGCGCGAGGCCGCCGAGCAGCGCCGGCCGCGAGTCCTCGCGCTCGACCCACGCGCTCGCGAAGAGCAGCACGTCCGCCGCGCCGAGCTCGCGCGCGCTCTCCGCCTCGAGGAAGTGCACGTCGAAGCAAACCGCCAAGGCGATCGTTGCGCCATGGACCTCGAACGTCGCGAGCGGCGCGTCGCCTGCCGTCGCCCACGTTTCGACGTACCAGGGGTGGCGCTTGCGGTACGTGGCGACGCGCGCGCCGTCGGGGCCGAACGCGACCATCGCGTTGGAGAAGCGATCTCCCTCATGGAGCACGAGTGGCCCGACGAGGTGCGTCTGGTGCGCCTTCGCGAGCGCCGAGAGGGCCTCTGCCGTGGGGCCGTCGAGAGCCTCGGCGAAGACGCGTAGATCGGCGTCGAGGTCCGGTGACACGTAGCCAGTGATGCAGGCTTCGGGCAAAAGGACGAGATCAGCCTTCGGCCCGCCCTCGAGCAGCGCGCCGATGTCGGCGAACACCCGCGCGGGCTGGCCCCAGCGGGCAGGGAGCTCGAACGCGGCGACCCGCAGCGACGGGGCGCCCACCTCAGCCACCGTAGTAGAGGCGCACGTTGTCGACGTGCGCCTTGAAGGCGCCTGCCGGACCGCCCGCGGACGGGCCGATCGTCACGTGGGGCCTCGTCGTCACCTGCTGGTACTTCGAGGGCAGCGGCGTCTGCGCGCCGAGCGCTGCGTCGATGCCTCCCGTCACGACACCGTTCGGGCCGCCGTCCGCGGGGGCGTTCTGGATCGTCAGGTTTACCGTCTTCCACACGCCGAGCGGGAAGCGCTCAGCGAGGTGCACCGTCCTGCCGTCGGGGACCACCGAGATCGCGGCGCCGGCGCTGTCCCTCTGGAAGAGCGCGGCGCCGATGCCGTAGTCCACCGCCGCGAGGATCACGAAGCCGTCGCCGGGCGGGATGTCCTCCGAATCGATGAGCACGTCGAAGCTGATCGCGAGCCTCGGCGTCACGCGAGGGAGCGTCGTCAACAGGATCGCGGCGGCCGAGTCGCTCGTCTGCAGGACGGCCGGCGTCTGCAGCAGCAACGACGCGGGGCCCGAGCGGAAGACCAGTGTGTCGAGCGCCAGCGTTCCGCCGCGCTGCGCGCCGGGATCGGGCTTCTGCTTGCCGTTGTCGAAGCCGTCGCCGTAGACGTTCGAGCCGTCGAAATCGGCGCAGAGCTGAGGCGCCGGCGAGAGCGTGTCGCAGTACCGAACGTCCGGCACGTTCGGCGCATCGTCGGCGGCGTCGCTGCCGGCGTCCGTCGTCGCGAGAGGCGGGAGCGGGTCGACGCCGAGGACGCCTCGGCAGCCCGGCACGAGGAGCGCGAGGAGCGTCACCGCCGGGGCGAGGAGGGAACGAACGAACATGCCTTGTCCATCGTAGCCCGATTCCGGCTAGAGCCCGCCGCCGGTGGCGTCTACGATGGGCCGATGGGGACGAAGCTCTGCGTCGACCGGGCGTGCCCACCCAAGCTCACCTTCGGCGAGGGCGATCCGGCCCGAGGAACGCAGGTCATTCTCGATCTGTTCGACGCGCAGAATCGCGCCGAGGAGGTAGGGGCCGAGTGCGAGGAGCGCGGCCTCTCTCCCGACACTACGCGCGTCGAGATCGTCGTGCGCTCGAAGGAGGGCGTTCAGAAGGAGGTGCTCACCGTCACCGCTCTCCGCGAGCGCGCCAGGCCGCTCGAGGCGCAGGAGCGTCACTGCGAAGGGTGCCCCGCGCGCGTCCACGAGGAGGCCTTCGGATGCTTCGGTCACGCGGCCTACCCGATTCCGCGCGCGGTCGAGGAGTGGCTGATGAATCTGCTGCGCCCGGCCACGGAGCTCGGCGGGATCGTGTGCGTGCAAGCCATGCGAGACTTCGGCTGGTCGGGCGAGCCGATCGGCGGCATGCGCGCGATCCAGCTCTTCCAATCCGCGGAGCCCATCGTCCGTGACCTCGGCGGCGGGGCCACGGTGAGCTCCGACGCGGTCTTCGAGGCGATCCTCGCCCTGGGCGCGCTCTCGCCGACCCACTGCGCGATCGTGCTCGTGTGGTTCGGCGTCGTTCTGCTCGACGGTCAGCCGCTCGAGGGGACGGACAAGAGCGCGCTTGGTCCCCTCATCCGCTTACCGCAGCCGGAGCGTGCCGCGCGTACCGCGCTGGTGCTCCCGCCGTCACCGCCCGAGGGGACGCAGGGCGAAGAGTACCTGAAGTGCCTCTACCGGGCGTGGGTGACGGGCCACGCGCTCCTCGTCTCGCCGTGAACACCAGGAATCCGGGAAGCCCCCCGCCGGCCCTCCCGGGCGTCGGCGATTCTTCCAGACCACCTTTCGGTGGAGCAAAGGGGGATCGAACCCCTGACCTCCGCATTGCGAACGCGGCGCTCTCCCAGCTGAGCTATTGCCCCGGCTTTTTTGTCGAAACGGCGGCCGAATCTACGCGCACCGCCTTTGAAGTCAAGCGGATACCGCTAGTGCGCGTACCCAGCGACCAGCGCCTGAGCGAGTAGGCCCCAGCCGTCGATCGCCACGAACAAGAGGAGCTTGAACGGGAGGCTCACCTGCGTCGGGCTGAGCATCTGCATTCCCAGCGCGAGCAGGACGTTGGCGACCACGAGATCGATGACGAGGAACGGGAGGAAGAGGAGGAAGCCCACCGCGAACGCCTCGGTCAGCTCCGTCACGACGAACGCCGGTACGAGGCTCGGCAGATCGTCCTCCTTCAGCTGCGGTCGCTCGGCTTCGGGCCGCGCGTCGCGCGCGACGGTCAGAAATCGCGCCTTCTCCTTGGGGCTCGCGTTCGCGCGCAGGAAGTCGCGCATCGGCTCGCGCACGGCGTCGATCGTCCCGCGAACCAGGGCGACGGTCTCCGGCGTCTCCTTGCCCGCGAACATGGGCGCCGCGCGCGTCACGATCTTCTGGCCGACCGGCGCCATCGCCAGGAGGGTGAGCGACGCGGCGAGCGCCATGACGACGGTGTTCGACGGGACGCTCTGCGCGCCGATCGCGGAGCGCACGATCTGGAGCACGGTCGAGATCTTCACGAACGCAGTCACGCTCATGAACGCGAAGGGCAGGAGCGAGACGAGCGCGAGCGCGACGACGAGCGCGATCGGCCGGCCGAGGAGATCGTCGGGCTTCACGTGTCTCCGTCTGGACGCGGCCTGGCGTCGGGAGTGTCGGGCCCTTTGGCCTGCCCAGGCTTTCGCGCTCCGAGCGCGCGCGCGAGGATCGCCGCGAACGGAGCGCCCGACGGGATCTCGACCGCCGGAAGAGACGCCGCGGGGACCTCACCGAGCTTCGTCATCCCGCCCTCGGTCACCCCGACGACCAGCACCTGCTCGCCGACCTTCACGAGGTAGACCGAGCGCCGCGCGTCGAGCGGGAGCTGTCCGACGAGGTGAATCGGCCCCTGCGCGCGCCCGATGCCGAGGCGCCGCGCGCCGTAGAGCACCACGAACGCGATGAGGCACACCGCGATGAGCGTCACGAACGTCTCGATGAGGTAGCCCGAGGTTCCGGTCACGCTTGCCCGCCCGCTCTGCCCTCGATCCAGTGGATTTTCTCGGGCGGAAGAGCTACGCACGCTACTCGTCGTGGCCCTCCTCGTCCAGAAGTTCGGCGGCACCTCCGTAGGCTCGATCGAGCGCATCCGCAACGTCGCGCGTCGCGCGCTCGCGTCGCAGCGCGCGGGCAACGACGTCGTCGTCATCGTCAGCGCGATGAGCGGTGAGACGAACCGCCTCCTCGGCCTCGCGCACGGCGTCACGCAGGTCCCCGACGCGCGCGAGATGGACGTCATCGCCGCCACCGGCGAGCAAGTCGCCGCCGCGCTCCTGGCGCTCGCGATCCATGCCGAGGGCGGCCAGGCGCGCTCCCTCCTCGGTCATCAGGTGAAGATCCTGACCGATGGAGCCTTCACCAAGGCGCGCATCAAGACGATCGAGGGCTCGAAGATCTTCGAGACGGTCAAGAAGGGCCAGATCGCCGTCGTCGCCGGCTTCCAGGGCGTCGACGAGAACGGCGACATCACGACCCTCGGCCGCGGCGGGTCCGACACGACCGGCGTGGCGGTCGCCGCCGCCATCGGCGCGAGCGCCTGCGAGATCTACACCGACGTCGACGGCGTCTACACGACCGATCCGAACATCTGCCCGTCGGCGCGCAAGATCGCCAAAATCAGCTACGAAGAGATGCTGGAGCTCGCGTCGCTCGGCGCCAAGGTGCTCCAGATTCGCAGCGTCGAAATCGCCATGAAGTACGGCGTGCCGGTGCACGTGCGAAGCTCGTTCTCGGACGCGGAGGGTACCTGGGTGACAAGTGAAGACAAAACCCTCGAGGACGTCGTCGTCGCGGGAGTGGCCTACGACAAGAACGAGGCGCGCGTCGTCGTCGTCGGCGTCGAGGACAAACCCGGCGTGGTGGCGAGCCTGTTCGGCCAGATCGCCGAAAAGAACATCAGCGTCGACATGATCATCCAGTCGGCGACGAGCGGCCGCGGCCAGCGCGCCGACGTCACCTTCACCGTCGCCAAGACCGATCTCGCCCGCGCCCGGCCGTTCCTCGAGGAGATAGGCAAGGCCCTCGGCGCGAAGGAGCTCCGCTACGACGAGGAGGTCGTGAAGGTCTCGATCGTCGGCCTCGGCATGCGCTCGCACGCCGGCGTCGCCGCGAAGATGTTCAAGCTCCTCGCCGACGAGGGGATCAACATCCAGGCCATCTCGACGAGCGAGATCAAGGTGAGCTGCCTCGTCGCTGCAAAGTACACCGAGCTCGCCGTACGCACGCTGCACGAAGGGTTCGGGCTGTCGAAGGCGTAGAGCGGGAGCGACCCAACCGAGCGCTGAGCCGGCAGCGCCCAGTTACTTCACCGCGGGGCACGTCTTAGGCTTCTTCTCGGCCTTGTACTCCATCGACGTCGCGCCCTTGCGGTAACGAATGACGGCGCTGTCGCCGGTGGCCGTCCCGCCGTCGCAGCTGCCCTTGGCGACCTCGCCGAAGTCGAAGAGCGTCTCGAGCTTGCCGTCCTCGGTGTCCACGAGGCGCGCCTTGATCTGGGGAGGCCACCCGCCGACGAGCAAGATCTCGTTGTCGCCATCCTGGTCGAGGTCCTTCACCTCGACGATGTCGTGCTCGGGGACCTTCTCGTTCACGGTCACGTGGCCGCCCTGGAGGACGAGGAGCGTGTGCTCGGCGACCTTGTTGTCATCGCAGGGCACGACGTTGACGAGGTAGAGCATCTCCGCCGCGTCCTTCTTCGTGAACGCACCCTGCATCCCGCCATCGACGGTGAGGACGGCGTCGTTCGGCCCTTTGCAGTCCTTCTTCGACTTCCGGTAGGGCTTGAACTTCGAGTCGGTGAGCTTCGCGAACGTCTCCGGCTTGGGCACGACGGTCTTGGGGAGACGGGTATCGAAGTCGACCAGTGTCTTCCACTCCGCCTCGGCGGGCTTCGGCGTGGCCGTGCCCTGCTCGGGGCCTTCCGCGGCGGCGTCGGGGCCGGCGGAGGGCGCCTCGGCTTGCACGGCGGGCTTCTCCTTCCCGCCGCACGCCGCTACCCCCCCCATCCCCACCCCCACCCCCACCCCCACCAGGGAAGTGGCCACGAGCGTGAAGGCGAGGGTGAGCAAACCTTCGTTCATCGACGGTCTCCGCGTCACCGGCCCCACGCATACTCGACGCGGAAGAACAGCTGCGAGTAGGAGGGGTAGGTGCTCATCTTCGTGAGGAACAAGTGCTGGCGGTACGCGACACCGGCCGCCCAGCTGAAGTTGAATTTGTAGTCGAGGCCGAGGCCGAGCTGCGCGCCGACGGCTACGAGGGTCTTGTCGAGCGTGCCGCCGTGGAGCAGCGACCCTGACGCCATGAGCGTCGCGTAAGGAACCCAGCGCAGCACGTCGAACACGTATGCGGCGCCCACGCCGGCGGTGTCGAGCGTGCTCGGGCGCGTGTGCGGCGTCGTGGGCGAGTCGAGCTTGGCGTCGAGGGCGACGATGGCGCTCGTGTACTCGGCGACGAAGTTGAACGCGTCGGACATGCCGTACGCGTAGTGCGCGGCGCCGCCCGCGCCGAGCATGAGGCCGCTCTTGTCGTCGACCTTGAGGGCCGCGGTGCCGACGCCGACGCCGAGGTGGTGCTCGTGCTCCACCGCGCCCGCGACGCCGGCCGTCGTGAGAAGGGCGAGGAACGCGGCGGTGGCCGCGAGGCCGGAGAGAGACGGGCGGTCGAGCACGGAGCTATCCGTGGTTATCAGTGTTTCGCCGCGTCGACCAGCGCCTGGTCCACGACGCGCCGGAACTTGGCGAACGGCTGGGCGCCGCTCACGAAGTACCCGTTGACGAAGAACGCGGGGGTGCCCTGGACGCCTGCGTCGCTGCCGAGCTTGGCGTCCTTGTCGACGGCGGCCTTGTGCGTGCCGGCGTCGAGCGCGGCCGAAAACTTCTTCACGTCGAGGCCCGCCTGCTTGGCATAGCGCTCGAGCGCGTCGCGCGAGAGGTCCTTCTGGTTCTCGTACATGAGATCGTGGAGCTTCCAGAAGCCCACGTTGCCCTTCTGCGCGTACGCCTCCATCGACGCTTCTGCCGCGAGGTGCGCGTTGTCGTGGAACGAGAGCGGCATCTGCCGCCACACCAGCTTGACCTTGCCGGGGTACGCCTTGAGGACGTCGTTCAACGTGCTCTCCGCCCGCGAGCAGAACGGGCACTGGAAATCGCTGAACTCCTGGATGACGATAGGCGCGCCGGCCGGACCGCGGAACGGCGCGTCGGCGGCGGCGGCGAGGGCGCGCTTCTCGAGCGGCTTGGGTCCCTTGCCGTCCTTGATCATCTCGTCGTAGAGCTTGGCGGCGGCGATCCCGCGGGCCTTCAGCTCGTCGGCGTGGCGGAGCTCTTCGTCGATGATCGCGCTGAATTTCTCGAGCGGTTGCGCGCCGACGAGGCGCCGGCCGTTGATGAAGAAGTGGGGGGTTCCCGCCGCCTCGAGATCGTCGGCCAGATCGGCGTCGGCATCGATCGCCTTCTTGTGGCGGTGGGCCTTGATGGCCTCCTTCACCTTGCCGACGTTGATCCCGAGCTTCTTCGCGACCGACTCGAGGTCTTCGTCCTCGAGCTTCGGTTGGGCCTCGAAGAGGGCGTCGTGGGCGTCCCAGAATCCGGAGTCGCCGCGCTGCGCCCGCGCCTCGCGTGCCACCTCGGCGGCCGGCTCGGCGCGCAGATGAAAGGGCAGCGGCTCGTCTTTCCAGACGATGCGGATCTTTTCACCGTACTTCTTGCGCAGCTCGCCGACCGTGGCCTCCGCGCGCTTGCAGAACGGGCACTGAAAGTCGGAAAATTCCACGATCGTGACCGGCGCCGTCTGGGGCCCGCGCGCCGGACTCTGGCCGACGGGGACCCGGTGCACCGTCTTGATGTCCTCGGCGGGCTCGCCGTCGGCGTCGGCTTCCTCCTTCTCGGCCTCGTGGTTCACCGTCGACGCGATGACGTAGAGCTTGTCCGCGGGAGCGCCCTTGGAGAGCAAGAGCTTCGCGATGGCGAGCTGGGCGTCGACGACGGCGACGAGCTTCTCGTACGGCTGCGCACCGGTGACGGTCACGCCGTTCACGAAGAACGTCGGCGTGCCCGACGCGCGGAGCTTGGCCGACAGGGCGATGCCTTGATCGACGACGTCGGAGAACCGGTGGGCGTTCACGCCCGCCTCGAGCGCGCCGGCGTCGACGCCGCACTCCTTCGCCCACGCCGCGTACGCGTCGCGCGCGAGGCGGGACTGCCCATCGAACGCCTTCTGCTCGAAGCAGAGGAACGCCGTCGCGCCGCCGAGCGCCCAGGTGCCCTGCGCCCACTCGGCCGCCGGGCGCGCGTTCGGGTGGAAGGGCAGGGGGTGGTGCTTCCAGACGACGCGGAGCTGGTCGGGCCCGTACGTCTCGCGGAGGCGCGCGACGGTCTTGTCGGCCTTCGCGCAGTACTGGCACTGGAGATCCGTCATCTCGACGATCGTGACGAGGGCGCCGCGGCTGCCCCAGGTCGGATCGTCCTTCGAGATCGGGATGGGCGTGTCGTCCTCGTCGGTCGCCGCGCTCTCCCGCTTCTCGAGCTGAGCCACGGGCATCGACGTCACCTTGGCGTCGGTCGGCGGGGCGGGAGCCGCGGGTGCCTTGGGGGTATTCGAAGCGCACGCGCCCGCGGCGAGCACCAGCAAGGCGATGGAAAACGGCGAGCGCATGCGGAATCTCCCTCTCACAAAATGCGAAAGCCCCGCCCACTCGCGTGGACGGGGCCTTCTTCTGGGTCGCTACCGTCGTTGCTTCGGAACGACTACTTCTGCTCGGCGATCGCGCGCTCGATGAGCTTCTTGAACTTCGGGTACGGCTGCGCGCCGCTGATGAAGTACCCGTTGATGACGAAGGCCGGCGTGCCGCTGATGCCCGCGTCCTTCGCCGCCTTCTCGTCGGCCTCGATCTCGGCCTTGTGCGAGCCGGTGTCGAGGGACGTCTTGAACTTGTCCATGTTGAGGCCAAGCTCCTGCGCGTAGCCCTCGATCGCCTGGCGCTTCAGGCCGTCCGGCGACTTCTGGCCGCCGTACAGCTTGTCGTGCATCTTCCAGAAGGCGTCGGCGCCCTTCTGCTTGTAGGCCTCCTGGGCCGCCTGGGCCGCGAGGGGCGCGTCGGAGTGCATCGGGAGCGGGAGGTTGCGCCACTGGAGCTGCACCCTGTCGCCGTAGTCCTTCATGACCTGGTTCAGGGTCTCTTCCACGCGCGTGCAGAACGGGCACTGGAAGTCACTGAACTCCTGGATGATGATCTTCGACTTGGTGTTGCCCCTGGCCGGCGAGTTCGTCCCGAGTACGACGGTCTTCTTCTCGGGCTCGGGCGCGCCCTTGCCGTCCTTGACGAGCTCTTCGTAGAGCTTGGCGGGCGCCGTGCCCTTGGCGAGCACGTCCTGCGCGTGCTTGACCTCTTCGTCGATGATCTTCTGGAACTTCTCGAACGGCTGCGCGCCGACGAGGCGGCGGCCGTTGATGAAGAAGTGCGGCGTGCCGCTGGCCTGCATGTCGTCGGCGAGGTCGGCGTCGGCGTCGATCTCCTTCTTGTACTTCGCGTTCTTGATCGCGTCCTTCACCTTGTCGACGTTCAGGCCGAGCTCCTTGGCGGCGCCCTCGAGGTCCGCGTCCTCCAGCTTGGGCTGGAGATCGAAGAGCTTGTCGTGCGCGGCCCAGAAGCCCTTGTCGCCCTTCTCGGCGCGGGCCTGCTGCGTGAGCTCCGCGGCCGGGAGCGCGCGGGGGTGGAAGGGGAGCGGCTCGTGCTTCCAGACGAGGCGAACCTTGTCGCCGTACGTCTCGTGCACCTTCTTCAGCGAGTCCTCGACGCGCTTGCAGTACGGGCACTGGAAGTCGGAGAACTCGACGATCGTGACGAGCGCCTTGTCGGCCGTGCCCCAGGTGGTCGGGCTGTTGCCGACGGGGACCTTGAACACCGACTTGGTGTCCTCCTTCTCGCCCTCTTCTTCTTCCGCGGCCGGCGCCGGGGCGTTCTTCTTGTTCTCCTGCGACATCGCCACGTAGATCTTGTCCTTGGGCGTACCGCTGGCGATCTTCGCCTGCGCTTTGGACAGCTCCTGGTCGATGACGGCCTTGAACTTGTCGAACGGCTGCGCGCCGGA
>JANYHK010000125.1 GCA_025359105.1 Myxococcales bacterium | reverse complement strand
AGGACGAAGAACATCGGAACGAACGCGAGCACGAAGAAGATTCGCGTCACGCGACGAGCCGCTCGAAGATCGTTTGCGCCCGTCCCGGAGCTCATTTGTCGGGGGCGAGCGTCATCATCAGGTAGACGACGAACCGGTTCGCCGGGTGCGACGGGACGAGGTCCGACGCCTCAATCCGGAGGCCGGCAGAGCGCGCGATGTGCTCGTACCCTTCCTTCTTGCGGCAGAACTTGCCGCGATCCAGCCAGGAGAGAGCGTTGTTCACGTGACGGCCGGGGACGTACACGATGTCCTGCGTCACGACGCGCGTGAGGCGGGGCCCGGCCTGGAGCGTCTCGAGCAAGGCGCGCGCGTAGTCGTCGGGGACGTGGTGGAGGACGCCGGCGAGGATCGCGGCGGTGGGCGCGATCTCCTTCACCTCGCGCGTGGTGACGAGGCCGTGCTCGATGCGCACCCGCGGGCGGCTCCCGTACGTCTGGCGCATGTAGTCGACGGCGACCGGATCGGTGTCGTAGCCGACGTACTCGTCGAAGTCCTCGAGGTAGCGCAGGGCGTCGCCCGTGCCGCAGCCGACGTCGAGGATGGTGTGGCGCGTCCCTCGCAGGCGCTCGTAGAGGGGCGACATGTCGATGCCCCCGAGGACCCGCGGACGCACCTGGTTGTAGACGAACGGGTGCCCGAGAACGCGCTGATAGAGGCTGCCTAGCGGCACGACGGGGCACGCTAGCACGGGTCCGCAAAACCCAAAACGCACGTGTATCATCGCCCGCCCGGCGAGCCCTTCTCCCGGCCCCCGCCGCGCACGCAACTCCCGCCCACCCGCCCACCCGCCCCGTCGCCCAATGACTCCCCGCTTCGCCCTCCTTGCCTCGCTCGGCTCGTCCCGGCTCGCGCGCGCGATCGGACTCGCCTTGCTCGCGCTCGGGCTGAGCGTCGTCATGTACTGGCCGGCGCTCGCGAGCTACCCCGTCTCGCAAGGGGGTGACGGGCCGATGTTCCACCGGATGGTGGAGGCGGCCAAGGTGAGCTGGTCGCGCTACCACGAGCTCCCCTTGTGGAACGCGTATGAGTGCGGCGGCGCGCCGCTGTGGGCCAACCCCGAGTCCATCGTCTCGTCGCCGCTCATCCTCTTGATGCAGCCGCTGAACACGACGGTCACGATGCGCGTCTGGTACGTCGTGCACCACGCGTTCGGCTTCGTCGCGATGTGGCTGTTCGCGCGTCACGAGCTTCGCCTGTCGCGCGGGGCCGCCCTGGCAGCGTCCGTGATCTTCGCGCTCACCGTGGCGCACGGGAGCCAGTACGCCGGCGGCCATGCGGCGCTCGTCGGCTTCCTCTACGCGCCGGCAGCGCTCCTCTTCTGGCGGCGCGCGGAGAACGACGCGCGCTTCGCCGTGGGGCTGGGCCTGCTCTTCGCATGGATGTTCTACGAGGGCGCGCCCTACCCGGTACCCCACGTCACGCTGCTGCTCCTGGCCGAGACGCTCACGCGGGCGTGGCCCCCTCGGCGCGCGCTCGCCGTCGCGAAATCGGGGGCGATCTTCGGCGCGGTCTTCCTGTCGGTCTCCGCGGCGCGCCTCCTCCCCGTCCTCGACCAGCTCCGCGAGCACCCGCGCCTCATCGTGAACGAGACCGACGCCCTCTCGTGGCAGACGGTCACGGACGTCTACCTCGCGAAGGTCCACGAGTGGCGCTTCTCCCAGGGGTACGTGTGGGGCGAGTACATCGGCTACGTCGGCATCCTGGTGGTCGCGCTCTGCCTCGTGGGCGTCCTCTTCACGAGGCGCACCGAGGCCTGGTACGTCGCCGTCGCCGCCCTCTTCTTCGCGCTGATGCTCGGCCACTTCGCGACGTACGCGCCGTGGCACGTGCTGAACACCCACGTCTTCCCGTGGAAGTCGATGCGCGTACCGGTGCGCTTCCGGCTCATCTTGCTGCTCTTCCTGGCGGGATGGGTCGGCATGGCGGTCGACCGTCTGCCGCCGTTGGTGGCGCGATGGTTCGGTTCCAGGGCCGGAGGGCGCGCGCGCGTCGTCATGCTGGGGCTCGCGCTCCTCGGCGCCGGCGACGCGATGGGCTACTCCACCGACGTCGTCCGCACGAAGTTCGACGGCCCCATCGCGCAGCCGGTCGTCCCCGGCGTGCGCCTCACGATGGGCGGCCCGCAGATGGCGGGGTTCATCGATCAGCCCCGCCAGAACCGCGGGCGCCTCGAGTGCTGGGGCGAATGGAACTTCACCGCCGGCGCGCCGCAGTGGGAGGGGGACGTCCCGCAAGCACGCTCGACCGATCCGAACGTCGTGGTCGAGGTCGCCAACCGCACCCAGAACACCTTCACGATCGACGTCGACGCCCGAGCACCAGGACGCGTGCTCGTCAACGTGCCCTACGACCGCGGCTGGCGCACGAGCATCGGCGAAGCGCGAAACCAGGACAAGCTCCTGGTCCTCGACGTCCCCGCCGGCCGCCACCGAATCGACCTGAAATACTGGCCCGCCGGCCTCACCCTCGGCTTCTTCCTCACCGCGCTCGGCCTCGGCTCGAGCCTAGGCTTCCTCCTCCGCCGCCGAAGGACCTAGAGCGAACGTCGATTGACCGGAACGGGCAATCGACGGTAGCGAACCACCAGAAGCCTACGCGCGCCCCTAACGGATCTCGGTCCACGTCACGACGGCGATCAACGTGAGCATCATGAGGAGCCCCACCGCGTGCACGCTCGTCTCGAGCTTCGCGTCGGCCCGGCGCCGGCTCACGAGCTCGAACAGGAGGAAGAGGAGCCGCCCCCCGTCGAGCGCAGGAAATGGCAAAAGGTTGAACCCGCCGAGGTAGGCGCTGAGGACGCCGAGCAGATGGAACGCGTCGCCGGCGCCGCTGCGCACCGCGATCGACGTCTCCCGCACGATGCCCACGGGACCGCTCAGCTCCGGCTTCTCCTTGCCCGAGATCATCCGGCCGAGGCCTATGACCAGCGCCGCGACGACCTTGGGCGGCTCGGTCACGCTGAGGACCGCCGCTTCGCCCGGGCCGACGGAGACATGACGGTATTCGGGGCCGATCAGGATCTTCCCCTCGTATTTGTCGCCCTTCTTGCCCGGCGTGACCTTGAGCGTGAGCGGCTTGCCTTCCCGCTCGACGACGATGCTGATCTCCTCGCCGGGGTGCGCGCTGATCGTCTTCTTGATCTCGTCCCAGTCGTGGAGCCGCTGGCCGTTCACCTCGACGAGCCGGTCGCCGGTGCGCATGTCCGCCGACTTGGCGGGGCCCTCGGGGGAGACGGCGACCTTGAGGCTCGTCTCGTCGGAGATCGTGCGGCCGCCGATGAGGAAGCCGAAGAAGAGCAGAATCGACGCGAAGAGGTAGTTGGCGACGGGGCCGCCGGCGATCGTCACGATGCGCGCCCATACCGAGGCGTTGGCGTAGCTTCCCGGATCCTTCGGATCGTTCTCCTCGTACGGGTTCATCCCCGCGATCTGCACGTACGCGAGGAACGGGATGATCGCGATCTGGTAGACCGTCGGGCTCCCCTTCGGACGGTGGCGCCAGAGCGTCGGCCCGAAGCCGATGGAGAAGCGCGTCACCCGCAGGCCGAACCGCCGCGCGGCGAGGTAGTGCCCGCCTTCGTGGACGACCATCAGAACCGCGAGGCCGAGGGCCGCCAAGAAGTAAGAAGCGACGGACATTGAGTAAAGTCTAAGACGACCGTGGACCCTACGCCATGGGTCCGTGATCGGCGTTTTCCCTACATGCCTACATGAAGGAGACACCGAGCGAGAACGTCGGGTAGCCGAGCCGCATCGTCAGGGTCACGTGCTCGTTGAAGTAATACCGGCCGCCGATGTAGATCGCCGGGCGGATGCCGAATTGCGTGGGCTCGTTGCAGTTCTGCTGGTTGCCGTTGACGTTGCAGACGCTCTCGAAGAAGCCCTTGTAGAGGTAGAGCCCCGGCTCCCCGAAGACGCTCCACTTCGGCGCCACGAAGAAGTTCCACTGCATGACGACGGGGAACTGCAGAAAGTTCGCGCTGCAGCTGGCGCCCTTGAAGTAGCAGCCGTCGTAGTGCAGCAGATCGACACCGAAGCCGATCGCGACGCTGTTGTTGATCGACGGAACGAAGCCATTCTCGACGATCGGGATCGCGAAGCGCGCGCCCAGGCCGTAGCTGTTCCCCGCGTAGATGTCGCCCCATCCGAGGAGGACGTGGGGCTCGATTTCCACCTTGTACGACGGGTGATCGCCCGGGGTGCGGATCGTGTCGTCTGCCTTCGCCTCACCCGCTGCGAGGGTAACGCCCAGCGCGAGCGCAGTGAGCCATGCGTGAGAAAGTGCCGAGCGTCCGAGGGGCATGCACAAGACTGGTACCGAACGTGCGCCCGCGCTGCAAATATTGGTTCGTCAGCCCGACGGTGAGCTCAGGCGCGAGGTGCGCGGAGGCCAGCGGAGCTCGGGGGTGGCGTGTCGATGGCGGCACCGACCCCGACGCTTGCCGAGCTGGACGCCGGCGAGCTCGGCGGCACCGCAGCGACCCGCACGTTGCTCCCCGAGGCCGGCGCATCCTTCGAGGCTGCGCGCCACCAGATGCCGTCCCGCGTGCTGCGGGCGAGGCCCTCGCGCTCGAACTTCGCGAGGAGGCGGCTGACCGTCTCGGTCGTGGCGTTCACCATGCACGCGAGGTCGCGGCGACGCAGGGGGATCGCGATGAAGCGCCCTTGCCCGAGCGGCGTGCCATGGTTCTCAGCGAGGCTGTCGAGCAGGTGCTTGATGCGTTCGTCGACAGGACCGCCGACGATCTCGTCGATGCGGCGCGTGTGCGCGCGGAGATCCTGGGCGGCGCGCGCGAGGACGGCCCGCGCGAACGAGGGATGCGACGCGGCGATGCGGTGCACGATGCGCCGATCGATCGTCGCCAGCTGGGACGAGCGGAGCGTCGTCACTGTCGCCGTCGCGGGCTGCCCGTCGAGCACCGACACGTCGCCCACCATGCAGGGAGCCCGCATGACGTCGACGACCACCTGCGCTTCCCCGCCACCCCCGACGGTGGTGCGTGTGACCTTCCCGGCCCCACGGAAGAGCAGGATCATCGCGGGCGAGGCTGCGCCTTGCTCCACGAGGGTCGTGCCCGCGTGGACACGGCGCTGCTGGGCGGCGCTGACGAGCTCGCCGAACGCCTCCTTGGAGAGGTCCGCGAAGGGCGGAATTAGCCGCAACTCCGCGAGAATGTCGAGATCAGGATTGGCCATCGAACGGTTCATCAAACTATGCGTCCCCTGCGTGCTCCGGCAAGGTCGTCTGGCAGCGGTACGGCCTATCGCTGCGATAGGCACGCTCGATGGACGATACGCGCTAACGTGCCGCCCGGTTCCGCCTCTCCAGAAACGACCTTTTCCAAATGGACCGTCGCGCGCTTCTCCTTGCCCTCCTGGGGCCTATGCAATTGTCGATCGCACGCGCCGACGACACGGAAGAAGTCACGATTCGCGGGTCCCAGGCGGGTGGATTCTCGTCCCGGGCAAAGCTCGAGGACGCTCCCCGTGAAATTACTAACGCCGCGAGCCTCGTGGAACCGTTACCAGGCGTGCATATCCGCCGACTTGGGGCGGACGACGGGTTTTCCACCATGTCGGTCCGTGGCTCCAGCTCGACCCAGGTCGCCGTGTACCTCGCCGGGGTGCCGCTGACGGGGGGCGCCGATCCCTCCCTGGACCTCGCGACGCTCCCGCTGTGGCCGGGGGCGAGGGCGCGCGTCTTCCGGTCGTTTGCCCCCGCGGCGGTCGGGCCCGGCTCGCTCGGTGGCACGTTGATGCTCGAGCCCCCGACGGTGACGGGGCCGGACCGGACCGAGGTGTGGGCGGCGGCGGGCTCGTTCGGGTCGCGGCGGATGCGCGTAGGGGACGTGCGCGCGGTCGGCGAGGACGGGACGCGCGTGGCCTCGGCGCTCAGCGCATCGCGCTCCGCCGACGACTTCTCCTACTACGACACGCAGGCGGGGACGGAGCGGACGCGCGAGAACGCGGGCCACGCGGCGGCGAGCGGCCTCGTCGCGTGGACGCGCCCCCTTCGATTCGCCGACGACACGACCGGGCACCTCACCGTGACGACGCTCGCGCAGGCGCGGAGGCAGCACGTGCCGGGGCCGCTCACGCACCTGACGCCGAACCAGGTGCTGGCGACCGATCGAGAGCTCGCGGCGGTGGAGCTCGTCCTCCCAGGCGGGCCGGGCGCGTGGATCACGCGCGCGTGGGGGCGACGCGACGGGCTGCACGTGACCGACGCGCCGCTCACGCCGGGCGAGCCGACGCACACCTCGGACGCGATCACCGCCGTGGGCGGCGCGGCGGGCTGGCGCGGGCGGCTGCTCGCGCCGCTCACGCTCGACGCGCGTGCCGACGCGAGCGGCGAACGGTTCGCGCCCGGCGTGTGGCAAGGCGCGCCCGCTCCGCCGGGAGCGACGCGCGGCGCCGTCGGGCTCGCGTCGGATCTCGAATGGCGAGCGACGGAGGCGGTCACGGCGACCGCGAGCGGACGGCTCGATGCGTGGAGCGATCAGGGAGCGACGTCGAAAGACACCCTGCGTCCGACCGCGCACGTCGGGGGCGAGCTCACCGCGGGACCCGTCGCCTTCGCCTCGCACGGCGGCGTGCTCGCGCGCTCGCCGAGCTTCGTCGAGCGCTTCGGCAACCACGGCGTCTTCTTGGGCAACCCCGATCTGCGGCCGGAGTCGGCGTGGACGCTCGACGTCGGCGCCCGCGCGCAGAAGCGCGTCGGCGCGGTGTCGCTGCGCGCGGAGGCGGCCGCGTTCGTCACGTGGGCGACGGATCTGATCGTCTTCGTGCAGCAGGGCGTCGGCGTTGCGCGGACCGAGAACGTCGGGCGCGCGCGCATCGCGGGCGCCGAGGCGCTGGTGGAAGGCCGAGGATTCGGCTTCGAAGTACGTGCATCTTACACCGGCCTCACCACCGCGAACGAGGACGACTGCGACGGGACGACCACCGGCGCGTGCAAACGCCCGCCGCTGCCAGGACGACCGGAGCACGACGCGGTCTTCGACGTCTCCTACGGCATCGGTCCGGCGCGCTTGCGCTACGGCGTCGACGTCGTGGCCGGCGTCTTCGCCGACCTCAAAGGCGGCGTGCAGGTCCCCGCGCGCGCGCTCCACTCGACGGGGCTCCGCGTGGACGTGCCGGGAATGCAGGGTCTGCGCCTCGCGCTGGACGTGCGCAACCTCTTCGACCTGCGAACCGGGACGTACGCGGGCGTCTTCGGCCCCGTGCGCGCGCCGATCGGCGACGTTTACGAGTATCCGCTGCCGGGAAGAAGCCTGCTGATCAGCGCGCTCTTCCGAGCCGGACCGTAGGCAATTTTCTTGCACGACGGCGGGGCGCGTGTTGAAAGGGCCCGCCGCAACGCACGACGATGCGGGAATCTCGGCACGAAGGGAGATCCCATGCGACGAACGATTCTCGCGAGCCTGGCAACCCTCGGCGCGCTTTCCTTCGCACCACGCGAGGCTGCGGCGCAAACCGCCGGCTACGCGGTCGATCACTTCGAGACCTCCGAACGGGGGAGCGAATGGTTTGCGCTCGACTCGCTGGACATTCGCGGCCACGGGCGCTCGGCGCTCGGCGTCGTGACGACGTGGGGGTACCGTCCTCTCGTCGTCTATGCGGGCGACAAGGTCGGCGACTCGATCGTGCGAAACCAGATCGTCGCCAATGCCGGCGCGAGCTTCACGCTGGCCGAGCGTGTGCGCCTCGGCTTCAACGTCCCGCTGCAGCTCTTCGTCGACGGACACACCGGCTACGTCGGGAGGACTCCCTACGCCCCCCCCAGCGACCTTGCCGTCGGCGACATGCGCGTGTCGACCGACGTGCGCGTCCTCGGAGACCACGGCGACGAGTTCGTCGCCGCGCTCGGTGCGTCGCTCTGGATCCCATCGGGATCCACCGCGTCCTACTCCGGCGACGGCAACATCCGCGTCGGACCGCGCGTCCAGGTCGCGGGAGATGTCGGCGACTTTGCATACGCCGCGCGCGGCGGCCTCCTCTACCGCGCGCGCGACGAAGCGTTCGCCGAGGGTGCGATCGGCTCCGAGCTCCAGGGCGGGGCGTCTGCCGGCTACCGCTTCCTCGAGCGCAAGCTCCTCTTCGGACCAGAGGTCATCGCGAGCTCGGTGGTGTCGCGCTCGGGCAGCCGGGCCGAGACCCTGGTGCCGATCGAGGTGCTCCTCGGCCTGCACTACGCCGTCGGGGCGTTCCGCATCGGCGCGGGCGGCGGCGTCGGCGTCACCAAAGGCTACGGCGCGCCAGCCGGGCGCGGCATCCTGAGCTTGCAGTGGGCGCCCGACGTGGCCGCGCCCGCCGCCGCTCCGCCGCCGAAGGACTCCGACAAGGACGGGATCGACGACGCGCACGACGCATGCCCGTTCGCCGAGGGCCCCAAGAGCGACGATCCGACGGCGAACGGCTGCCCGCCGCCGAAAGACACCGACAAGGACGGCCTCTCCGACGACGTCGACGCCTGTCCGCGCCTCGCGGGTCCGAAGACCGAGGATCCGAGCACGACCGGATGCCCCCCGCCGCCTGCCGCTCCGCCGCCAGCCCCGTGCCCCGACGCCGATCGCGACAAGGACGGCATCACGAACGACGCCGACGCGTGCCCCGACACCGCCGGCAAGCCCGACGCCGATCCGAAGAAGAACGGCTGCCCGATGGCGTTCGTCCAGAACGGCCGCATCGAGATCGCCCAGATGGTCCGATTCAAGACCGACTCGGCCGAGATCCTCGGCAAGGACAGCGAGGACGTGCTCGAGGCCGTGGCGAAGGTCCTCGCCGATCACCCGGAGATCAAGCAGGTTCGCATCGAAGGGCATACCGACAACAAGGGCCCCGCCGAGCGCAACCGCACGCTGAGCGCGGGCCGCGCGGCGGCGGTCGTCAAGTGGCTGGGGGCGCACGGAGTCGCTGCCGATCGAACGACGAGCGCGGGCTTCGGCCCCGACAAGCCGCTCGGCCCGAACGACACGGAGGACGGTCGGACGAAGAACCGTCGCGTCGAATTCCACATCGTGGAGAAGTGAGGGCGCCATGAGCGAACACCACCCCGCCCCGTCCCCCCGCTCTTCCCCCACTCATCTTTCGAGGATCCTCATGCGCGCCACCACGGGTCTCACCACGCTCGCACTCGTGCTCGCCGTCGGCGTCGCCCGCGCCGACGACGCCAAGCTCCCCGAGGGCAGCGCGCCGCAGAAGGCCGCCACCAGCGGCAGCACGGACATCGCGAAGGGTGACGCCTTCGCGGGCGCCGCCGCCCTCCCGGCCGACGAGGCGCGCATCGTCAACGACGTCTCCATCAGCGCCGGCGGACTCTTCGCGTCGGGCAACGCGCGCAGCGTCGCCGTCACGGCCGGCAGCAAGGTACGCATCCGCCGCGACGATCAGCAGTTCTCGGCGGCGCTCGCGGCGAACTACGCGCGCTCCGGCAAGCCGGGCGAGGCGGTGGCGCCGACGGCCCAGAACGTCCAGGGCCTCGTCCGGTACGACTACTACTTCGCCGAAGGCTGGTCGGTGTTCGCGCAGACCTCCGGGCGTCACGACCCGTTCCAGGGCCTCGACTTCCGCTGGAACGTCGACCCTGGCGTCGCGCACTACTTCATCGACGAGAAGACGCACCGGCTCTGGGCCGAGCTCGGTTACGACTTCCAGTACGACGCGCGCACGACCGACGCGCAGAACGGCCAGAAGTTCGGCGCGGCGCCTCCCGCCACCCCCGCGGAGCAGGCGGCGAACGACGCGAAACGAGAGGATCCGACCAAGGTCACGCACAGCGTCCGCTCGTTCGTGGGCTACGAGAACAAGCTGAACGAGACCGTGGCCTTCACGACCAGCCTCGAATACCTGCAGAGCTTGCAAGACACCGACGCCGCGCGCCTCAACTTCGACATCGGCATCAAGGCCCAGGTCGTGAACCACCTCAGCGTCGCGACGACGTACTCGATGCGCTACGACAACAAGCCGCTGAAGGCCGTCCAGTACAACAGCGACTCGATCGCGGCGGTGAACCTGGTCTACACGCTGTTCTGAGCCTGCGGGTGAGGCCCGCGGAGGCGTTCCTTCACGTCTAAAGGAGGGCCATGCATCCCCCTCCTTTTTCCCGGCGACGGTGTTGTAGAGCGGGTCGCCCGTGCTAGCTTCCTCGCCCCCATGAGCATGACCACCCCCGATCCGAAGAAAGCCCCTCCCCAGCAGCCCCAGAGCGGCGCGGGCGGGCCTGGCATCACCCTCACCGGCGGCGCGGCCATCCTCGCTCCCATCACGGCGTTCCCGAACGGCGTCCCGAGCAACGCGATGGTCCTCATCCCGCTCGGCCCCAATGGCGCGCCGATCGAGAAGGAGATCGTCAACGGCCCCGTCGCGCTCCAGGTAGAGGAGGTCTGGAAGCTCCTCGGCTTCAACGGTCCGGCCATCCAGGTGCAGGACGACCAAGGTCGTCCGATCGCGATCGGCCTCGAGGATCTCCTCGCCGGTCTCGAGAAGCACTGGACCGACGGGCAGGACGATCTCGCCCGCGGCCGCGTCTACGCCCAAGAGCTCATGAAGTACACGCGCTGGGCGAAGGCCGAAGGCGTGCTCGCCAAGATCGTCGCGCTCGGCGGCGACGGCGAGGATTGGCTCGCGCTCGGCGTCACGCAGCTCAATCAGGACAAGCTCGACAAGGCGGAGGCGACGCTCAAGGGCTCGCAGAACCTGCTCAAGGAGAACCCGTTCCCGTCCCTGCACCTCGCGAAGCTCTTCAAGGCGCGCAAGGACGCGAAGGCCGAGCGCGAGGCCGTCGAGCGCGCTATCCAGATCGAGCCGAACAGCGTCGACGCCTGGGCGTACCTGACCAACTACTTCAAGGAGCAGGTCAACGAGGAGGCCGCGGTCAAGCTGATCGAGGAGCTCGCCAGCGCACCGGTGAACGCGAAGACCGCGGCGCCCTACGTCGCGCTCCAGGGCTTCTTCGCCAACGAGGAGTCGACGCGCGACAAGGCGATCACCTTCGCGAAGAAGGCCGTCGACCGCGCGCCGACCGACCCGCTCGCGCTCCTCTGCCTGTCGGCCCTCTACGGGCAAGGCGGCAAGCTCGACGAGGTCATCAAGACGCTCGCGCCGCACGAGGCGGTCATGCAGCGCGACGTGCGCCTCGCGCACAACTACTTCGAGGCGCTGTTCCAGTCGCGCGACATGCCGAAGATCACGGCGCTCCTGAACAAGCTCGCCACCTCGCCGGTGCGCGAGGTGAAGCAGTTCGCCATCGAGCGCTCCCGCGCCATCTCCCAGATGCTGCAGCAGCAGCAGCAGGCGCTCGCCGCGGGGAAGTGATCGCCGAGGCGATCGTGTAGGGAATCTCCGGCGCGCATCCCACGTGCTCGGATGAGCGGGGGTGACGGCTGACAATCCAGCCGTCGCCTTTGTCATTTCAGCTACGCTCGAGAGCAGTGGGATCCGGGCCTAGCAGCGCACCTGTGCGCGTGGTGGGGCGCTATGCGCTCTACGGCAGCATCGCGTCCGGCGGTATGGCCACGGTTCACCTCGGACGGCTGATGGGGCCGGTCGGCTTCTCGCGGACGGTGGCGATCAAGCGCCTTCACGCCCAGTTCGCTCAAGATCCCGAGTTCGTTTCGATGTTCCTCGACGAGGCGCGCCTCGCCGCGCGCATTCGTCACCCGAACGTGGTGCCGACGCTCGACGTCGTCGCGACGAGCGGCGAGCTCTTCCTCGTCATGGAGTACGTGCCGGGTGACTCGCTCTCACGCCTGGCGCGGACCGCGCGCGACCGACGCCAGCGGATTCCGCAGCGCGTGATCTCGGCGATCATGTCGTCGGTCCTCCACGGTCTGCACGCGGCGCACGAAGCGAAGAGCGAGCAAGGTTCGCCGCTCGGCATCGTGCACCGCGACGTGTCGCCGCAGAACGTCCTCGTTGGCACCGACGGCGTGGCGCGTGTTCTCGACTTCGGCGTCGCGAAAGCCGCCGGGCGCACGCAAGAGACGCGCGAAGGGCAGATCAAGGGCAAGCTCTCGTACATGGCGCCCGAGCAGCTGCGCGGCGCCGACGTGAACCGGCAGTCGGACATCTACGCGGCCGGCGTCGTCTTGTGGGAGCTCCTCACCGGCGAGCGGCTCTTCACCGCCGACAACGAAGGCGCGCTGCTCACCAAGGTCCTCGCGGGGCGTGTCCTGCCGCCGAGCCAGTACCTCATCCCGATGGATGGCATGACGCTGGGCCAGGAAGCGTTCGCGCTGTTCGCCAAGATCGACGAGCTCGTCCTCCGCTCGCTCGCCGCCGAGCCGACGCAGCGCTTCGCGACGGCGCGCGACATGGCGGTCGCCCTCGAGCGATGCATCCCGCCGGCGACGCCGTTCGAGGTGGGCGAGTGGGTCGAGTCGGTCGCCGCCGAAGTCCTCGGCGTACGCGCGAACCTCGTCGCCGAGATCGAGAGCAGCGCGACGATGAGCTTGCCCAAGGAGGCGGTCGCAGCGATGCAGCAGGGGCTGACTGCGGCGCAGGAGGTCGAGCGCACGCGCGTGGAGGGGCCGCCCGTACCGCGTCCGAGCTCGGGCAGGCCCATGCCGGGCGACAGCCAGCTGTCGAGCATCTCCGTCGCCGCACCGAATCCCCGCCCGCCGGAGCCGCCGCGCACCCTGGCCGCGGTGCTGTTTGCGATCGCGGGAACGCTGCTCGTCGTACTCCTCGTTTCCGGCGTGTTCCTCATCAAGAAGAAGCGCCCGGCGTCGAGCGCATCGCCGACGACGACGATCGCGGACGTCACGCCCCCTACGCTTGTCCCCGTCGCGCCGCCCGCAGACACCACGACGTCACCGATGGATACGGCGACCCCGACCCCGACCACGACCACGACCACGACCACGACCGCGACGCCGACCGCGACGCCGACCCCGACCGCAAACGTCCCCCGCCCGAAGACGACGCCTCGTCCTCAGACGAAGCCTCCGGCATCCGCCATCGTGCCCGGCCCGCCACCGGCGCCGACCGACTGCGTCTACTGGGACAACGGCATCAAGCACGTGAACCCCAAATGCTTGTAGCCTGAGCACGATGACGGCGCTTCGAGCTCCCGCCGTGGCAGCGCTCATCGTCGCCGCTTCCCTCTTCGCGTCCGCGGCCGCGCGCGCCGACGAGAAGCAGACCTGCGTGGCGGCGCACGAGAAGGCGCAGCGGCTCCGCATCGACGCGAAGCTTCGCGCGGCCAAGGAGCAGCTCGTCGTGTGCTCTCGTCCCGAGTGCCCGGTCATCATCCGTCAGGACTGCGCGCAGTGGATGGCCGAGGTGAACGCCAGCTTGCCGTCGATCGTCATCGCCGCGCGCGACACCAGCGGGCATGACGTGCTCGCCGTGCGCGTCACCATCGACGGGGTCACCGTGGCCGAGCAGCTCGACGGCAAGCCCATCGCCGTCGATCCGGGCCCGCACAAGCTCCGCTACCAGACGAGCGGCAAGCCGGCGGTCGAGGAGCAGATCCTCGTGCGCGAAGGAGAGCGAAATCGACCGATGACGGTGACGTTCGCGCCGAGCGCCCCGGCGACGCCGTCCACGACGCCGTCGACGCCGCGCGCGGACGGCGCAGCGACGGCCGACGAGGAGCCCGCCGCCAAGGGCGGGAGCCCGGTCCTGCCGATCCTGTTCATCGGTGTCGGCGCGGTCGCCCTGGGCGCGGCGCTGTTCTTCGATCTGAAAGGAAACGGCGACGCGCGGACGCTGCGCGACGTGTGCGCGCCGAATTGCAAGCAAGAGGACGTCGACGGGGTGCAAACCAAGTACGTCGCGGCCGGTGTCTCGCTCGGCGTCGGCATCGTCGCGGTGGGCATCGGCGTCACGATGCTGCTCCTGTCGCCCGCCGCGCCGAAGAGGGCCACCGCGGGCGCCTTTACGTTCGACGTCGCCCCCACGCGCGGCGGGGCGACCGCCGCGCTCGGGGCCGCCTTTTGAGAAGGTCGAACCGTCCCATGCATGGGACGGTTGCCCTAGCTATCGCTTCCGGAGGATGGCGAGAAAGAGCGGTCCTCCGAGCAGCGCCGTCACCGCGCCGACGGGCGGCTCGGTGTGGAGCCACCGGAAGAGCATGCGGCTCGCCAGATCGCATACGACCAGCACGGCGCCGCCGCAGAAGAGCGACGCCGGCAAGAGCGCGCGGTTGTCGGGCCCGAGCAGGCGACGCAGCGCGTGGGGCACGATCAGGCCGATGAAGCCGATGAGCCCGGTGACGCTGACAATCGCGCCGGTCACGAGCGAGCAGGCGAGGAAGACGCGCCGCTCGAGCGCGCGCACGTCGACGCCGAGGTGCGTCGCCGGCTCGTCGCCCAGCGCGAGCAGGTTGAGACGGCCGGCGTCCCGGAGCAGAAGCGCCGACCCGACCGCGACGTAGACGGAGACCATGAGCAACGACGCGCGCGACGGGACATCGAGGAAGCCCATGAGCCAGAAGAGAAGCTCCTGCGCCTTGCTCGCGCTGACCAGCGTCTTCAAGAACGTGATCGCCGCCGACGCGATCGCGTTCACGACCACGCCTGCGAGCAGCATGCTGGTGCTCGATGCGCCGCGGCCCGCACGTGCGAGCGCGTAGACGAACGCCGTCGCCGCCATTCCGCCGGCGAGCGCGGCCAGGGGGACGAGCGACGCGCCGAGGAGCGCCGTGCCGCCGAGTCCGAGGAGCAGCGCGCACGTCGCCCCGAGCGCGGCGCCGCCCGACACGCCGAGCACGTAGGGCTCCGCCAGAGGGTTACGAAGGACGGCCTGGAACGCCGCACCCGCCACGGCGAGCCCCGCGCCGGCCACGGCGCCGAGCAGGACGCGCGGCAGCCTTACGCCGACGAGGATGAGGCGGTCGAGCGACTCCGGATCGCCGAACGCACGCGCGAGCGACACCGGCTCTGTTCCCCACGCGACGCCGATGGCAATCGCCACCAGGAGCGACGCGGCGGGGAGCGCGAGGGTGAGCCACGCCGAGCGCGGCATCAGACCTGGTTGCGCTCGTAGAGCAAGCGCAGACCGACGAGGGTGAGCTCGTCCTCGACTTCTTCGATCGTCTTGCTCAGCGGCGCGATGAGTCGCGCGAGGCCGCCGGTAGCGAGCACGCTGCACGGGTAGCCGAGCTCTTCCTTCAGACGCTCCACCAGCCCGTCGACGAGACCAACGTACCCGTAGACGATGCCCGACTGCATCGAGTGGAGCGTGTTGCGTCCGACGACCTTGGGCGGACGGGCGATCTCGACGCGCGGGAGCTTCGCCGCACGGGTGAAAAGGGCGTCGGCGCTGATCTGCACGCCGGGCGCGATGACGCCGCCCAGGTACTCGCCCTTGGGCGTGATGCAGTCGAACGTCGTCGCCGTGCCGAAATCGACCACGATGACTCCGCCCTTCACCTTCTCGAAGGCGGCCACGGCGTTGACGATGCGATCGGCGCCGACCTCGCGCGGGTTCTCGTAGAGGATCGACATCCCGGTGCGAATGCCCGGTCCGACGACCATCGCGTCCTTGTCGAACGCGCGCTTGACGAGCTCGACCATCGGCTCGGTCAACGCGGGTACGACGCTCGCGAGGATGGCCGCGTGGACGTCGCCCGGTCCGATGTCGTGCATCGCGAGGAGCTGGCGGATGACCACCGCGTACTCGTCCGCCGTCTTGCCGCGGCTGCTCTCGACGCGAAACTGGTGGAGCAGGCGCTGGCCGTCGAAGAGCCCGTAGACGATGTTCGTGTTCCCGACGTCGATCGTGAGAAGCATGGCCCGAGAAGACTACCTCGGGACCTCCGTCTAGCCGTTCTATTCGGCGACGCGGACGTCGCGGACGACGTCCCCCTGGGCTACGGCAGCCCAGTCCCCCTCGGCGCGCCCCACGCGCGCGTACTCGCCGTCGAGGTGGGGGTAACGGGCGAGCGTGACGAAGATCTGGCTCGAGCCGGTGTCGCGCCCGCCGAGCGCGATGCCGACGTCGAGCGGCCCGAAGGCGACGGGGGAGGTCTCGTCGCGGACAAGCGTGCCGGCGCCACCGTAGCCGTCGCCCCCGGGATCGCCGAGCTGGACTACGAAACCCGGCACGACACGGTGCACGAGGATCCCCTTGAAAAACCCAGCGCGCGCGAGCTCGACGAGGTGCGTCGCCGTGACGGGGGCGAGCTCCGGCTCGACGACGAAGGCGAGCTCGCCGGCGTCGGTCTGCAGAACGATCTTCACGGGATGAACGACGAGCCGCCCCAGCTCCGGCGCTGGGGCAAGCGGCGTGGGGGGCGGCGGGCACGACGGGGCGTCGTCGCCCAGCGCGCGGAGCGCTTTCACGGCGCGGTCTCGCACCGTGAGGTTCGCGTCCTTGCACGCGGCCGCCGCCGCCTCGCGGGCGCCCGCAATGCGAACGGCGACGACGGCGTCGACGAGGTTCGTACGCGTCTCGACGAGATCCTCGGCCCACGGAAAGGCAAGCGCCTCCTTGAGAGCGCGCGCGATGTTCGGATCGACGTCGCGCGCGGGGTTGGCCGAGGGGGGCGGCGAGCGGGGATCGAGCGCGGCGCGCTTCTCGCTCTCGGCGAGGGTCATCACGCGGTCGGGGTGCGCCTGCACGACCGCGGCCGCGGTGGCGACGAGCCCGGCGGTCTTCGAGGCGAGGGCCTCGGCCAGCGCGGCACGCCCTACGTCACCGAGCTCGCCGTGCAGCGAGAAGGCCTCGAGCGCGTCCTCGCGCACGCGCACGTTCTTCGAGCGCGCCAGGAGCTTCCACGCCGCGCGCCGCTCCCCGAGGAGAGGCCTCCGCACGAGGGCGGCGAGGCGCGCCTTCTCCCACGCCTCGGAGCCCTCCGCGTCGCACTTCTTGAGCACGTCGGCGTCGAACGCTGCGCGCGAGAGCGCGAGCGACGCCGTGCAGCGCAGCTCGGCGAGCCGGCGAGCGAGCGGCGCCGGCACGGTCCCTGGCGCCTCCAGGTGCGCGAGGGCCACGAGCGCGGGCTCGGCTTTCTTCGCCGGCTCGGCGGCGAGCGCGCCGGCGAGCGTGGCCATGACGCCGTACTCGCCGGTGCCGAGCGCGGCGATCGCGAACGGATCCTTGTCGGGCACCAGCCGGCCGAGCGCGTCGGCGATCCCGGCCTGCCCGGCCTCGCCCAGCAGACCCAGCGCGCGCGCGCCTTCCTCCCGCTCGGCGAGGCTGAAGGCGCGATCGGTCACGACCTTGACCAGCTCCGGCGCCGCGTCCTTGCCGGTCCGCCCGAGGACCCGCACTGCGAAGATGCGTGACGCGCCCGGCCGCCCGAGCTGGGCCTTCGCGGCGTCGATGGCGCGTGGCACGAACGCTTCGGCGACGTGGTCCAGGCGCCCCAGCGGGTAGATCGCTACGTCGAGCGCCGCGCCATGCTGGCCTTCGGCAGCCTCGAGGAGCGAGGTCATCGTCTCGGCCGTGAGCGCGCCGCGACGCGCCGCGACGTCGCCGAGCGCGAACGCGGCGCGGTCGGCCCACGCCCCCTGCGCGCGGACCCACGCGGCGAGCACCGGCTCGGACGAAGGGGCCGCGCACCGGCCGATCGCGCGCGCGATCGCCGTGCGGAGATCGATCTCCACTCCACCCCGCGCGCCGGCGTCCGCAGCGACGGGAGAGCCCGCGTCCGGATCGACCAGGCCCGTTGCCCGCGCGACGAGCGCGCGCACGTTGGCGTCTTCGCGACCTTTGCACGCGCGTCCCAGGCCGTACGCCGCCCACGCGGCGGTCTCGTCGTCCTCGTCGGCGAGCATGCGCGTGAGCGGCTCCGCGCTCGTGTCGTCGCCGATTCGCGCGAGGGCGCGCGCCGCACGGCGCCGGACCTTTGGATCGTGACTCGTGCGCGCCAGGTCGGGGACGTCCTTTCCGCGACGCTGATCTTCGGCGCGGGCGAGGGCCGAGAGGTCGAAGGGCGTCGCCGCTTCGAGTGCCTGCCCGCCGTCCGCAGGAGCCGCCGTCGGCTTCGGGCACGCCGCGAGCGAGAGGACGAGCGCCGCCGGAAGAAGGGCCGCCGCCCGCTCACGACCCCACCGCCACGCGCGTCGGGCGAGCGACGCGGGCGGGCTCGCAGCCGCCGCGGCCTCGACCACGAACCCTTGCGCGACGAAGAGCGCAATGGCGCGCGGCATGTGCCAGTCGCACGTGGCGAGGATGACGCGGTCCGCGCCGAGCTCCCGGAGGATCCGGGCCGAGCGCGCGGCATTTTGTCTCGTCGTCGCGCTCCGTCGCTCCCGGACGATGGTATTCGCTGGGACCCCGAGCCGGGCCAGCTCGTCGGCGAGCGCGTCCGCCTCGACCACCCCTTGCCAGACTCGACCGCCGGTGGCCACGACCCGGACCTCACAACCCTGCAGAACGGCCGAAAAATAGGCGCTGGCGCCCGCGGCAGCGCGGCGCGCGGCCGTTCCCGAGAGCGCGGCGTCTGGCCCCCGGCGAATTGCGCACCCCAGGACCACGACCGTCGCTGTCCTCCGCATGGCCCCCACACTAGCCCATCGACGCCCTCGTCTGATAAGACGGAAAAACGATGCGGATTCAGTTCTGGGGCGTGCGCGGAAGCATCCCGACTCCGGGACCCGACACGGTCCATTTTGGTGGGAACACAAGCTGCGTCGAAGTCCGCGCGGCGGACAAGCTCCTCGTCTTCGACGGAGGCACCGGCTTGCGCCTCCTCGGCAAGCAGCTCGTGAAGCAGATGCCGCTCGAGGCGCACATCTTCTTCAGCCATGTGCACTGGGATCACATCCAGGGCTTCCCGTTCTTCGATCCGGCGTTCGTCGCCGGCAACCGCATCCATCTGTACGGCGGCAACAACGTGTCGCGGACCCTCGAGGAAACGCTCGCAGGGCAGATGGACCATCCGAACTTCCCCGTCCACCTCACGGACATGGGCGCGAAGATGAACTTTCACGATCTGCACGAGGGGCAGGCTCTCTCGCTCGACGATGGCAAGTCGGCGAAGGTCTCGATCACCACAGCGCGTGGCAACCACCCCAACGGGGTGTGGGCCTACCGCGTGGACTTCGGCGGCAGAAGCTTCGTCTACGCGACGGACACCGAGCACTACCCCGACCACATCGACCCGGGGCTCCTGAGCCTCGCGCGGGACGTCGATGTGCTCGTGTACGACGCGCAGTACACGCCCGACGAGTACAAGGGCGTCGCGGGCACGGGCGGCTCGAAGGTCGGCTGGGGGCACAGCACGTACGCAGAAGCGGCCAAGCTCGCGACGGCGGCGAAGGCAAAGCAGCTCATCCTCTTTCACCACGACCCGCTCCAGAGCGACGCGCAAGTTCGTGAGAAGGAGCGGAAGACGCGCGAGCTCTTCCCGAACTCCAGCGCGGCGTACGAGGGGCTCGTCATCGACCTCTGAAGGTCGACGACGAGACGAGACTCTCGAGGTCGCCTTTCACGGCCACCGGGAGGCCGTTCGCGAAAATGTTGCGGCGACCCCACCGAAGGGTCGACTGGGTTGCGCGGTTCGGCGCTCCCTAGGGTCACCGTTGCCGATTTCCAGCCGGATTATCGCGTTGGCACCTTCGGTGCAGTAGGGCGTGGCAACGGTTCCCCGACACTGGCGCGATGCCAGCGTTGCGCGGGGACCTTGCGGAGGTCTCCCATGGGCTCGTTCGACGAGGTCGCATCGTTGCGCGCGTATCGCGAGTCGCTCTCTCATATCTCGCCGCTGTCGCGCGAGGCGGAGCGCGAGCTGGCCAGGCGCTGGAGCGCGGGTGATCGGAAGGCGGGAGACGAGCTCGTGCGCGGGTGCCTGCCGTTCGTGGTGTCGATCGCGCGCGAATACCGCCGGTGGGGCGTGCCGCTCGAGGACATCGTGCAGCAGGGCAACCTGGGCCTCCTCCGCGCGGCGGCGAAGTTCGACCTCGCGAGGGAGTGCCGGCTCGCGACCTACGCGGCGTACTGGATTCGTGCGGAGATCCGCGAGTACGTCGTCCGCGGGTACCGCGTCGTGCGCCTCGGGACGACGAAGAACGAGCGGCGCGCGCTGCGCGCGTACCGCACGTCGCAGGACACGAGCGCCGAAGGTCTGGCGAAGGCATCGGGCCTCAGTATCGAGCGGGTGCAGCAGCTCCTGCCTCTCCTCGCGGCGCGTGAGACGAGCCTCGACGCGAACACCAATGGCGCGCCGGCGGTGGGAGAACGCCTCCAGGCTGGCGGTCAGACCCCCGAAGAAGAAGCGGGTAGCCACGAGGTGCGCGAACAGGCGGAGTCGGCAGTGCACGCTGCGCTCGGCGTGCTCAATGCCCGCGAGCGGCTGATCGTGGAGAAGCGCATCATGGCCGAGGAGCCCGCGACGCTACAGGAGCTCGGCGAGCGCCTCGGCGTGAGCAAGGAGCGCGTACGTCAGCTGGAAGAGCGCGCCTACGGCAAACTCCGCTCGACGCTGGGGCCCGTTCGCGAGCTCGCCGCCGCGGGTTGACTCGCTCCTCGGGCGAACTCGGCTCATTTCGCGCACAAACTCCGCCTCACCGGCGGCGGGCTGCTACGCTTCTACGTCCGCATGAGCGACGGAACAGGGCGCAAAGTTGCGTGGATCGCGGGGGGCGCCGTGGCCGTGGGCCTGCTTTGGTTTGCCGCCCGCGCGGTGCCGCCCGGGCCGGTGCTCGTCGCCGCTCCCTCCCAGCCCCCGCCGGCGCCGGTCAGCGACGAACCCGACGAGGACACGCGGTCGTACTCGTTTCGCCTCCCGTCGGGGCAGCCGACGGCGCTCACCTGCGGGGAGGCGCGGCGGATCGTCGAACAGGTTCGCGCCGGGCTCGCGTACGAAGCCGAGGCGATCGCGCCGCGTGCCTTCGGCGAATCGACGGCGGACTGGCTTGATCCACACGAGCTGTGGGCGCTGGCGACCGACGCCCCCACGGTTGCCGCGATCGACCGTAACGCCGGCGACCTCATCGGCGAGCTCGAGGGCAGGAAGCTCGACGACTGCGACGCGGCGCGCGCGGTGGCCGAGGCGCTCGTGCCTTGGGTCGCCGAGTTGCGCGGCGTATTCGACGCGGCCCGCGCCGATGTGACGGCCGAGGGCACGGCGAGCGACGCGCTAAGGGCCACGCTGGTCGCGCCAGGGACCACGCACGTCGTCGCGCGCGAGCTCGCCGCCTCCCTCGGCCGCCGCGCGGGTGCCGCCGAGCGCGGGCTCGGCGATGCCGGCAAACCTTACGCGACCGCGGCGCGGGATCGCTTCTTCCCGGAGCTCGACGCCGACGGCTGGTCGAAGGTCGTCCTCGCCGCCGCCGTGCGCGCGTACGTGCCGCTCGTCGATCCGCACGGTGCGTGGGCTCCGTTCGACGAGGAGGCCAGCGTCTATGAAGTCGAGCTCTCCGCGAGGCCACCGAGCCGCCTGTGGCAGTCGGGGGATTTCACGGCGCTCGGCTTCCGCGTCAAGGAGGGAGCGGCCGCGCCGCTGGCGAAAGGAGACGTGCTCCTGGCCGTCGCAGGCGTGCCGGTGGCGGGGCTACCGCTCGAGCAGCTCGAGCAGCTCGGCTTCGCCGCGGCCGAGGCCCGCGCGCCGGGGACCGCAGTCCTCGTGCGCGAGGGGGAGGCCACGGCGCGCACCGTAACGCTCGCCCCCGCCGACGACACCCCGCCGCAGGCGCGCGAGCACGAGCCGCTCCCCGCCGAGCGCATCGCGTTCGGCGATGGCGACGCGCTCCTGGTGACGATCCGGGACGTGCGCGACGATCTCGGCGATCAGCTCGCGCGCTCGCTCCGAGAAGCACGCGGTCACGGCGACGGACGAGCGCTCGCGGGGGTCGTCCTCGATCTGCGCGGCAACGGCGGCGGGTCCACCGACGGCGCGATCGACGCGCTCGGGCTATTTCTCCCCGGCGTACCGCTCTTTCCGATGAAGCGACGCGACGGCACCGTCGAGACCGATCGCGCCCCGGAGCCGCCCGCTCAGGACCGCTGGACCGGCCCCGTCGCCACGCTGGTCGACGGCTCGACCGCGAGCGCCGCGGAGATGATCGCGGGCGCGATCGCCACGTACCATCGCGGTCCGCACGCCGGCTCGCCGACGTACGGCAAGGGCTGCGCGCAGGAGTACATCGACGACGACGCGCGGGCCGGCGTGCTGCGCTTGACGACGCTCCTCTATGCGCTCCCCGACGGGACGCCGGTGCAGAAGGTCGGGCTCTCGCCGCTGCTCCGCGTCCCCTTCGCCGGGACCGCGACCGATCGCGAAGCGACGCTCGCGCACGCGGCACCTACGTGGCGGGGACCGGACGTACGCCAGAAGATCGCCGACCTGGGGCCGTTCGCGTGGCCGAGTCACTCCGGCGCCGTGGGCCCGTGCAAGGACGGCGACGTGTGTCGTGCGCTCCGCGCCATCGGCGCCGGCGGCAAGCGCCCCATCGCTGCGAAGCGCTGAACGGTCCTCCGCTCAGGTAGAGACCGGTGGACGGGTCGGCATGCGCGTCGAGTTGACGACGGCCAGATCCATGAGCCCACGCGCGGCAGCGGCGTCGATCGCGCGGCGCAGTCCGTCGTAGCTCGCGAACGAGTCGGGGGCGAACGTCTCCACGCCGAACGTCCTCTTCACGAGCGGCGCCATCGCGGGATCGGCGCAGGCGTCGACGAACGCAGCGGTGAGCGCGCTCCTCAACTCTGGGTCCACGTCACTGCGGACGGCGATGAGGTCGGCGGGGATCTCTCCGAAGGTCGCGAGCACGCGGAGCGGCGAGTACTCGCCGGTCTCGTTCGTCCACGCGCCGCGCGAGACGGCGCCGACGTCGTCGAGGCCGGCAAACGTTGCGGCGACGTCGGCGGAGCCATCGATGAGCGCGCGCACCACGGCCTGGTGCGAGCCGTAGAAGCGCTCCTCGGCGAACGCCGTCCGCGGGTCGATCCCGTGCGCGGCGAGCTGGATGCGCGGGAGGACGTAGCCGCTCGCGCTGAGCGGATCAACCCACGCGATGCTGCGCCCGCGCAGATCCTCGAGACACGCGATCTCCGAGGCGATGGGCACCACGAGCACGGACTGGTAGCCGGCAGCGCCAGTGCGGCGCCGACGGTTCACCACGAGCGGCGCCGCGATCCCTTGGTGCTCGAGGCGAACGAAGACGATCGGCGGAAGCCATGCGACGTGCAGCGCCCCGTCGACCATCTGGCGTACGAGCGCCTCGTACGACGGGACCTGGAAGCGAACGAGGTCGACGCCGGCGCGCGCGCCGATCCAGCGAATGAGGGGGCCCACGCCGGCTTCGGGCGCCGTGAGGGTCTCCGGCACTGCGAGGCCGAAGACGAGGCGTGTGAGGGGGCCCGTCATCGTGGGACGACAGTATCGGAGTCTCCGGGCAAAGCTGCAACCGGTCCACTCTCTTCGCCGTGGGTTCGCCGTTTCGGCCGGTTCGATGTCAGCGGCGCACGAGGTCGATGGCGAGCTTTACGACGAGGGCGAGCACGACGAGGAGCACCACCCCGCGCACGAAACCGTCTCCGCGCTTCACCGCGAGGCGCGCGCCGACGAAGGCGCCGAGCGTGTTGGCCGCGGCCATCGGGAGAGCGACGTGCCAGAGGACGGTGCCGCCGATTGAAAAGAGGAGCAAGGCGGCCAGGTTCGACGCGAGGTTGACCACCTTCGCGTTGCCGGACGCGCGTGTGAGGTTGTCGCCGAACAGGAGCGCGTTCCCTACGATCAGAATGGATCCGGTTCCGGGACCGAAGAATCCGTCGTACGCGCCGAGCGACACGGCGAGAATCACGAGGGCGAGACGGGGGCGTTTGGCCCAGGGCTCGGTTGCGTGGGTGGTGCGGCGCAGCCCGACGATCGCCGCGGCGACGACGAGGAGCACCAGGACGATCGGCCGCAGCCGCTCGGGGCTCAGGAGAAACAGGAGCGCCGCGCCGCCGAGGGATCCGACGAACCCGGCCGAGAAGGCGAGCGGTGCGCGCGGGCGATCGACCTCGCCGCGCGTCCAGAACGAGAGGAACGACGAGACCGCGCCGAACGAGGCCTGGCCCTTGTTCGTCCCGAGCGCGAGGTGGGGGGGAAGCCCAGCCGCAAGGAGGGCGGGCACCGTGAGCAGCCCTCCCCCGCCGGCGATCGCGTCGACGAGCCCCGCGAAGAAGCTGACGAGGGCGAGGACGGCCAGTGTCGGGGGCTCGACAATGGGGACGGGCACGGCGCGACGCTACCACGGCGCGGTGCTACGCTCGGAGGGTGGCGCGGTCTCCGTTTCGAGACGAAGAAGAAGCAGCCTTCCAGCGCGTCGCCCAGCTCGAGCGCGAGAACGCGGAGCTGCGCGCGGCGCTCGCCGACGCCCGCCACGGTGCGACCTCTCGGCCGCCCGTGAGGCCAGCCCGGCCGACGCTCGCTCTGGCGCTAGGCGTCGTATGCGCAGCGACCGTGACAGGCATCGTCGCCGCGCGCCTCCCCATGACGAGCGCCCGCACGGCGGTGCCGACCCTCGCCGTGCAGAGCCGCAGCGACGCGCAATGGCGACCGCTCACCACGAGCGCGCGAACGCTCCGCGCCGCTGTGGCCGAAAGCACGGCCGCCGGCTCGGCGTCAGGGAGCGTGCTCCTCGGTGGCGAAGGGTCGCTCCTCCGCTTCGGCGGCGGCCCCGACGACGGCGAAGGCGACGACGCCATCCCTGCGCACTGGCCGACGATCCACGGCATCGGTGGCGGGCAGCGCGGACGGATGTACGCCGTCGGTGAGCGCGGCGCGATCCTCGCGGAGGGCAGCGGCCGGGCGTGGACCGCGGAGACCCTCCCACGGGTCGGCGCGCGCGAGCTGCGTGGGGTCTTTGCGGCGGGCGAGGACGCCTGGGCGGTCGGCGCCTCCGGAACGATCCTCCGGCGCGAGCGCGGGCGGTGGGTCCCGGAGGAGAGCGGCACCACGCGCGATCTGAACGGCGTCGCGCGCACCACCGACGGCGTCTACGCGGTCGGCGCGAGCGGCACGATCCTGGTGCAGCGGCCCGGAGGCTCCACGTGGGTGGAGGAGTCGAGCGGCATCGCGGCCGATCTCCTCGCCGCGACCGCGCAGGACGGCGTCGTCTACGCGGTCGGCAAAGGCGGCGCGATCGTGCGGCGAGCGCGCGACGGCTGGGTGCGCGAGGCGAGCGGGACGCTCCACGATCTCCACGCCGTCGCCGGCGACGGCCTCGCGATCTACGCGGTCGGAGCCGCCGGGACGATCCTCCGCTCCGCCGGCGCAGGCCTCTGGCGCGTCGAGGAAGCACACACCACCGGAGATCTGCTCTGCGTGGCCGGCTCCGGCGAGCTCGTTTATGCAGCAGGCGAAGGCGGCACGCTCGTGCGAAGATCCTTCTGATGAACCGACGCTTCAGCATCGTCCTCGGCAGCACACGCGACGGCGGCAACTCCGAGGTCCTCGCCAAACACGCGATCGAAGGGCTGCCCGACGGGGCGGAGGTACGATGGCTGCGGCTCCGCGACCTGCCGCTTCCCCCGTTCGTCGACGTGCGTCACGAAGGCGCCGGCGAGTACCCCGCCCCCACCGGCCACGCCAAGACGCTCCTCGACGCCACGATGTGGGCGACCGATCTGGTCTTCGCGACGCCCACGTATTGGTACAGCCTCCCCGCGTCCGTGAAGCTCTACCTCGATCACTGGAGCGCGTGGATGCGGGTGCCCGCTCTCGACTTCAAGAACGCGCTGAAGGGGCGCGCGCTCTGGGTCATCACCGTGAACTCCGACGAGCCGGGGGAAGACGCGAGCAGCGGTCCGCTCCTCCGCACCCTCGAGTTGACTGCAGAGTACATGCACATGCGCTTCGCCGGCGCGCTCGTCGGGCACGGCAACCGGCCGGGCGACGCCACGCGCGACGCGGCGGCGGTGCGCGCGGCGCGGACGTTCTTCCGGACGAGCGGACCTACTCCGCCGGCGTCGATGCCGTCATTGGCGTGACGACGGGTTCGGCGCCGGCGCCCAGCTCGATCGGCTCGGTCAGCGTTGCCGCCTCGGCGCGCTCCGTCAGCGTTCGCGTCTTTTTCACCGCGGCCAGATCGAGCGGCGACGCGATCTCGCCGTTTTTCCACATGCCGATCGCCGCGCGGACGGCGCGATGCGGGAGGTCGGGCGCGAGCGATTCGATGACCTCGCTGATCTTCACCGCCCCGGAGCCGCGGATCTCGACGTCCACGGTGACGGGCACGAGATCGCCGACGAGCCCCGCCGCCGCGAGCACGCCCGCATCGTCGCCCCGGGTGACGCCGCGCAAAAACTCGCGCACGTTGACCCATTTGCCGATGCCGTCGATCTTCCGCAGCACCTTGCGCTCGGTCTCGCTCATGAGCTTGGCGATCGCGTCATCCAACCAGGCGTCCCCGCCTTGCTCGTTCACGACGACGCGCGGGATGGCGACCACGTAGCGCGCCGCGTCCACGATGCGCGAGATGCTGGCGTCCTGCTCGGCGAGCGCGACGCCACCGAAGAAGCGGAGGCCGTCCCCCGAGCCATCGGAGAGCCCCTGCAGGATGGCGGCGGGATCGACGTCGCACGTGAGCTTCACGTCGACGATCTCGGCGAGGCTCGAGACGCCGAGGCTGAGCGCGGGGCCGAACGTCATCTCCGGCTTCGGGTGGTAACCGGAGCTGTAGTAGAGCGGCAGGTCGAGGCGCCGAAACGCCCGGGGCAGCGCGCGGATGAGGTCGAGGTGCGAGAGGAACGCGCTGGGTCCGACCTTGGTGAACGCGAAGCGGTAGCGGCGCGCCACCCCCTGCACGATGCGCGGCGGCGGCGCCTTGCCTTTGCCGGTCGCCGCCACGTCGGGGAGCGCCTTGGGCGTCACCTTGGACTTGGCGCCGAGCTTCGTCAGGTAGACGAGCCGCTCGCTGCGCATCGCCGACAGATCGCACGCGACGCCGCAGTCGTAGCAGACGAGCCTTCGCGCATCGGGACTGGCGTCGTCGAGGTTCGTGTGGTGGACGAACATGCCGGCAGCCTTGCCGCACGGGAGGCTGAGGCGGCTCTTCAGGGCCTTGCGGTATTCGCGCGCGAGGAAGCCGTCTTCGAGCCCGACGGAGATGTGGTCCCACGGGAGGCGCGCCGTCACCGGGATGGTTCCGAGGTACTTGGCGATGTCGACGCCGCACGCGTCGAACGCCGCCTCCCAGATCTCGATCTTGAGCTGATCTTCCCACGAGTCGAACTTCGCGCCAGCCTTGTACGCGTGCTCGAGCACGTCGCACAGGCTGCGATCGCCGCGCGCGAAGACGCCCTCGAGCCACGACGTGTCGGCGTCGTGCATGCGGAGCTCGACGCCGTTGTGCCCGGCCTCTTGCGCGAGCCAGGACTGCTTCTCGCGCACGACCGGCGCCGGGTCCATCGCGCACCACTGGAACGGCGTATGCGGCTTGGGCACGTGCGTCGAGACGCTGACCGTCACCTTCGGTGCGCCGCCGAGGTTGCGCTCCTTCTTGACGCGCTTGCCGGCCTCCCGCGCGCGCTGGCCTACGCGGACGATCTCACGGACGTCCTCTTCCTCTTCGGTCGGTAGGCCGATCATGAAGTAGAGCTTCATCGACGCCCACCCACGCGCGAAGATGCGCTCGGCGGTCTGCATCAGCTGCTCTTCGGTGACGTTCTTGTTCACGACGTCGCGCATCCGCTGGCTGCCCGCCTCGGGGGCGAACGTCACGCCGGTGGCGCGGACCTTCTGCAGATCGTCGAGCACGTCCTCGCTGAGCCCGTAGGCGCGGAGGCTCGATACGCCGAGCGAGACCTTCTCGGGCGTGAGGCGCTCGGTCACCTTCTTCACGAGCGGCGCGATGCACGAGTAGTCCGCCGTCGAGAGCGACGTGAGGCTCGCCTCGTCGTAGCCGCTCTTCTTGATGGCGCTCACCAGCGTGTCCACGATCTGCTCAGGATCGCGCTCGCGGACGGGGCGGTAGATCATGCCGGCCTGGCAGAACCGGCAGCCCTCGGTGCAGCCGCGCGCGATCTCGATCGACATGCGATCGAAGATGGCCTCGGGACCGCCGATGGGGCCGTCGTCGGGGAACGGGTAGGCGTTCAGGTCGTCGACGAGCGAGCGCTCGACGGGCAGGCGTGCGCAATCCCCAGCATCCGCGAGCGGCGCGTCCACGACGGTGAAGCCGGTGTCGGAGTCGACGCGTGTAGAATACAAGGACGGCACGTACACGCCGCGCAGGGTCGCGAGGTGCCGCAGCCGCTCCGCCCGCGGCACGCCCGCGGTCTTGAGGTCGGTCCAGAGCAGGGCTATCTCCGTCGCGCGCTCCTCGCCGTCGCCGATGACGATGGCGTCGATGAACGCGCTCACCGGCTCGGGGTGCGTTGCCGTCGGGCCGCCGGCGATGACGAGCGGATCGGCCTCGCCGCGATCCTTCGACCGGAGCGGCACCCGCCCCAGCTCCAGCATCGACAGGATGTTCGAGTAGGTAAGCTCGAACTGGAGCGAGAATCCGACGACGTCGAAGTCACGGAGCGGGCGCGCGCTCTCGAGGGAGACGAGCGGCAAGCCGCGCGCGCGGAGCTCGCGGTCCATGTCGACCCACGGCGCGTAGCATCGCTCGGCGAGCGTGTGCGGGTGGTCGTTCAGGATCTTGTAGAGGATCTTGTAGCCGAGGTGGCTCATGCCGATGTCGTAGACGTCGGGGAACGCCAGGCAGACGCGCGCGCGCACGCTGGCCCAGTCCTTCGGCCGCGCGCCGTACTCGCCCCCGAGGTAGCGCGCCGGCTTCTGCACGAGGTGCACGAAGCTCTCGTACGGATGCGGGGTCTTCGGGGTCGCGGTTTGGGAGGTATTCACGGCGGAACCTCGGGTTCTTACAGTGGATCGGGACAAACGCAAGCGATGCACCCGCCGGGGTGGCCCTTTGGCGTCGCTGGCGCCGCTGGCGCTGCGAGGCCGCCGCCGCCTTCGCCGACGCAGGCGGCGCGGGCGGATGGGGCTAGACTGGCGCCCCGACGATGGCGGAGCCCCAGGAGAACGAGACCGGCGCTGAGCCCGTGGAGGCCCGGCGAATCAAGCCGGGGGACGTGCTCGCCGGCAAATACCGCATCGAGAAGGTGCTCGGGGAAGGCGGCATGGGGCAAGTGCTCGAGGCCGTTCACGTGGGCCTCGACCAGCGCGTCGCGGTCAAAGCCCTCCTCCCGCGGATGATCGCGCAAGAGGAGGTCGTCGCTCGTTTCACGCGCGAGGCGAAGGGACTCGCGAAGCTGAACAGCGAGCACGTCGCGCGTGTCTTCGACGTAGGCAAGGTCCCGGACGGGCCGCCGTTCATGGTGATGGAATTGCTCGAAGGGCAGGACCTCGCTGAGCTCGTCGACGCCCGCGGCGCACTGCCCGTCGAGGAGGCGGTCGAGCTCGCGCTGCACGCTTGTGCGGGCCTCGCCGAGGTGCACGCCTGCGGGATCATCCATCGCGATCTCAAACCGTCGAACTGCTACGTCGTCACCCGCGGCGACGGCACGCCGTGCCTCAAGCTCCTCGATTTCGGGATCTCGAAGTTCCGCGGCACAGCCGTCACGCGGACCGCGGCGATCATGGGCTCGCCGGGGTACATGTCGCCCGAGCAGATGGCGTCGACGAAGGACGTCGACGAGCGCGCCGACATCTGGGCGCTCGGCGCGACGTTCTACGAGATGCTGACCGGGCGTCCGGCGTTCGTCGCCGAGAACGCGCCGATGCTGTGCATCAAGATCGCCAACGAGGGCCCTGATCCACCCCGCGGCGTGCGCGCGGATCTTCCGGTGGCGCTCGAGGCCGTGCTCCTCAAGTGCCTCGCGAAGGTTCCGGAGGCGCGGTACACCAACGTGGCCGAGATCGCGCGGGCGATTGCGCCGTTCGCACCGGAGCGGGCGCGCGGGTACGTCGAGAAGATCGAGGGCATCCTCCGCGGCGCGCGCGTGACGCCAGCGAGCGACCGTCCTCCGGCGGGGAACAACCTCTTCGACCGCGCGACGGTGCGGGCAGGCGATGAGGACCTGCCCGACAAGAAGCCGGATCCCGCGGCCGAGCGCGAGACCGTGGCGCCCGCGAAGAAACGCCTCGCCGACGCCGCGACGACCGAGCCGCCCCTCGCCGACCGCCGGCAAAAACGAACGCGCCGGACGATGCTCTTCCTCGCGCTCGGCATGCTCCTCGGCGCAGCCGTCGCCATCGCCGCCTTCGCCCTCCTGCGCGCCCGCGGAAACGCCATGACCCTCGCGACCCCGACCCCGACCCCGACCCCGACCCCGACCCCGACCCCGACTCCGACCCCGACCCCGACTCCGACCCCGACTCCGACTCCGGCTCCGGCGGCCGACGCCGACGCCGGCGACGACGCCGGCGACGACGACGACGACGACGACGGCGGCGGCGCGGTCGACGCGGCCCCCGCCGCTTCCCGTCCTCACCCCCCGAAGCACCGGAAACCTAAGCCGGTCCCAAAGCGACCTCGGCACAAATAGCCCGGCCGAAGCTGCTACTCTCCAGGTGGGTATGACGGAGGATCAGGACGCGAAGACCCTCGCGGCGACGCCGGCCGCACTCGACTCGCCCACGATGGCAGGCACGCCTCCCTCCGCGGCCGGTTCCGGGCCGCTCCCGACCGTCGGTCTCTCGATGGCGGCCTCGGTCGTCATGCACTCGGAGCAGGCGGCGCGCGCGCGCGCGTTCTTCGCGCTCACCGCCGGCATGACGCTGGTGGCGGCGGCGTTCATGCCCTTCGTGCCCGGGCCGCCGCTGCTTCGCGCGCTCGCGATGTCGCTCTGCGGGACGGTCGTGATCATCGGCATCGTCGTCGTGCGCATGCTGAAGAACGAGTCGCGTTACACGGCGCGCCTCGCCACGCTGCTCGGCGTCGTGTTCGGGATCACCGGCGAGCTCGCCCTCTTCTACTTCGGTCTCTTCACCGCGGCCGCGATGGTGCTTCCGCTCGGCGTGTACTTCTTCGGCCTGTCCGAGAGCCCGCGCGCGGCGACCACGACGTACATCGTCGGCGCCGTCTTCTACGCGACCCTTTCGGTCGGTGTCGTCACCGGCATCCTGCCCGACCTCGGGCCGATGCCGATCAGTCACCTCCCGGCGGCGTGGCGGTGGTTCTTCGTCGTCATGACGCAGGTCGTCTTCGTGACGACGTTCTTCCTCGCGCGCTCCAGCCGACGCGCCACGCAGGCGGCCATCGCGCGCGTCGAGCGGGCGACGCGGCAGATCCAGCAGCGAGACGCGCTACTGGTCGAAGCCCGCGGCGAGCTCGATCGCGCCCAGCGCCCCGGCGAAGGCCGGTACACCGGGGAAACGCTTGCAGGATACACGCTTGGCGAAGTGGTCGGCCGCGGGGGGATGGGGGAGGTGTACCGCGCGGAGAACCTGGAGACCGGCGCGCTCGCGGCAGTGAAGTTGCTGCACCCGATGATCCTGAGCGACGCGGACCAGGTGAAGCGCTTCGTGCGCGAGGCGGAGATCGCGGAGAAGGTCGCGTCGCCGTTCGTCGCGCGCGTGCTGCAGGCCGGGCTCAGCCCGTCGGGGCTCCCCTACGTCGCGATGGAGCTCCTCCTGGGGCACGATCTCGCGTGGCATCTCCGCAAGTCGACTCGGCTCCCGCTGGGGCGCGTGGCGGAGCTCGTCGAGCACGCGGCGAAGGCGCTCGTCGCGATCCGCGAGGCCGGCATCGTCCACCGCGACCTCAAGCCGCACAACCTCGTCCTACACGAGGGGGACCCGCGTGTGTGGAAGGTGCTCGACTTCGGCGTGTCGCGCTACGAAGCGGCGGGGAGCACGATGACGCACGGCGCGCTCGTCGGGACGCCGTCGTACATGGCGCCCGAGCAGGTGCGTCTCGAATCGGTCGATCACCGCACCGACCTCTACGCGCTCGCGAACGTCATCTACCGCGCGCTGACGGGCAAACCGGCGTTCGTGGGGGACGACATCGCGGGCGTCCTTTACAACGTCGTGCACACGCCGCCGCCGCAGCCGGGCGCCATCGTCCGGCTCCCTGCGGACGTGGAGCTCGTCCTCGCGATCGCGATGGCGAAGGCGCCGGCGGATCGGTTCCAGAAGGCGGAGGAGCTCGCCGAGGCGTTCCGGCTCGCGGCGAAAGGGGACCTCGATCCGAAGACACGCGAGCGCGGGCGGAGGATGGTCGCCAAATACCCATGGTCGGCCGCGGAGCTCCGCGCGGCGGGCTGACCCTCAGGCGAAGCTGCCGAGCCACGTCACGCCGATGCGCACCATCGAGCGCGCGACTTCGGCAGGATCGTGACGGAGCGCGCCGAAGTGGCGGCCCCCACAACGTAGCGACACCGGATCGAGCAGGAGCCGTTCCATCGACGCGCGCTGGGCGCCGAAGAACGATCGCACGAGGCGGCGGCGGACGCGCAGGTCGACGCCTAGCCGTGAGCGGTGCACGGTGCGGGTCCAGCGCTCGAGCTCCTCCCGCCTGTGGAGCACCTTTCGGACGAACTCGCCGGCGAGCGCGCCGTACTCGATGGCCTGCGCGATCCCCTCGCCCGTGATCGGATCGATTCCAGCGGCCTCACCGGTGAGCATGAGCGGACCAAGCGACAAGCCCTCGGTGAAATCGAGGCCGCGCTCGGCGTAGCGCTTTTGTTTGTAAGAGGAGATGTCGAGGCCCAGCGTGCCGAGGTACGTGCCGAGCCGCGCGGCGAGATCGACGTCGTCGTCGGCGAGCCGAAGATGGTAGATGCCGCGGCACATGAGCTCGCGACCGTCGACGATCGTCGGGAAATCCCAGTAGTAGCCGGTGAGGCCGCGGTCGGTCGCGTCGAAGTGCAGGGCGCTCCGCGTCCTCTCCGCCGCGACCATCTCCGTGTCGAGCTCGAGCACCTGCGCCCGCATGGTCCCGGCGCCGAGACCCATCGCCTTGCGCACCGCGCTGCCGACGCCGTCGGCGCCTACGACGATCTTGGCGTCGTACGACGCGCCGCCGGCCGTGATGAGCGCGCGACCGCCCGCGACCTGCACAGCGTCGACCTTGGCTCCTTCGACGATGCGCAGACCGCGCGCGCGGGCGATCTCGGCGAGCGCGTGATCGAACTCGATGCGACGCACGACACGGCCGATGTCACCGACCTGGGAGGCGACCTCGCCGAGCGACGCGCGGAACGACATCGTGGTGATGGGGACGCTAGGCACGGCCGGGACGGCGTCGAGGCGCTCGAGGATGCGGAGGCCGCGGCCACCGATCGCGCCCGCGCATGGCTTCTCGCGCGGGTAGTGGGCCTTCTCCAGGAGGACGACGCGCCCCTTCAGGTGGGGCTCGGCTGTCAGCAGGGCGAGCCCGGTCACGAGCCCCGCGGGGCCACCGCCCACGATGAGGACGTCGACGACTTCCGGCATAGCCGGGCCAGTGTAGCTCAGTTCGTCACGGGCCCGACGACGTAGGGGGACGTCCACGACGCGCGCAGGAGCGGCCGGGCGCCCAGCCGGGCGCGGTACGCCGAGTCCGTGATCGGCGGGCCAGGCTCGATCCACTCGTGGGCGGCGAGCGAGGCGCCGACGGTGAGCACGAGGCGCCCCGTCCGCGGCTCTCGGACGACGAGGAACATCTCGTCGACTACGCCCGTCGCGACCTCGACGACGCGCAAGGCGCCGGAGCGGTCCTCATGAACGCCGGCGACGAGCGTGCGGTCGCCGCCGCGCGAAGGGGCGAGCCGCGCCTCGAACTCGAGGAGCCTGCCCGGCATCTCGGCGAGCGCCTGCGCTTGCTCGGCCTCGAGGGGCTCGTCGTTGGCCTCGCGCAGCGCGACCGCGAGGCACGCCCGGAGCAGATCGAGCGCAAGGAGCGCCACCGAGCCGGCCGGCGGGCGCTCGATGGCCCCCACCGCCACGAGCCCGCGCGCCGCTTGCTCGACGAGGGCAACGAGCCGGGCGATCGCGTCGGGATGCGGCTCGACGAAGCCGATCGCCGGCGCGACCTTGCTCGTAGGCGGCGCCGCCGGGAGGGATTTCGGCGACGGGAGCCGGCTGAACGGCACCGCGTCGTGGCGCAAGGTCGCCCATCCGCCGAGCGCGACCTCGACCTTGCGACGCCGCCACGCCCACGTCGATGCCGCCGGGAGCGCGCCGTCCGCCGTCGACGCGCCGAGGTAGCTCGAGAGGGCGCCGAGGCCCGTCCATACGAGAGAACCGTGCCTGTCCGCCTCCGGAGGACGGCGCTGGAGCTGCGCGGCGAGGACCGCGTCGTACTCCGGCGACTCGTCCGGCTCGACCTCCCGCACGATCGAGCGCGCCTCACTGGCCCCGAGCCACGTCGCGAGATCGAGGCCGCCCGGTAACGTGTGCGCGGCCGCCGCCGAGCCGACGAACGCCTGCAAGACCTCGGCGTCGGGGGCCGCCGCGCCCCCGAGCAGCCGCACCTGCACGCCGGGGACGCCGTCGAGGATGCGAGCCTGACGCGCCCTGGTCGCCGCACGACGCACCTTGTCGATGCGGCTGACGTTCTGCACTGCCTCGACGGAGCGGACGTCGACCTTGGCGACCTTCGCGAGCGCGAGCAACTCGCGCGGCGAGAGATCGTCGGAAGGACCGCGCAGGAGCGCGAGCGGCCGGGCGATCGCGTCGAACGCCTCTGCGGCGGTGGGGTCGACGTCGGGCTGGAGAAGACGCGCGAGGAGAAGCGCGGCGCGGGTGCGGCTCCTCGCCTGGTACACGTCACCGGTGCCCCCTTCCGCGTCGGCGCGAGACGCGAGGGCCAGTGGAGCGGCGCCGAGCCACGCGGCCGCGCGGTACGCGCCGAGCTGCGTGTCGCCCGCCGCGAGCGCGCCTTGTGGCGCAAGGAGCGCGAAGTCGATCGGAACGCCGAGCGACGCGCTCACCTGCACACTGGCCCCACCGTTCGCGACGGCGCGCACGTCCGCCGAGATGGCCTGGGCGAGATCGGGCGCGGGCTCCCACGTCGGATCGACGAGCGCGCGTCCGACGCCGACGAGCCCGCGCGCGGCGTCGTAGGCCACGTCGAGATCGGTCGTCACCTTCGCGCTCTCCGCGTCGAGACGCCGACCCACGCGGGTGAGCAGCGCCATGAGCGCGGGCGTCATCGTCTTGCTCTCGGCCTCCGCGAGCATGCGATCGATCGCAAAGTGGGCGACCTGGATCATCGCGTCCATCGTGATGACGAACGGCACGCGCGCGTCTCTGAGCGCGACGTAGAGCTCGCCCAGGCGTGGCCGCCCGTTTCCGGTGAGGACGGCGAAGCCACCTCGACGAACCCGCTCGCGCGCCAGCTCGGGCGAGCGAGCCCAGCGCCCCTCGGCCCCCTCGAGGCGCGCGATCTGGTCGTCGCTCAGGGGCAGGTCGCTCGGAGGAATGACGACCTTCACGTTGGCGTCGACGGGCACGTAGTACGAGCCATCCACGGCGACCATTTTGGGCGAGGGCGGCGGCGCGGCCGCGAAGACGGGAGGGCGTGGGGGCGGCCGCGGCGGACGCGCGTCGACGGCGCACGCCGCGAGGGCGACGAGCGCGGCGCCCAGCGTGGCGGGCGCGAGCTTTGTCGTTCTCGCGGTCACGTGGTAGCTGAAGCTACCTCGGGGTATGTCACGTCGCCCACCTTTCCGCATGAAGCGCCCGCCGCCAACGACGAAGCCGGCTCCCACCCCGCCGCGGCCCACTCGGCTGCCTCTGCCCCCTCTGAGTCTCGTCGTGCTCGCGGTGGCGTCGGTCGCCGCGGCGGCGTGGGCGGTCATGCATTACTACACCGGACGGTCGCATCCGCCGATGCTCGTCCCGGGCCCCGCCCCCACCGAAATCCCCGCCCCCAGCGTGATCACGGGCCCTTGAGCTGCTACGAGAGAAGCGCCGTGGCCAAGGAAGACACCCTCGTCATCCACGAGATTTACTCGAGCATCCAGGGAGAATCCACGTTCGCCGGGCTGCCGTGCACGTTCGTGCGGACGACGGGCTGCAACCTCCGCTGCACCTGGTGCGACACGCCGCAGGCGTTCTACGGCGGTACGCGCATGCCACGCGCCGATGTCCTCGCCAGGGCGCTGGCGACCGGCACCGAGCTCGTCGAGCTCACCGGCGGCGAGCCGCTGCTGCAGCCGGGCGTGGCTGTTCTGCTGCGCGAGCTCTGCGACGCGGGTCGCACGGTGCTCCTCGAGACGAGCGGCGAAGCCGACGTGTCACCCGTCGACGCGCGCGTGCACAAGATCATGGATCTGAAGGCGCCGGGCTCCGGAGAATCGTCGAAGAACCGCTGGAGCAACCTCGAGCACATCACGCCCGCGGACGAGCTCAAGTTCGTCCTCGCGACCCGCGAGGACTACGAGTGGATGCGCGAGACTGTGCGCACGCGCCAGCTTCCACAGAGGACACCGAACCTGCTCGTCAGCACTGTCTTCGGGCGCCTCGCCGCCAAGGACGTCGTCGCCTGGGTCCTGGCCGACAAGCTCCCGGTGCGCGTCCAGCTCCAGATGCACAAATACATCTGGCCCCCCGACACCGTCGGCGTCTAACCGCTAATCCGGTAGGCCGGGGCGGAACGGCGAGCCGGCCATCTTGCCCTTCGCCTCGACGTAGTTGCGGGGCAGGTTGACGGACTGGGGATTGCGGACGGCCGACACGGACTTCGTCTCGAGACGGAAGGCCTCGCGCCCTTTGTCGTCCACCTCGACGGCGCGAAGGACGAAGCGCTTGCTCACTCCGAGCCCTCGCAGCCACGCTGGCGGCGTGAGCCCAGTCACGACCATGCTCGGGTCGACGAAGGCGATGCCCTCGTGGATGCACGCCATGCTGCTCGCCTTGCCGCGCTTTTGCTCGTACACGTCGCACTCGAGGCCCTCGAGCGTCAGCTTCTTCCCGGTCCGCGCGAGCGGAAAGCTCGCCGCGTCGGCGTCCGCTGCGGGCAGGTCCGCGCGCGTGTACTCGTTGTCGTCCAGCGCAAAGACGACGAGCCGGCGCAGCGCGACGTCGACGATGGTGCTCGCCTCCATCCCCTTGTAGTGCGTCGGCGCGTCGTAGCGGACGCGGTTGGCGCGGATGACGAGCTGCATCGGGATCTCGAGCGGATGGTCGACGCTAGACACCGCGAGACTAATCGTGCCATCCCAGCCCGTCCCGGGATCGGCGGGAAACGGAGGCTCGGTGGGCTTCGTGACGGCGAGGGCCGAGCCGCTCGCTCGGGGCGAGGCGGACGGGGACGTCGCCGTGCCCGCGTCGGTGGCCGCAACGGTCTTGTCGCGGCAGCCCGAGCACGCAAGCGCGGAGGCCGCGACGAGCACGAGCACGGAGACCGCGAAGTAGGGGCGCGCCTCGCTCACCTTTCCCCCATCATGAACTGGCGGTAGGTCATCACGTCCTCGCTCGACCCGAGGACGAGCGGCGTGCGCTGGTGGAGGCTCGTCGGCTTGATGTCGAGGATGCGCTGAGCTCCGTCGGTTGCGGCGCCGCCTGCCTGCTCGAAGAGGAACGCCATCGGGTTGGCCTCATAGAGCAGTCGGAGCTTTCCGTTCGTGCTCTTCGTGTCGGCCGGGTACGCGAAGACACCGCCCTTGAGGAGGGTGCGGTGCGCGTCGGCGACGAGCGAGCCGACGTAGCGGTGTCCGTACGGGCGATTGGTCTGCTTGTCCTCTTCCTTGATCCACTGGTTCCACTTCTGGATCGGCGCCGGCCAGCGCGAGTAGTTCCCCTCGTTGACCGAGTAGCCGTTGCCGCGCAAAGGGCAGCGGATGTTCGGCGTCGACAGGAAGAACTCGCCGACGTTCGGGTCGAGCGTGAAGGCGTGCACGCCGTGGCCGGTGGACAGGACGAACAACGTGCTCGGGCCGTAGAGGGTGTAGCCGGCGCAGACGATCTCGTGGCCGGGGCGCAGCGCGTCGTCGACCGCCACATTGTCCTTCGGCGAGGAGCGGCGCAGCATCGCGAAGATGGTGCCGATGCCGACGTTCGTGTCGATGTTGCTCGAGCCGTCGAGGGGATCGAAAAGGACGACGTACTTGCCGCGCGACTCGGCGATGCGGGCGTCCTCGAGCTCCTCGCTGGCGAGGATGCCGCAGTGGCCGCTCCGCTCGAGGACGTTGATGAGGACGTCGTTGGCGAAGGCGTCGAGCTTCTGGACCTCTTCGCCCTGCACGTTGACCTCGCCGGTGTAGCCGAGCATCCCCGCGAGGCCGGCCGAGCGGACGCGCGAGTTGATGATGCGCACCGCGAGCGAGATGTGGTTGAGCAGCGACGTGAACTCGCCGGTCGCACCGGGCGCGGCGTGCATGCCGTGGAGGACGTGCTCGCGGAGGGTGGTGCCGACGACGGCGGGGGGTTGGGAGCGGAGGGAGGGGATGCTCTCGGCCATGGCTCCGCCGTTGTGCCGCGCCAGGCGGCACCGGACAAGAAGCAATGCGTAACGCATTTCTACGTTACGCCAGGAACGAACGTTCGGTTAATGTTCAACGAACGTTCGTTCAGTGGGTACACCGGCCGGGTCGGGGGCGCGGCCATCGGGGAGGCCGGCACGCTTGCCTCGTCCACCAAAGCCGCTAGCCTCGGCCTCCCTCGCAGACCACGCCGAGCACGAAGGAGCATCGCGATGCCGCTGACCGATCGCACGAAGCAGATCCTCTCTTGGTACGGGTCCGACAACCCGGGGACCAAGGCGAACCTCGCCCGCCTCATGAACCACGGGACGCTCGCGGGCACGGGCAAGTTCGTCATCCTCCCCGTGGACCAGGGCTTCGAGCATGGCCCCGCCCGCTCGTTCGCGCCGAACCCCGAGGGCTACGATCCCGAATACCACGCCCAGCTGGCGCTCGACTCCGGGTGCAACGCCTACGCGGCGCCGCTCGGCTTCCTCGAGGCGGTCGCCGACAAGTTCGCGCCGCAGCTGCCGCTCATCCTCAAGCTCAACAACTCCGACACGCTCGCCAAGATCGACCAGCCCTGCAGCGCGGTGACCGGCAGCGTCAAGGACGCTGTCCGCCTCGGCTGCAGCGCCATCGGCTATACGATCTACCCGGGGTCGGGTCAGCGCAACCGCATGTACGAGGACCTCCGCGAGCTCATCGCCGAGGGGAAATCGGTCGGCCTCCCCACCGTGCTGTGGGCCTACCCGCGCGGCGCCGGCATCTCCAAGGACGGCGAGACGGCGGTCGACGTCGCCGCGTACGCCGCGCAGATCAGCGCGCAGCTCGGCGCGCACGTCATCAAGATCAAGCCGCCGAAGGAGTTCGTCGAGCAGGCCGAGGCGAAGAAGGTCTTCGAGAAGTACAACATCCCGATCAAGACCCTCGCCGAGCGCGTGCGCCATTGCGTGCAGAGTGCATTCAACGGCAAGCGCATCGTCATCTTCTCCGGCGGCGAGGCGAAGGACACGCCGGCCGTGCTCGAGGAGGTCAAGGGGCTCGCCGCGGGCGGAGCGTTCGGCTCGATCATGGGCCGCAACGCGTTCCAGCGGCCGCGCGCCGAGGCGCTCAAGCTCCTCGCAGACGTGCAGGCGATCTTCAAGAACACCTGAGCTCCTCGCCCAGGAACGTACCCGTGGCCCGGCGCGGTGCTACCCTTCGGGGTGTGCGCGCCGGGCTCGTTTTTTTGTCGCTGACGCTGTCGGCGTGCGGCGCGGCGCCGGGCACGTCCGCGGTCCCGCACACACAGCTCGCCGCGTCGCCCGGCGAGGGAATCCCCGCCCCGCGCAAGCTCCTGACGCGGCGGGCCAAGCTCCACTACGAGCTCAACGGCCGCAGCTTCCCGCTCCCCGTCGTCCACGGCACCGTCCTCGGCCACCCCACCTGGATGCTCATCGACACCGGCGCGAACTCCCACGTCATCGCCGGCTGGTTCGCCAAGAAGGTCGGCCTTCCGATGTACAAGCTCGGCGACGTCGGCACCGATCACGCCGGGCGATCCATCGCCACGTTCCGCGTCGACCACCCCAAGCTCGCGCTCGACGACTGGGGCGAGCTCGACGACCTCCCGATGCTCGTCACCGAGGTGCCGAGCATCATCGAGAAGCTCGGCATCGGCGCGTTCGTCTCGCCACAGAAGCTGAACGAGGAAGGGGACGCCGTCGTCCTCGATCTCGTCGCCCACGAGCTGCGCGCGGCCTACTTCGACGACGCGGTGAAGACGAACGGCACGCTCCTGCTCGATATCGGCGCGCGCGTCTGCGAGGACACGCAGAGCCCGATCAAGGGCCTCGCGTACGTCGCGCCGGCCAACGTCGGCGGCAGCCCAGCCTGGCTGCTGGTGGACACGGGCGCGCAGCGCTCGGATATCCTCGCCGGCTCCATCCCCGGCAAGACGCTCGCGCCGAAGAGCATTCCGAACAAGGAGCAGATGTACGGCGCATCCGGGAAGCTCACGTCCCGGACCATCCCGAAGGCGACCGTCGTGGTCGGCGAGGTGGAACGGACGCTCGACGTCGATCTCATCGGCGGCGAGAGCGACCCGTACTGCCCGCGCGACGGCGTGCTCTCGATGGATGTCCTACGTGGGTGCGTGCTGGTGCTGGGCCGCAAGCAGATCGCCGCGCGCTGCAACAGCCCGAGCGCGGACACGAAGCACTAGGGCCTGTCCCCCATATTCGCGAAGCGAATCTTCCCCGTACGCGTGCGCGTGCCCGTGCCCGTGCCCGATCCAGGTCGATGGTGTGGTCGCCGGAAAATGCTGTGCACACTGCACGCTATTTCCATCGGCGGACTCCGTCGCAGAGCCCCTCGCCGTCAGGTAGTACCGGCGCTTGTCCGGCTTGGAGTGCTTACCCGCGCCCTCGGCGAGATTCAGAACGATCGAGATCGACGCGCGTGTGAACGGGTCGGCCAAATGGCTCCGGC